>NZ_JBNAFZ010000048.1:0-954 GCF_049800935.1 Microbulbifer sp. S227A | reverse complement strand
CGAGTGCGTCAGCCATAACCAGGCTAGGCAGGATCGCCCAGTGCCCCTGCGGGGCCCCGGGCTGGACAGCCTACGCTGCGCTCCGGCTGCCCCTGCTAGCAACGTTATGGTGCCGGTCGGTATTTTTAGTTTTTCGAGGTTGCTGAAAATTCAGTGCCACAAAATAGCTTCCAATATTGAGCCAATTTGGCCGGTTGCTATTCAATCAAGTTCGTTCCTAGAGCGTTCGTTCTGGTTAAGTAGAAGAGGGTATTCCTGAGTAATCTTATGGAGTGCCAGTAAGATAAAAAATAGTTGGGGAAGGTGAGGTATTCTTTCCTCGTAAATTTAGGCAGTGGCCAGCCAAGCCGTGGCTGGCAAAGTGCTAGTAGGTAGTCCGGAGTGCGCCAGCCATAACCAGGCTAGGCAGGATCGCCCAAGGCCCCTGCGGGGCCTCGGGCTGGACAGCCTACGCTGCGCTCCGGCTGCCCCTGCTAGCGGCGTTATGGTGCCGGTCGGTATTTTTTAGTTTTTCGAGGTTGCTGAAAATTCAGTGCCACAAAATTGCTTCCAATATTGAGCCAATTTGGCCGGTTGCTATTCAATCAAGTTCGTTCCTAGAGTGTTCGTTCTGGTTAAGTAGAAGAGGGTACTCCTGAGTAATCTTATGGAGTGCCAGTAAGATAAAAAATAGTTGGGGAAGTTGAGGTATTCTTTCCTCGTAAATTTAGGCAGTGGCCAGCCAAGCCGTGGCCGGCAAAGTGCTAGTAGTAGGTTCCGAGTGCGTCAGCCATAACCAGGCTAGGCAGGATCGCCCAGTGCCCCTGCGGGGCCCCGGGCTGGACAGCCTACGCTGCGCTCCGGCTGCCCCTGCTAGCAACGTTATGGTGCCGGTCGGTATTTTTAGTTTTTCGAGGTTGCTGAAAATTCAGTGCCACAAAATAGCTTCCAATATTGAGCCAATTTGGCCGGTTG
>NZ_JBNAFZ010000047.1:0-2191 GCF_049800935.1 Microbulbifer sp. S227A | reverse complement strand
CCTAACAAATTGCTCAAGTACACTCCGGCCGCAAAAGGCGCGGCCTCCGCGGGACAACCTACACTGCGTTTCGGTTGCCCCTTAGCAAGGCGTTATGACTCTTAGTAGTATGAAATATTTATTAATTGCTCTAGCGATGTTACCGCTTTATGGGAAGGCATGTGGTAATGATGAAATTCCGCATCAGATAAAATTTTCTAAAGGTGCATTGTACAATGCACCTCAGTGCCATCCTGTGAAAGTAGTTGTACCTACGAAGTACAGAGGTGGAAAGTTAGAATATGCAACCTTTCTGCTGGGGTCTGGAGTTGCGGATAGCACCTCTCTTGAAGTAAATGTAAATATTCTTGATTCATCTGACTCAGTCAATGAGTCGGAATTATATTTATGTTTAAACTATGAAGTGGCTCCACGGTCCACGCTTCATTTGCGCTATCTTCCCGTGCAAAATGAAGACGGAGTGGTATCTCTATGCGCGCAGGAATACTACATCAGAGACTTTATGTCTCATCTCACAGAGTCATAACAAGTTGCTGAAGTATACTCCGGGCGCGAATATCGCGCCCTCCGCGGGACAGCCTACGCTTCGCTCCGGCTGCCCCTTAGCAAAGCGTTAAGTGCACAAGCAATGAAGAAGATTCAAGGAATATTTCTCGTAGCAGGCATCGTAATTCTTGGAATTGCGGCAAGCGCTTACATAGAAACGTTGCAGTATTCTAGCTGGCAGAAAACACAAGCAATCCTTCAATCTGTTTCATTACAAAACGCAAGTAGCCCCACTGTTGCAGGCGCCTCCGATTGGGGTGGCAATATTGGCAAGGCATCCTACATCTACCAAGTGGATGGAAAGGAATACAAAGGTAGCCGCATAATGCCGCTGCAGAATGTGTACTTACCAAGAGAGAAAGTAGTAAATTTAAGAGAGGGTGTTATCACAGTCGCATATAATCCGTCTGAACCCTCTCAGTCATTTATATTTGCTATTACGCCGGTAACTCAGTTAATTATGCTGCTTTTGGCTGGGATTACATCGGTCGTGACTGCTCTTGTTTTGCCAAAGCTAGTCAGTCTATTTCCAGGTGCGACGCGTGAAAGCACTTAACAAAGCAATGCAGCCGACGTCCAAGTTTGTGCACTTTTTACGCGGTCGCTATGCTCCCATTATGGCGCAAAAAGCGCACAAACTTGGCCGCCGCTGATTGCGGCGTTATGGTGCCGGTCGGTAAAAATAGTTTTTGTGTGGCTGAAAATTTTGCGCACAGTTTTGGCATCCAGTATTTGGCTTTTTGCCACGGCACATTCAAGCAGTTTCGTTCCTAGAGCGTTCGCTTGAGTTCAGTAGAAGCTGGCAGCTCGCTGCAGTATTGTGGCGTGCCAATAAGATAAAAACAGGTTGGGGAAAGTGCGGTATTCTTTCCACGTTTTAATGGGCGGTGGCCAGCCAATCCGTGGCTGGCAGCGTGCCAGTAGGCGGTTCCGCAGCGCGGCCAGCCATAACCAGGCGCTGCAGGGGACGGCTTACTTTGTGCACCTTTTGCGCAGGTCGCCTCGCTCCCATTTTTGCGCAAAATGCGCCCAAAGCAAGCCGCCCCTGAGCGCGGCGTTATAGGTCTCGAGCAGTGATATGAATAAGGAAGATGCTGGAGCACGTTTAGATCGATATCTTCAAGAGCAGAACCAGGTGCAGCGTAAACTTGACCGTGCGCGTGCTGCTGCAATGTCTCTTTGGGGATGGGGTGGTAACTACTGGTTCCCATTGGAGCTAGATCCAACACCTCTAATCGAAGTCTTGGCTATCGATGGAAATAAAATTCTTCCTTATCACTCTGAACCAGATCTTGAGCAATTTCTAGTAAACTTCTTCCATGGAGAGAAAATATATTTCTTCCAGGAAACGGGCGCACATTTTGAAGAAAGTGAGTATTCTGGATTTTCATTTGGGTACTATGAGACGTTTGCTTGCGACTCTCACTTGAGGAACGTTGTATATTGGTCACATGAAAACACGGTGACATTTGGTGGTAGAGAGCTAGTCTCCCAATTTAAAAGATTTTGTCCAAAATATGCGGACTTCGTAGTTGACTGGGCTAAAACCTATAACAAGTGACTATGGTGTCCCGTCAAGCGATTAAGCCATTTTTTCATCCCAGTACGTGTTGTTTTTAACCATGGTATTGAGGATCGTGAGTTG
>NZ_JBNAFZ010000046.1:0-2501 GCF_049800935.1 Microbulbifer sp. S227A | reverse complement strand
CGGGCCACAGCCCGCCTGTGCGCGGTAGCAACAGCTTGTGCTAAGCTCGTAGCGAAGGGCAGTTGCCGATGGCTTATTGGTGGGCTGGACCCCGTTAAAAAACGTGGCACATGGGCTGATGCGCACTTGAGATTGGTGACGGCGCGCTCGCGGCGATCCCGGATAGGAAGATGACGAACTTGCATGGCCCACGCCCTTCGTTCTGAACGGAGGAGATATCATGCCCAGACTTACGACCGGCGACCACCCGGACCTGAAGATGGTCAATCCCAATGCAGCCGCGATCGACATCGGCTCGACGATGCACATGGCAGCGGTAAACCCGTCCAGCTGTGACATGCCGGTGCGCGCCTTCGGCACGTTCACCCAGGATCTGCACGACCTCGCCGACTGGTTCCGGTCTTGCGGCGTCACCAGCTTGGCCATGGAATCCACCGGCGTCTACTGGATCCCGGCGTTCGAGATCCTCGAGGCCCGAGGCTTCGAGGTGATCCTGGTGAATGCCCGTTATGCCAAGAACGTGCCCGGCCGCAAAACCGATGTCAGCGATGCAGGATGGCTGCGCCAGTTGCATTCCTACGGCCTGCTGCGTGGTAGTTTCCGCCCCGAAGCCGAGATCGCAACCCTGCGTGCTTACATGCGCCAGCGCGAACGTCTGACAGAGTATGCGGCCGCGCATATTCAACACATGCAGAAGGCGCTGATGGAGATGAACTTACAGCTGCACCATGTCGTCTCCGACATCACCGGTGCGACCGGCATGAAGATCATTCGCGCCATCGTCGCGGGTGAGCGCGATCCGGATGTGCTGGCCGATTACCGGGATGTGCGATGCAAATCCTCGCCGGAGACGATCCGGGCAGCACTTGTGGGCAATGACCGGGCGGAACATGTCTTTGCTCTGGCGCAGTCGCTTGACCTTTACGACTTCTACAAAGCCAAGATCGAGGAATGCGATCAGCGGCTGGAGGCGGCTGTTGCCGCCCTCTCAGTCAAGGGAGGGGACGATCGGCCGCCGCTGCCGAAGGCCCGGATCAAAGGCAGGCAAGTCAATGCACCGGCCTTCGACGTGCGAGCAGCGCTCTACGGGGTATTGGGAACCGACCTGACCCAGATACATGGCCTTGGTCCTTCGCTGGCGCTGAAGCTGGTGGCTGAGTGCGGCACTGATCTGCGCGCGTGGAAGACGGCAAAGCACTTCACATCCTGGCTCTGCCTGGCACCCGGCAACAAGATCTCCGGGGGCAAGCTTCTGTCGTCGAAGACGCGGCGCTCCTCGAGCCGGGCGGCGGCCCTGTTGCGATTGGCCGCCACAACCATCGGACGCAGCGACACCGCTCTGGGCGCCTTCTATCGCCGTCTCTCGGCGCGGATCGGAAAGCAGAAGGCGGTGACGGCGACCGCCCGCAAGATCGCCGTCCTGTTCTACAATGCCATCCGGCATGGAATGACTTATCAGGATCAGGGCGCCGCAGCCTATGATGAGCGACACCGCCAGCGCGTTCTCGCGAACCTCCAGCGGCGCGCAAAGACCCTGGGCTATGCCTTGGCGCCCGTTTTGCCTGAACCGGCTGTTTCTTAGGAAGGCCACCGCGTACTTCGCCAGGGATGCAAAGTGAGGTACGCGTTTATTGACGCGCATCGTCGGCAGCATCCCGTTCGTATTCTCTGCAAGATGTTAAGTGTCCACCCGAGCGGCTTCTATGCATGGGTTAAAGAACGGTTAAGCCAGCGCGCGTTGGAGGATAAACGTCAAACCAAGCTGGTCAAAGACGCCTGGAACGAGAGCGGCAAGATTTATGGCTACCGCAAAATCTATGACGACCTGATCGACATGGGCGAGGCCGTGTCCGAGAACCGGGTTGCCCGTCTGGCGCGCCTTGCAGGTATTCAGGCGCAGATCGGCTACAAGAAGAAGCCTGGAGTGTACGGCAGTAAGCCATCCGTCGTGGTCGACAACACGCTGGATCGTCAGTTCACGGTCGTTGCGCCAGACAGGGCTTGGGTGACAGACATCACTTACCTGCGCACGCACGAAGGATTTGCGTATCTCTGTGTCGTCATTGATCTGTTCTCAAGGCGTGTCGTGGGTTGGGCCATCCAGTCTCGCCAGACCTCAGAACTGGCGGTGCAGGCTTTGCTCATGGCGATCTGGAGGAGAAAGCCCGGATCGGGCCTGTTGATCCACTCAGATCAAGGCGTCCAATTCACCAGCCGTGAATGGGCTGCCTTCCTGCGAGAACACAATCTGGAACATTCCATGAGCCGTCGCGGCAATTGCCATGACAACGCTGTTGCCGAGAGCTTCTTTCAGCTCCTGAAGCGGGAAAAGGTCAGACGGCGGAAATACCGGACACGCGAGGAAGCCCGGCGAGATGTCTTTGAATACATCGAGCTGTTCTACAACCCAAAGCGAAAGCATACGAATAACGGAATGCTGTCACCCGTTGACTTTGAAAAAAGACAGCTCAAACTGGGAAAGGCAGGTGTCTAGGAAACTA
>NZ_JBNAFZ010000045.1:0-2579 GCF_049800935.1 Microbulbifer sp. S227A | reverse complement strand
CGTGTCTGACGATGAAGGTGCTGTTCAGCATGCCCCTTCGGCAGACGACAGGGTTCGTCGAAAGCCTGTTGCGTCTGGCAGCGCTTGACTGGAAAGTCCCGGACTTCAGCACCCTGTGTCGCCGTCAACGAACGCTGAATGTGGCGATCCCGTACCGTGGCGGTGCGGGTCCGCTGAACCTGCTGATCGACAGCACAGGTATCAAGGCCGAGGGCGAAGGAGAGTGGAACGCGCGCAAGCACGGTGGCCCCAAACGGCGTATCTGGCGCAAGGTACACATCGGTATTGATGAGGAAACACTGGAGGCCCGGGCCGTCGAAGTCACGGGCAGCAACATTGGCGATGCGCCCATCTTGCCCGAGCTTTTGGACCAGATTGCGGCTGATGAGCAGATCGGTTCCGTGACCGCCGATGGCGCCTACGACACGCGCAAATGTCATGAAGCGATTGCCGCCCGCGCTGCCGCCGCGGTCATCCCGCCACGCCAGAACGCCAAACCATGGAAGCCGACGAGCCCAGGTGCCGTCGCACGCAACGAAGCTCTGCGTGCTTCGAAGTACCTGGGCCGAGCCATCTGGCGACCCCTCTCGGCAGCATCCTGCGGATGCGCCTGCCGGGCAGTGGATGGAGCGGGTGTCACCGTCAGAGCCGGGTCGAAAGCAAGATGAACTGTATCAAGCTGCTTGGCCAGTCACTGATGGCTCAAGATTTCGACCGCCAGGTCGCGGAGCTGCAGGTCCGCATGGCCGTGCCGAATGGCTACACCGCGCTTGGCATACCCGTCACAGTGGCCGTAGGATAAGTCCGTCCGGGGAAAGGGGAACTCCGCTCAGAAACTGATTTAGGCAGCAAGGCCCCCCACATATCGCGTATTTACCCCCTAGCCAATTCAGTTCCACCTGATGGCGCACTCAACTGTCGGGGTGAAAGCTTGCACGGGCGACCTTGCTCAGCGACAAGTGTTCCCTGTATGTTCTTGACATGAGTCGACGCACCATACCTCAACGCAAGATCGATGACGCGGCGTTCCCGGTCGGCGTGTACCTGCGTGTTCCCGGTGACGGTTTTGGTCGCGACCTAGATGCGTTGCACAAATGGTTGGCCGACAACCTTGGTCCCGGTGAATATGCCGTACATGCAGGCGGGCGGCATCCTGGGTCGCAAGGGTTAGAAGATCGGCTGGCGGTCTACACTCGCGAACCTAATGCCGCTGCGTCGCTCCTAAAGTCACTTCCTACGCTAGGGCTATCAGACGGCACGGATTCAATCACATATGCCTCTCCCGCGCTGCCGTTTGGCCAGAGATAACTGGCAACACAAATAGGCGCTGCGCGATCCCCCACCGGGGGGGCGTTCGAATGATTTTCGACCGTCGATGCTCTACACCCGCGCCGAAGGTTCATTTTCAGGCGGAACGATTTTGAAACAGGGGTACGGGTGAAGGCGGTGACAAATCCGGTGACAAGCCAATTCAGAAAGAAACAAGGGGTTGCAGAATAAACCGCAACCCCTTGTCTTTATTAAAGCAGTTCCAGCTTTTGTTGAATCAAAGGGGGTTCCCATGAGGTGAGTTTTCTGATTCATCCTGTTCAGGAGGATCAGTTCATGCCTAACCCGCTTTCCGCCGATATTCGTGCCCGTTTTGAGGTGCTCTTTGCTCAAGGCCTTACGGGCCGCGAGATTGCGCGCCGTCTGATGATTTCGGCGGCCTCCGCCTCGCGTTTGTCTCAAAGGCTCAAACGCGGATTGCGCCTGACACCCGCCGACAACCCGCGCAATACCGGTCATGGGCGGTTGGCTCCGCACCTCGATTTTCTCATCGAGCTGATCCATCAGGACCCGGACATCACGCTCAGGGAATTGCAGGGGGCCTTGGCCGATGCACATGATGTGAGCGCATCAGTCTCTGGTATCGATCAAGCGCTCAGGCGGCTGGGATACTCGTACAAAAAAAGAGCCTCATTGCGGATGAACGCAAGCGCGCAAAGGTAAGACGCGCAAGGGCGGATTGGTTTGCCCATCGTGTTCCGGCGATCAGCGCGATGCCTGAACGCGTTGTCTTTCTTGACGAAACCTCCGTCAAAACGAACCTGACACGCCTCCGGGGGCGCTCCCTGCGCGGGACGAGATTGACGGCATCTGCGCCGTTTGGGTCATGGGGAACCCAGACCTTGATCGCCGGACTGGGGCCATCCGACCTGATCGCGCCATGGGTCATTAAAGGGGCGATGGACGGCCCCGCCTTTGTCGCTTACATCCGCGACGTGCTGATCCCCGAGATCGAACCCGGCACCGCCGTCATCCTCGACAACCTGGCCACGCACCGCAACAAGGAGGCCGAGGCGCTTCTGGGCGAACACGGCTGCTGGTTCCTCTTTCTGCCGCCCTACAGCCCGGACCTGAACCCAATCGAGATGGCCTTCTCGAAACTCAAAGCCCACCTGAGACGCATTGGAGCGCGCTCATTCACAGGGTTGTTCGAAGCCCTCAGTGAAATCTGTGACCTCTACACCCCGCAAGAATGCTGGAACTACTTTTGCGAGGCCGGATATGCTTCTACGTAAACTGGAACTGCTTTA
>NZ_JBNAFZ010000044.1:0-3649 GCF_049800935.1 Microbulbifer sp. S227A | reverse complement strand
ACGGTCCTAAGGTAGCGAAATTCCTTGTCGGGTAAGTTCCGACCTGCACGAATGGCGTAACGACTTCCCCGCTGTCTCCAACATCGACTCAGCGAAATTGAATTACCTGTCAAGATGCAGGTTTCCCGCGGTTAGACGGAAAGACCCCGTGCACCTTTACTACAGCTTCGCACTGGCATCAGGATTGTGATGTGCAGGATAGGTGGTAGGCTTTGAAACCGTGACGCCAGTCGCGGTGGAGCCTTCCTTGAGATACCACCCTTCGCACTCTTGATGTCTAACCGCGGTCCGTTATCCGGATCCGGGACCCTGCGTGGCGGGTAGTTTGACTGGGGCGGTCGCCTCCTAAAGCGTAACGGAGGCGCGCGAAGGTTGGCTCAGAGCGGTCGGAAATCGCTCGTTGAGTGCAATGGCAGAAGCCAGCCTGACTGCGAGACTGACAAGTCGAGCAGAGTCGAAAGACGGCCATAGTGATCCGGTGGTCCCGAGTGGAAGGGCCATCGCTCAACGGATAAAAGGTACGCCGGGGATAACAGGCTGATACTGCCCAAGAGTCCATATCGACGGCAGTGTTTGGCACCTCGATGTCGGCTCATCTCATCCTGGGGCTGGAGCAGGTCCCAAGGGTACGGCTGTTCGCCGTTTAAAGAGGTACGTGAGCTGGGTTTAGAACGTCGTGAGACAGTTCGGTCCCTATCTGCCGTGGGTGTAGGATACTTGAGAGGAGTTGCCCCTAGTACGAGAGGACCGGGGTGAACGAACCACTGGTGGACCAGTTGTCGTGCCAACGGCAGTGCTGGGTAGCTATGTTCGGACAGGATAACCGCTGAAGGCATCTAAGCGGGAAGCCCCCCTCAAAACAAGGTATCCCTGAGGACCGTGGTAGACCACCACGTCGATAGGCCGGAGATGTAAGCGCAGCAATGCGTTCAGTTGACCGGTACTAATGGTCCGATAGGCTTGATTTGATCCAGTAGAAGACAGACTTGAACGTCAACTTCGAAAGACAAGCAAAAGCATACACATAACGTGAACAACACTTGGACAACAGGTTGAGGGTTTCTTTGGTTTGGTGGTCATAGCACAAGTGAAACACCCGGTCCCATCCCGAACCCGGCCGTTAAGCACTGTCGCGCCAATGGTACTGCGTCTTAAGGCGTGGGAGAGTAGGTCACTGCCAAACCTAACAAACCCTCAACACCGTATCTCTCTTTCGATTGTCCCCTAATACACACTTAAACCGGGGACACATATTGGCGCGGGATGGAGCAGCCCGGTAGCTCGTCAGGCTCATAACCTGAAGGTCGTAGGTTCAAATCCTACTCCCGCAACCAAAATCTTCCATTAGTTACAACGCGATAGCGCCCCAAGGGGCGCTGTGCGCGTTCCGGCATTTCCCCATGGTGCTACACCAGTGCTACGCTCGGAAGCGGAAAACAGAGCCATTCCGCACCGCATCGCATCTGCAATGCCAGATCAGAACAGATGGATGCTAGTAGGGCGGTCATTCGCTGCCGACGCCAATACAACTCAGATCTGTTTCGGAAGCGGACGTTCATACTGGCTGACCTGCCCCTTTTTTCAGGGCCACTCGTAAATCGAGTTTGCTCTCCATTTGTGTGCCATCATTCGGCGGCGTGAGCAATGGGCGCGGGCGCGGAGCCCTCAGACAGCTCAAGGGTCTGCGCCCATTGCGTTTTGTCGAAGGGTCGCGCTGCCGCGAACTCCACCGGGGTTTGATATTTCAGGCTGCTGTGCGGGCGTTCTGTGTTGTAATCGGCTCTCCAGTCTTCGATGATTTCGCGCGCTTCGCTGATGCTGGTGAACCAGTGCTGGTTCAGACATTCATCCCTGAAGCGCCCATTGAAACTCTCGATGTAGGCATTCTGTGTGGGCTTGCCGGGATCGATGAAATACAATTGCACGCCGTTGTCATCGGTCCAGGCGTCAAGCGCGCGACCTCGCAGTTCCGGGCCGTTATCGACGACCAGAATGTCAGGATATCCGCGTTCGCGTGCGACCCGGTTCAACAGTTCCACGACCCGTTCGCCAGGCAGTGAGAAATCCACCTCGATGGCAGGGCACTCTCGTGTGCAATCATCTTTGAGGTTTGCCGTTCGGAATTTGCGCCCGTTTGCCAGTGCGTCACTTGTGAAATCCAATGACCACCGTTGGTTGGCTGCAATCGGGCACCAGCCGCCCTCACGGCCTTCCTTGGGGATCTTCTTGCGCTTGGTGCGGCGCAGCCAAAGCCGCTCCTCGCGGTAAATGCGTTCGACGACTTTGACGTTCACCTTGAACCCCTCGCGCACCAGCTTGGCATGCAGCATACGATAGCCATACCTCCTGTGCTTGCCTGAAAGCGTGATCAGACGTTCCCGAAGCCGCGCGTGGCGATCCGGGCGTGCCTGATAGCTCAGGCTCGATCTGGATAGCCCGACCAGCCTGCACGCCCGCCTTTGCGTGAATTGGTGTTCAGCCATCAACGTGACCACCGCATCCCGACGGGCGGCAGGCGTCAGGAGTTTTTTGCCAGCAGCCCCTTAAGACCAGCATTATCGAGCATCGCGTCCGCCAGCAGACGCTTCAGCTCCGAGTTCTCGGCCTCCAGGTCCTTCAGGCGGCGCAGGTCATGCCGCCATACTTGGCTTTCCACTTGTACAGCGTCGCATCGGACATCCCATGCTTGCGGCAAAGCTCGGACACTTTGGCACCCGCAGCATACTCCTGCAAAATCCCGACTATCTGTTCCTCTGTGAAACGTGACTTCCGCATTCTTCGTTCTCCTCGTTGCTTTGAACCTTACGAGAACAAACTTTCCTTTTGAATGGCCCGAAATGTTGGGGGCAGGTCACATGGGTTAAAGAACGGTTAAGCCAGCGCGCGTTGGAGGATAAACGTCAAACCAAGCTGGTCAAAGACGCCTGGAACGAGAGCGGCAAGATTTATGGCTACCGCAAAATCTATGACGACCTGATCGACATGGGCGAGGCCGTGTCCGAGAACCGGGTTGCCCGTCTGGCGCGCCTTGCAGGTATTCAGGCGCAGATCGGCTACAAGAAGAAGCCTGGAGTGTACGGCAGTAAGCCATCCGTCGTGGTCGACAACACGCTGGATCGTCAGTTCACGGTCGTTGCGCCAGACAGGGCTTGGGTGACAGACATCACTTACCTGCGCACGCACGAAGGATTTGCGTATCTCTGTGTCGTCATTGATCTGTTCTCAAGGCGTGTCGTGGGTTGGGCCATCCAGTCTCGCCAGACCTCAGAACTGGCGGTGCAGGCTTTGCTCATGGCGATCTGGAGGAGAAAGCCCGGATCGGGCCTGTTGATCCACTCAGATCAAGGCGTCCAATTCACCAGCCGTGAATGGGCTGCCTTCCTGCGAGAACACAATCTGGAACATTCCATGAGCCGTCGCGGCAATTGCCATGACAACGCTGTTGCCGAGAGCTTCTTTCAGCTCCTGAAGCGGGAAAAGGTCAGACGGCGGAAATACCGGACACGCGAGGAAGCCCGGCGAGATGTCTTTGAATACATCGAGCTGTTCTACAACCCAAAGCGAAAGCATACGAATAACGGAATGCTGTCACCCGTTGACTTTGAAAAAAGACAGCTCAAACTGGGAAAGGCAGGTGTCTAGGAAACTA
>NZ_JBNAFZ010000043.1:0-5330 GCF_049800935.1 Microbulbifer sp. S227A | reverse complement strand
ACGGTCCTAAGGTAGCGAAATTCCTTGTCGGGTAAGTTCCGACCTGCACGAATGGCGTAACGACTTCCCCGCTGTCTCCAACATCGACTCAGCGAAATTGAATTACCTGTCAAGATGCAGGTTTCCCGCGGTTAGACGGAAAGACCCCGTGCACCTTTACTACAGCTTCGCACTGGCATCAGGATTGTGATGTGCAGGATAGGTGGTAGGCTTTGAAACCGTGACGCCAGTCGCGGTGGAGCCTTCCTTGAGATACCACCCTTCGCACTCTTGATGTCTAACCGCGGTCCGTTATCCGGATCCGGGACCCTGCGTGGCGGGTAGTTTGACTGGGGCGGTCGCCTCCTAAAGCGTAACGGAGGCGCGCGAAGGTTGGCTCAGAGCGGTCGGAAATCGCTCGTTGAGTGCAATGGCAGAAGCCAGCCTGACTGCGAGACTGACAAGTCGAGCAGAGTCGAAAGACGGCCATAGTGATCCGGTGGTCCCGAGTGGAAGGGCCATCGCTCAACGGATAAAAGGTACGCCGGGGATAACAGGCTGATACTGCCCAAGAGTCCATATCGACGGCAGTGTTTGGCACCTCGATGTCGGCTCATCTCATCCTGGGGCTGGAGCAGGTCCCAAGGGTACGGCTGTTCGCCGTTTAAAGAGGTACGTGAGCTGGGTTTAGAACGTCGTGAGACAGTTCGGTCCCTATCTGCCGTGGGTGTAGGATACTTGAGAGGAGTTGCCCCTAGTACGAGAGGACCGGGGTGAACGAACCACTGGTGGACCAGTTGTCGTGCCAACGGCAGTGCTGGGTAGCTATGTTCGGACAGGATAACCGCTGAAGGCATCTAAGCGGGAAGCCCCCCTCAAAACAAGGTATCCCTGAGGACCGTGGTAGACCACCACGTCGATAGGCCGGAGATGTAAGCGCAGCAATGCGTTCAGTTGACCGGTACTAATGGTCCGATAGGCTTGATTTGATCCAGTAGAAGACAGACTTGAACGTCAACTTCGAAAGACAAGCAAAAGCATACACATAACGTGAACAACACTTGGACAACAGGTTGAGGGTTTCTTTGGTTTGGTGGTCATAGCACAAGTGAAACACCCGGTCCCATCCCGAACCCGGCCGTTAAGCACTGTCGCGCCAATGGTACTGCGTCTTAAGGCGTGGGAGAGTAGGTCACTGCCAAACCTAACAAACCCTCAACACCGTATCTCTCTTTCGATTGTCCCCTAATACACACTTAAACCGGGGACACATATTGGCGCGGGATGGAGCAGCCCGGTAGCTCGTCAGGCTCATAACCTGAAGGTCGTAGGTTCAAATCCTACTCCCGCAACCACTTTGATCGAACTGATATCAATGTTCGTGCAAGGCCCTTCTCCGGAAGGGCTTTTTGCGTTCTGGGCCAACCCGATCATTCCTACCAAGGCCCCATCCAAGGCAACGATCACGCCATCATCCGCATGCTTGATCGTCACGCGTTCGATTAGACTGCGTATCAGTTCCAGTGCCTGTGGACGGATTTCGGGGTCGGTCAGGGTGTCTGACAGGTCCTGGACTTTGCGGCGGTAGAGCTCGGACAGATTTGGGTTCAGGCGCACAGGCGTTGGTGCCGGAGTTGCGAGTTCGCTGTCCAGTTTGGTCAGCTGACCTTCCATCTCTTCGAGCTTAGCCTGCAAGCCTGACGTACGCAGCCCTTCCGCAATCGCATCGTACAAGCCATCGAGCTTGCGTGCGAGACTGTCACGTTCGGATTGTACCCGTGCGTGTCGCGCTTCTTTCTCCCCGTTCTGTGTGTTCGTAGCCGTCGTATGTGATTTCACAAACTTCGCCACCGCATCCGGCAGCATCAGCCGTTCACGCAGCAAGGACAGAACTGCGTCTTCGAGGTCCGGGCGTCTGACAGACTTTTTCTGATCGCAGGTTGCCAGCTTTCTCGCCGCTGAACAGGCCATGTAGTCTTTCCCGACAGAAACCAGCGGGCTGCCACATTCATCGCAGAATGCCAGGCCCGTCAGAAGATGAATCTTCCGCCGCTTCTCCCAAAACCGCGTCGCCTTGATGGCTTTCACACGCGGCGTTGCCTCAATCTCGCCTTGCCTCCCTTTGACCGCGTCCCAGAGCGCATCATCCACGATCCTGAGATCTTGGACATCCTTGATGGTCCATTCTGATGGATCATTGAGGCGGGAGACGCGTCGACCAGTGTCGGGGTCCTTGATGTAGCGGAGACGGTTCCAGACCAAGCGACCGATATAGAGTTCATTGTTGAGCAGGCCCGTACCCCGCGTGCGATGACCTCGAATGGCAGTATCGCGCCAGAGTTTGCCGCGCGGCCCTAGAATACCATCTGCATTGAGGCGCTGCGCGATGGATTTCGGCGAACGTCCTGTGGAAAACTCGTGAAAGACCCGCCGGATGATATGCGCTTCGCCTTCGTTGATTTGTCGTTCCCCAGTGACAGGCAGCCCGTCTGCGCCAAGACGCCGAACAACATCATAGCCGTAGCTTTTACCACCGCCGGATCGACCCGCTTCAACACGGCCTCTGAGGCCACGTCGTGTCTTTGCGGCAAGGTCCTTCAGGAACAACTGGTTCATCGTTCCCTTGAGGCCGACATGCAGTTCGCCAATCTCGCCTTCCGCCAAGGTCGATACGCCAACGTTGGCAAACGACAAGCGTTTGAAAATGGCGGCGATGTCAGCCTGATCGCGGCTCAATCGATCCAGAGCCTCGCAAAGGACAAGATCAAACCGACCGTCCTGCGCATCGCTGAGCAAGGCTTGTATGCCGGGTCGGAGCATGGATGCTCCGGAAATCGCGCGATCGGTGAAGGCATCGACAACTTGCCAGCCCTCGCGTTCGGCTGTTTCGTGACACAGACGCAATTGGTCGTCGATTGAGGCATCGCGTTGCATCTGGCTGGAGAAACGCGCGTAGAGGGCGACACGGGTCATCGTTTGCCCTTCTTCATCTTGCTGATCAGTGTAGCATAGTCACGTCCGGCCTCGATGGTCTGCGCGTGAATATAGTGGCGCTCGGCCGTGCCAAAGCCTGAATGGGCCAGAACGGGGCGGATCAGCCGGGCCCCTTTTGGCGACGTCCGAGCCAGTGTCGTCGCCGCCGCATCTCGGAAGAAGTGTGGGGGCACACGAACACCGGTCATCTTTTCTGTGCATTCGGAGATCCTGCATCCAAGATAGTCTTGAGTGTAGATCGTACCACGCTCTCCGACCCAGAGAATGTCATGATCCTGATTTCCACGGGCCATGAACATTGGGCGGGCTTCGTTCAAATACCGCCGTAGAAGCGGGTCAATCTGGCTGGGCACGACCGCTTCCCAGGGCTGACCGGATTTGGTCAACTCTTCCGGCAGAGCAATGAGGATCTCATTTTCGGCAACAAGCACAGAGTGGCCGATCCGCAGCCCGGCATATGCGCGCCTGCGCATCGGCATCAGAGCCAACATTGCGATCATGGCTCCGTCACGGACATGCTTCATGGATTGCAGTGGCGTTCCTGCCGTTTCGGCATGCTTTGTCGCCAATTCTATGCCAGCATTGAGGAGAACTGCACTCGACAATATTCGTCCAGCTTTGCGATCACGATCGCCAGTTCCTGCCGCCCGCTTCAGCGATGCCTTCAGCCTGAGTTGTGCTGTCCAATCGGAGACTGGGGCAGCAGCCCTCAGGATGCGAAGGACACCATCGACAAACATCAATTGGCTCATTGGTTTGGTGTGTTGCAAGTCATCAAGCCAAGCCGACAAGCGGGGCAGAGTAGCCCGGCTTGCTGGTTGGAGGGCGATGGCCGTTGGCTCATGTGTCGTGAGCCAACAAAGCCAACGTGCGTATCGGCGCTCAAGTGTCAGGAGCGATGTGTCCCGCAGGTGCGCCAATGCTCCGACGTCGTCAAATGGGCCACCTTGCCGTGTGAGGTCAGCCCACATGGCCCTATCCTGCTTTGGCCATCCGGAGAACGGGAGAACGAGACTCATCAGCGAAGTCCTTTCTTTTGCTCGATCAGATCGGCGAAGGCTTTTGTCGCCGATCTTGCTTCCAGCCCGGAGTACATGTTGATCGTGTGGCTGACTTCTGAATGGCCGAGCAGGCGGCGCGCGACTTCGTAACCGCCTGGATTTGCATCCAGCCAGTTCATTACTGCGAAATGCCGGAAGAGATGGGCGTTCATCTCCAGCCCGGTTTCCTTGCGTATCCGTTTGCTCAGCCGCGACGACAGGGCGTTCGGGACGATGTGGCCGCGTCCATCCCGTCTTGGGAACAACCACGGTGTTCCGGGATCGCACATTTGAGGGCAACGGGTCGAAAGATGACGATCCAGCATCTGAACCACATCGCGAGGTAGTTCAAATTCTATGGGACGTTGGTTCTTGGTCTCTGCGTCTTCCAGCACGAAAAATATGTGGCCATCCCCTGGCCGATGCAGGTGGTGTTCAAGGTGAATGCCTGCGAGGTTCTTTACGCGAACCGGACAAACGAGCAGGATGGCGATAGCCAGGGCATCTTCACGCGCCAGAGCGTGGTCATAGGGTTTGGATTTCCCGCGTGGTCGTTTGAATATTTGTTCTGGCAGCGACAAGAGCCGCAACTGGTTCGTCTGATCCTGCAAAACACGCAATCTGGCCCGGTTTTTTCGGGTCATGCCGTTTTGAGGCTTGACGGAAACGCGCTTGGCAAGTTCCGCCAATGCCTGCCGTACATCGTCGGGGGCATCGAGGAGTCTCGCCAGATTGCGCAGCAGAGCCGCTGTTTCACTTTCCATCTAACGGATCGAAGCCACCGGCTTCCAGCCGGTCCGCTTCAGCGAATCTTCTGCTGATCTCTCCTCCTGAAATTTGAAGCCCGCTGAGGCGGTAAGGCTTCAAATTTCAGGAGGAGAGATCATGCGCTACTCGGCATCCGCGCACACGCGATTTTACCACAGATTCCATGTCGTATGGGCCACAAAGTATAGGTACAAAGTTCTACGGGGACGGATGCGCGCGCGTATCCGGGAGATCATCATGCAGACCTGCAATGAGATGGGGGTACATATTGTGCGCGGCGTTTTGGCGCGAGATCACGTGCATATGTTTCTGTCGATCCCGCCCAAGCTATCGCTGTCTGGTGTCATGCAGCGCATCAAAGGCCGATCATCGCGCCGCATCCAGATAGAGTTCCCAGAGTTGCGCAAGCGCTACTGGGGCAGGCGGTTCTGGGCCCGTGGCTACTTCTCCACCACGTCTGGGAATGTCACCGACGATATCATCCTGCAGTATCTGGAATTACATTCCTCCAAATGATGCCACCGGCGTCAGCCGGTGGGTCGTTCACTG
>NZ_JBNAFZ010000042.1:0-6161 GCF_049800935.1 Microbulbifer sp. S227A | reverse complement strand
TCAGATGTTAATTTTGCCACCGTCTACGTTGATTGTTTGTCCTGTAACGAAGTTGCTGTCGTTTGATGCGAGGTAGATGAGTGTTCCGAGCAGGTCTTGTGGTAGCATGTCGCGTTTGATTGATCTGGAGGCGACGGTTGGGGCTCGGGCGATGTCAAATCCTGTGTTTGCGGCGAGGCCTTCGCTTTCGGTGAGGCCGGGGGCGATGGCGTTGACCTGGATGTTCTTGTCGCCGAGTTCGCGCCCGTGGCAGCGGGTCAGGGCGATCACGGCCCCCTTGGAGGCGGTGTAATGCGACAGGCCCGGTGGTCCGTAATAGAACGTGCCCGAGGCGATGTTGACCACCTTGCCGCCGCCCGCCGCGATCATGGTGGGCACGATGGCGCGCATCACCTGGTGCACGCCGCGGGCATTGACGCGCATGATGGTGTCGAACTCGTCATCGGAGATTTCGAAGAACGGTTTGGGTTGCAGCGTGGCAAAGATCGAGGCGTTGTTGACCATGATGTCGAGCCCGCCCATGGCCTTGGCGGTGTCGACCATGGCGGCGAGATCGTCATTGCTGGTGACATCGACGGTCAGGCCCTGCGCCGTGCCCCCGGCATCGGTGATCGCCCGCACCGCGGCGGCGGTGTCCTGCACATCGGTCACCAGGACCCTGGCGCCTTCGTCGGCCATCGCCCGGGCCATCAGCGCACCGATCCCCTGCGCCGCCCCGGTGATGACGGCGACTTTCCCTTCAAGACGTCCCATGACGTTCCTCCTGTGTTATCTGCCCTATCGCTTCGCTGCTTGAGGGCGGGATTCATGCCCTATCGCTTTGCTACTTGAGGGCGGGATTCATGCCCTATCGCTTTGCTACTTGAGGGCGGGATTTCATGCCCTATCGCTTTGCTGCTTGAGGGCGGGATTTTATGCCCTATCGCTTCGCTGCTTGAGGGCGGGCTCAGATTTCTATCTCCAGGATTTTTGCGACCTCGGGCCAGCTCTTGGCGCCGTTTTCGCGCAGGTCGTTGGTCAGGTCCTCGGGGACCCAGTCGATCAGGCATTTCCTGAAGTTGGGCCGCGCCTCGATCCGGGCGAACCAGGTCTCGACATTGGGCAGGCGGCCGCCCTCCCACATGCCGCGCATCGACATCATCGCCAGCCGGTTGACATAGGGCGTCATGGCGATGTCGGCGATGGAGAAACGGTTGCCGACCAGCCAGTCCCGGCCCTGCAGCGCTGTTTCCATCTTTTGCAGGTAGCTGTCATAGAGCCTGACCTTGTCCGCGGCGCCCGGCGCGTCAAAGCCGTGGCGGGTATAGCTGTCCTTGAGGTCCTTCCAGTTCGAGGTCACCGACATCGGCGGGGTCGAGGCGAGGAAGGCCTTTACCCCCTCGGGTCCGAGATTTTTCAGAACCGTGTGCCGGTGCGAACAGACAAAGGTGACCGCGCCGCAGGCCGGGTGCAGGTCCTCGTCCACCGCCTTGGTCCAGTAGCGCGCCTGCGCCCGCTCCCAGGGGTCGGTCGGATGCACGCTGCTGTCGGGGGCGATCTGGTCGAGATATTCGACGATCACCGTGCTGTCGGGGATCACCGTGCCGTCATGCACCAGCGTCGGCACCACGCCCTTGGGGTTGAGTTTCAGGTATTCGGGATCGAACTGTTCGCCCTTGAGGATGTCGATATAGACCCCGTCCCAGTCCAGCCCCTTTTCGTCCATGGCAAAGCGCACCTTGGCGGCACAGACCGAAGACCCGTGATGATAAAGCGTGAATGTCATAGCTGCACCGTGACCCATTTCAGTTCCGTCATCGCTTCCATGTCGGCGTCGGTGCCTTCGCGGCCGACGCCGGATTCGCCGTTGCCGCCAAAGGGCACATGCGCCTCGTCATGGATGGTCGGGCCGTTGACATGGCACATGCCGGCATTGATGTTCCTGGCAAAGTGAAAGGCGCGGTCGATATTGCCGGTAAAGATCGCCGAGGACAGGCCGTATTCGGTGTCATTCGCCTTTTGCAGCCCCTCTTCGTAGCTGTCGATCGGATAGATCGCGGTGACCGGGCCAAAGGTTTCGGACTTGCACAGGGTCATGTCCTCGGTGACATCGGTCAGGAGGGTGGGCTGGCAGCGGTTGCCCTGCCACGCGCCGCCGGTGACCAGGGTCGCGCCCTTGGCGAGGGCGTCGGCGATGTGGTCCTTGACCCTCTGGCGCTGGCGCTCGGAGATGATCGGGGCGATCACCGTGTCCGGGTCGCGCAGGTCGCCCATGCCCAGGTTGGCGGCGATCGCGGCAAAGCGGGCGACAAAGGTGTCATAAAGCGGGCGTTCGACATAGAACCGGCTCGACCCGATACAGGCCTGGCCGGCGAACATGAAGATCGAGCGGGCGGCCAGCGGCATCACCTTGTCCAGGTCGGCATCGGCCAGGATCACGGTGGGGCTCTTGCCGCCCAGCTCCAGGGTGTTGGGCGTCTTGTTGCGCGCGCAGATCTCGTTGATGTGCTGCCCGATCACGCTGGAGCCGGTGAAGGTGACAAAATTCACGTCCGGGTCGCCGGTCAGGTCGTCGCCGATTTCGTGGCCATAGCCGGTGACCACGTTGTAGCTGCCGGCGGGAAAGCCCGCCTCGGCGACGATCTCGGCAAAGATCAGGCTCAGGTGCGGCGCCATTTCCGAGGGCAGGTGCACGACCGTGTTGCCCACCGCCAGCGCATTTGCGACCAGCCGCGTGGTCTTGATCAGGGGCACGTTGAACGGGGTGATGACCGCGACCACCCCAAGCGGTTCGCGGATCGACATCGAGAACTTGCCCGGCGCATCCGAGGGCAGGGTTTCGCCGCGCACGTTGCGGCACAGGCCGGCGGCGGCGCGCACCATCGTCAGGCCCTTGGTGAACTCGAACATCGCCTTCTGCACCGGCGAGCCGATCTCGTCGACCAGGCAGTCGAGCAGCTCCTGCTTGCGCGCCTCCATGATCTCGGCCACCCGCAGCAACATGCGTTCGCGCGCGCTCGGGGTGGTGTCGCGATAGGCCGGAAAGGCCGCCCGGGCCGCGGCGATGGCCCGGCGCATGTCGTCACCGCTCCCGCGTGCCGCGCGGGCATAGAGGCTGTCATCCAGCGGGTTCAGCACGTCGAGGGTTTCGCCGCCCCCGGCGGCGCACCAGTCACCGCCGATAAAGTGCCGAAGCGTTCTGATATCTGTCTGCGCGTCCATGAGACGTCTCCTGTCTTGTGCTACCCGCCGACAATCGCCCGGGGCAGGAAAAGCGCGATCTGCGGAAAGAGGATGAGAAGCCCGAGCATGGCCGCCATGGCGAACCAGAACGGCCAGATGCCGCGGAAAATCTGGCCCATCGGCACGTCGGGGGCGATGGATTTGACGATGAAGACATTGATCCCCACCGGCGGCGAGATCATGCCCATCTCGAGCACGATCACCACGATGATGCCGAACCAGATCAGGTCCCAGTCCAGCCCGATGGCGATCGGGATGACCACCGGGATGGTCAGCACCAGCATCGCCATGGATTCCAGGAACATGCCCAGGAACATGTAGGCCAGGATGATCACCAGCAGCACGCCCAGGTCGCCGATCGGCAGCGAGGTCAGCAGGGTCACCAGCTGGGCCGGCACCTCGGTGATCGACATGAACGGGATGAAGACAAAGGCGCCGATGATGATCAGGAACACGGTCGCGGTGGCATTCATCGTCTGCAGGATCACCGCCCGCAGCGCGGCGGGGTCCAGCCGGCGCCGCCACAGGGCCACGAGGAAGGTCAGGAAAGCCCCCACCGAAGAGGCCTCGACCGGGGTGAAGAACCCCGTGTACATGCCGCCGATGGTGATCAGGACGACGCTCAGGATCGGCGCGGCGCGCCAGCCCGCCGCCAGGCGTTCGGCCCGGCTCGAGACCGCGCCGCGCGGCCCGGATTCGGGCTTGCGCGCCACCACGAGATAGATCGCGCCGATGAACAGCAGCGTCAGGATGATGCCCGGAAAGACACCGGCCATGAACAGCCGGCCGATGGATTGCTCGGTCAGCACCGCATAGATGATCATGCCCCCCGAGGGCGGGATCAGA
Source organism: Microbulbifer sp. S227A (assembly GCF_049800935.1). Taxonomy (NCBI): domain Bacteria; kingdom Pseudomonadati; phylum Pseudomonadota; class Gammaproteobacteria; order Cellvibrionales; family Microbulbiferaceae; genus Microbulbifer; species Microbulbifer sp. S227A. The sequence continues at coordinate 2,093 of NZ_JBNAFZ010000042.1, read as the reverse complement.
AAGCCCAGCGTTCCGCCCGCCGCCACCGACCCGGTGGCGAGGCTGTCGGCGTAGTTGTAGCGCTTCATCTCGGGCAGCGCGACGCGGCCCATGGTGACCGCCGAGGCCAGCGAAGACCCCGAGAGCGCCGCAAAGCCGGCACAGGCGGCGATGGTCGCCGAGGCCAGCCCGCCCCGCATGTGCCCCATCCAGCGATAGGCGGCGGCAAACAGGTCGTTGGACATGCCCGACACACCCGCGAGATTGCCCATCAGCACGAACATCGGGATCACCAGCAGGTTGAAGTTCGACGCCGCCTCGAAGGTCTCGCCGGCAAGGTTGGAATAGGCGATGGTCCAGCCCCGCGCCCAGGCCTGGCCGGCCTCCATGCCGACGGCGATGAACTTGTTGGCATTGGCGATGACGGTGCCGGCAAAGCCGACCCCCAGCATCGACAGGGCAACCGGCATGCGCAGCGCCAGCAGAACGAAGAGGGCCAGCAGACCCAGCAGCCCCAGGAGGGTCATGTCGATCATCACAGCTCTCCACCGATCCTGAGCGGCGCGACCTTGCCGGAGCGCAGCAATTGCCAGATGTCCAGGACGATGACCGCCGCGTAGATCGCCGCCGAGACCGACAGCATGTGGTAGAACGGACCAAAGGAAATCAGCAGCTGTTGCGTGGTCTCACCGAATTTCGCGGCGCTCTGACCGGCATGCCACAGCCGCCAGGCCATGAGCGCAAGCAGGCCAACCGCCAGCAGCTTGACCGCCACCATCGACCATTTGGCAAAGCCGGCGGACATCCGCGATTCCAGCACCTCGATCTCGATATGCGCCCCGGTCCGCGCCCCCAGCGGCACCGACAGGGCAACGATCACCACCAGCGACAGGATCAGCAGGTCCTCGGCCCCGACGATCGGGCTGTTCAGCGCCTTGCGCATGACCAGCACGTTCCAGACCGAAAACCCGGTCATGAATACCAGCGTCGCACCGCCCAGGATCAGCGAAAACAGGATCAGCAGACGGTCCAGCATCGCGATGATGCCGGGCAGTTTCGGTTCATGCGTCATGGGGTCCTCCAGGGGAAACCGCGGCAGACCGGGGCGGCGCGCCCCGGTTGCGGGGTTACTGGTTGAGCGCGTTGTAGATGGCCTCGGCATTGTCGATGCCGCGCTCCGCGTAATCGGCAAAGATCACCTTGAGCCCCTCGGCCACCGCGGCATCCATCCTGGCGCGCTCGTCGTCCGACACCTCGACCAGCGTGTAATTCTTGCCGCTGGTCTGCTGCATGATGGCCAGCGATTTCGCGTCGGCCCCGTCAAAGCTCTCGGCCAGCTTCATCGACGCGGCCTCGCCCGCCAGCTCGTCGATGATCGCGCGGTGGGCCTCGCTCAGACCCTCGTAACGGTCGCGGTTCATCACCACGAAGATCACCGCGTGCTGCACCGGCACATTGGTCACGAAATGCGATGCCACATCCCAGAAATTCCACGGCGGCGTCATGTTGTTATAGGTCGAATAGGCGCCGTCGATGGTGCCGGTGGACAGGCCCGTATACATCTCGGTCACCGGCATCTGCACCGGAACCGCGCCCATCGCCTCGACAATCGGCGTGGTCAGCGCCGCATAGGGCACCACCTTGGCCCCCTTGAGCCCCTCCATCGTCGACATGTCCCGCGTCGCCGCGATCCCGATCCCGGCGGCGGTGGTCAGGCCGATCACCTTCACGTCCTCGTATTCATCCGCCAGATGCGCGTCAAACGCCGCCAGCATACGCCGGGTCGCCTCCGCCGAACTCTCCGACTTGCCCGGCAGGATCGCCAGCATCGTCTTGGGAAACAGCGCCGGCGTATAGGCCGAAACGCCAAAGGTGATGTCCGCAACCCCCTCGACCGCGCGCTTGTATTGCTGAACCGGACCCGCACCAAGCTGCCCCGCCGGGAAAAGCTTCATCGTCAACGTCCCCCCGGACCGCTTCTCAAGCTCCTCGCCAAACCACGAAAACATAACCGTGTTCGTATGATGCTGAGGCGGCACAAACGTCGCAACCGTCAACTCGTCCGACCCCGCCGGAACCGCCGAAACCCCAACCCCAAACGCCGCTACAACAAC
>NZ_JBNAFZ010000041.1:5683-7650 GCF_049800935.1 Microbulbifer sp. S227A | reverse complement strand
AAGGCTGAGATGAAACGTGTACTGAGCGACATCCAGACGGGTAAATTCGCCAAAGACTTCATGCTGGAATCTCTCGCTGGCCAGCCCCGCCTGAAAGCGGAGCGTCGTATCGGTGGCGAGCACCAGATCGAAGAGGTTGGTGCCAAGCTGCGTGCGATGATGCCTTGGATCAAGGCAAACAAGATCATCGACAAGACCGAAGGCAACAGCTAATTCTGTTGAATTAGCAGCGTTCGATCACAAAGCGGTGGGGCTTGATGGCCTCACCGCTTTTTTTTTGCCGCTGCGCCACTGTACACTGCGAGGGTAATTAGTCAGTCGTGCTTTTAAGGAAGCCTGTATGAGCGATAACAAGGACGCCCGGCCGCAGGGCCCGGGATCCGATGAAGAAATCCGCTTGCCTGTGGATGAGCATGTGGAAGAAGAGGTTGGGGAGAATGGCAAAAAGGTCCGCGCGAAAGGCGTGTACCTGCTGCCGAACCTGATCACCACCGGTGCACTGTTTAGTGGCTTCTATGCCATCGTTGCCGGTATGGGCGGCAAGTTCGAGGCGGCCGCGATCGCCATTTTTGCGGCGATGATCCTCGACGGTCTCGATGGGCGGGTTGCACGTCTCACCGACACTCAGAGTGCGTTTGGAGTGCAGTACGACTCCCTGTCGGACATGGTTTCCTTCGGCCTTGCACCGGCGCTGGTAGTCTTCAGCTGGGGGCTTGCACCACTGGGTAAGCTCGGGTGGGCTGCTGCATTTCTGTATGCGGCTTGTGCTGCGTTGCGGCTTGCCCGCTTCAATACCCAGGTCGATACCGTTGATAAAGGTGTGTTTATTGGCCTCGCCAGTCCTACGGCGGCCGCCATCGTTGCCAGTATGGTGTGGGCGGGGCACGAGACGGATGTGGGCACCGGCTTGGCCATTGTCGCTGCGCTGGTCACTGCGGCCGCTGGCTTGTTGATGGTTTCGAACTTTCACTATACCAGCTTTAAAAAGCTCGATTTCAAGGGGCGTGTACCCTTTGTGATGATGCTGGCAATCATTCTGGTCTTCAGCCTGGTCACCATTGATCCACCGCGTGTGCTGTTGGTGATCGCGATTATCTATACCTTCTCTGGTCCCGCTATGTGGGGTTGGAAATTTGTTGCCGAGCGTCGCAGCGCGCATGCCGCGGCCACGCAAATGCTGGATGATGAAGGTGATGCGGCTGAGGGGGATAGCAAGCCCAAGGCTGACGGAGAACATGACCCAGAGTCCAAGCCTTAGTCGGTTTTCTCGCAAATGAGGCGCGACCAACCTGTGGTCGCCGCCTCTTTCGCGCCGCTCTGGCCGCTGTCTGGCCACCGCGGAATGGCCGCAAAATCCCCCTTCGCCATTTGGCATTACCCCCACCTCACACTAAGCTCAAAAGATACCTTGCACGAAAGTGCACAACAGTGGCGGGCTACGCTGGTAGGTCGCGCTTTCTGTCAGCTCTAATTCCTGAGATTTTGTGACTGACCTATGGGTTTTGGTGCGTGAAAACTTTTTTCACAAAAGTGCTTGCGTGCCAATGTGTGCAGCCGTATAGTTCGCGCCCTCGCTGCCAAGGCGGTAACGCAAACGGCGGTGAGAAGGTAAGTTAACCTTTTGATTTTCAACGAGTTTTTCTCGCAAAATGAATTTCAAAAAGCGCTTGCCAAGGTCGAAAGGGTCGCTATAATGCGCGCCACTTCAATGGGGTCGCCACGGTTTAACCGGTGTTTTTGTTGAGGCTTCGACGGGGCTTCAGGCAGCCCCCCAGCACTGAAAATCAGGTCATTTATTTGCCGGATTTCAGCGCTGAAAAAGCTCTAAAAAAGAGCTTGCCAAACGAGATTGGCGCCATATAATGCGCGTCCTTCTCGGGGTCACCGAGAGGTTGATCGAAGCACCGGAAAGCGTTGATTTATAACGGTTTCGGGGCTTCAAAAAAGTCTGCGAAAAGCCTTGCTTC
>NZ_JBNAFZ010000041.1:0-2500 GCF_049800935.1 Microbulbifer sp. S227A | reverse complement strand
GGAGATGACCTGTGGATCGGAGTGAAAGGCTAATCAAGCCGGGAGATAGCTGGTTCTCCTCGAAAGCTATTTAGGTAGCGCCTCGCGTCTCACCCACGGGGGTAGAGCACTGTTTGGGCTAGGGGGTCATCCCGACTTACCAACCCCATGCAAACTCCGAATACCGTGGAGTGCAATCGCGGGAGACACACGGCGGGTGCTAACGTCCGTCGTGAAAAGGGAAACAACCCAGACCGCCAGCTAAGGTCCCAAATATCAGTTAAGTGGGAAACGATGTGGGAAGGCCCAGACAGCTAGGAGGTTGGCTTAGAAGCAGCCATCCTTTAAAGAAAGCGTAATAGCTCACTAGTCGAGTCGGCCCGCGCGGAAGATATACCGGGGCTCAAACTGATAACCGAAGCTGCGGATGCTTTTTAAGCATGGTAGAGGAGCGTTGTGTAAGCCGCTGAAGGTGAACTGTGAGGTTTGCTGGAGGTATCACAAGTGCGAATGCTGACATGAGTAACGACAAGGGGGGTGAAAAACCCCCCCGCCGGAAGACCAAGGGTTCCTGTCCAACGCTAATCGGGACAGGGTTAGTCGGCCCCTAAGGCGAGGGCGAAAGCCGTAGTCGATGGGAAACAGGTTAATATTCCTGTACTTGCAATTGCTGCGATGGAGTGACGGAGAAGGCTAGGCCAGCATGGCGATTGGTTGTCCATGTTTAAGGTAGTAGGCTTATGACTTAGGTAAATCCGGGTCATACTCTTTATTGAGAAGGCTGAGAGCTGATGACGAGTCTCTTTTTAAGAGACGAAGTGGTTGATGCCCTGCTTCCAGGAAAAACTTCTAAGCTTCAGGCAATTGTGAACCGTACTCTAAACCGACACAGGTGGTCAGGTAGAGAATACCAAGGCGCTTGAGAGAACTCTGGTGAAGGAACTAGGCAAAATGGTACCGTAACTTCGGGAGAAGGTACGCCGGTTTTGGTGATGGGACTTGCTCCCTAAGCTGAGGCCGGTCGAAGTGACCAGGTGGCTGCGACTGTTTATTAAAAACATAGCACTCTGCAAACACGTAAGTGGACGTATAGGGTGTGACGCCTGCCCGGTGCCGGAAGGTTAATTGATGGGGTTAGCGTATGCGAAGCTCTTGATCGAAGCCCCGGTAAACGGCGGCCGTAACTATAACGGTCCTAAGGTAGCGAAATTCCTTGTCGGGTAAGTTCCGACCTGCACGAATGGCGTAACGATGGCCACGCTGTCTCCACCAGAGACTCAGTGAAATTGAAATCGCTGTTAAGATGCAGTGTACCCGCGGCTAGACGGAAAGACCCCGTGAACCTTTACTACAGCTTTGCACTGAACTTTGAGCCTATTTGTGTAGGATAGGTGGGAGGCTTTGAAACTGTGACGCCAGTTGCAGTGGAGCCATCCTTGAAATACCACCCTGGTATGTTTGAGGTTCTAACTCTGGTCCGTTATCCGGATCGAGGACAGTGTATGGTGGGTAGTTTGACTGGGGCGGTCTCCTCCCAAAGAGTAACGGAGGAGTACGAAGGTGCACTCAGCATGGTCGGAAATCATGCAATGAGCATAATGGTATAAGTGCGCTTGACTGCGAGTCAGACATGACGAGCAGGTACGAAAGTAGGTCATAGTGATCCGGTGGTTCTGTATGGAAGGGCCATCGCTCAACGGATAAAAGGTACTCCGGGGATAACAGGCTGATACCGCCCAAGAGTTCACATCGACGGCGGTGTTTGGCACCTCGATGTCGGCTCATCACATCCTGGGGCTGAAGCCGGTCCCAAGGGTATGGCTGTTCGCCATTTAAAGTGGTACGCGAGCTGGGTTTAGAACGTCGTGAGACAGTTCGGTCCCTATCTGCCGTGGGCGTTGGAAATTTGAGAAGAGTTGCTCCTAGTACGAGAGGACCGGAGTGAACGAACCTCTGGTGTTCGGGTTGTCACGCCAGTGGCATTGCCCGGTAGCTATGTTCGGACGGGATAACCGCTGAAAGCATCTAAGCGGGAAGCCTCCTTCAAGATTAGATTTCCCTGACTCCTTGAGAGTCCTAAAGGGCCGTGGAAGACTACCACGTTGATAGGCTGGGTGTGGAAGCGTTGTGAGGCGTTGAGCTAACCAGTACTAATTGCCCGTGCGGCTTGACCATACAACAGAGATGGTTACTAACGATTTACTGATCGAAGACGATCAGTGGATTGTGCGCGAGAAGAGACATACAGTTCTTGCGGTGTATTACTACAGAATGTTTTACCGACTTATTTGGGGTTATCGCCGGTCAGAACCTGACCAAGGCAAACAGCGATAACAGGCAGCGCAGAGCACTCTTTAAAAGAGATGAAAGGCTCATAAGACCAGACCAACCCAAGCCAGTTTGCCTGACGACCATAGAGTTGTGGAACCACCTGATCCCTTGCCGAACTCAGAAGTGAAACGCAACATCGCCGATGGTAGTGTGGGGATTCCCCATGTGAGAGTAGGTCATCGTCAGGCTT
>NZ_JBNAFZ010000040.1:0-8128 GCF_049800935.1 Microbulbifer sp. S227A | reverse complement strand
CACTCGACCAGCTTGCCGCGCGGGGAGCGGCCGAGGACGCGGTGCGTGGGGGCCATCGGGTTCGCGCTCGCGACGGGTTCGACCGTGATGTCGAGGTCGAATGTCAGGGTCGAGATGGAGCCGACGCCCTTGGCGGTTTCGATGTCGGCGCTGGTGAATTTGATGCAGTTCGTGGTCATTGCTCTTCTCCTTGTTTGCGTTGCAATGATGGTCACCTTGCAGCTGGCCAAGGCCCGGCCACACCGATGGCGAAGCGAAGCGGAGAGGGGCAGGCGCAGGTCTTTTTGCTTCGCGAGGAATGGCCCGCAGGGTCAGGGGAAAAAGATCGGCGACAACCTTTGTGGGCGGGACGACAGCTGCGACCAGCATGACATGCAACTCAGACATCGGGAGAAGCGCGGTGGCCGCGAAGGAAGGTGGAGGAACTGCCGACAAAGATGCGGCGGGGTGCGATGTTTCTTCTGACCTCTTGCCCCGATCCGAACCCGGACGAGGCAGCGCTTTCCCTGACCCTGTCTCATGTGCCCCGACGGCTGGTTCTCGTGGCAATCCGATGTGTGTTGTCTGGAAGAGCACCAGGGAGACCGTCGAAGCATCGATACCGTGCTCGGATCACCAGGATTTCGAACGGACCCTCTACGGCAGCCCGAAAGCTTGGATTTGCACAGCGCGACCATCACCGGCCTTCTGCCAGCTGCGGCCAATGCAATCCGGCGGTCGTCGGACATCGCTTGCGACCCATGATCGCGGCGCGGAGCTGCGTGTCCGGCAAAGCGAGGACCAACCCCGGCCGAGACGCGAGGTACGTGATCACTGATGTCACACGCCTGCCCCAGCGACCGTTACCGAACGGCCGAGATGAAGCGTTGCCACGACCATGCGACGGCTGGTCGGGCTGGCTCCGGAGGAGACGGCACGGCCAGCGGCACGTTGCAGGGAGAGGCGGCGTTTCAGCTCGGGGAGGGCGGCTGCGTGCAGCCGACCGAGTAGGGCGCGGTCCTGACCAAAGGGCAGGAGGGGCCAATGTTCCCCTTGAATGCCTCAATTTAAGGATCAAAAAATACTTCAACGGCAGGGCCATTAAAACAGGCGGGACACACTTTGATTGAGCTAAAAATCGAACTGGTTGGCATCAAACCAGCCATCTGGCGCCGTATCCTCGTGCCGAATGACATCAGCTTGGACATCCTGCATTCCGTTCTCCAGGGCGCTATGCCTTGGCAAGACTATCATTTGCATGAGTTCGAGAATGGCGAAGACAGGTTCGAGGCCCGCGACGAAAGTGACGACAGCTGGGACCCTACCGATGGACGGAAGGACGAGAAGAGGTTTACTCTTGGAAAGCTGGTCAAGAAAGGCAGTCAGTTCACATACACTTATGATTTCGGCGATGGCTGGCGGCATCTCGTCACCGTTGAGAGGATTAGCAAACCAACCGGAAGACCAGATCTGGACTTTCCTGCCTGTGTTGACGGAGAGCGAGCCTGCCCGCCAGAGGACTGTGGAGGACCCTACTCTTACGAAGAGTTTCTCGACGCGCTGACCGACAAACACCACCCGGAACATCGCGATACAAAGCAATGGGCGGGCGCGTTCGAACCGGAAGTGTTCAGCGTGCAGCAAGCCAATGCTGCCGTCGGTACGACTTTCGTATGGGCAAAAGAGCGCCACGATCGAAAGTGAAATCTGGCTCTGGTTTGGCGAAGCTCTACGCGCGGGACTACCTTCTTCCAGCGTCAAATACACAACGAGAACCTGGAAGTTGGTGAGAAAGGCTACGCTAGCGACCTCGCGCGAATTTGGGGGTCCAGCTCTCAATCAATGAGGATTCTTCTTCGTAGGCTTCGTCATCAGGGTCGTCGGCAAGTTCCTCGCTGGAAAGGATGGTAAGAGTGAAGCCGTAAGCGCCGAGACCTATGACTTCTTCATCCAACGCAAGTCGTCGCCCGCAAGAGAACCATTTAGCAAGACTGGTCTGTCCACATATCGAGCGCGCGGACCGGATGTTTTGCGTATCAGAGTTGAACCGCAGGGTATGGGTTCGGGGCAGCGGAGTACCCTTCTTGAGGAACGTGAGCTTGTCGAGCTTTTTGAAGCTTTCAGACAAGAACGCATATGCGACTTTGTCGCCGGAACTGACGACAACCGCCATCGGATAGTCGCAACATTCGGCGGCTCTGATGGCAGAAGCCGTGAGCGAGCACTCTGCCAGCTGACTTAGCGCAATGATCCCATCCAGACCGACACGGCTTTCCCCGATGACCTCGCCCACGAGTTTCGACGGCATGAGCAGACCAGACGCAAAATGATCCGCCTCAAGCTCTATCGAACTCATCCCTTGTGAAAACCCGGCCCTGGACATGTGGATCGGAGCGGTCTTCAGAATTTCCTCGGGATGCCCCTCAAGAAAATAGTGGCCAAGTTCGTGAGCCACGGTAAACCTGCGAAACCCTTCGCTCTTGATATCGGTCGCATAGAAGATGCCAACGCTGTCATCATGGAAGATGATCCCGCCGCTCACGCCAACCCGGCCCGGATCCTTTGGCTCGACCAAGATGTCTTCGCTCTCCGCGATCGCAAACGGATCAACGGGGAAGGCATCGTAGCCTTTTTCTCTTGCTTTGAGTTCACCTTGGCGCCGCGCCATATGAATTCGGAATTTGCTCAACGACCCGACTTTCTCTGGTTCATGAGGTCGATCATCATTTGGATGTGCTCTCGGTCGTCGTCTGACAGGTTCTCTTCACCACGAAATGCCGTTGTTGCTCCCGCCATGTCGTTGGTCCTGCCTAGCAAGTAGTCTGACGTAACGCTCAATGCCTTCGCGAGGGCCCTAATGTTTGCAAACGAAGGCTTGCGCCGCTCCTTCTCGAAATGGCCGATTGCTGATGGTTGTAACCCAGTCTTCGCCGCAAGTTCCGTTTGGTTGATCCCTCGCGCTTCTCTGGCCTGACGTAACCTGTCACCGAACCCACCATTGGAATCCGTAGAATTTGACATGACGCTCCCGCATGTGTTAGTATGACGATATCGTAGGATTCCTGCCGCTTGCTCGCGGCTTCTTTTTTCGCTTTCCGCCCTACGAAAACGTCAAAAACTGTAAGACGGATCAGCGAATCCGTCAAGCCTGAGGGGGCAGAAGAAGATGAATATCAGGACGAACCTCGAAGATTTCGCCCGCAGCCTGGAGATCGACCCTGTAGAAGCTGCGCTGATGGACGTTGCACGTGCCATCCAGATCACACGCACTATGCACGACGAAGCTGACCGCCATTTTCGCGGGCTCGCTCAGCATGTCGACCGCCCTGGAAGCCCTCTCGAAGATTTGGTCCTTGAGATCTACCCTTCTGGCAGCTTTGCAATCCACGCCGCGACACGGTCACGCCTGAAGACCGACCAGCACGACGTTGATGCCGTGCTTGAGATCGCGATCGCTCCTGGCACCGACCCGGCATGGGTGCTTGAACAATTGTACAAAGCGATCAAGGGGGAAGAAGGCAGCAAGTACTACGACTACCTGATTGAGAAAAACAGTCGCTGTGTCACGGTTACCTACCCGGACGGCGTCACGGTCGATCTGATGCCGGTCGTTCGCATCGATGGGGCACCAGAACGCGTGGCGACCCTGTTTCACTACAAGCCTGAGACGGACGAGCGGTACCATAAGGAGATCAATCCGAAGGGGTTTGCCGATCACTTCAATGCTCGCGTCGAGATCAGCGAGGCGTTTCAGAAGCGCTTCGATGCGCGTCGTTACCTCGTAGACGGCGAAACCTACACCGAACTGGCCACGCGGCTTTCAAATGAGACGTCTGGTCTGGCGTTGCAAAAGGCAGATACCCAACCGATGCCGGTGCATGTCCCGCTCGACCAGAAATCGCCTCGCGTGGTTGCCCTGCAACTGATCAAGAGGTTCCGCGACAAACGCTATCGCAAGCACGACGATCACCGTGGCAAACGCAAACCCCCGGCCGTCATTATCGCAGCGATTGCAATCGATGCCGGCCCTGCAAACGATAGCCTGGTCGATGAGGTGATTGCGATTGCCAAGCGGATGCGCTGGCAGATCCGCAATGCCGAACAGAACCTGCGGTTGCTGGAAGTTCGCAATCCGGCACATTACCCGGACCTCTTTACCGATCGTTGGCCGGCTCAAAGGAGCGACCAGCAGCTTTGGGCGGCGGACTTGCTCACCCTCATCGAACGCCTCGAAAACCTGAAGCGGGTTGGCTTCGATCCTGCGGTTATCCAATCGACGTTCGACGATTTGTTCGGCGAAAGGGCCGGCGAGACCGCTCTGCAGGCCTATCATCGCGCACAGACTGTCCAGCTCGAACATGGTGCGCTCGGCATGACACCGAGCGGGCATTTGAAACCTGCGGCACCTGTTTCGTCCCTGGCTGCTCCAGCTCTGGGTGCTGGGATCGCATCCGCACCAGGCCTCGTGAAGCCTGCACGCGCGAATACGAACATGGGGGGCACTGTACCTGATGATAACTGTTGGTGATCAGATTGCGGACATGGCCGATGTCTATCCTGAATGGTCATGCGACCGGCTGAGCCAGCGAACTTGCGTTTGGGAAGGGCATCTGCAGCCACACAGAACGATGTACCGGCTGCGGGTAGAATATACGGAACCCTTACTGCTTGAAGGCCCAACCGCCCCGAACGTGCACAGATCGGGGTTATGAGGAACAATAGTGGAACAAGAGGGCGCTTGACGGTTTTCTGATTTCTCTGGAGGTTCACCCTGTCGGTCAAGGGGAGCATTTGGATGGAAAGTGACGAGCTGAAGGTGTGGAGCCTGTCGTTTGGCGAGTTGGATTTTGTTCAGGGGTACCGGCGTGCGATGCGCGCGGGGTTGGCACTTCAGTTGGTTCAGTTTCGCAGTCACGGGTATTTCCCGGGGTCTTTGGATGAAATTGCCGCCGACTGCATCCATTTTGTCGAGGAGCAGTTGGGCAGCAATGTTCATCTATACGATCTGCAATCTGATGCCGCCCGCCGTCACCGCCATGATATCTTGCGCCATCTGGGGTTTCGACGGGCGAATGAGAGAGATCGTGCGAAGCTGCATTCTGTCCTTGTTCATGCGAGTTCCACAACAGGCCCAGCCATTGGACCTCTCATTGATTTAGGTTTCCGATGGGCGTTGAAGGAAGCGATATTCGTACCCTCGCGGAAAATCATGGAGCGCTCGGCCCGATCTGCGCTGCATGCATTCCAGGAAAATCTTCTGACAGAGTATACGGGCCAGGTTTCGCAGAAAGCGATAGTGGCATTGGAAGAATGCCTTGCCGAACCACGAGGAGCGCATGGTTTTCTGCGGCTGAAAGATGATGTTGGTGCTGCAACGCTGGATAATGTTCTGGAGGCCGCAGACCGGCTGGCCTTCATAGAGGGCCTTGATCTTCCATTTGGTATATCGGATGCCGCCGATCCATCTTGGCTCAGGCACTTTGCGCGCCGCGTCGAAGGCGAAACGGCCTATGAAATGCGCCGTCATGCCCAGGAGAAACGGATTGGGCTGCTGGCCCTATATATAATGTCTCGCAAATCGCAGCTGATTGATGGGCTGGTGGACCTGTTGATTGATGTGGTTCACCGGATCGGCACGAAATCCCGGCGCAAGGTGATCGGTAGAATTGCTGCCGACATCGAGAAGGTTCACGGCAAGGAGCGATTGCTGGTCGATATCGCCACGGCTGCGATGATGACCCCGAATGGCAGGGTTTCGGATGTGATCTTTCCTATTGCATGTGCTGCGAAACTGAAAGCGATTATCGACGAACATCGCGCAAAGGGCCCGCTGGATACGCGGATCCAGATGGTGATGCGGGGGTCCTGGGCCAGCCATTACCGCCGAATGTTGCCGTCGCTGCTATCTGTCCTGAAGTTCCGTTCGAACAACGAAAGCTGGCGCCCAATCCTCGATGCTCTGTCTTTGATCGCTCGCCTGAACGAGGAAGGGCGACGCGTCGCTCCGGTATCATTGGCTCCCGACGGATCCATCCCGCGAAAATGGCGTGACACCGTTTTTGATCATCGGGGTCGGCTGAACGTCATTTCCTATGAACTCTGTGTCCTAACGCAGTTACGAGATCGTATCCGGGCCAAGGAAATCTGGGTCGAAGGCGCGGACCGCTACCGCAATCCGGATAACGACTTGCCAAAGGATTTCTCAGAAATGCGCGCAGCATACTACGCCGGGCTGAAACTCACTCAGGATGCGCGGGAGTTTTCCAGCTCAGTCCGTGAGCAATTGGAATTCGAGCTGCGTGAACTGAATGAGACTTTACCGTCCAATGATCTGGTCCGGATTCGATGGTCTGGCGAAAACCGGATTCACATCACGCCTTTTGCGCCAGCCCCCGAACCGCGCGGTCTCCTTTCATTGAAGGCAGAAATCGGTAGACGGTGGCCGATGACAGGCCTGCTCGATGCGCTGAAGGAAACCGCGCTGGATACTGGGTTTCTGGATGTTTTTGAAACCTCAGCGAGTCGAGAGGCGCTTGATCGCAAAGTCAGAGACCAGCGCTTGCTTCTGTGCCTTTACGGTCTGGGCACCAATGCCGGTTTGAAGCGGGTGGCCGCTGGGGTACCCGGGACCAGCTATGATGAACTGCTGCACATTCGCCGCCGGTATATCGATCCGGCCTCACTTCGGGCTGCGGCGGCCAAGGTTGCGGATGCCACTTTAGCGGTTCGGAATCCGGCCGTATGGGGTGATGCAGGAACAGCCTGCGCGGCAGATTCCACCAAATTCGGGGCCTGGGACCGAAACCTGATGACGGAATGGCACGCCCGTTATGGTGGGCGGGGCGTCATGATCTATTGGCATGTCGAGCGTCAGGCGACCTGCATCTATTCCCAGTGACCTGCCCCCCGCGAAATCCCTCACCTTGATGTAGAGTCTGCGCCAACTCTGAAGGAGCAGACACATGCGAAAGAGCCGTTTCACCGAGGCGCAGATAATCGGGATGATCAAGGAACAGGAAGCCGGAATGCCGACTGCGGAGGTGTGTCGCCGGCACGGCTTGAGCACGGCGACATTCTACAAACTGAAGGCCAAGTATGGCGGCATGGAGGTGTCCGAGGCTGCGAGGCTGAAGGCCCTTGAGGACGAGAATGCCAAGCTGAAGCGCCTGCTGGCGGACACCATGCTGGACAACGTCGTGTTGAAAGACCTGCTGGGAAAGAGCTGACGACATTGACCAAGCGGCGAGACGCGGCGCTCCGGGTGATGCGAGATCATGACATCTCGCAGCGCCGGGCGTGTCGGCTGGTTGGTGTCGATCCCAAGACAGTCCGGCGTGAACGCCCGCCGGACAGTGCCGATATCCGCAAGGAGATGCAGGAGATCGCGGGCAAGCGGCGTCGGTTCGGGTATCGCCGGATCGGCGTCCTGCTGGAACGCAAGGGCATGATCATGAACCACAAGAAGCTGTATCGCATCTACCGCGAGGAAGGGCTGTCCGTAAAACGACGGCGCGGCCGGAAGCGAGCTCGTGGCACCAGAACACCGATGCCGTCGGCCCCGTGCGCCAACGCGCGCTGGTCATTGGACTTCGTCTCTGACAGCTTTGGTGCCGGGCGCAAGTTCCGGATCCTGGCGGTGATCGATGACTGCACCCGGGAATGCCTGTGCCTGGTTGCCGATACCAGCCTGTCCGGGGCAAGGGTTGCCCGGGAACTCAGCGCCCTCATCCGGGTCTACGGCAAGCCCGGCTGTATTGTCAGCGACAACGGGACCGAGTTCACCAGTCGGGCCATCCTGAAATGGGCCGACGAGAAGAAAGTGCAGTGGCACTACATCGACCCCGGAAAACCGCAGCAAAACGCGTTCATCGAAAGCTTCAACGGCAGCCTGCGGGACGAGCTGTTGAACGAAGAGATCTTCGACAGCCTGGACGACGCACGTCGGAAGCTGGCCCTCTGGCGCTACGACTACAATACGGACCGCCCGCATTCGTCCCTGGCCAACCAGACCCCGCAGCAAGCGCGCCGGACGCTTGAGCAATTTGAGGGCTCCGCGCCCGGCGCGCTTGCGCCAGATGACAAAGCCGAATACCCTAATCCAACCTGCAGACTCTCATTATGAATGAGGGACCAGCAGGGGGCAGGTCAC
>NZ_JBNAFZ010000039.1:0-8449 GCF_049800935.1 Microbulbifer sp. S227A | reverse complement strand
CGGGCCACAGCCCGCCTGTGCGCGGTAGCAACAGCTTGTGCTAAGCTCGTAGCGAAGGGCAGTTGCCGATGGCTTATTGGTGGGCTGGACCCCGTTAAAAAACGTGGCACATGGGCTGATGCGCACTTGAGATTGGTGACGGCGCGCTCGCGGCGATCCCGGATAGGAAGATGACGAACTTGCATGGCCCACGCCCTTCGTTCTGAACGGAGGAGATATCATGCCCAGACTTACGACCGGCGACCACCCGGACCTGAAGATGGTCAATCCCAATGCAGCCGCGATCGACATCGGCTCGACGATGCACATGGCAGCGGTAAACCCGTCCAGCTGTGACATGCCGGTGCGCGCCTTCGGCACGTTCACCCAGGATCTGCACGACCTCGCCGACTGGTTCCGGTCTTGCGGCGTCACCAGCTTGGCCATGGAATCCACCGGCGTCTACTGGATCCCGGCGTTCGAGATCCTCGAGGCCCGAGGCTTCGAGGTGATCCTGGTGAATGCCCGTTATGCCAAGAACGTGCCCGGCCGCAAAACCGATGTCAGCGATGCAGGATGGCTGCGCCAGTTGCATTCCTACGGCCTGCTGCGTGGTAGTTTCCGCCCCGAAGCCGAGATCGCAACCCTGCGTGCTTACATGCGCCAGCGCGAACGTCTGACAGAGTATGCGGCCGCGCATATTCAACACATGCAGAAGGCGCTGATGGAGATGAACTTACAGCTGCACCATGTCGTCTCCGACATCACCGGTGCGACCGGCATGAAGATCATTCGCGCCATCGTCGCGGGTGAGCGCGATCCGGATGTGCTGGCCGATTACCGGGATGTGCGATGCAAATCCTCGCCGGAGACGATCCGGGCAGCACTTGTGGGCAATGACCGGGCGGAACATGTCTTTGCTCTGGCGCAGTCGCTTGACCTTTACGACTTCTACAAAGCCAAGATCGAGGAATGCGATCAGCGGCTGGAGGCGGCTGTTGCCGCCCTCTCAGTCAAGGGAGGGGACGATCGGCCGCCGCTGCCGAAGGCCCGGATCAAAGGCAGGCAAGTCAATGCACCGGCCTTCGACGTGCGAGCAGCGCTCTACGGGGTATTGGGAACCGACCTGACCCAGATACATGGCCTTGGTCCTTCGCTGGCGCTGAAGCTGGTGGCTGAGTGCGGCACTGATCTGCGCGCGTGGAAGACGGCAAAGCACTTCACATCCTGGCTCTGCCTGGCACCCGGCAACAAGATCTCCGGGGGCAAGCTTCTGTCGTCGAAGACGCGGCGCTCCTCGAGCCGGGCGGCGGCCCTGTTGCGATTGGCCGCCACAACCATCGGACGCAGCGACACCGCTCTGGGCGCCTTCTATCGCCGTCTCTCGGCGCGGATCGGAAAGCAGAAGGCGGTGACGGCGACCGCCCGCAAGATCGCCGTCCTGTTCTACAATGCCATCCGGCATGGAATGACTTATCAGGATCAGGGCGCCGCAGCCTATGATGAGCGACACCGCCAGCGCGTTCTCGCGAACCTCCAGCGGCGCGCAAAGACCCTGGGCTATGCCTTGGCGCCCGTTTTGCCTGAACCGGCTGTTTCTTAGGAAGGCCACCGCGTACTTCGCGAGCCAAAAGCCATGAGGTTCCGGTTCATTGAAGAGCATGGCCACGAATTCCCGACCAGCCGCCTTTGCCAGGTTCTAGACGTCAGCGACCGTGGCCTGCGCGCCTATCGCAGCCGTCCGGCCAGCCAAAGGCAGCGGACGGACATGATCGTGCTGGCACACATCAAGGAACAATCTCGGCTCAGCCTGGGCAGCTACGGCAGGCCAAGAATGACGGAGGAGTTGAAGGAGCTTGGTTTGAATATCGGCCATCGGCGCGTCGGTCGATTGATGCGCGAGAATGGTATCCGCGTCAAACGCTCCAAGAAATACAAGGTGACCACTGACAGCAATCATGCGTTCAACATTGCCCCTAATCTGCTGAACCGGAACTTCCATGCGGATGCGCTCAATCAGAAATGGGCGGGCGACATCAGCTACGTGTGGACGCGTGAGGGATGGCTCTATCTTGCTGTGATCCTTGATCTGCACTCTCGGCGAGTGATCGGCTGGGCCGTGAGCAACCGAATGAAGCGTGATCTCGCGATCCGGGCTTTGAAGATGGCCATCGCGCTGCGGCAACCGCCCAAGGGCTGCATCCATCACACGGATCGCGGGTCGCAATACTGCTCACATGACTACCAGAAGATATTGCGCCAGCATGGGTTCACGGTGTCGATGAGCGGCAAAGGCAATTGTTATGACAACTCTGCCATCGAGACGTTCTTCAAAACGATCAAGGCCGAGCTGATCTGGCGAAGGTCATGGCAAACGCGGCGCGATGCTGAGATGGCAATCTTCGGATACATCAACGGCTTCTACAATCCACGCCGCCGTCACTCAGCATTGGGCTGGAAAAGCCCCGTCGCTTTCGAACGGAAAGTGGCCTAAACGAGCACCTGGGGCGGCACTAAAACGGGACAGGTCCATCGCCCCCCGTTCGCTGCTATCGGAGCGGGAAGCTGAGCGAACCGAAGCCATGTCACGGGCCAACTCCGCCCGCTCCGTCATCACATCAGTCAGGCTTCTTGAAAAGCGCTCGACATCTTTAGCCAGCGCTCGATCTTCCGGATCGGATGATTGCGCCAGCACGGCTGCGGCCGCCGTGTAAGTGTTCATCACACGGTTTCTGCGGGCAACAATAGCGCCATCCCACGATTGATCGGGAATCCTACCGCCATGATCCGCCACATCCCGCCGCACTTCGCGGCGTTTGGCTTTGTCAACGGTAACCACCTCACCCCGCTGGCGGATCTTATAAACCGGGGTCCGCTCTCCCCTGCGCGTGACACCCCGTGCAGATCGCGGCGTAGACTCCGCCTCAATGCCTCGCTGGCGTAGCTTCGCCGCAAATGTATCGCGCAATTGTTGCAGATCAGCTTTGCGCAGGTTCAGCTTAACGCCGTCATGGCCGACCGTCCGCACCGTCAGATGCACATGTGGATGCTTGGTATCTGTATGCAACGCCATGACATAGTCATGCCGACCGCCAAACTCTTGCTCAGCCAGGGCCCGCACCGCATCCTTCACAGCGCTGGCATTGGTATTGCCCGGCATCGAAAGAACGATACTGGTGGTGATCCGGGTACGATCCGTCGCCAGCCCATTGGCGCGATCCTCATCATGATTTTGCATCCATTCGGCAAAAAGCGCAGTCGTCGCCGATTTACCAGACAGACGGTCGCCTTGGCTGGTCTCCAGTTCGATCTTGCCGTTGCGGCTGATATACTCAAGATGCGCCGATACCCGAACACCCTCTGTCTGGCGGTTCACCTGAACCGGGTTGCCATGCTTGTCCATCTTGGCGGGCTTTGACACCTTGACCATGACCTCCGGTGCCCCACGCACGACACGCGCCAATCGCGCCTTGTCAGCGGCGCTGATCGACGGGACCGCTGAACCGACCTGTACGGTCCGACCCTGTGCAGAAGACGCGGCCGAACTGTCACGCATCCCATCTCCGCCCTGCCCGCTCGCATCCTTCGTGCCTGTCGAGAAACACCCTGACGCCGGGGATCGAACCGAGCGACCATTCGAAAGATCTGACCAGCAATCCTGAAAGCCCAACTCGGTTTTCAAATCACTCATCACGCGTCCCTTCGCCTGTCTGGAAGGTAAATCGGCCACCAGCGTACTCTGCAAGCTCGCCCCGCAGCGCCTGAACGTCCCGGCGCAGCGCCTGAAGCTCGCCCTTCACTGGAGCGTAGGTATCGCCTGTGAAAACGCCGCGGTTCATGACGGTCGCAATCTGGTTGAGATTGGTGGCCATCCCGCGAAGTTGCCTGAACCCCCACTGGATGGGTTTCCGTTCCCCCTTTACCGGCTGGGGCGCCGATCTCACCCGTGCGGTGAGAAGCTTCGCCGCCCAGGTAGAGACCGGCACACCCTGCCCGCGCGCTTCCGCCTCCAACGCCTGTCGGGTCTCCTGACCAAGCCGCACCGTCACCTTGCCCTCGCGACGGGCTTTTGTTGGTCTTTGATCAGGAATCTCCGCATCACCCGACACCGTCTCGATCACTTGCCGCAGAAACTCTGACGGCGACAGACCGTGCTCGACCGCAACCGCTTCAAAGCGCGTTTTGCTTGCGGGTGTGATGCGAGTGCGGACGAGTTCTGATTTCTGGGGCATTTTCAATATGTGCTACATTGCTGGCGGCGAGCCTATCCTGCATTAGGACCTTCTTCCACCCAATTTGTGGTCCGGGACCACATTCTTCGATTTCAACCGTCGGGATGTTGATCGCGCATCTTTAACGCCAGGACGACATTGACAGGCCGAAACAGGATCAGTTACCCACACCCCCGTCGCTCCGATATTTGGTGTCTCCGCTCTGGGGGCGCAGGGTCGGGGTGTTTTCTCCCAAGGTCGAAATCACCCCGACTGGATAACTGATCCTGTTTCTCGTTCTGCTTTGTTAGCCCGGGTGCGATCCGGCCAGGAGACGACGTCGCCGAAGAGACGTTAGACGACATGCCTGAGCAGATGATCTCTGACTTTCGCCTATCTGTCGTCGCTCTCCAGGCGATACGCGGCGGATCAAAGCTTCAAAAAAGTTGGAGGCACTCCGCGACGGGAACCGTATCTACCCCAAAGACCCGAAGGTCTGGACATTGGCTCAATTTACAATCTCAGGATCCAACGCCTGTTTGTACCAGTTCCTAGATGAAACCGGCGTGACACAAGAGGGGCCCGGCCAGTGGGTGAAACATCGACACCCGAACAAGGCGCGGGTCCGAATGGCTGACGAATTTCGCGATTCAAATCGTCAGGCGCGCTTCATGCCCGACGTCCCTTCACAGCGCGACAACTTCCAGCAGATCGATGTTTTCCAACGCGATTTCTTCAATGCGTTCGCCGTTGGCAAAGCTCACCATCAGAGCCCGGCTCGAACTCGCCGGACGATCCGTCAGTATTCTGCCGATCTCCTCACCATGCCGACACAGGATGGCGACGGGTCCGGTCGGAGAACTGGCAGTGGTTTTTTCAGCGCCCTGGTTGCCATCGTCAGTTGGGATTGGTGAGCTTGATGATTGCAGCTCACCCTTGTCCTGCGGTTTGGTATCGGTTGGCGCCTCACTCTCCCCCATTTCGATCTCCGAGCGCAGAGCCGCAACTGTGGTACGCGAAATGTCTGCTGCCGGTGTCGCCTTTACAAACTCAAGTGCCGCCGCCTCGTTTCTCTTCCACAAAGCATTCAAATCCGCCAGCGCCCGGGCCGGCACATTGTCTTGCGCCAGTCCCCGCAAGACTTCCGGCATCGTGGTGATACGCGCAAAGCGCGACACCTCTGCTTCTCCCCACCCCAATGCTGCAGCGATCTCGGATCGCTTCCTTCCATCCTTGCGCATCTGCTCGACAGCCTGCGCGATCTCCATGGTTGTCAGATCAGCGCGCTGGACGTTTTCCGTCAATTGAATCGCCCGAAGATCAGCCGTTGCATCCCGCACCATAGCCGGAATGGCTGACAGCCCCGCAAGCTGCGCCGCCCGCCAGCGGCGCTCGCCCATGATGATCAGGTGTTTTCCGTCTGGGTTCATCGGCTGAACAGTGATCGGTTGCAGAACACCCCGGGCCTTGATGCTTTCGCTCAGCGATTGCAGCTTGGCTTCATCGAATGTGCGGCGCGGCTGCTCCGGGTCGGCTTCGAGACGGGACAGCTCAACTGAGATGACATCGCCCGTGTCAGACGGTTTGCGCGACGTGAAACTGTCCAGCTTTCCGGATGCGGCAAGCTTGTCCAGCGTGCTTGTCAGGCTTCGGGCCATATCAATTCTCTCCGTTTATCTTTGCGTAGAACCAGTCAAAGAACGCGCCAAATTCGGCGGTGGCCTCCTTGCCGCTCCGGGTTCTGAATTCGGACAAGGCTGATCCCGCCTCCTGCGCCTGTACGTAGGCCGTGCGGTTGCGGATCGCATGGGGTACCAACAACCGTTCAAAAGCCTCGGCCACTTTGACAAGCGCGTCCCGCTCGACCTGCTTCACCGCGTCAAATCGCGACGGCAAAAAGCCCACAAGCTCAAGCCCCGGGTTGTGTTCCTGTGCGGCAATGAACGCTTCCAGGACCCTCTCGATGCCGTCGAGCGAGAACCTCTTCAGCTCGATCGGCACCAGCAGATGGTCAGACCCCAGCAGTGCCCCATAGACCACCTCGGAAAAACTGGGTGGTGTATCGATCACACAGAAATCCGCACCGCGGCTTTCTACCAGGCCATTTCTGACGTTGATCAGAACATCATCGGAATTCTGCGCCAGAAGGTCCTTGTGACCAGACAGAATGCCGATGTCGCCAGCGTTCAGCTCTGCCTCAACGGGCGCGTCCGTCATCACCAGCTCGAGCGCATTGCCGAGATCTGTGGCCTCTTCAAACGATCCCGTGAAATTGCGCTGGCTGTCCAGATCCACACCGATCACCGAATGGCTTTTGTCGGCCAAGGCATAGACCAGCTGACTGGCAATGGTGGTCTTGCCCACACCACCCTTGTTGTTGGCTATGATGATCTTTCTCATGAAGCCGCGATGCCCCGTGGAAGGCGCGGCCCGCAATTAATCTGTTCCGGCATGAAGGTCCCGTCTGCTCGATTGGTCTACCTCGGGGCGAAAAACTGCCCTGTAAATCGCCCGCTTTTTCTCGGAGTGCAGCATCCGTGCAGAGGCCGCAACTGGAATGCGTCTCAAGCCGGCGGGACGCGCCAAAGTCTGCCGAAACATCGGTTGGAACAGGACTGCCACGAACGTCTGACGCGCTCGTCGCTTTCGGGGCTCCGAACGATACCTCAACCGCATCCCTTAGCACTGGTCGGAAAGGGTACGATGGGGATGTAGCTGAGGCGCTGACGAGCAAATGTGTCGCTTTGCAAATGAACCAATCGGGGTTGTCGTATGATCCGTCGCATCTTGCGAATGTCTGCTAGCAACGTCCGATCTCATTTGGGCAGAGAACTCGTCAAGCCGATTCCGCTGAGCGATAGGGTTGACTTCTATACATCACAAATAGTCTAATCGTGAGTTATAGAAAGGGCATCTATAACTCATGACTTGGAACTGGGCGCTGCCCGATTGGCCGGATTTCCGGTATGAAGCCTCTACTCTTGAGCCGTTTGAGCAGAAGTTTCTGCTTTCATCAGGGGAAATCCTCGGCGCGGTCCATCATGTCAGCCAGCCGGAGCGCGAACAACTCCGCATCGAACTTCTCAGCGAGGAAGCGATGCAGACGAGTGCCATCGAGGGTGAAATCCTCGATCGGCTCAGTGTCCAGTCTTCTCTGCGACGCCATCTGGGCCTCGATCCGGACAGCTACCCTACGAAACCACGCGAACAGGGCGTGGCGGAAATGATGGTCGATGTCTATTCCAGCTTTGCGGACCCGCTGGCCCACGAGACGCTGTTCCGCTGGCATCGCATGCTCCTGGCCCATGACCGCCGGTTGGAAACCATCGGGGCCTACCGAATACACGCCGAGGCGATGCAAATCGTTTCCGGCCGCCTTGACCGGCCCACGATCCATTTCGAAGCGCCGCCCTCGGAGCGGGTCATGCCTGAGATGGAGCGATACGCGGATTGGTTCAACGACACCGGGCCAGGGGGACCAGAACCACTCCCGGCCCTGACGCGCGCAGGGCTAAGTCACCTCTATTTTGAGAGCATCCATCCATTTGAAGACGGCAACGGCCGCTTGGGTCGTGCCCTGGCTGAAAAGTCGCTGGCGCAGAACATCGGCCAGCCGACACTCATCGCGCTCGCCTTCACCATCGAGAAGGAGCGCAAGGCTTACTACGACCAGCTCGAGCAGCATCAAAAGACGCTCAACGTGACCGAGTGGCTCGTCTGGTTCGCGGACGTTGTCTTGAAGGCTCAACAGGTCACACTCGACCGCGTCGGCTTCTTCATCAGCAAGGCACACTTCTACGATCGTCACAGAGACCACTTGAACGAACGCCAGGCCAAGGCCATCGCTCGAATGTTTCGGGAAGGCCCTGGCGGGTTCAAAGGCGGCCTCAGCGCCGAAAACTATCTCAAGATTACCGGAACCTCGCGCGCTACCGCGACCCGCGATCTGCAGGACCTGGTCGAGAAGGGTGCGCTCAGCCGAACGGGTGAGCTAAGGCACACCAGGTATTGGTTGAACCTCAATCGAGAGGACTAATACCTATTGTAAAACGAGATATGCGCAGAAGTTGGTGACGCTTGATCAGGCGGCGATTTGAACGTGGCGGAGACCGTCGCGGAACTCAACCCCTTCGATGATTTCGGGCAGGCGGTTCCGACCGTCGAGTTTGCGCCATTTTCCTTGCGCTGACATCATCAGCTTGAATGCCATGGCCAGTCCGGTCTTGCGGCTGAGGCAGCCCTTGGTGCGTTTCGTGCGA
>NZ_JBNAFZ010000038.1:0-8732 GCF_049800935.1 Microbulbifer sp. S227A | reverse complement strand
GCGCCGACGGTGCGGCCGCCTTCGCGGATGGCGAAGCGGAGGCCTTGTTCCATGGCGATCGGCGCGATCAGTTCGACGCCAAAGGACACGTTGTCGCCCGGCATCACCATCTCGGTGCCTTCGGCCAGCGTCACGGTGCCGGTCACGTCCGTCGTGCGGAAGTAGAACTGCGGACGGTAGTTCGCGAAGAACGGCGTGTGACGGCCACCCTCTTCCTTGGTCAGGATATAGGCTTCGGCTTCGAACTTGGTGTGCGGCGTCACCGAACCCGGCTTGCAGAGAACCTGGCCACGCTCGACACCTTCACGGTCAACACCGCGCAGCAGCGCGCCGATGTTGTCGCCCGCTTCGCCGCGATCCAGCAGCTTGCGGAACATTTCAACACCCGTGCAGGTGGTTTTCTTGGTGTCGCGGATGCCGACGATCTCGATTTCGTCGCCAACGTTGATCACGCCACGCTCGACACGGCCGGTCACAACCGTACCACGGCCCGAGATCGAGAACACGTCTTCGATCGGCATCAGGAACGGCTGGTCAACCGCACGCTCGGGCGTGTCGATATAGTCGTCAACAGCCGCCATCAGCTCCTTGATCTTCTCTTCGCCGATTTCCGGCTTGTTGCCTTCCATCGCCGCCAGAGCAGAACCCGCGATGATCGGGATATCGTCGCCCGGATAGTCGTAGGAGCTCAGCAGTTCGCGGATCTCCATTTCCACCAGCTCGAGCAGCTCTTCGTCGTCAACCTGGTCGACCTTGTTCATGAACACGACCATCTTCGGGATGCCAACCTGGCGGCCCAGCAGGATGTGCTCGCGGGTCTGCGGCATCGGGCCGTCAGCGGCGTTCACAACCAGGATCGCGCCGTCCATCTGCGCCGCACCGGTGATCATGTTCTTCACATAGTCCGCGTGGCCGGGGCAGTCCACATGCGCATAGTGGCGGTTCTCGGTCTCGTATTCCACGTGCGCGGTCGAGATGGTGATCCCGCGGGCCTTCTCTTCCGGCGCGCCGTCGATCTGGTCATAGGCCTTGAAGTCACCGAAATACTTGGTGATTGCCGCGGTCAGCGTCGTCTTGCCGTGGTCAACGTGGCCAATCGTGCCGATGTTGACGTGCGGCTTGTTACGCTCAAACTTTTCCTTTGCCATTCTCGGGCGCCTTTTTTGAATTGGGGGGCCGGAACCGGCCCGAATTTACGTCGATTGCGGGCGCGACATATGAGGTTCAGGACGGAAAATCAAGCCTGACCTGCGCGCCTGCGATTACTCGGTCACGGGGGTGACGGGGGCCGGGGTTTCCGGGCGCTTGTCAAACCAGCCATCTTCGGCGTGGCGTTCGGCCAGCCAGTCGCCCAGCAAGTCGAGCGCATTGGCGGTCAGCCCGTCCATCTGCTCCTGCTTGGTGCGCTCGCGGCCCGAGCCCTTGAAGAAGGTGGCGGTGGTCGAATCCTCGACCACGGTGATCTGGTGAACCTTGTCATTCAGCTTCTTGCCGGCCTGGTCGTCCCAGACGGTGACGTTGATCACCAGCATCGAGCGCGGGTTGTAGATAAAGCCTTCGGGGGCAAGCATGTACCCTTCGACGCTGATGCCGAAATGATAGACCTGATCGCCGTCAAAACCGCCGAAACGCGCCTGCACCGCGTCGCGGATGGTGGTTTCCCATTCCTCCGCCGTGGCATCGCGCGAAATCGGACCCTGGCGCATCTTGGAAGCCACCACGACGTTGTGGCCAAGCTTGAATTCGCCCAGCGAGTCGGGGGTGCGGTCCTGCGGACCCGTGTTGCAGGCCGCCAGCAGGGCCAGCCCGGCCAGCAATGTCAGAATGCGGATCATGGTGCTCTCTCGTCAGCCTCGTGTGCCAGAGCAGATAGACCAGCCGGACCAAGGGTGCAAACGCAACCGTGGCGGACTGCCGCCAATGTGATCCCTCTGGCCCTGCCCCGCCCCGATCGCATCGCGCCCTAGCCGAACCGGTTGTTGCGCGGGAACCCATAGGGCGGGCGCTTGCCGACCCCTGCCCGCTTGCCCAGCCACTCGGTCAGGTCCGGCTCGTGGCGTGTCTTGCCGCCACCCATTTCCCAGCTCAGCCCCTCGGACCAGTTGAACGTGGTGATGTCGGACAAGCCACCGTCCAGTTCCAGAGCCCCTTGCTTGCCCCGCGCCATGTTGTATTTCTGAAGCCGCACCCCCTTGCCCCGCGCCATCTCGGGGAGGTCTTCGGTGGGAAAGACCAGGAACTTGCCGTTCTGCGACACCACCGCCACGTGGTCGCCCCGCACCGGGCGGCAGATGCTGGCCCGCGCGGCATCGCCGACATTCAGAACCTGCTTGCCGCTGCGGGTCTGTGCGACGACATCGGATTCGGCCACCACAAAGCCGTTGCCCGCCGACGATGCCACCAACAGCTTGCGATCCGGCGCGTATATGAACAGATCGACGATCTCGACCTCGTTCGGCAAATCAACCATCAGCCGCACCGGCTCACCCATCCCGCGACCGCCGGGCAGGTTGGCGGCCGACAGGGTATAAAACCGCCCGTTAGAGCCAAAGACCAGCAACCGGTCGATGGTTTCGGCGTGAAAGATGAAACGCGGCCCATCGCCATCCTTGAACTTGAGCTCGCGATTGAGATCGATATGGCCGGTCATCGCACGGATCCAGCCCATCTGCGAACAGACCACGGTGATCGGTTCGCGATCGATCATTGCCTCGAGCGGCACCTCTTCGATCTCGGCCGACTCCTGCAACAGGGTGCGGCGGGCGCCGCCCTCGTAATCCTTGCCAAAGGTCTTGCGGGTTTCCCGAAGCTGCTCGGCGATCCTGGCCCATTGCAGCCCCGCATCGCCAAGCAGGTCTTCGATCTCGGCCCGTTCTTTCATCAACGCGTCGTATTCGTTGCGCAACTCCATCTCTTCGAGCCGCCGCAAACTGCGCAGACGCATATTCAGGATCGCTTCGACCTGCACTTCCGACAATTCGCCATCGCCGGGCGGCGGCGTCAGATAGTCGCTCTCCGAGGTCGCGCGGCGGAATTCGCGGGACCAATCCTCGCGCATCAGGGCCGATTTCGGATCGTCGTCATAGCGGATGATGTCGATCACCCGGTCCAGGTTGAGGAAGGCGACAATAAAGCCCTCCAGCACCTCGAGCCGGTGGTCGATCTTGGCAAGCCGGTGCCGGCTGCGGCGCAGCAACACCTCTTGGCGGTGATCCAGAAACGCCCGCAGCACCTCTTTGAGAGAACAGACCTTGGGTGTCACCCCGTCGATCAGCACGTTCATGTTGAGGCTGAACCGCACCTCGAGATCCGAGTTGCGATAAAGCATCCCCATCAGCACCTCGGGATCCACGTTCTTGGAGCGCGGTTCGAGAATCATCCGGATGTCATCGGCGCTTTCGTCGCGGATGTCGGCCAGGATGGGGATTTTCTTGGTCTGGATCAGATCGGCGATCTTTTCGATCAGCCGCGATTTCTGCACCTGGTAGGGAATCTCCGTGACCACGATCTGCCACTGGCCACGCCCCAGGTCCTCGACCTCGTACCTGCAACGCAACCGGAACGATCCGCGCCCGGTGCGATAGGCATTGGCGATATTCTCGGGCGGCTCGACGATCACCCCGCCGGTGGGAAAATCCGGCCCCGGCACATAGTTCAGCAGCGTATCGTCGCGGGCCTCGGGCGTCTTGATCAGGTGCAAACAGGCGTCGCACAGTTCGGCGATGTTGTGGGGCGGAATATTTGTCGCCATGCCCACCGCGATCCCGCTTGCGCCATTGGCCAGCAGGTGCGGAAACTGCGCCGGCAGCACCACCGGCTCGGTCAGCGTGCCATCGTAATTGTCGCGAAAATCGACCGCGTCCTCGTTCAGCCCTTCCAGGAGCGCCTCGGCCACGATGGTCATGCGCGCTTCGGTGTATCGCGACGCCGCCGGGTTGTCGCCGTCGATATTGCCGAAATTGCCCTGCCCGTCGACCAGCGGATAGCGCACGTTGAAATCCTGCGCCAAACGCGCCATCGCGTCATAGATCGCGGCGTCGCCATGCGGGTGATAGTTGCCCATCACATCGCCCGAGATCTTGGCGGATTTGCGGAACCCGCCATTGCTCGACAGGCGCAATTCGCGCATCGCATAGAGGATTCGCCGGTGAACCGGCTTGAGCCCGTCGCGCGCATCGGGCAGCGCCCGGTGCATGATCGTCGATAACGCATACGTGAGATAGCGATCGCCAATCGCACGGCGCAGGGGCTCGGCCACTTCGCCAAGTCCGTTTTCGGGCTTCATGTTGGGGTCATCAACCAGGTCATTCATAGATGCTGTGATACGCCGATGATCGGGCCGGGTAAAGCGACCCGTATCGCTTTTGCCCGTCTGCGCCCAATTTCGGCAAAATGACAAAGAAACTGGACTCTTCCCCCTGCAACGAATCGACGCGCCCGCTATGCTCAAAGCGTTGGTCTGGTTTTCGACCGGCATTCTGTTTTGTGATTTTGTACTGGAGGGCGCCCAATGCGCTTGGTTCTTGTTTCCTTCGCCGTCATGGCACTGGTGTTCTACGAATTGAGCGGAGGCTCCGACTTTCAGCCGCCCGAACGCCCCGAGGTGACCAGGACCGCCGCCAGCTCCCGAACCGAACCGGCACCGCGCCCCGCCGGCCGTTCGATCAGCGAACCGATCCGCGTGGCACCCGCAACGCTGGTTGTGCAACCGGCGGTCGTGCAGGCCGCTTTGACCGAAACCGCCACCCGCGCGCCATCGCCGGAATTGCAACAGGTCCGCGCCAGCCTGACCCGGGGGCTGACCCTCGTTTCCGACCAAGGCGCGGCCGATGGCCTGTCGCTGGCATCGCTGGAGCTCGGGGCCTCGGGCCTGCGCCCCGCAGCATCACCCGGCCCCGACACCACCGCAGCCCCAACGCCAAAGGCCGACCTGCGCGAAATCACCGGCACGCGGGTGAACATGCGCGACGGGCCGGGCACCATCTATCCGATCATCACCCGCCTGAATATCGGTCAATCCGTCGAAGTTCTGAGCGAGAGCGGTACCGGCTGGCTGCGCCTGCGCACGATTCCCGGCCGCCAGCTGGGCTGGATCTCCGCATCACTGGTCAGCAAGCGCGCTCCCTGACACGCCGACCCCCTGCGGTCCGGTTGCAGTGGATGGCAACAGCAGGCATAGGTTTCGCCCAAGGATCACCAACGGGCGTCTCTCATGCAGAAATCCATCCTGATTACCGGTTGCTCGTCGGGCATTGGCCTTGACGCCGCGCAAACCCTGCGGGCCCAGGGCTGGCGGGTCTTTGCTGCCTGCCGCCAGCAGGCCGATTGCGACCGGTTGATCGCCCAGGGGTTTGACAGCCCGCGAATCGACTATTGCGACGGCGACAGCATCCGCACCGGCCTGGACGCGGTGCTCGCGGCAACAAACGGCACGCTGGACGCCCTGTTCAACAACGGCGCCCATCAACTCGCCGGATTGGTCGAAGATCTGCCAACCGACGGGCTGCGCGCGATTTTCGAAGCCAACCTGTTCGGCTGGCACGACCTCACGCGGCAGGTGATTCCCGTCATGCGGCGGCAAGGGCACGGGCATATCGTGCAATGCTCGTCCATCCTCGGGCTTGTCGCGATCCCCTGGCGCGGCGCATACACCGCCACCAAACACGCGCTCGAAGGGCTGAGCGACACCATGCGCGTGGAACTGCGCGGCACCGGCATCCGGGTGGTCCTGATCGAACCCGGCCCGATCACCACGCTGTTTCGCGAAAAGGGCATACCCTATTTCGAGAAATACATCGACTGGCGCAATTCCCCCCGGCGATCCGATTACGAAACGCGCCTGCTGCCGCGCCTCTACCACGGCGGCGCGCCCGACATGTTCGAACTGCCCGCCAGCGCCGTCACCGCGAAACTGCTCCGCGCATTGAACAGCAGCTCGCCCAAACCACGGTACTACGTGACCACGGCAACCTATATCGGCGGTTACCTCAACAGGGTGCTGTCAAGCCGTATGGCCGACCGCATCGTGTCGCGCATCTAGAATTAACAGTTCGCTTTTGCGCCTCGGACCGCTATTTCACGGCGCAAGCGACAGAGACTTGGGGACAACATGAGCGACTTTCTTTTTACCGCGATCCTCGTGGCCATGGCCGCGGTGGTGGTCATCCTGATGATCGGCATCGGCGGCTTTGCCAAGGGGGGTGCCTTTAACAAAAAGCACGGAAACAAGATGATGCGCCTGCGAATCATCGCACAATTCGTCGCGGTCGCCCTGATCCTGCTCTTTGTCTGGCTGCGCGGAACCGGAGGCTGACAGAATGGTAGTCCTGAACAAGATTTACACGCGGACCGGCGATGGCGGCGATACCGCGCTTGGCAATGGCGACCGCATCGCCAAACACGCGCTGCGGGTGTCGGCCTATGGTACGTCCGACGAACTCAACAGCTTTGTCGGCGTCGCCCGGCTGCATTCCGAGGGTGATCTCGATACCGCCCTGTCACGCATCCAGAACGACCTCTTCGACCTGGGTGCCGACCTCTGCCGCCCCGACATGGACAAGGATGCCGAGGCCGACTACCCGCCGCTGCGCATGATCGAAGCCCAGGTTGTGCGGCTCGAGGCCGAGATCGACACGATGAACGCCGACCTGAGCCCGCTGCGCAGCTTTATCCTGCCCGGCGGAACCGCGCTGGCGGCGCAACTGCATGTCTGCCGTACCGTGTCGCGCCGCGCCGAGCGATTGGCTGTTGAGCTGGCAACCGCAGAGCCCGTCAACCCGGCCGCGGTCAAATATCTCAACCGGCTGAGCGACTGGTTTTTCGTCGCGGCCCGGGTGGCAAATGGCAACGGGTCGGGCGATGTGCTGTGGGTGCCCGGTGCCAACCGGTGAACCCCGGCTCAGCAACAAAATGACGGCCAGTCCGGCCAGAAAACAAGAAACGCGACGTTCAACTCGCCAAAGGTGACGATTTTACCCTGTTTCCCGCTGCCTCGCACCGCTATCAACTGCGGGAATGCATCGGAACGAGTCGACGAGAGGCCCGGTCCTAACTGAGGAGAGAGACGCATATGAAGGTATTGGTGCCTGTCAAGCGCGTGATTGACTATAACGTCAAGGTTCGAGTGAAGGCGGACGGAAGCGGTGTTGATCTTGCGAATGTCAAGATGTCGATGAACCCGTTTGACGAGATTGCGGTGGAAGAGGCGATCCGTTTGAAGGAAGCGGGCCAGGCGGATGAGATCGTGGCGGTTTCGATCGGTGTCAAGCAGAGCCAGGAGACGCTGCGCACGGCGTTGGCGATGGGGGCGGACCGGGCGATCCTGGTGGTGGCCGCGGATGACGTTCACAGCGATATCGAGCCGCTGGCGGTGGCCAAGATCCTCAAGGCGATCGTGGATGAAGAGCAGCCCGGCCTGGTGCTCTGTGGCAAGCAGGCGATCGACAACGACATGAACGCCACCGGTCAGATGCTGTCGGCGCTGCTGGGCTGGAGCCAGGGCACCTTTGCCTCCGAGCTTGGCATCGATGGCGACAGCGCGGTGGTGACCCGCGAGGTGGATGGCGGCCTGCAGACCATCAAGGTCAGGATGCCGGCGATCATCACCGTGGACCTGCGCCTGAACGAGCCGCGCTATGCCAGCCTGCCCAACATCATGAAGGCCAAGAAAAAGCCGCTGGATGAAAAGACGGCGGCGGATTACGGCGTCGACGTGGCGCCGCGCCTGTCGATCGTCAAGACCGCCGAGCCCGAGGCCCGCGCCGCGGGGATCAAGGTGGGTTCGGTGGACGAGCTGGTTGCGAAACTCAAGGAAGTGGGGGCTGTATAATGGCTGTACTTTTGCTTGCCGAGGTTACGGATGGCGAACTGGCGCTGGACGCGACGGCAAAGGCGGTGACCGCCGCAACCATGCTGGGCGATGTGACCGCGCTGTGCTGTGGCGCCTCAGCCGCCGCCGCGGGTGAGGCCGCCGCGAAGATCGCGGGGGTATCCAGGGTTCTGGTGGCCGAGGATGCCAGCCTGGGCCACCGCCTGGCCGAATCGACGGCAGCGTTGATTGCCAGCTTGGCCGGAGAGTATGAACATATCGTTGCCCCGGCCACGACCGACGCCAAGAACGTGATGCCGCGGGTGGCCGCGCTGTTGGACGTGATGGTGATTTCCGACGTTTCCGGGGTTGTCGACGGCGACACGTTCGAGCGCCCGATCTATGCGGGCAACGCGATCCAGACGGTGAAATCGGGCGATGCGAAAAAGGTCGTGACGATCCGCACCTCGACCTTTGACGCGGCGGGTGACGGCGGGTCGGCCACGGTTGCGACCGTGTCGGCGGCGGCGGATCCGGGCCTGTCGGAATGGGTCGAGGACAAGGTTGCCGAGAGCGATCGCCCCGAGCTGACCTCGGCGGGGGTGGTGGTTTCCGGCGGCCGCGGCGTCGGCTCGCAAGAGGATTTCGCGCTGATCGAGAGCCTCGCCGACAAGCTGGGCGCCGCCGTCGGAGCCTCGCGCGCGGCGGTCGATTCGGGCTATGCGCCGAACGACTGGCAGGTGGGCCAGACCGGCAAGGTCGTCGCCCCCGATCTCTATGTCGCGATCGGCATCTCGGGCGCCATCCAGCACCTCGCCGGCATGAAAGACAGCAAGATCATCGTCGCCATCAACAAGGACGAAGAGGCCCCGATCTTCCAGGTCGCCGATTTCGGCCTCGTCGCCGACCTCTTCACAGCCGTCCC
>NZ_JBNAFZ010000037.1:0-11713 GCF_049800935.1 Microbulbifer sp. S227A | reverse complement strand
ACTTTCCAGTCAAGCGCTGCCAGACGCAACAGGCTTTCGACGAACCCTGTCGTCTGCCGAAGGGGCATGCTGAACAGCACCTTCATCGTCAGACACGTCTGGATCGCCGCGTCGCTGAAGCTCGGCTGTCGGCCGCGTTTGCCGGTCGGTGGCGCTCGCCATGTCATTTCTGGATCAAACCAGATCGTCAGCGATCCGCGCCGCTTCAAGCTTTCATTGTAAGCCGACCAGTTCGCGGTCTTGTACTTCGTAGGGGCCCAACTGCTCATGCCATCCAGCCATCATGCTGGATTCACGCAGTGAATCCCTCACCCGATTTGTGCAACAAGGACCTGAGGGGATACACCCCGACTTAATCAACATAAACTTGATTATGGGAGCGAGTACCAGGCCCCTCGGGCCTGCCCGTGCAATTCAAGATGACCGTCCTTTACAAGGGCTCTGAAGTGCTGCTTGAGCGTGTTCCGGTTGGCACCGGTGAGCTTGACCGCATCCGCCATGGTCAAGCGCCCCTGTTCCCGTGTGAGCTCGACAATCTTTGCCGCAAGTTCGGGCATGGCGCCGATCATCAATTTTTCACGCTCCACACGTGTTTTGAGCCGGAGCATCTGGCGCTGCAATGCGCTGAGAAAGAACTCCAGCCAGGGAGTCCATTCGGGGTTTGAGCTACGTATCGTGCCCTGCGTCTGTCTGAGCGCGAGATAGTAAGCTTCCTTGCTTTGTTCGATGACGCTTTCCAAGGAACTGTAGGTCACATAGGCATACCCTGCGCGGAGCAACAAAAGTGTCGTCAGAACACGGCTGAGCCTGCCGTTTCCATCCTGAAACGGATGGATTTCCAAGAACACGACAACGAAAATCCCGATTGCGAGCAATGGATGCATATCCGTGTCTTCGACTGCGTTCTGGTACCAGGTCACGAGGTCTCGCATCAGGCGGGGCGTATCGAACGGCGTTGCCGTTTCAAACACGATCCCGATCTGTGCCCCTGTCTCGTCAAATGCTGCGACACTGTTTGAGGACGTCTTGTATTCACCTCTGTGGCGCTCGTCTTTGTGGCTATATTTCAGCAAATCCCGGTGTAGTTGTCGGATATGGTTTTCGGTAACGTCAATGTTGGCCCACGAGTTGAAAACCGTTTCCATCGCATCAGCGTACCCGGCAACCTCCTGCTCATCGCGTGTTTCAAAGGATCGGATTTCCAGATTCGACAGAAGCCGCTGAACATCCTGATCGGAAAGCTTGCTGCCTTCGATCCGGGTAGACGACCCGATACTCTCAATTGTCGCAACGCGCTTCAGTGACGACAGACGCTCCGGTGCCAGTGTCCCAAGTGCGCGCCAGGCCCCCTTGAACTCATCGATTTCAGATATCCTGGCAAGGATCTTGGGGGAGATCATAAGTGTGGAAGTGTTTGGCATACCCATATCGATACCCATTTACATCCATTGGTCAACCCAATTCGGCACCCACTAACACCCATTCCGGAATTGACAGGCTTGGGAGATGTCGACCGCATCCCAACAAAAAAATCTGGGTCAAGTCACTGAGACACTGCCAACGAAGCCATGCCAATCAGCACAAGTACCTATCGGTCGACTCTTCGTTCACAGTTCGGAGCAGCATCAACCTAACACCAAGCGCGCACAGGCAGCGAACGTCGGCGCATCAGAGCCCGCGTAATCATCGCAGCCAATCGGCGTGATGTTCAGAAACAACGTGCCCGTTTCGCTCATTTCAATGCGCGGCACGGGCTCAGGCTCGACCAGTTGTCGCTTTGATGCGGGATATTGATCCAGAACACGGTTGTATTCCTGTGCTGCGGCCGTCGCCTCTTCGCGAATACGGGCAGATGAGGCGTTTAGGCAGTTCAGATAGACTTCAACCTCGGCGAAATAGACTCGGTAGGCATCGCGCATTTCTTCTGGGCCTGCCCCACCGTCCGCCAAGTATTCTGCATCCGGCCGAAAAGGTTCGATGCAGACCTCTTGAGACACAGATCCGGAAGCTGCGCACAATGCCAGGATCAACGCCGGCCCTTTCATAGACGACATTGTCAAAGTCCCGGGTGCAGCCGTGCACGGCATGGACTTCGTGTAGCAGCGAGGCCTCCGTATATTGCTGCAACGCCGCCCATATGATCGAGCAAAACCAGCTCAAGGTCGGAGACAAGGCGACCATCCATGACGCTGGCAAGAAGACAGTCATGGTAAAGGAACGCGATCCCAGGACTGGCGAAGAAAGTGACAAGCAGACCTTCCGCCGTGAATGGGGTGTCCGAGACATCGAGCGCGCGCCAGAGCGCGAATCTGACCAGGTTGTGCCCGTTCAGCAGTGCGATAAGGCCGTCGTTGAGACAGTGACTCCCGAGGGCCAGAGTAAGGAAGTATCTTCCCCGTCAGATGGTCCGTCGGACCGGCCCGAAAGCAAACCTCAGCCACAACAAGCCAGCCACGCAGAACGGCTCGAAGAGCGGTTGACCCAAAAAGACGCAGCACAAGACCCCATGTTGCGTGGTGCTGCCAGCACGATTTCCCGACTTGAGGCAGAAATGCTGGCCGCAGACATTCCCGAGAAAGATCGAGCAGAAGTGCGTGCGCTCGCGTCGCGGGAACTGGCGCAAGGTCTGCGAGCAGGTCGGACCTACGACGTGCAGCGGCTTGCCAACGTCTCGAAATTGCAGATCTTGGCGGCGAAGTCCCTGAATACTAGGGACATCGCACAGATCGTGGAACAAGCCCGCGTTCGCACACCCCCGACCCTTCCGAGGTCAGCAGAAAACATTGCTGTGCAGGATGATCGGGTGCGCGAACACGCGGCGCAACAGAACCGTGCGAGGGATCGGTAAATTCAATGACAGCGCGGGTTTTACCACATGGCGTGATCTAGGGTCAGGATTCATAACCAATAGATGACGGTTGCCGCGAGCGCGATAGCCGAGAGGAAGACCTTCGGACATCTGTCGTATCGTGTTGCCACGCGCCTCCAGTCCTTGAGCCGACCGAACATGATCTCGATGCGGTTGCGCCGCTTGTATCGGCGCTTGTCGTATTTGACCGGTGCCTTACGTTGTTTGCGACCAGGGATACAGGCGCGTATCCCCTTGTCATGCAGCGCTTCTCGGAACCAATCGGCGTCATATCCGCGATCCCCGAGCAGCCAGTCGACCTTTGGCAGACTGCTGAGCAACGCCCGCGCGCCGATGTAATCGCTGATCTGCCCGGCGGTGACGAACAGGTTGAGCGGCCGCCCCTGGCTGTCGCAGATGGCGTGCAGCTTGGTGTTCATGCCGCCTTTGGTGCGACCGATAAGGCGTCCACGCCCCCCTTTTTCGCGGCCAAGCTGGTCGCGGTACGGTGCGCTTTCAGATAGGTCGCGTCGATCATCACGGTCTTTTCCTCGCCGTGTTCGGCGGCCAACCCGATCATCATCCTGGCGAAGATGCCCTTCTCGCTCCAACGCTTCCACCTGCTGTAGAGCGTTCTCTGATTGCGGCCTTGTCAAGCGTGGGAAGGTGATGTCCGTCTAGGGTCATGGTTCTCTCCGAGGTCGCATTGAGCGCCTCATGATGGTTTTCGGTGGCTGATCGTCTCCAATGTCTTGTGCGGGGTATGGCACCTGGCCATCCCATGCTCTACAGCGAGATCGATCGACCTCCGTCCCGTCGGGACTTCGCTCTCCGCTTCAGACGCGGGAACTTAGATCAGGCGGTGGCCTCCTTTGTCCATTTATAGTCGGTTCCATTTTTCCAGAGCGTCAGCATAAGAACGGCGATTTTGCGGGCCGTTGCGACGGCCGCCTTGCGGAATCCGCGACGGCCGGCCAGTCGCACGGCCCAGCTTTTCAGCTGCGAGAAACGTTTCACCTGGTGGATCACGGATGACGCCGCCTCGAACAGTAGCCCGCGCATTGCACCGTCACCGCATTTCGAAACGCGCCCCGACCAATCCATCTCGCCAGACTGATGTCGCTTTGGCGTCAACCCAAGAAAAGCGCCCACATCCGAAGTCCGGCTGAACCGACCGGGGTCATCAACCAGAGCTATGAAGCTGAGCGCGTTGACCGGACCAACACCGGGGATTGTCATCAGGCGGCGCGCGACAGGATGGATCTTGGCCGCTTTCCGCACCGCCTTGTCCAAGTCGTCCGCCACTTGGCACAACTTGGCATGGGTCGCAATGAAGGCATCGGCTATGGCCCGCAGGACCGGGTCGGTCTCGCCCGCTGCCGCCAGTTGATCGCGGAACGCTTGCCTCTGTCGACCCTGGCCAATGCCGATCATACGGATGCCAAAGGTTTTGAGGACGCCACGAATGTGACCTTCGAGGTCCTTGCGCAGTCGGATCAACCGTTCCCGCGCGCCTACCAAGCTGCGAAGCCGGTCCGCCTCCTCGCTTCGGATGTGAACCGGTGTGAACCAACCGGTGCGCGCAAGCTGTGCCAGACCTTCGGCGTCGGCGGCATCCGACTTGTTGAGCCGCGCCGACAAGCTCTTGTGCGCCTTGCGGGCATCAATGCAGGTCGCGGGCAGGCCAAGACTGGCGAGGCCGCGCTGCAGCCAGATCGCTAGCATTCCGCTTTCATGCACGATCCGCCGGGGCGTGAGATCACGGTTGCGAAACCAGCCCGCGACGCCATCGGGATCAGTGGGACAGACGCCACGCGCTACAGTCTTTCCGTCCCTATCTACAACGCAGATCGAAATCTCTTTCGGCGACACATCCAAACCGACATAGTATTCCATAGGTCGTTCTCCTCACGGCTAATACCCATGAGGCCAACATACCGGACCTCGTTCGCCGCCAGAGAGCGACCGCCGCAATCACACCATGTCTTGTGCGGCCCATACTCCTTGGGGGCGTCGCGCCAGCGCAACCCATTGCGATTGATGAAGATAATGCCGCTCAGAACACGCCTGTCATCGACGCGAAGCTTGCCGTGCGACTTCGGGAAGAATGGGGAAAGCTTGGCCATCTGCTCATCGCTCAGCCAGTAAAGGTCGCTCATGTCACGGCTCCGTTTTCCGAACCGTGAATCACGCAGCACACTAAAAATCAATGCATCCTGACCCTAGAGCGCACCGATTGGCGAAAGCCGGACGATTTGCAAAGTGCCGCTTCCAATTCATGATGAAAAAGAAAGTTGTTCGCGACAGCAGACCTTCCGTTCTCGTACCGTGAACGCCACGAAAGAGCCCGAACTGTGAATTTGATTTTGGGGTCACTGCATAAAAGTGACGTTATTGTCCGGTTCGAGCGAACGTCGGTACTTAGCGCAGTATTCGCCGCATCGGCCCAGAACGGACCTTGGTCATGGTCGTTCTCCTTAAGGCTTTGGAATCGTTACGCTGAAAGTAATCCTCCGGCGGGGCTTGCAGTTACCCACAAGTCGTGCGGCGAATTGATTCACCCACAATACTTGGTCTTGCTCGAGACGACCTCATCATGATTCGTCATGTGGCACCGAATGATTGAGGTGCGGGCATGGGGCAGAATTGGGTGGAAACGGAAACCGCTGGTAGCGATCTGGGGGATGTCCGGCTGAACCGGCGGCTCGGGGCAATGCTCGGGGCGCTCGGGGAGCGGCCAGGGAAATCGCTGCCCACGGCGTTCCAGGACTGGTCGAACACCAAGGCGGCTTACCGGTTCTTTTCGAATGGAAATGTCAGCGAAGACAAGATCCTTGAGGGCCATTTCGTCGCATCTGCTTTGCGCATCCAGGCGACCGACGGTCCCGTGCTGATTCTGCAGGACACCACGGAATTCAACTTCAAACGCGTGGCCCCGGAGAAGATCGGGTTCACCAAGGTGTCGACCGGACGCAAGCTGAAGGAAGGGCGATTCCAGAAACATGCGATCTGCGGGCTCTTGATGCATGCCAGCCTGGCGATCACGCCGGACGGCTTGCCGCTCGGGCTGACAGCCGCCAAGTTCTGGTCGCGCTCCAAATTCAAGGGGACCGCGGCGCTCAAGCGCAAGATCAACCCGACCCGTGTGCCCATCGAGCAGAAGGAGAGCATGCGCTGGCTCGACAATCTGCGCCTCGCGACGGCCGAGCGCTTGGCCAACTGCATCGCGTTGTGCTGCGTCGTGGCATGGCGCGTGTCATGGCTGACGATGCTGAGCCGCAAGGCACCGGCGACGGACCCTGCCGCCGTTTTCACGGAGGACGAGCGCAACCTGCTCGACCAAGCGGCGCCGGACAGGAAGCGCCAGGCACCGCGCGACCTGCAATTCTATGTCAGAGCCGTCGCGCGTCTCGGGGGCTATCTCGACCGCGCTTCCGACGCACCGCCGGGGACGACCGTCATATGGCGAGGCTTCTCCCGCCTCGCCGATCTCGTTGAAGGCGCCCGTCTCACAAAGCCCCCAGCGGACACTTGTGGGTAACTGCAAGCCGGCGGGGGCCGCCTGACGGGCCCTGACTGGTGATGATATGTCCGACTTTACGCGCGACCTTACATTCGAGCACCAGATTGAAGTCCTTTCTGCCGCAGACGGCGTTCGCCGGCGGAATTGGAGCGATGCGGACAAGCTCCGGATCGTCGAGGAGAGCTTTGCCGGACATCGGCAGGTTAGCGCCACGGCAAGACGCCATGGCGTTTCCCGATCTCTCCTGACAGTTTGGCGCCGCCAGTTCAGGAACGGAGGCTTCGCTGGCGGCGGCTCGCCGACATTTGTCCCCGTGACGTCTCCGATGAGAGCCGGGGGGGGGGGCGTCAGCGGCAAGTCAACCTCCGGACCCGGAAGCCAGGGTCGAGATTATATAAGGTAGCGGGCGGCGGCTTGCCGTTCCTGCGAACGTGGAACCCGAAGCGCTGGCCCGGCTTCTTGTCGTGGTAGACAGCCGACGATCGCGTTTCCGACCGGGGCGAAGATCTGGATCGCGGGCGGCGTCACCGACATGCGGCGGGGCATGAACACGCTGGCGCTGCAGGTCCAGGAGGGGCTCGGGCGCGACCCGCATGCCGGTGAAGTATTTTGATTCCGGGGGTGAGCCATCGTGTCGCCATGCGTTCGAGACCGATGGCGAACGCGGCGATCTGGTCAAGATTTTATGGCACGACGGTGTCGGCATGTCGCTATATCTGAAACGTCTCGAGGCGGGGAAATTCATCTGGCCGGTGAGCCAGTCCGGGCAGGCGGTGCAGATATCTGCTGCTCAGCTCGGCTACCTTCTCCAGGGAATTGACTGGCGCAATCCACGCTGGACACAACGCCCTGCAAAGGCGGGATAAATCAGGCTATTAAGGCTGTTTTTCATGGGCGTTCCCGGGCCGGCATGGTAGGTCTCGGCCATGTCCGAGACCGCTTCCGAACTCGCAAAACTGCGTGCCGCTCTGGCGGCGGCGCAAGGACGTGCCGTGGCCGCCGAAGCCGATCTCGCTCAGGCCCGTGCGGTGGTCTCGACCTCCGAGGCGATGATCGCGGCACTCAAACTGGAAATCGCGCTGCTCAAGCGCGACAAGTACGGCCGCAGCGCGGAACGGACTGCCCGGCTCATCGACCAAATGGAATTGCAGCTCGAGGAGCTGGTGGCCGACGCCGCCGAAGATGAGGCGCGTGCCGAACAGGCGGCAGAGAAGACGACGAAGGTCGCGCCGTTCGAACGGCGCAAACCCGTGAAGAAAGCCTTCCCCGACCATTTGCCGCGCGACCGGATCGTGGTCGAGGCCCCGGCGACCTGTAGCTGCTGTGGGTCGGATCGCATCGCAAAGATGGGCGAGGATGTCACTGACAGGTTGGAGGGGCGCCGCCCGTTCTTGCCTCAAACCGTCAGCCGCCTTCGGCGAACCGGCGCGAAATCCCCCGGCAGTGGAAGGTAATTCAGACCGTCCGCGAGAAGTTCACCTGCCGGGATTGCGAGAAGATCAGCCAACCCCCGGCACCGTTCCACCCAATCCCCTGCGGTTGGGCCGGCCCCAGCCTGCTGGCGTTCGCCATTGGTCTCGAACACATGGCGACACAATGGCTCACCGTGTTCGAAAAATACCGCCAGCATCAACCATTGAACCGTCACGCGGAACACTATGCCCGAGAAGGCGTGGCGCTGAGCCTGTCCACGCTTGCCGATCAGGTCGGCGCGGTGACCGAGTTGATGAAGCCGCTGCTGGCGCTGATCGAGGCGCATGTGATGGTCGCCGAACGGTTGCATGGCTCCTCTCGGCAGATTGCTTCGCAATCTCCTGCCGGGCAACGGACGATACGACGGTTCCGCTGCTGGCTCGCGGCGGGACGAAAACGGCGCGGCTCTGGACCTATGTCCGCGACGACCGCCCGTTTGCCGGAACCGCCCCGCCGGCCGTGGTCTTCAAGTTCTCCCGCGATCGGGGC
The DNA here is from genome assembly GCF_049800935.1 of Microbulbifer sp. S227A. NCBI lineage: Bacteria > Pseudomonadati > Pseudomonadota > Gammaproteobacteria > Cellvibrionales > Microbulbiferaceae > Microbulbifer > Microbulbifer sp. S227A. The sequence continues at coordinate 3,380 of NZ_JBNAFZ010000037.1, read as the reverse complement.
GGGGAGCATCCGACAGGACATCTCACGGGCTGGCAGGGTATTCTCTAGGCCGACGCTTATGGCGGGTACAACCAGCCCTACCATGGCGAACGCATGCCAGGCCCGGTTCTGCCCGCGCTCTGTTGGAGTCATGCCCGCCGCAAGTTCTTCGAACTGGCCGATGTCGAGGGGAACATCCGCAAGGGCAAGTCGCCCAAGGAAATCTCGCCCATCGCCTTTGAGGCCGTGACGCGTAACAATGCCCTGTTCGATATAGAACGCGATATCAACGGCCTCGATCCCGCCGGTCGGCTTGAGGCGCGCCGACGCCTGTCGGTGCCACTCGTCGAAAACCTGGAACGCTGGTTGCGCGGCGAGAGAGCGAAGCTTTCAAAACACGTGAAGGTCGCCGAAGCAATTGACTACCTGCTGTCAGCGAACCACTGACCGGGCTTCACCCGGTTCCTCGAGGACGGCCAAGTCTGCCTGACGAACAACGCCGCCGAAAGATCGCTGCGCGGTGTGGCCCTTGGCAGAAAGTCCTGGCTCTTTGCCGGATCAGAGCGCGGCGGGCAACGCGCAGCCGCCATGTACACCCTTATTGTCACGGCCAAAGTGAACGGCATTGATCCGCAGGCCTAGCTGGCCGATGTCATCGCCCGCATCTCCGATATGCCCGTCTCACGGCTGCCGGAGTTGCTCCCACGGAATTGGCAGAAACCGGCAACCCGAGCGGCCGAGACCGCCTGATGGGCAGAGCCATCAATGTCCACACCATCGACGAGGTCGCCAGAAGGATCGGCGAGAACCTCGAACTCATCGAGCTTGTCAGCGCCAATTCCGACAACTTCGACTACAGCGAGATGATCGTAACCGTTCGGTCTTGGGGCAGTATCTGGGCCTCAGAGTTAGTTACGCCGTTTGCGCCGCGTAGCGCCATGGCATGAGTTCATCGAGCCTGTTGGTTTTGTGGTCTGCGATTTGGGCAAGCACCCATGTTAGCCAGGCTTGCGGATCGACGCCGTTCAGTTTGGCAGTTTCGATCAATGTGTAAGTGATGGCGGCTGCTTTTCCGCCGCCTTCGGAGCCAATGAAAAGATAATTTTTCCGGCCCAAAGCCACGCAACGGATCGAACGCTCTGCACAATTATTGTCCAACTCAAGGAAGCCATTTTCCAGATAGCCGCGCATTTTTCCATACGGCGAAGAGCATAGCGGATCGCTTTCGCGAGTTCTGACTTGCCAGAGATGCGGCTCAATTGTGCTGCCAACCAGACTTCGAGCTCATCAAACACCGGCTTGGCGTCACGCTGACGCAAAGCGACGCGTTCTTCGGGCGGTTTTCCACGCGCGGTCTTCTCGACGGCGTAGAGAAGCGCGATGCGCCTGATCGCTTCTTCGGCTGTTTCAAGGCCCTGAGATTGGAATATATCCACGAACTTGCGTCTGACATGGGCCATGCAGGCCATCTCATGAATACCGTCTTTGGCAAACAAGTCATTGAAACCGGTGTAACCATCCGCATGTATCCAGCCTTTGAATGGAGCCAGGTGACTGGTTGGATGTTTGCCTTCGCGGTCAGTACTGAACCTGTACCAGGCAGCGGGTGGCGCTTGATCGTTCCAGGGCTGCTCGTCGCGGACATAGGTCCAAATGCGAGCCGTCGTGCACTTCTTTTTGGCCTGCATCTTGATGGGGGTATCGTCCGCGAAGACGGCTTTACCGGATCGAACATAGCGCCCAATGGCTTCGGCGAGCGGCTCCAGCAGCTTGCTTGACTGGCCAACCCAGCCTGCCAAGGTGGAACGGCCAAGTTCAATGCCCTCGCGTTCGAAGATTTGGCTCTGGCGATACAAGGGACAGTGGTCCGCGTATTTTGAGACCAGCACATGCGCGAGCAGCCCGGGGCCGGGCCGACCGCGCTCAATCGGTCGCGACGGAAGCGGAGCCTGCACGATTTGGTCACAGCATTTGCAAGCCATGCGAGGGCGCACGATCCGGTTCACGACAAACCGCCCGGAGACATATTCCAACTCCTCAGTCACATCATCGCCAAGGGTACGAAGGTCGCCGCCACATGCGCAGCTCTCGCCTGGGCTCAAGATTTGTTCTTTGCGCGGCAGAGTTGGCGGCAACGGCTTGCGCTTTGGTTTTTGCTTTGGCTCTGAATCGCCACCCATATCAAGCAGAGCTGTCCGGGCGGCGGCGGTCTCTTCCTCCTCCAGCCGTAACTCGAGATTGAGCTGGTCGGCGCTTTCCGATTTTGATCCAAAGCGATGCCGCTGATGGCCGTTAAGTTGGTGCTTGAGCTTCTCAATCTCAAGCGCTTGAGACTTTGCCAATACAACCAAACCCTCCGCCGTCGAGCGAAGCTCAATCGGATCAGATGGAAGGATGTTGGGGACCCTGAGCATAGGCCGGTTTATACCTGAACCGCGCGCCTATGTGAATCCTATGGTGCTGGGTTTGCTGACAAATTACCCACTGTCAGAGGTCGCCATGTCCGCCGGGGATTGCGCCAATCAATACCTTCCAAGAGCATCGACAACTGCGCGGCACTGATCGTCACCTTCCCGTCCGCAGCTGATGGCCAAACAAACCGGCCCTTCTCCAGCCGCTTGGAAAACATGCACGCCCCTTGGCCGTCCCACCACACAATTTTGACCAGGTCACCCCGACGGCCACGGAAGACAAACAGGTGCCCAGAGAACGGGTCTTGCTTCAGAACGCTCTCGGCCAAAGCGGACAGCCCGTTAAACTGTTTGCGCATGTCGGTCACACCCGCCGCAAGCCAGACCCGTGTGTTTGACGGCACAGGGATCACGGCAGCAATCCTTCGACCAGGCCAAGCACTGAGGCCAGTGTCGTCGGTCCTTCCACCAGGATCCGCCGCCCGTCCGACAACGTGATGTCAACACGCTGCGCCGAAACAGGTGCGCCCAACGTGGACACCGCCATCGGTTCGCTTGCGCAGGATAGGGTCCCCTCAATCTCGATCGGAAGAAACGAGGCCGCCACATCGTCTGCCTCGTTGTCTGATGTAAAACGCGGGTCACGCAGCCATTTATGGATCAGGTTGGCGTTCAGCGCGTACCGTCGCGCCACCTGTGCAACCGAAACGCCCGAAACCCGCGTCTGATCGCAAATCGACTGCTTCTCCTCATCAGACCAAAACCGCTTCTTTCCGCCCTTCGAGATATGCGCAGAAGTTGGTGACGCTTGATCAGGCGGCGATTTGAACGTGGCGGAGACCGTCGCGGAACTCAACCCCTTCGATGATTTCGGGCAGGCGGTTCCGACCGTCGAGTTTGCGCCATTTTCCTTGCGCTGACATCATCAGCTTGAATGCCATGGCCAGTCCGGTCTTGCGGCTGAGGCAGCCCTTGGTGCGTTTCGTGCGA
>NZ_JBNAFZ010000036.1:0-14833 GCF_049800935.1 Microbulbifer sp. S227A | reverse complement strand
TTGGCGTCCGGGTGTTTTTTCAGCGCCCGCACCACCGCCAGCATCAGCAGGTCTTCGACCGAGACCTTGACCCCGTCATCCGCCAGCCGCGCCTTGTGCGCCAGCAGGGCCGAGGCATCGGCGCTGGCGTGATGGGTGAGCTGCGCCGCCGTTGCCAGGCTCTTGACCATGGCGTCGGCGATCATGCCGCGCATGCCCTTGAGGGGCACCACCCTGGTCATTCCACCGCCCCGATGACCGCGCCCTTGGCGACGACGGCATCGGCCTCTTCGGTGATCTTCAGCGTGCCCGAGGCGGGGGCGAGGATCTCGTATTGCACCTTGGCGGTCATGATCTCGGCGATCAGCGCGCCCTCCTGGACGCTGGCGCCGTCATCGGCAAGCCATGCGGTGATAACACATTCTTCATCTTCTTCCCATAGATCCGAGGGGATGACGATATCGGTGGCCATTTGACATTCCTTTTCTGTTCGGGGGACGCCAGGGGCGGCCCCGTTGCTTGCTTTGCCGGTGTGAGTGGCGGGAGGTTCAGGCGGCTTTCATCGCGTCCCAGGCGGCGACGATCTTGTCGGGATCGGGCAGGCAGAACTGCTCCATCACCCGCGCAAAGGGGATCGGCACATCGGGGAAGGCCACCCGTTTGGGCGCGGCCTTGAGGACCGAGATGTCATGCTCGGTGACGGATGCGATGATCTCGCCCGAGACACCGTAGGACATGTAATCCTCGTCCACCACGATCAGCCGCCCGGTTTTGGCCACCGATGCGCGGATGGTCTCGCGGTCCAGCGGCACCAGGCTGACCAGGTCCACGACCTCGGCGCTGACGCCCTGGGCCTCCAGCGTCCTGGCCGCCTTGAGGGCATTGTGAACCCCCATGCCCAGGCTGACGATGGTCACGTCCTTGCCCTCGCGCACGACCTTGGCCTTGCCGATCTCGACGGTATAGCTCTCTTCGGGAACATGCACGGTGGCCCCGGCCTCGGTGCCCAGCCAGCCCATGCCCTGCAGCCCCTTGTGATACATGTAGACCACCGGGCTGTCGTCGCGCATCGCCGCGGTCATCAGGCCCTTGGCGTCATAGGCGTTGGACGGCGCGACCACCTTCATGCCGGGCAGGTGCGCAAAGGTGCCATAGACACATTGCGAATGCTGTCCCGCATCCGAATAGCCGCCCCCCGTCGAGGTCATCAGCACCATCGGCACCTTGAACTTGCCGCCGGAAAAATAGGTGTTCTTGGCCATCAGGTTATAGATCGCGTCAAAACACACGCCAAAGAAATCCACGAACATCAGCTCGACAACCGGGCGCATCCCGTCCTGCGCCGCACCCACGGCGGCGCCGATGAACGCGGTTTCCGAGATCGGCGTGTCGCGGATGCGCTCGGCGCCGAACTCTTCGATCAGCCCCCGCGTGTTGCCGTAAACCCCGCCCAGCGGGCCGATATCCTCGCCCATGACAAACACGTCCGGGTCGATGCGCATCTCCTGGGCCACGGCCTCGGCCATGGCGCGCGCGATGGTCAGTTTTCTTTCATTCGACTTGGTCATTGTGGTTTCCTCCCAGACAGTTACGCGGCAAAGACACGGGTGAGCGCATCCTCGGGCGCGGGGTCGGCGCTGTTGCGGGCAAAGGCGATGGCCGCCTCGACCCGCGCCGCCGCTGCCGCCTCGATCCCGTCGAGCTCGTCGGCGCTGGCGGCACCATCCGCGAGCATCCGCGCCCGCATCGCCGGGATCGGGTCCTTTTCAAACAGCGCGTCCTTTTCCCCCTCGGGCCGATAGCCCTCGGCGTCGCCCATGAAATGCCCGGCCAGCCGGTAGGTCTCGACCTCCAGCAGCGTTGGCCCTTCGCCGGCGCGGGCACGGGCAATCGCCTCGCCCGCCGCCTGGTGGATCGCGTAGGGATCATTGCCCTCGATCCGCCTGCCGGGGATGCCATAGGCCGCCGCGCGCTCCGCGTTGTTGGCCACCGCGCTCGAGGTCTCCTTGGCCACCGAGATGCCCCAGGCGTTGTCCTCGATGACGCAGACAAAGGGCAGGTTCCACACCGCGGCCAGGTTCATCGCCTCGTGCCAGCCGCCCTGGTTCACCGCGCCCTCGCCGACAAAGGCCACGGCGACGCCGGGCAGGCCCCGCATCTTGCGCGACAATGCCGCCCCCACGGCGGGGCCCATGCCCTGGGCGATGATCCCCGAACAGGCAAAGTTCACGTCGGCGTCAAAGATATGCATATGGCCGCCGCGCCCGCCGGACAGGCCGGTGGCCTTGCCAAAGATCTCGGCCGCCATCCGGTCAAGGTCGACGCCCTTGGCGATGGCCTGGTGATGCGGGCGGTGGGTGGCCGTGACCACGTCCTCGGGAGTCAGGTGCGCGCAGACCCCCACCGCCACCGGCTCCTGCCCGTCAGACAGGTGCATCTCGCCGGGGATCGGGCCGTTCGCCATGTTGAAAACCGGTGTCTTTCCCTCAAAGTAAATCCTGGCAATGGCCTCTTCGAACCGCCGGCTCGTGACCATGTTGCGATACATCCAATGCTGCTCATCCCGCGTCGGTGACATGCAATCTCCTCCCTGCTGCAATGCAATCTCATCCACCCAACGATGCCCCCCACAAACAGACCCACACAACGCACCATCCAAAGCCAAAACAAACCAAACAAAAAACCGTCTCAATCCGAGACAAATCGATACATTCTGGGACACAGGATGATGCGGTTTCGGGTCTGAGCGTTGCACCCCGGGCGGGCCATCGCATGGGCGGGATGGGAGGAGCGGCAGTGACGGAATCGCCACATGAGGCGCAGTTGCCCGTGTTCTCGCGAGAGGATCAACCAGCGGTCATGTGTCTTTGACCGGGTCGTCAGGATGTCTGGCCGTGCCCGATGTGCCGGTCCTGTTCATTGCCGGTCAGCCGAAAACACCCATTCACCGGACCATGCCACGCGGGAGCGGCACAATCCTGTTGTTGCATCGCCCCCGTTCGGCGCGCTTAGCTGAAGGTCCGCTGAATATTGGCGACGGTTTCTTCCAGCGCGGATTCGATCGTCTTTCTTTGCTGGGCAAACCGTGTCGACGGGACGGGTACGGAAATCGCATGAAGTTCGCCGCCCCAATCGGTAAATGAAAAACCGATCGCCGATATGCCCGTGGAATGCTGATCCAGGTCATAGGCCAAGCCGGTTTCGCGGATCTGCTCCAGCTCTTTGAGAAAGGCGGTTCTGTCCATCTGAACGTCATTGCGGGACCATTCGTTCTCGATCAGCTTGATGGCCTCGTCTTGGGGCAGGGCGGCGAGGCAGGCCTTGCCGTTTGCAGTGGTGGTGAGCGGGAACACCTCGCCGACGCGTGAAACCGTGGTCAGGCGGTGAATGCCCGGCACCTGATCGAGGAAAACCATGCCAATACCGCGCAGCGCAGCCAGATCGGTGGTCTCTCCGGTCTTTTGGGTCAGCTCATTCAGCAAAAGGCGGCAATGCTCGACAATGTTGAACTGCGCGGCGCCGGACAGGGCATTGAGCTCGGGCCCAAGCCGCAGCCCGTTGCCGCTCGCGTCGTGAATGACGAATCCTTCTTCGGCGAGCGCACCCGTGATTCTCTGTACCGTTGAGCGCGGAAGGTCGACACGGCCCGCGATCTTTCCAAGGCTCAACCCGGTTTGATCTTCGCGAAGAACCCGAAGGATCGATGCGGCACGAGAGATGACCTGAATGCTGCCACGTTCATTTTTTTCTTTCTTATCAGCCATCACAGCTCTCCGGGTTTGTGATTTCACGATCTGATCGGGGCATGTTCGCCACCAAACTAATGTCCCGCAATGCGGTACATGTCAATTGGATGGTGATTTTTTTCTTGACCACAATACGGTGCATATGCATCACTATACGGGACAGGTGGGAGGAGCCATCCTGACAAACTGAAACCAGCAACGCCGGATTTCCGGCGAATAAAGGAGTTGTGCCAAATGGTTGAAATCCGCGGCATCGAGTTCCAGGGGAACACTGACAATGACATGGGGCTGGAGTTCTACAATCTCAGCCATCGCTTCGGGTTCCAGAATCCCAACTGGCCCTATTTTCAGGATACCAAGATCGAGCGTATCCATTACATGGCGAAATCCGGGGTGCTGAGCCAACGCATCACCACCACCATGCACGCCACCACCCATATCGACGCCCCCGCCCATGTGGTGCAGGGCACGCCGTTTATCGACGAAGTGCCGTTGCCGCATTTCTTTGGCACCGGCCTGGTGGTGTCGATCCCCAAGAAGAAATGGGAGCCGATCACCGGCGAAGACCTGGAAAAGGCCTGTGGCCATGCGATCCGCAAGGGTGACGTTCTGATCATCAACACCGGCTGGCATCATGATTACGAGGATGGCGATTACTTTGCGTATTGCCCCGGCCTCGTGTCTTCGGCGGCGGAATGGATGGTGGAAAAGGGCGTCAAGGTCGTCGGCCATGACACCCAAGCCAACGATCACCCGCTGGCCACCGCCATTGGCCCGCAACGCAACGGCCCGCTGTTGCCGCATCTTGAGGAAGAATACCGCGAATGGTCCGGCGGCAATGATTGGAAAGACGACTTTCCGGAATGGGAACCTGTCCACAACATCCTGTTCAAGAACGGTATTCTCGGCATCGAGAATGTCGGCGGCGACCTGGACGCGGTGAGCGGCAAGCGCTGTACCTTTGCGTTCTTCCCCTGGAACTGGGATCGCGGCGATGGCTGTATCATCCGCCTCGTGGCGATGATCGACAAGTCGCAAAACTTCCGCATCGATGACGGTGCCGAATTCTGAGTTCTCCCCGACGGGTCGCCGGGAAATCGGCGGCCTGTTTTTCCCGAAACAGCCCGGTCGGAGGATTTCACCATGCATGTGAAACGCTTTGAAGACGCGCAAGCCTACGAGGCCCCGAACCATTTCGGGTGTTACGGGCTGCGCCTGCAGGGGTTCGAAACGGATGGGCCCACCAATCAATGGATCGGGTTCAGCCAGTTTCTGCCCGGTGGTGGTGCGGGTCCCGACTCCACCCCGTTCGAAAAGGTCTATGTGGTGCTTGAGGGCGAAATGACCCTGACCATTGACGGCAAGGTCACCACGCTTGGTCCGCTGGACAGCTGCACCATCCCGCCCGGCGAGGCGCGGCTTTTGGAAAACCGATCAAACCTGACCAGCAAGATGCTGGTGGTCATGCCTTATCCCCCGGAGAATTGAAATGAATGTAATGGTAAACCCGCTTTCGATGTTCGACGTGCGCGGCGACGTCGCCCTGATCACCGGTGCGTCGGGGGCATTTGGCATGGTCGCGGCCCGCATTCTGGCCGGTGCCGGTTGCAAGCTGGTGCTGGTGGCTGGAAACCAGGCCGCACTTGACGAGATCAGCGACGAATGCCGTGGCATGGGCGCTGAAGTCACCGCGATCAACACGCGGCCGGTGGACGAGGATACCTGTGAGGGGCTGGTTCAGCAGGCGGTCCAGGCCTATGGGCGGCTGGACATCCTCGTCGTTGCATCGGGCATGAACAAGGTCGCCCTTATCAACGACATGGCGCCCGGCACGTTCCAGTCCGTCATGGATGCGAACGTGACCCAAAGCTGGCTGCTGGCGCGGGCCGCCGCGGGCCGGATGAAAGCCCAGGGCGAAGGCGGCAAGATCGTTCTTGTATCTTCGGCGCGCGGGCTTTTGGGGCACCCGGCAGGGTACACCGCCTATTGTGCCTCCAAGGCGGCGACGGACGGGATCGTCAAGGCGCTTGGCTGTGAACTTGGACCGACCGGTATCACCGTCAATGCCATTGCCCCCACCGTGTTCCGTTCACCGCTCACGGCCTGGATGTTCGAAGACACGGACGAGGCCAAAGCGGTTCGGGACGGCTTTTTGACCCGTGTGCCCAAGGGGCGGTTGGGCGAGCCCGAGGATCTGGCCGGGCCATTGTTGTTCCTCGCCTCGAAGGCGTCGGATTTTTACACCGGGCATATTCTGTATGCCGATGGCGGATACACGGCGGGCTGAACGATGGTAGCGAAAAAACAACAAATCGCCGTCATCGGCGCGGGCCTGATGGGGCATGGAATTGCCCTGACGCTGGCACGGGCCGGGCAGTATGTGGCCATCACCGATCCGTTCGAAGAGGCGCGCAACACGGTGTCCGCCCGGATGCGGGCCAGCATGGTCGCGATGGGCGACAAGGAAACAGCCATTGCCGAGGCGCTCAAGAAGATCGAGATTTTCCCGAGTACTGCCGGGGCCGTCGCGCGGGCGAATGTGGTGTTCGAAGCCGCACCCGAGAAGCTGCCGCTGAAACAGAAGATCTTTGCCGAAGTCGAAGAACACGCGCCCGACTCCTGTATCCTGGCGTCCAATACCAGCGTCATGCCGATCACCCAGATCATGTCCGGCCTGCGGCTCAGGCACCGGGCGGTCGGAACCCATTGGTGGAACCCGCCGCACATGATCCCGCTGGTTGAGGTGATCAAGACCGAATGGACGGATCCGGTGGTGGCGCAGACCATGTACGACCTGCTGGAGGACGCGGGCAAGACACCTGTCATGGTCGAAAAGGACGTGCCGGGCTTCATCGGCAACCGGTTGCAACATGCGCTTTGGCGCGAGGCGGTGAGCCTTGTTGAAAACGGGATCTGCGCCGCGGAAGACGTGGATACCGTGGTCAAATCCTGTTTCGGACGCCGCCTGGCGGTGCTTGGTCCGCTCGAAAACGCCGACCTGGTGGGAACGGATCTGACGCTCGATATCCATGAAAACGTCCTGCATGACATCGAAGCGCGCCAAGGCCCGTCGCCTTATCTGCAAAAGCTGGTGGCGGACGGCAAGCTGGGCATGAAGTCCGGCGAAGGTTTTCGCAAATGGACCCAAGCCGAGGCGCAGGACGTGCGCGACCGTGTTGCCAGGCATCTGAACAGGTTGGACGGAATTCTGCTCGACTGAGCAACGCCCGGGCGGGGAGGCCAGGGCAGATAGGGAGGAAACCATGACACAGAATTCACGCAACCGCAGGTCATTCCTGTTGGGAACTGGCGCACTGCTTGCCGCTCCGGCCATCTTGACGGGCACCCGTGCCTATGCGGCCAACCCGACCTTGCGCGTTGGTCATGTCAGCCCGCGCACCGGGCCGCTCGCCGGTTTTGCCGAGGCCGACGACCATGTGCTGGCGGGGATCGAAAGCGCCTTTGCCGGTGGCATCGAGAACAACGGCAAACGCTGGAATATCGAGATCCTGTCCAAGGACAGCCAGTCCAACCCCAACCGCGCCGCGGAAGTCGCCGCCGACCTGATCCTTGGCGAGGAAGTGGATATCATCGTTGCCGCATCGACGCCTGACACGGTCAACCCGGTCAGCGATCAGGCCGAGGTGAACGAGGTTCCCTGCATCACCACCGATTGCCCCTGGCAGCCCTATTTCTTTGGCCGCAACGGTGTTCCCGGTGAGGGGTTCGTGTCGACCTATCATTTCTTCTGGGGGCTGGAGGACGTGATCGGCGCCTTTCTCGACATGTGGGGCAAATCCGGCGTGGCCAGAACCGTGGGCGGATTGTTCCCGAACGATGCCGATGGAAATGCCTGGGGGCATCCCGAACTCGGGCTGCCAAAACCCCTGGCAGAAGCCGGGTACACGCTGGTCGATCCGGGCAGGTATCAGCCGCCTTCGGATGACTTTTCAAACTATATCGCCGCCTTCAAGGATGCCGGCTGCGAGATCGTTACCGGCAACATGATCCCGCCGGATTTCGCGACCTTCTGGGCGCAGGCCGCGCAGCAGGGGTTTTTCCCAAAGGTTGTCAGCATCGGCAAGGCGCTGCTTTTCCCGTCGGTCCTCGGGTCGCTGGGCGAGCGTGGCGACGGGCTGACATCCGAACTGTGGTGGTCGCCCAGCCATCCCTTTGCGTCTTCGCTGACCGGCGAGTCGTCTAATGATCTGGCGGCGGGATACATGGCGGCGTCGGGCCGCCCCTGGACCCAGCCGATCGGCTTCAAGCACGCCCTGTTCGAAGTCGTGGCCGATGTGGTCCGGCGCGCAGAGGACCTCGAGGATTACGAGGCCATAACGGCGGCAATTCCCGCCACCAACCTGGACACCATCGTTGGCAATGTGAGCTGGTCCAACGGGCCGATCAACAACGTGACCAAGACACCCTTGGTTGCGGGGCAATGGCAGAAGGAAGGCGACGCCTTTGACCTGAAGATCGTTGCTAATTCGGCGGCACCGGAGATTCCGCTTACCGCCGAGCTGAAGTTGCTCGGGTGATGCAAGCGCAGGGCGCAACCTGGCCGCCTGCTTCGAGGAGAGACCTGAATGAACGCCATTCTGAAACTTGACAACCTCTGCAAAGCCTATGGTGCCGTCACGGTTGCCGACGGCCAGAGCTATGAGGTGTCCGAGGGCGAGGCCCTGGGGGTGATCGGTCCAAACGGTGCCGGCAAGACCACCATGTTCAACCTGATCACCGGCACGGTCGTGCCCGACAGCGGAACGGTGCATTTTGCCGGGCAGGATGTCACCGGCTGGAGCGCGGCTAAACGCAGCCATTCGGGCATCGCCCGGTCCTTTCAGGTGCCGCAGCCGTTTTCCCACATGACCGTGTTTGAAAACGCCATGGTCGCGGCGACGCAATCTGCCGGGCTGCACGGGGCCGGGGCCGAACGGCTTTGCCTTGAGGTTCTTGAGCAGACCGGGCTGCTGGAGCGCGCCAACACGCAGGCCGGGCAGCTGACCCTGCTGGGCCGCAAGCGGCTGGAACTGACTCGGGCGCTCTGTGCCCTGCCCCGGCTGCTGCTGCTGGATGAAATCGCGGGGGGGGCTGACCGAAGCCGAATGCACCGCGCTGGTTCAGACGATCAAGGACATTCATGCCAGCGGCGTGACGATCATCTGGATTGAACATGTGGTGCATGCGCTGCTTGCCGTGGTCGACCGGCTGATCGTGATCGACTTTGGCAAGAAGATCGCCGAGGGCGACCCGCAGGCCATCATGGACAGCCCCGAAGTCAGGGAAATCTACCTGGGGATCGAAGCGGATGCCTGAACCAATTCTGCAAATACGCGGGCTTGATGCCCATTACGGCGACTTCCAGGCGCTCTACGGGATCGATATGGAGGTCTGCAAAGGCGAGGTTCTCGCAATCATCGGGGCCAATGGCGCGGGCAAGACCACGCTGATGCGGTCGATAACCGGATTGTTGAGCAATGGGCCCGGCCAGATCCGGTATCACGGTGAAGACATCAGCGGCCTGCGGGCGGACCAGGTGGCGGCGCGTGGCCTGGCGATGGTGCCAGAGGGCCGGCAGCTGTTTGCATCGCTTACAGCCGAAAGTTCTGAACATGATCGGGCGCGCCCGAGCGCCCTCGTTCGTTCCATTGACAAACGGCCAACGGCAAGTGAAATGCCGTTGGCCGGATGCACGTTTGTGTTTGACGCCCCAAGAGGTGACGGGCCTCGGAAACATGACCCAGGGCGTGGATCCGCAGATGCGTCCGGTTTGCGGGGCCTGTCCCCGGACAGCTGTCCGTACCGCTCGTCCTTGGGGATGGCATGCGGTTGGGTCAGAACCCGAAATCGCTCAGCTCCGGGTGATCGTCGGGACGCCGCCCCAATGGCCAACGGAATTTCCGATCCTCTTCGCGAATAGGCTGTTCATTGATCGAGGCGTGGCGGTGCGCCATATAGCCGTTCTCGTCGAATTCCCAGTTTTCGTTGCCATAGGCGCGAAACCAGTTGCCGCTGTCATCGTGGTATTCATAGGCATATCGCACCGCGATGCGATTGCCGTCAAAGGCCCACAATTCCTTGATCAGGCGATAGTCCAGTTCTTTGTCCCATTTGCGGGTCAGGAACGCTTGGATCTCCTCGCGGCCTTGGGGAAATTCGGCACGGTTGCGCCATTTGCTGTCTGGCGTATAGGCCAGCGCGACCTTGGCGGGGTTGCGCGTGTTCCAGCCGTCCTCGGCAAGGCGGACCTTTTCGCGGGCGGTGCTCTCGGTAAAGGGCGGCAGGGGGTGGCGGGGGGCGTCTTGGGTCATTGGCTTGTCCTTGGCGGATGTGGTTATGCGGCGGCAGTTTCGACGGCAGGAAAGTCGATATCGGTCTTGAACACCTCGTTGACGTAGTTGGTCAGGACATTCAGCGCGATAAGCCCGATGATCTCGACAATTTCCGCGTCGGAATATCCCGCCGCCCGAACCCCGGATATGTCGCTTTCACTGACATTTCCCCTGGAGGTGGCAACCTTGACGGCAAAGGACACGGCCGCGTGGGCCTTGGCATCCGTGGAGGCCCCGGCTCGGTTTGCCGAGAGTTCCGCGTCGTCGAGCTTGTTCAGCGTCTTTGCCAGGAAGGTATGCGCGGCGTTGCAGTAATCGCAGCCATTGGTCTTGGCGATCGCCAAGGCGATGCGTTCGCGGGTCGCCGTGCTCAGCTTGCCCTTGGAAAGCGCTCCGTTCAGGCCAAGATAACCTTCAAGCGCCTCGGGGCTGGTCGCCATGAGGCGGAACAGGTTGGGGACCGATCCCAGGTTCTGTTCAACAGACCGAAGCAACGGCTGTGACTTTTCCGGTGCCTCGGAAATGGTGGCTGGGGTTGGGATACGGCTCATTTTCTGGTCCTCGCTTTCAGATTGCGTCGCCATGCGACTGGTTCATGAGCCAAGTTAATCAAGCTGTGTGGGGTAAATAATGCCGATCCCCTGAAAGTCATTATTTTGTATCTGGCAATAATGCCTGGCTACGGCGCCAGCCGGGCGGCATGTTCTGACCTCTGACTGGCGATTGACGCCCCAGTTCTCGGATTAAATGAAAATAAACATGTGCCAGCTATCCCATGCAGGAGGACGAGAAAACAGCCACTGGAACGTAAACTGCTAGAAGTTGGCCCTGGATTGTAACTGCTGCCTGACTGAGGAGCGCTTTAGGTTCAGAATAGGAGATGCTCGCGATGAATAGACTTGTAAACAAGGGCGCAGGCACGTCAGAGTTCTGCCTTAACGACAGTCTCGAACTCGCGGGCCGAATGCAGGCGGATCGCCCTCTGAGTATTCTTACTCTGGATGATGACAGGCTTGACCGGCTGCGGTTGATCCGTACCTGCAAGAAAGCGGGGCTTCAGTGCGAAGTTGATGAAGCTGCCAGCCTTGGCGAATTGCGGACAAGCCTGGACAGCACCTGCTACGACGTGATCTTCATTGATCACAAGCTGGGCTTGGACAATGGTATTGATGCCTTGCGCATCATTCTGGCCCATGAAGAACAGGTCAACGCGATCCCGATCATGGTCACAAGTGTCACTGCGCATAGTATTGCAGTGGAGGCCATGCGCATTGGGTGTGCTGACTACCTTGTGAAAGAAGAACTGACAGTGTCCGCATTGGCAAAATCCATCACCTCGGCGATCGAGCGTCGGGTGGTTTTTGCTGAAATCGCTGGCGCCCGAGCGCTGGAGCGTGAATTGAAGGGAATTGTAACGAGATTTCTGAGCACTTGCGGCCCCGAGATGCGGGCAATTCTGAGCAACACCATCAAGACCTTGCGCGGGCTGAAAGCGATGAACCGGAACTCTGATCAGATTGATCCGGCGGTGCTGTCCGATTTCACGCTTCTGGAGAGAGGCTGCTTTGATCTGACATCGTTTGTCGATGACCTGGAAAGCGTCGTGCATCGCCTGCGGTGATGCGCCGCCTGCTGACTGCAAAAGCGCAACGCAGAAGTTGATGCCGCAGCCGGGGATATCAGCCGGGATTTGGCAGTCATGTTCGACGGGCACTTCAATGCGTGACCGTATCTGAAACCCGCATGGGCCTGAACCGCCCCGGCTTTACCGGAGGTTGAATGCTCCGTTTCAGGCGACCTTGTCGAACTCGTTGCACCGTTCATAGAACTTCTCCGCGGTCTCTGCTGGCGGGATGTTCCCGATGGATTGTAGCAGGCGGCGGTTGTTGAACCAGTCGACCCATTTCAGTGTTCCCCATTCGACGGCATCGGCGGTTCAACTGGCGGGTAACGGCCCGGCACCGTTAACCGGCACATCTCTCTTCTCCCGGAGCATGCGGTTCTCTTTCCGCAACTCCGCAATCTCGCGTTCGAGATCGGACTGGATCGTCGGTTTCTCGAGGTTCCGATAATCCGGCTGGATCCAGCGGTTCAGCGTTGAGAAGCCGTCCCCGAAGCCGGACGCTACCTGCCAGCGCGGCAAGCCGCGCGCCAACGCTAGCCGCACTGCTTCGGCACGGAATTCTTCGTTTGGCCTTGTTGCGCTCTGTCTTCTCCATTGCGGCACGATACCTGGTCAAAGGAGCGGAAAAATCCCGGAACAGGTCCATTCAGGCCGGGCTTCACGTTTTATTATTCAGGTTACGAGTAGCCTGAATTGTCGAAGGTCAATAGCGGTTCCGAGGTGAAAATGAAGAACGGAAAAGATCTGAGTTCTCCGGCAGGGCGAATTTCCGC
Source organism: Microbulbifer sp. S227A (assembly GCF_049800935.1). Taxonomy (NCBI): domain Bacteria; kingdom Pseudomonadati; phylum Pseudomonadota; class Gammaproteobacteria; order Cellvibrionales; family Microbulbiferaceae; genus Microbulbifer; species Microbulbifer sp. S227A. The sequence goes on along the minus strand of NZ_JBNAFZ010000036.1, from coordinate 2,379 downwards.
AATCCACGTTGTTATTGTCGGCCTGTCACTGACAATGACGGTCAGTGCCTGGCTCTATTCGAAACATCAGATCGACAGCCTCCTGATCGCTCACGCGCTGCGGCTTCGAGAATTTGGCCATCCAAGTGTAGAGCGACTTCGTGCTGATCCCGAGCCGTTCAGCCACCTCCTTGACCGAATACCCGCGCTCCGTGACCTGCGCCACCGCGTCGATCTTAAACTCATCTGAATAGCGAATTTGCCCTGACATCTGCATCGTCCTTTGCTTCCAAAATTACCAAGCAAAGCGTTTACAAATCTAGGGGCACCTCACTTCGATCTCGGCTACGGCTCTGCCCTGTCGTGGCTCACGCTGATCATCGTTCTCGTCGTCGTCCTGCTGTTTGTGCGTCTGACCGGCTTCATGAAGCTGGTGGCGGACAAGGAAAATCGTTGAGCGAAGGGGTCATCATGTCCAAACCAAATACTCTGCGTCCGGTGCTCAAGGGGCTCGGCGCCTATGCTCTCGCTATCCTTGCGACGCTGTTCTTCGCGTTCCCCGTCTTCTGGATGGCATCGTCGTCGCTGAAGAGCGAGCTTGATATCTCGCAATATCCGCCTGTGTTTACGTCGTTCGAGCCATCTTTGGTCAACTACGCCGAGCTGTTCACCCAGCTCGACGCGCTCGACGCCTTCATCAACTCGGCGGTCATCGTCGCAATGGCTACGTCTCTTGCCATGATCTGCGGAACGATGGCGGCCTACGCGCTGGCGCGCTTCGACATGAAGGGCAAGGAGGTGATGGCGTTCGAAGTGCTCTCGATCCGCATGTTGCCTCCTATCGTGAGCGTCATCCCGATGTTCATCATCGCGCGGACGCTGGGGATCTTCGATACCTACTGGCTTCTTGCAGCTGCCTACGGGCTTGCGGGTCTACCGTTCGTTGTCTGGGTCATGCGGGTATTCATCCAGGACATTCCGCAGTCGATCGAAGAAGCCGCGATGATCGATGGCTGCTCCCGTTTCGAGACTTTCAGGAGGGTCACGCTCCCGCTTCTGCTTCCCGGACTGGCAGCGACCATGGTGATCGTCTTCATGTTCTCGTGGAACGAGTTTCTGCTCGCCTCGATGCTGACTTCGCAAGAGGCAAAAACGCTTCCCGTCATCGCAGCCAACGCAATCAAACCGAAATCCATCGCATGGGGCCTCGCCTCGGCGGCGGGCGTGATGATGTCGCTTCCGGTCGTCGTGCTCGTCCTGCTCATGCAACGCTACCTCGTGCGCGGCCTCACTCTTGGCGCCGTGAAAGGCTGAAAGGACTAACAATGGGTATCCAGATCAAGAACCTCGTCAAACGTTTCGGCTCGCTCACCGTGGTGAACGACATCTCGGTCGATATCAAGGATGGCGAATTTTTCACCCTGCTGGGCTCTTCGGGCTGCGGCAAAACCACGACACTGCGCATGATCGCAGGTCTTGAGACACCGTCCGAAGGCAAAGTCCTCATCCATGGCAAAGACGTGACCTACGCAGAGCCGCGACATCGCGACATCGCAATGGCCTTTCAGGACTACGGCCTATATCCGAACATGTCGGTCTTCGAAAACATTGAATTCCCGCTGAAAATTCGCAAGCTGCCCGAGGCTGAGCGCCGGAAGAAGGTCGAAGAGACCGCGGGCACCCTTGGGATCGGCGACTACCTCGGCCGCAAGCCAGCGCAGATGTCAGGCGGCCAGCGCCAAGCGGAAGCCTTTCAGGCGCGGCATGGACGATGGCGTTCTCATCCCAATTCCTGTAGCAGGAGCTTCACGCAGCAACAACTTGGCAATGCCCCATTTACTTTCCATCTAACGGATCGAAGCCACCGGCTTCCAGCCGGTCCGCTTCAGCGAATCTTCTGCTGATCTCTCCTCCTGAAATTTGAAGCCCGCTGAGGCGGTAAGGCTTCAAATTTCAGGAGGAGAGATCATGCGCTACTCGGCATCCGCGCACACGCGATTTTACCACAGATTCCATGTCGTATGGGCCACAAAGTATAGGTACAAAGTTCTACGGGGACGGATGCGCGCGCGTATCCGGGAGATCATCATGCAGACCTGCAATGAGATGGGGGTACATATTGTGCGCGGCGTTTTGGCGCGAGATCACGTGCATATGTTTCTGTCGATCCCGCCCAAGCTATCGCTGTCTGGTGTCATGCAGCGCATCAAAGGCCGATCATCGCGCCGCATCCAGATAGAGTTCCCAGAGTTGCGCAAGCGCTACTGGGGCAGGCGGTTCTGGGCCCGTGGCTACTTCTCCACCACGTCTGGGAATGTCACCGACGATATCATCCTGCAGTATCTGGAATTACATTCCTCCAAATGATGCCACCGGCGTCAGCCGGTGGGTCGTTCACTG
>NZ_JBNAFZ010000035.1:0-15435 GCF_049800935.1 Microbulbifer sp. S227A | reverse complement strand
GGCCTTGGCCAGCTGCAAGGTGACCATCATTGCAACGCAAACAAGGAGAAGAGCAATGACCACGAACTGCATCAAATTCACCAGCGCCGACATCGAAACCGCCAAGGGCGTCGGCTCCATCTCGACCCTGACATTCGACCTCGACATCACGGTCGAACCCGTCGCGAGCGCGAACCCGATGGCCCCCACGCACCGCGTCCTCGGCCGCTCCCCGCGCGGCAAGCTGGTCGAGTGTGGCGGCATCTGGAAGAAGCAGAACAAGGAGACCGGCGCCGACTACTACACGCTGACCATCCGCGACCACGGCTTCAACGCCAACCTCGGCAAGGCCGCGAACCAGGACGATCTGTCCCTGCAGGCCGTGATCCCCTGGGGCCCCAAAGACGCCGCGTAAGCCAAGGGCCAGACCGCTCCGGCGGTCTGGCTCTTTCTCGTTCCGGGGAACTCGCTCTGGGAGGGCGCACTATCGGTGACCGAACGAACGCGGCATATTTCGGACGCGGAGGCAGAGCCGGGTCGTCAGGCAGATTCGGTTGCTGATACGGCTCCGATCTCTTTGTTCAGTGACAGCGTGGATCACGCGCGGTGGAGGCGGAACCGAATGACCGCAGGGAGAACTGGGAGCCAACTGAGCGAGCCAAGCGCACCTCTTCCGTCGGTCGAACAACCCGCGCCTAGGTCGTCTTGGCGAAGCTACCAGGGGCGCCGAACTCACCCTGCGCCGCGAGGGTGGAAGTCGCAAATCAACGTCATGTATCCCGGACGTCTCACGTCAGGGTCACCGCCGCGCGCCTTTCCGTCGACCTGTTGGCCTTAGAGATCGCTAGCCCGGGGTCGAGCGGTCGGCAACGCCGGGGGCAGGTTTCTGGGCGGCTTGCGCCTTGAGCGCTGCGGAGCATCGCTCACAACAAACCTGCCCCTGGCGTGCTCCATTTCATTCCGCCCCGTGCCGGGTGCAGCCCGCTCTCATGCCCCCGGTCTTTTCCACGATCCGTCCAACGACGATCAACGGAAAGGATCACACCATGACACTCGAACAATCCATCGACCTCGCCGAACTGCAAGCCGACATGGCCTTCGAGGCCTACCTCGCCGCCTTCGATGAAGATGCCCATCCCGAGACACTCGACAGCCTTGAGACCGAGGCGATGATCGCCCGCAGCCGTTACGACGATCTGCGCAATCAGGGACTGGGTCACTGACCCAGACACCCCTGCGGATCTTCGGATCCGCAGGGGTCTGACACTGATCCTTACCAACATTGTGACGCCCCAAACGGGCGTGGCACGCGCCATCCCGCGCGGGCCGTTTTCGTGTTTCTGGCGCCCGATCCGTGACCGGCTCGGGCGCTTGGTTTGCCTGACATCGCGTGCTGATCCAGCGCAAGTTTCAGCAGATTTTTTCGACCAGATTGCCGAGCATCGATGAGGACGACGGCGCTCCATGCCGCGCTGCCCAGCGGTCTTGAGTGCACCTCATTGCCCGCAAAAAGACACGATAAGCAAAACGTAATATTGCGCAATGTGATGTATTGAGGTATAAGCGAAGGAGAGAAGAAAGACGTTGGCAGGATATGGCCAATGTTTGCACATTTTGTCCGAGGGGTCTGACCCGTGCCGAGGCCAGCGAAAAACCTGAAGCTTGAAGAGCGCATCGAAGTTGCGCGGCGCTTTGCGGCGGGTGAGAGCGCCAAGGACTTGGCGGCGGCGTTTGGCATCTCTCCGCGCCATGTGAACCGGCTCGCGAAAGAGGAGGCGGGCGAGGGCATCGCGGTGCGCGATCCGAGCGAGACGGTGGCGTTCCGGGCGAGCCGATCCGAGCTGGACGCCTTCGATGCGGAGTGGCGCGAACGGGGCTATGCCAACCGCTCGCAGGCGCTCAATGCGGTGCTGCGGGAGCGGTGCGGATTCCTTGATGTGCCGCGTGATCTGGTCGCGGAATTCTGTGCCGCGTGGCGTCAGGCGAAGGATGTGAGCGACGCCGGATTGGTGCTCGCCAAGGCGGTGCATCGCGGTCGGCTGGAGGTCTCGGAGGCGGACCGCGCGGTGCTGATCGAACTCCTTGATCTGGCGCAGTCCATGAGCCGTGAGATGGGCCGGATGAAGGATGCGGCGCAGGCGCTGCGTCATCAGGAGTGGCCGCAAAAGGAAGAAGGGCAGGGGGAGGAGGGCGCGGTTCTGGAAGACGGGCCGCGCACGATCGGGAGCGGTCTGAGGCTCGTCAGGAATGGCTGATCCCCTCGCCCTCTATACCTCGGTCATGGGCCGGCTCTGGGAGGATGAGCGCATCCGGGGCCAAGCCGCGGCGCGGATCGACGCGCGGTTGGCGGGGCGTCGGCAGGGCCGCAGTTTCGCGCACGTCGGATCCATGTCGGCGCGCAATGCGCTCAAGGCGGCCTCTGGGCAAAGCCGCGCAGCGGTGTTCAAACGGATCCGGGCGGGAGGTTGCAAGACGCGTGCTTCGCTCGGGGCGCAGATCTCCTACATCAACGACAAGGCGGTCTACACCTACTCCACGATGACCAACGCGCTGACTGATGCGGCGGTGCTGTCTGAGGAGCAGAAGGAAGACATCATCTTAGACTGGGCCGGGACTTGGCGCGGCTCGACCAAGCTCGGGTTCACCTCGCACATGCTGCTGTCCTTCCCGACCGACGTGACGGTCGACCAGGTGCGCGACATCGCCATGGACTGGACGGAGCATTTCTTCGAGAGCGGCGAATACGGCGACCAGTGGGACTATGTGCTCGCGGTCCATGACGACCGGGCGCACAAGCACGCCCATATCATCCTTAACAACCGTGGCGTCGAGAAGGGCACCTGGTTCTCTTGCTGGGCCGAGGGCGTGATGTCGCCGCAGCTGATGCGCGAGAAGCAGGCTGAAATCGCGGAACGCTATGGCGTGATGCTTGATGCCACCACGCGGCTCGAGCGCGGCATTTTCGAGAAGCCCGCCGGGATCGAGGAGGTCTACCGCGCCAAGGAAGAGGCTCGCCTGCCGCGCGAGATCGTCATGACGGCCCAGGAATCCGCCATCGCGCAGGCGCAGGTGGTGGGCTTCGCCAAGGACTACAAGAACCTCGCCGACCTGCTGGACCGGATGGACCAGCGCCACATGGCGCGCGCCGTGCGCGGCATGGCGGACGGGCTCGGTTCCGGCACGCCGTGGAACTTCACCGAAGGAGAGATAGACATGAAGGACATCAAAACCGTCGGTGACGCAATCGACTATTCCGAGCGCACGATCGAGGCGCTGAGGCTCAAGGCCGAAGAACTGGACCCGGCCGAGCGCGCCGCTTTTGAAGCCAAGGCCGCGCCGATCATCGCGGATCTCTCGCAGATGGTGCCAGACCCGGAATTGCGCGCGCGTTTCGGCAAGCAGCTCGAGGAACCCTATCCGCCGGGGGCGGGTAGCGAGGTTCTGATAGCCGCGCTGCAGTCCGGCAAGGACGATGGGCTGCGTGAAGTGCTCGATCGCGCCGAGGAAGCCGGCATGGACAGCGAGGAACTGGTAGCCCGGATCACTGCCGGCGGCACGCGCAACTACGGCATGGCGCAGGACTGGGTCGAGCGGGACATGAACGCGGTGCTGGCGAAAGACGGTCTGAGCGTAGAAACCGCCAATGATGACCAACTGGATGCCGCCCTCGAAAAAGTCGACGGAGTGATGGACGCGCTGATGGAGCGCGCGAAGGAAATGGGCGTCGAGATCGGCCGGACCCTCGCGGACGAAGAACAGGAGATCCTGCCGCTGATCGACGAAGACGACCGGACGCCAAATCCCTACCTGCAGGACCTGGCCGACATGCTTCGGGACGGCAAGCTTACCGAGGAACAGGAAGAGACCATCGAGCGGACTCTGCAATCGGAGCTCTTCAAGGAATTGGGTGAGGAAGGCTTGGCCGAACTCCGGCGCGGGAACTACGAGGTGCTGGATGCGGCCCTGCCAAGCAAGCTCGACCAGATCACCGTCACGCAGGAGTTCCTGGAGATGACCTTCGAGGAGACCGGCGACCAGGTCTTCACCGACCGCGCCGCCGGGTTGCAGCAGGACAAGGCGACCGAGGTGGCACGACTGCGCGGGAGCCAAGAGGCGCAGGAGCTGGGGCGCGATCTTGGCCGCGACCGCGGTCTCGATGACGAGATGGAATTCTAAGGGGAGATGACCACTATGACCAAGACACTCCCCCTCTGGGCAGCACTTCTCTTCGGCGTTGTTTGCGGTGCCGTCATCGGCACCATCGTCGCCGCCTTCTACCTGACCCTGGCCCTGAAAACCGGGTTTGGCAGTTTCGACATGCTGGCGCTCTGGAAGGCCAGCGCCGGCACGCGCGCGGCGCACCCCGAAGCTTTCAAGGTCGGGTTCGGCGCTGTCGGCTTCGGGGCGATTGGCCTCGGTGCTTTGGCGCTGGCCTGGACCTGGAAGAAAGAGCGCGACGATTACGGCTCGGCCCATTGGCAGACGAAGGCAGAGCTGAAGAAGAACGACATGCTGCAGGCCCCCGGCAAAGGCTTCGTCTGTGGCAAGCTCGGCGCGCCGACCTCTAAGGCCGAGTTCATCTCCTCGACGACCATCCCCCATGTGATGATGGTGGCCCCGACCCGCGCCGGTAAGGGTGTGGGTTTCGTGATCCCGAACCTTCTGAGCTTCGCGGGCTCGGTCGTGGTGCTCGACGTGAAGGGCGAGAACTTCGAGAAGACCGCCCGGCTTCGGGCGCTGAACGGTGATGAGGTCTATCGCTTCAGCCCCTTCGACTGGGCCAATGCCACGCATCGTTACAACCCGCTCGCCCGGATCGCCAAGGCCCCGAGCTTTGCGCAGCGCTTCACAGAGGTTTCGATCCTGGCCGATCTCTTCCTCGATAAGGACAACAAGACCCTCGACACCTTCTCCGAGGCCGGCAAGTCGATCTTCGTCGCGGCCTGCTTGCTGGCGATCCAGCGCGGCACGCCGAACCTTGGCGAGGTGAACAAGATCGTCGCCGGGGGCGAATACAAGAACGCGCAATACAAGACCTATGCAGACGAGGCCGAGGAAGACATCCTGCGCGAACTCTGGACCAACGCGGCCTCGGCCTCGTCGCGCCTGCTGACCTCGAACATCCAGGCGCTGATGACGGCCGGTCTCAAACAATGGGACAATCCGGCGGTGCGCTCGGCCACCGAGGCGAGCGATTTCGATTTCTCGACCTTCCGTAAAACCCCGCAGTCGCTCTACATCGCCGTCTCCGAGGATCACATCGCGACGCTGGCGCCTCTCTTGCGCCTGATGTTCGCCGACCTCATCGCCTCGATCCGCCTGAATGAACCGGGTCCGGACGAGCCGTGGCCTGTCATGATGATGATCGACGAATTCCAGCAGATGGGGGCCATGCCCTACCTCGAGCGCGCGATCCATTCGCTGGCGAGCTATGGCGGCCGCGTCGCGATGATTGCACAGTCGTTGGCTTCGCTCGACCGGATCTATGGCCCCGAAGGCCGCGAAAGTCTCGAGAACGGGGCAGGGCTTAAGCTCTACATCACGCCACGCGACCAGCGCACGGTGAAGGAGGTCTCCGCCGCGGTCGGCAGCACCACTCGCGAGGCAGTGACCCGCATGTATGGCCGCAACAAGGGCTTCCTTGGCGCGACCTCGACATCAGCGCGGCTGGAAGAACGGCCGCTGCTTTCCGAGACTGAAGCGCGCCTGATGGACCCCGACGAGGTCATCATCCTCGCCTCGCCCCAGCATCCGATCAAGGCGAGCCGGATCAAGTATTACGACGATCCGTTCTACAAGGCGATGCTGGCCCGTCAGGAGGGCAAGCCCTTCCCCTATCCGCCGAGCGTGCAGGGCGTGGGGCCTTGGGGTAGCGTGGATGGTGACGCAGCCCTCGCAGACGAGCAGGCGAAACCAGCCGAACGCGCGCCTGTCCGGGACCGCTCGCAGCGCCGCGAAGCACGCGCAATGAGCGTGAGGACGATGGAGGCCGGGCGCGGGCAGCCCGAGCCCGAGACGCTCGAGCGGGAAGCTGCGGTGCCGAAGGAATGGGAGGCAGCGCTCGACCGGCAGGAAGATTTCATCGAGGAGTTGTTGGGCGGGTGAGGTTTCGTCTTGTGTCCTGGCCCGACGCAATCGGGCGCCCCTGATCTGTCTCAAAGAAAAAGGTGCACTTCGTATTGTTGTGGAGTAGGTCTAGCGTTGACATCACATCTCTCATCTATATCGTGTAGAGATTAAGCGATTGGCTGTTTGAGGACATCGCCAACGACCAACCAAAGCACATAGAAAAGAGCCTGACCGTCGTGGCGCAGTTAAAGTTTATTGACCTTTTTGCGGGCCTTGGCGGATTTCATCAGGCGTTGAGTGCGTCGGGCGCCGAGTGCGTCTTCGCCTCGGAGATCAACGCTGATCTGGCCTCATTGTATGAGAAGAACTACGGCACAAAGCCCCACGGCGATATCCGCAGCGTCGATATTCCTTCGATCCCAGATCATGATGTCCTGTGCGCAGGCTTTCCCTGCCAGCCGTTCTCCAAGGCTGGCGAGCAGAAAGGCCTGCAATGTCCCCAATGGGGCGACCTCATCGATTACGTGATCGACATTTTGCGTGTGAAGGAACCGCGCTTCTTCATCATCGAAAATGTGCCAAACCTTGTCCGCCATGACGGCGGTAGGACGTGGCAGAATATCTGCGCCCGGCTGCGCGCGCTCGACTATGACGTCGATTTTGCGCGCTTGTCCCCGCATATGTTCGGGGTGCCGCAAAAGCGCGAACGCGCTTTCATTATAGGCGACCGCGAAGGGCTCGGCGGCTTTTCCTGGCCGGTGCCAGAAGACGCGGCGCAGCTCTCCATTTCGTCCGTCTTGGACGATAATCCCGAGGATGCTCTGCACCTAAGCCCAAACCATGTCCATTACCTGTCAATTTGGCAGGAATTCGTGGCGGCGTTCCCGAAAAATATCGAACTGCCGTCATTCCCGATTTGGGCGATGGAATTTGGCGCGGATTATCCCCTTGACGGCCTCACCCCGTATGAGCGCGGATATCGTCGGCTTGGCCGGTATAAGGGCGCATTCGGGCAGTCCTTGAAGGGGCTATCGCCCGAAGAGACTGAAGCTGCGCTTCCAGGCTATGCCCGCACCAAGCTTGAGCACTTTCCGGCATGGAAGATCGATTTCATCGAAAAGAACCGCGCCTTCTACGCCGAGCACAGATCAATTATCGATCCTTGGATAGATCAGATAAAATCCTTCCCGCCCAGTTTTCAAAAACTTGAATGGAACATCAAAGGTGGGGTGCGAGACATCTGGCAACATATAATTCAATTTCGGGCCAGCGGTATTCGGATCAAGAAGGCCGATACAGCTCCCGCGCTAATTTCCATGACAACGAGCCAAGTTCCCATCGTAAGCTGGGAGCGGCGGTATATGACGCCGCGCGAATGCAGCCGCCTGCAAAGCCTTGAGCTCACCCATTTGCCGAGCACCAAGAACGGTGCTTACAAAGCCTTTGGCAATGCCGTTAATGTTGAAGTTGTGAAGCGCATCTTCGCCGCCCTTGTGACCAGAGAAGATGCAGCGGAGTCCGCACAGCGGGCCGTTGCCGCAGAGTAACATGAGCCGCCTAAACACGGTCAATATCCGGCCCGGCGTAAACGTCCTTTCTGTGCTGCCGCACCTTAACTACAAGGCGTGGTACGCCTTGGCCGAGTTCGTTGACAACTCGATCCAGAGCAGTATCTCGCGCCGCAAGGACTTGGAAGCCATCTCGGGCGGTTCCTACGTTTTGCGGGTCGATATCACTTTCGATGCGGACGACGGCCGGATCGTGGTTCTCGACAACGCTGCCGGGATTGCCTCATCCGACTATCAGCGCGCCTTCCGACCTGCCGAAATCCCGCCCGATGCAACGGGCCTGTCCGAGTTCGGCATGGGCATGAAGAGCGCGGCATGCTGGTTCGCGCCGAAATGGAGCGTCCGTTCGAGCGCGCTCGGCGAAAGAGACGAGCGCACCGTTTTCTTCGACATCGACCGCATCGTCCATGACAGCATCGAAGAGTTGAATGTCGTCACCTCGGTTGCGTCGGAAGACAAGCACTACACAGAAATCCGGCTGGAAGACATTCGCCGTTTTCCAAAGGGTCGGACCATCGGCAAGATCAAAGAGCATCTTGCCAGCATCTATCGAATCTTCCTGCGCTCCGGCGCGCTGGAACTCTTCGTAGATGGTGAGCGGCTGAGATATGACGAACCCAAGGTCTTGGTCACGCCATCTTACAAAGACCCCGATGGACCGCAGGTCACTTGGAAGCGCGACATCGATATCGATCTCGGGCCAGGAAAATCAGCCACCGGCTTCGTTGCAATCCGGGAGAAGGCCGATACCCGACTTGCCGGTCTCGCGCTCTTTAGGCGCAACAGACTGGTCCTTGGCAGCGCTGATGAAACCTACCGACCAGCCGACATCTTCAAGCGGCCAAACAGCTATGAATCACAACGCATCTTCGGCGAAATTCACCTGAGGGGCTTCAGTGTCTCGCACACCAAGGACGGTGTTCAGTGGGGCGAGCATGAAGACGAGTTTCTTCGAAAACTCTACAAAATCTTGAACGCCGAAGACCTGCCGATCATCAAGCAGACGCAAAAATACAGGGCCTTGGAGGACGCTCGCAACGCGCGCAAGGTCGCCCGCAGTGCCGCGCCCGCCGTGGCCAAGCAGTTCGATCACAGAGCCCTGGTTACATCGCAGCAGACGTTTCCGAGCGTTGTATCGCCGAGCCCCGAGCCTTCGCCGGACGAAAACCTTCCCGATGTTGGGGAGCAGCTTGACGCGGTTGCGGAAGGTGAGCGCGATGATTTTCAGTTTGAGTTTTTGTTCCGGGGGACGCCTTGGATCGTAAAGCTCGAATTGTCCTATGCCGACAAGGAAAGCGACTGGCTTTCCATCCAGAGCAGACCAGCCATCACAGACCCGGATCCGCGCGAAGTGTTAATCCGGGTGGCCATGCTCCATCCGTTCATGGCGCAGTTTCCCAATCTCGACTCGGAAGGCTTCGCTGCAGTGCTGAACATCGCTGCTACCATGGCGCTGTCAGAAGTCATCGCCACAGAGCTTGCCTCGCATCACCCCAAAGCAATCCGGCAATACACCAATGAAATCCTCAAGAACCTTGTGACGAGGACTGTCCCCGATGAGTGACGAAGGCATTATCCAAATTCACGATCGCCAGACTTCCGGCAAGTGGAACCCGGCGCAAGGTCCGGCTCTGACGCGCCTTCTTCAGTCAAACACATCACTTTCAGAGGTCGAGAAGACCCGGCTTGTCTCGGAAACCTTGTCGATCATGCGTCAATGCGCTGATCCAAAGAATCCCGGCGATCACAATACCGGTCTCATCATCGGCTATGTCCAAAGCGGCAAAACGCTTTCCTTCACAAGCTTGTCCGCGCTCGCGCACGACAACGATTATCAGATCGTCCTTCTTCTGGCCGGCACGACCAACAACTTGGTCGAGCAATCCTTCGAGCGTCTGAAGAAGGACTTGGAGGTCGAAAAGAACCGCAACTGGAAGCTGTTCTCGACCAGAGACAAAGGCTTCCAAGGCGCCGAGGTTGAGCGGGTCAAAAGCGAGCTTGCGAAATGGCGCAAGGGGAGCACGCGCTCGCGCACAGTGCTGATCGTCTCCATGAAGGAGCATCGCCATCTCGATCATCTGGCCACACTGCTCACCGGGGTCGATCTGACGAACGTGCCGACGCTCATCATTGATGACGAAGGCGACCAGGCGGGGATGAATACCAAGGCCCTGCAACAGGAAGAAAGCACGACCTACGCGCGCATCACGGCGCTGCGCCGTCTTTTCCCGCATCACAGCTATCTTCTCTACACTGCCACGCCGCAAGCGCCGCTTCTGATCAGCCGCATCGACACGCTCTCGCCTGACTTCGGTGCGGTGCTGACACCCGGAGACGCCTATGTCGGCGGAAAAGAGTTCTTTGTGGACGGGCCGGACAAGTACATTGAGCTCATTCCGCAAACCGATGTGCCGGACCGGGACGATCCGCCAGCGAGCCCGCCTGCCAGCATGCTAGAGGCCCTGAAAGACTTCTTCGTTGGCGTAGCCATCGGCCTGCGCGAAGAAGACGACCAGGGCGGCGGCAATCGCTCCATGATGATCCACCCGGCCATCCCGAAGGCCGATCATCTCATGTTCGCGAGATGGGCGCGGAACACGCGCGATGAATGGGCGGCCATCTTGGACGACACGGATCATCACGGCCATGACGACCTGCTGGCAGGTTTTCGAACTGCCTTCGAACGGTTGAGCGAGACCTATGCCGTCAATTATGACTTTGATCAGATCGAGCCGCTGCTTTTAGACGCCGTGTCGGAAACCGCCATCGCCGAGCTCAACACACGCGAGAAGACCAAGATACCCTCCATTGATTGGAAGGGTGATTATAGTTGGATACTTGTCGGCGGGATCGGCCTGGACCGTGGCTTCACCGTTGAAGGCCTGACAGTCTCCTACATGCCGAGGTCCATCGGGATCGGCAACGCCGACAACATCCAGCAGCGCGCTCGTTTCTTCGGCTACAAGAAGCGCTATCTTGGCCTCTGCCGCATCTATCTGACGACAGAGAACATCGAAGCGTTCCAAGACTATGTTTCCCACGAGGAGTCGGTCCGCTCATCGATCTCCAAGCACATCAAAGATGGGGGCGGCCTGAAGGACTGGCGGCGCACCTGGTTCCTCAGCCAGAGGCTTCAGCCGACACGGCGCTCTGTCATCTTGCTCGACATGTACCAGTCGCGGGGGCGTGAAGGGTGGATTTACCCCGACTATCCCTATGAGGATACCGGCTTCGTTGCCGATAACCGGGAAGCGGTGAACCAGCTACTCGGCGCGTTCGACTTCTGGGAATACAAGCAGGACGGCTGGAACCAGCAGCAGACCATTCCGGCGTTCAGCGACGACATTCCGCTCAGCGAGATAATCCCCTTCATCGGGCAAATCCGCTACAAGAACCCCGGCGATAGCTTACAGCACTCGGCAATCATGGTCGGCCTCGAAAAGCTGGCTAGCGAAGACCCTGAGATGCGGTGCAGCGTCTTTGCCTTCTCCGGCCCATGGTCGGGCGTGGAAGCGCGCCGCAGTCTCGATACCAAAGATCCGCCTAAGATCAGAAACCTCTTTCAGGGTAGCAACGCGCGTACCAATTATCCCGGCGCGCGCCAAATCCGGGTTGACGACACGATCACCTTCCAGATTCATCGCTACCACCTAGAAAATGCCGCCAAGAACCGCGTGCTTCTAGAAGACTTGCCCGTGCTTGCCGTGCACATCCCCGAGCGTTTGGCGGAGCGTGTTTGGGTGGAACGAGAGGACGATGCTGTTTGAGGCGTATCAGGAACTTGCCCGCCGTTTCCCGGATGCCTGCCAGCATCTCTTCGGGAGTAAGATCGATGGTGCCCACGGCCTCTGGCTTTCCTTGGATGCGCAAGGGCAGCCCTATTTGCTCTTCGAGATGGCCGAGGATGATGGCCAGCCTGATCTGAAGCTGAAGGCCGTCGAGGTTCGCTTTGCGTGCCTCTGCGATATCCAGCTTCAGGATGGAAGCGCTCTGTCCGGCACTTACACGTTAGTTTCCCTTGCGAATGACGATCCCGACATCATCCGTGTCTTCCTTCGCCTCTTAGAAGAGGCGTTCCTGGCACCCGGGGCGGATCACTCCTCAGCGGCCGTTCGCGACCAAATCCTCGCGATTGCCGATTTATTCACGCGGTTGAACGACGAACTAAACGACGTCGTTGGGCTTTGGGGTGAGTTGCACATCATCCGCACAGCTCAAGATTTGAACGCAGCAGTTAGGGCGTGGTCGTCGTCTGCACATGCCCGGTACGACTTTGTGACGGAGCATTTTGCACTAGAGGTGAAGACGACTCTGAAGTCTTCCCGGCAGCATCGGTTTTCGCTTGAACAGCTTCGCCCTAATGCCGACATCCGGGTCTATATTGCATCCATCTTGCTGATTGAACTGCCTGGCGGTGAAATGGCATGCGAGTTGATTGATGAGATTTACGCTGCATTAGACGATCCAGTGGTCCGTGCTCAATTCTTTCGCCAGTGCCTCCGAAAAGGCGGAGCGGGCATTTATGGATCGGACACGCGCTTTGCGACCTATCCTGATGGTGAATCTGTAGCAATGTTCCACGCTGGAGATTTGCCAGTACCTGTTGTCGCCTTCGGGGATCCCATATCTGAAGTGCGCTTTAGTTTGGACCTTACAGGAATGAGTGCTTCGCCGGACGGCTCGATGTCATTATTTGGCTGAACTTCTCCAAGTTTATTTTCCAGGCAGATAGAACTCCGTGATCCCCCGCTTTCCCTCGGTGCGCCCGAGCTGCACGATCACATCGATGGATTTCCGGATGTACTCCCGCACCTCGGCGAAGGTCAGCGGGGTTCCCGCCTGCAGCACCATGATAGCCAGCCGATCGATGGCGAGTTCCGCGGTTTCAGCGTGGATGGTGGAGACCGAGCCGCCATGGCCGGTGTTGATCGCCTCGAGATAGGTCAGGGCTTCGGCGCCGCGCAACTCGCCGACGATGATCCGGTCGGGGCGCATGCGGAGGGAGGCCTGCAGGAGGGCGTTGGCGCTGCGTTGCGACCCGGCACCGCGGTCGGCCAGGAGGGCGACGGTGTTCGGCTGGCCGGGGAAGAGTTCGAAAGCGTCTTCGATGGTGATCAGCCGTTCGTGTTCGCTGACATGAGTCAGGAGGTGGCGGGCGAACGTGGTCTTGCCGGTCGAGGTGCCGCCGCTGATCAGGACGTTGAGCCGCGCTTCGACAAGGGTCTGCAGCGCAGCCTCGAGGTTTTCCTCTGCCAGACTGGCAATGTTTTTCATCTTCTCGGCGCGGAGCGCGTCGAGCGAGACGGCCTTGCTGTCAACGGCGGAGTAAAATTCGGCCATTGTGGCGGAGCAAAAGTCGGCCAGTTTGGGGCGAGCGCCTTGGAGCGTGCGGCCCTCATATAGCAAGCCCGGTCCAAGGCGCATTGGCCGTCAGGCCAATTCTGTGAGGTTCATTTGTTAGCGGCGGCGAGGCGGGCGCGGCTTTGATTGAGGCGGTAGCTTTCGCCGTTCATCTCGAGGATGTTGACGTGGTGTGTCAGCCGGTCCAGCAGCGCGCCGGTCAGGCGTTCGGTGCCGAAGGTTTCGGTCCACTCCTCGAAGGGCAGGTTGCTTGTGATCAGGGTCGACCCTCGCTCGTAGCGCTGTGAGATCAGCTCGAACAGAAGCTCGGCGCCGGTTTTGCTCAAGGGGACGAATCCCAGCTCGTCGATGATCAGCAGTTTGACCTTGGCGAGTTTGCGCTGGAGTTGCAGGAGGCGTTTTTCGTCGCGGGCCTCCATCATCTCGTGCACGAGGGCTGCGGCGGTCACGAAGGCGACAGGCAATCCTTTCTGGCAGGCAGCCAGTCCCAGCCCGAGGGCGACATGGGTCTTGCCGGTGCCGGAGGGACCGAGCGCGATCACATTCTCCTTGCGTTCGATCCATTCGCAGCGCGCCAGCTCCAGCACCATCATCTTGTTGAGCGACGGGATCGCCTTGAAGTCGAAGCTGTCCAGGCTTTTGATGGTCGGGAACTTTGCGGCCTTGATCCGGCGTTCCACCATGCGCCGTTCCCGGTCGATCAGTTCCAGCTCGGTCAGCCGGGCCAGGTAACGCACGTGATCTACGCCTTCAGCGGCGCAGATACGGGCCTGCTTGTCATGTTCACGCAGGAACGTGGGCAGCCGAAGCGTTTTGAGATGGTGGGCCAGCAGCAGTTCGGGTGCATCCGTCATGCCCCACCTCCTGCCAGCAGGCTCATGTAGGATGCGGCGGAGGTGGTGGTGATGTTGGTTCTGGGCAGGAAGGGATAGACATCCAGATCCAGCCTCGGAGGCCTTTGCTCGACCCTGCACAAGATCAGGTGCTTGATTGCATCGAAGCTGACCGCTCCCATTCGCAGGGCATCTTTGACGGCAAGATGCAGCACGTCAATCTCGAAGCGCTCCAGAAGGCGCAGGACCTGCACATACTCGCGCTTGCCGGCCTTTCCCTGCCGGGCTTCCAGCAGTCGGCGCAGGGTTTTGAACGCTTCGGGCAACTCCCAGCCCTGCAGAGGCGCGGCCTGATCGAAGGACATGATCTTGCGTTCGATCAGCGCCAGGTAATGCAGTGGATCAAACACCATGTCGCCGGTGTCATAGGAGCGCGAATGCTCAGCGATCACCTCGGCGCCGCAGCCGATGACAACCCGGGTCACGAAGCCCTTGATCCAGACCGCACGGTGGCCGTAGGCAACCGGCACCGAGTAATCATTGCCGCGATAACGCACCACCGATGTCGATGTGACCTGGCCACTTTGCAACTCACAGGCCTCAAAGGGGGTGCCGGGCAAATCCCGCATCGCCGCGAGATCGGCCTTCAGCCGTTCCCCGATGCTGACCTTGTGGCCACGCAGAACATCACCCTGGCGCTTGCGGCACTGCTCTTCCAGGTGAGCGTTGAACGCGTGCCAGTCCGGAAAGGACGGGATCGGCACCATGAAGTTGCGACGTCCGTAGCCGACCAGCCCCTCCACGGCCCCTTTGTCATTGCCCTTGCCGGGACGGCCATAGCGGTCCCGGATCACGTAATGCGACAACATCGCGCTGAACCGCTGGGTTCTTTGCCGGGAGCCATCCGGCAGAATCCGGGCAACCAGGCAGCGGTCATTGTCATAAAGAACCGACTGGGGAACCGCGCCGAAGAACGCAAAGGCATGGACATGGCCGTCAAGCCACGCCTCGGTATTGGCCGCAGGATAGGCCCGGATGTAGCACGCGTCGCTGTGCGGCAGATCGAGGGCAAAGAAGTGTGCCTTCTGCTCGACGCCGCCGATCACGACAAGCGCTTCACCAAAATCGGCCTGTGCATGACCGGGCGGATGGCTCAGCGGCACGAACATCTCCTTGCCGGTCCGCTTCCGGTCTCGAACGTAATCCTTGACGATGGTGTAGCTGCCATCAAAACCGCACTCGTCCCGCAACCGCTCGAAAATACGCTTGGCGGTGTGACGCTGCTTGCGAGGGCGGCTCCTGTCTTCAGCAAGCCATTGGTCCATCTGGCTGGTGAACGCATCCAGCTTCGGGCGCCTGATCGGCGCTGTCCGCCGATATCCCGGCGGTTCCGAATAGGCCAACATCTTCGCAACACTGTCCCGGCTGATCCCAAAATCCCGGGCAATCTGACGCCCGCTCAATCCATCCTGGAAATGAGCGTGACGCACCTTCAAATACAAGTCCACGGTGTATATCCCCAAGCCCTCCCGAAATCCGAAAGGGCAAAAGTGGACGACTTTTACGCCGCCCGCGACAACACTATGCCGTCGCTACCGTGGCCGAGTATTGCTCCGCCGTTCACA
>NZ_JBNAFZ010000034.1:0-16033 GCF_049800935.1 Microbulbifer sp. S227A | reverse complement strand
GCGGTTGATCCTAGGCGGGGCAGGGCGCTCGGCCAAAAACGACCGTTTCTGCTGCCCTAGTTCGTAGTTCATGGTGCCGAGATATGCCAACAGTGCTAGAAGCGATTCAACACACGCGGAGACTGGCTACATGACCATACAATCCAAAGGTGCATGTGACGCCTGCAAAACAAACAGATGGCACGAGCAGCTTTCACCAATCGGTACTAACGTGACAACCGATGAAGGGATGGCAGGATCAACGCACTATGATTTTCTTCAGTGCACCCAATGTGGTTCCATCCTCGCACGATACGAAGACAAGGGCCTTGGAAAAGGCGGACCCTTTTTCAAACGAATTACTGAAGGCTTTTTCTAATTGAGTTCTGAGAAATCTATTAAGCAACGCGTGATTGGCGCTCTAGCGTTTGGTTTGCTCGGCTTCTTTGGTGGCGCAGGCACAGGAATAGTCGGCGGCATCTTTGGCGCTATTGCCGGAGTCAGCCTTTTCACGGTCATTGGGGCCATCTACGGCTGGAGCGCTGGACCTGACATCGCGGCGCTGTTCGGTCGAATCCGACGCCGATAGCTTGAACCTGCCCTACGGCATCGCCGCTTGTATCTCTGCGGTCACGTCTTCAACATCTGGTTCGTTCCATACCTCATCCCGAAGCATGAATTTGCTGCTGTTCGTGTGCGCCACATAGGTGGCCCGCAACTTATTCGCGACTTCTGGGCGGATGGAGATGACAAGGTGATTTTCCGCAAGGCTCTCTAAAAGCACAGCCCTCCGCCATCCTTGTGGCGGGGGGGCTCCCCAAAGACCTTCCCCCCATTGCAAGCCCGCGCCCCTCCAGCCGTCCAAGGCGCGCTGGATTTCACCGCAGTGTTTTGCGGGACTCGACGCTCAACAAGATCAAAGGCTTAGTTCTGGCAGACGACCTGCTGCAAAAATCGTCCTTTTTGCGGCAACTAGAGCTTGCTAAGGGGTTATTGTCACAGTTTAGAGATAGCGTCGAACCTGCGCAGCATACTTGTCGAAGCCGGAACCATACTGCGAGCGTAGCCACGGCTCTTCAGAAAACGGCGCAACAGCCAAGACGATGATTGCAGCAAGGCCTACCAGCATCGCCAAAGGTGCGGCTGTGAGGACCATCCATCCCAGCACCATGGCGATGTCTGCTACATACTGAGGGTTGCGGGAAAAACGATAGAATCCGCCGGTTTGCAAAGTGCCTACGGCACCGCCGGTCTTATGAATGCCAAAGCCTGCGACCGCGCTCCATACCACAATGTTCCCGATCACGATCAGCGGAACGCCAGCTCCAAAGCGGAACCATTGTGGTATCGGCAGCTCTCCCCAACCCAAAACGCCGAGTGCGACCAAAGCACCAAAGAGCACAAAGGTTGGTATCCAGATCAAGAGCGGAGTCAGAGCCGTATATCTGCTGGGCGGCCACAGCCGTTGCGAGGGTCGCGCAATGGACCAAAGAATCGCGGCAAGCGTGGAAAGCGTGATCCCCAGCCCCACGATTGTGAGTCCCATCTCCATTATGCTTCGGCGTGATTATGCGTGGTGGCTTCACGACGTTCGGCCAATGCTTGTCGAACGATCTGGAAGGAAGACGATAGGAACAGAGCTGCCATGATGGATGCGACGATCAGGTCAGGCCAGCCGGTTGCCGTGCCCCAGACGCCCAGGGCTGCGAACATCACCGCCACATTGCCGATGGCGTCATTGCGAGAACAGAGCCAGACCGAGCGTACATTGGCATCACCATCCTTGTAGCGTACCAGCAAAAGCACGCTCGCAAGATTGGTCAGCAGCGCAAAGAAGCCGACGATGCCCATGATCTCCGCTTCTGGTACGCCGACATAGAAGATGCGGTAGACCGTCGAACCGAACACCCACAGACCCATTAGAAGCAAACTCAAACCCTTTGCCAGGGCTGCGTTGGTGCGCGCCCGGATCGAAGCCCCGATCACCGCAAGCGAAATGCCGTAGGTCAGCGCGTCACCCAGAAAATCCAAGGCATCGGCCTGAAGCGCCTGAGACTTCGCGTAGTGACCGGCGGTCATCTCGACTACGAACATCGTCGCGTTCAAAGCAATGACGATCCACAATCGCCGCTTATAGTCGTCTGATACGCCGTCAAACTTGGCGTCATGCCCACAACATCCTGACATTGGAAAGCCCTTTTGAATCTGTATTGAGCATAGTGTAGTGTCTCTAGTAACTAGAGGTTCAAGAGGTATTCTCATGTTTTCTATCGGAGAGCTGTCAAAGCGCACCAAGGTCAAAATTCCGACCATCCGCTATTATGAAGAGATGGGCTTGCTCTCTGAGCCTGAACGAACCGAAGGCAACCAACGCCGCTATGATGTGGCGGGATTGGAGTGCCTAAGCTTCATCAAACACGCGCGCGACCTTGGCTTCTCGATTGAAGCGATCTCCGAGCTGATTGAGCTTCAGGGTCATCCGGATCGGTCGTGTCAGGCCGCGACAGATATTGCCGTCTCACAGCTTTCGGATGTGAGAGCCAAGATCAAACGCCTACGAGCACTTGAGAAGGAACTGGTTCGGATTTCGAAGGGCTGCGACGGTGAAGGCGTGTCAGAAGATTGCTACGTGCTCGCTTCGCTTGCCGATCATCAACTTTGCCAACACGAACACTAACTGGCCAAAACTCAACCGTTTCCGACACTGGCGAAGGTCTGCTATGCGCAGCAGGACTTGCCTTCCTGGATCGGTGGACACGGCACCGTCGCATAGGAACAGTAAACGCAACAGTCTCCTTCGAGCGGCTTCAGGACTGTGTTGCAAGCCTTGCACGCATAGAACCACTGGCAGGCATCCGTTGGCATCGTCTCCGTCTCAACATGGCCGCATGAGGGGCAAGTGAGAGTAGATTCCAGAATTATTTTTGCTTCTTCTGTCGCCATAACGCGTACCCCGTCAGAATGAGAAACCCTGCAAGCATCGGCAGCAAAACTGCATCGTTGTAGAGGACACCAAGCAGGCCGGTCATGCCAAGCGCCGTCAGAACCACTGGTAGAAGCGGTGTAAAGCAGCACAATGCCGCCAAAACAGTTCCGGTTAGTCCGACGACAAGAAGTTTGCTCTTCATCGCGTTGACCTCCACAAATCCCACATGAACCGTTGTGCGGAAGCCTCCCAAAGCGGTGAAGATGACGCGATCAGGAAGGCGACTGATGCTAGGCTAACCCAGATGATTGAAGACCGTCTGCGTGAGACGCATGGATGCACCCGCAACACGCGATACCATGCCCAAGCTAGCCCGACCGCAATCCCAGCTAGTATGAAAACACGGTAGGCAATGAACGGTCCAAGCGTCGTGAGCCATGCGCCGCCCAACCCTAGAATCGACAATCCAATCGGAAGCACACAACAGGAGGCCGACAAAAGGGCCAGCAACGTCGCCACTGGCATTGCAAGCCGCATGACAAGGCCATCTTTATCTTCAGATTCTTGGGTGTTCACAACGTCCATAGTGTATGTCTAATCCCTGTAGTCACTACAGGAGCAAGCGAAATGTTCACCATTGGAAAGGCGTCTGAACAAAGTGGCGTGAACGTAGAAACGATCCGTTATTACGAACGCGAAGGCATCGTTCCAAAGCCGGGCAGGTCGTCGGGCGGGCGCAGGCTCTACTCTGCAGATGAAATTGCGCGGCTACGCTTCGTTAGGCGCTGCCGAGATTTGGGCTTTCCGATCGCTATCATCCGTACATTCCTGTCCGTTGCAGCTGAGGATGTACGATCTTGTGGTGAGGTGAAGAATCTGGCTGAAAGCCATTTAGCTGATATCGACGCCAAGATAGACAACCTCATACGGCTCCGCGATGCGCTTCAAAGTCTTTCGAGGAACTGCGAGGACGGTAGCGTTGCCTGTCCAATGCTCGATGCGCTTATGAAAGATGGCTTTGCTGAGGCGCGGACACAGCCTTCTTTCTGACAAGGGGCTGTCTACCCCCTGCCCTTCGGGCATTCACCCGAGGATATTTTTGGCAAGATGAAAATCACCCTGCCTGCATCACCCTGACCAACTCGTCCACATGAATGGCCTTCATGCCCGCTGCGCGCGGCCCCTCGATATCAGCGCGCGGCGTATCGCCGACAAACAGCACCCTGTCCGGAGCAACACATAAACCGTCCAACACTGCCGCATAGATCGTAGACTCCGGCTTGATCGCGCCAACCTTGCACGACAACACCTCAACATCCGGACGGTCGGGCAATTTGCCTTGCAAGGTCTGCACGTAGTCGCTGGTAAGGTTGGAACAAACGGCCAAGCGCAACCCCTTGGCACGCAGCCGCGCCCAGATATCCGCCAAGCCGGGCCGCATCTCGACCGATAGCATCTCGCCAAGCTGCCGATTCAACACATCTAGGAGCGCATACGGATCAACCTCGACCCCAAGCGCTTTCGGCCAGTCGGTGAAGGGCCTGTCTTCCCGCATAAGCCGGTATTTCAGCTCGCGCCGCTTGTCCGGTGTCAGAGCCTTGAACAACGGGCGGAACGCCTGCTGCCTGTCCGTGATCTCAACCAGCGTTCCAAAGGCGTCAAAACACACTGCCTCGATCCCGTCGAAGATCGGCGGCAGATTAGTGGCTGAGGCCGGGATCACGGTCTATCTCCCTGTCAATTTCGCGCTCGTTTTCGACCTCCTGATCTTTTTCCTGGTCGCGCTCGTCCTCGATATCCAGCTTTTCGCGCGGCTTGTTCAGCACGTCCTTCAGCCGCTCGTTCACGGAGGGCTTGCGGTCTGCGCCCCCGGTGCCCTCCCCAAGCTCCGGGTCACTGTGCCCGTCCAGCTTGTGAACCGCCGCCTGGCCGTCCCGGCCCGCGTCTTTGTCCATGATTTCTTTCAGCCGCTCTCGGGTGTAATTGCGGCCTTCCGGCGTCGGTGTATCATCCTGACCCTCTGACCGGCCTACAACGCGCGCAAGACGCTCCCGGAAATCCTCCCCTGGTCGCCCCGCTTCGCGGTCTTTTACAGCCGCCGCCCTGAGTGCCGCCAGACCGGCTGACACACGCCCCTGACCTGCATCCCGCTCCGCCCCGTAGGTCTCCCGCGCGATGTCCAGCCGCTCGCGCATTTCACGGAATGCGGCGCGCGCCTGACGGGCAGCATGGACAACAGCGCCACGCTGCGTGACAGGTGTGTATTCCCGGCCCTCCCGCTCAGCAGTCGCCTTCGCCCGCCGTTCCATGGAATTGGCCGCTGGCCCCAGCTTCAGCTCCGGGTCGCGGTCCAGCTCCTCGGCAGAAAGCTGATCGCCCCGCTCCAGCGCAGCCTCGCGTTGCGCTTCGAGCGACCGGTGATCGACACGCTCGGCTTCCCCTGCCCGCTCAAGCGCACGGTTCTGCAACTCGGCCCATAGCCCCCGCATCTGATCGACTTCAGGACCACCGGTTTTCGCGGAATCGAGAACGCGCGTCTTGGCTGTGAAGCCTTCGGGTTCCAGCTTTCGGGTAGAGGTCAGGACGTGGGCGTGATGGTTGCGCTGATCCCCTTCACGGTGCGGTTCATGGATCGCCACATCGACGGCCACGCCGTAACGGCTGACCAGCTCCTCGGCAAACTCGCGGGTGATCTGCGAGCGATCATCGTCGCTGATCTCGGACGGCAAGGCCAGTTCCCATTCGCGAGCCGTGACGGAGTTGCGGCGGGTCTCACTGGCCTCAACCTCGTTCCAGAGCTTGCTGCGATCCTGCGCCCAGGCCGGGGCATTCTCAGGGGTGACAATGAAGGTCTCCTTGATGCCCTGCTTGCGGGTGTAATCATGGACACGGCCCTCGCGCTGGCACTCGATGCGCTCGCCTACACGGTAAGCCGCCGCTGCCGTTGCTGAGCGCCCGGCGCTGCGTTTGATCGTCTTCACAGAGAGGTGGAAGCTAGCCATGCGCCCTACCTCGCCCGGCGATACAGACGGCCACAACGCGCGCTGCTGACCCCGGCCCAAGCCCCGACATGGGCCACCGGGTTAGCTGTCTTTTCCCCGTAGGCCCGCGCCCCAGAACGCTGGGGCCGGAGGGGAAAAGACAGCCCGGCTGAAGGGGTGAGCGAGCTTCTCGGAGACCGTCCGGGGGACGGTCTCGCTCGCGAACGCGCAACCTCTGAGGCGCGGGCTAGCCAGTGAGTTGCCCCCAAATCCCCAGCCTCATGGGGGGCGGGATATGGGGACAATTCACTGGCGGTTTGCCACCGGCAAACTCGGTAAGGAAAGACAGGCCCGCGACTGTCATTCCGCGCAGCCCGCAAGCGCGACACCCCCGGCAACCCAGCCCCGACCACGGGGCACGGGATGCCGACAGGGGGTCGTATTGCGGGACGCCATCCAACTGCGCAAGTTGGCCTTGGAGAGTTTGAGAGGCCGGGAGGACCTTTCATTCCGGCGCGCATCGCGTCGGACGGAGTTCGCCATCGGCTGAGGCCCTGCCTCAAGGAGATCGCACGCAAAGCTCGAAACCGCAGGTGGAGAGTTTGCATAAGTGCGCCCTTATCCTTTACAGGTCTACGGGTAAGCGCTTAGGTTTGATCTGGCAAGAGATACCTCGCCACCCGCTTTCTTCAAAGAGGATTCCCGAATTGGCCGAAACTGAGCTTGAACGCGCCGAGAAACGCTATGCCCAGGCCAAGGCCCGCCTCCAGGGATTGCGCAACCGGGAAGCCACGCGAAAGCGCAAGCTCGATACCAGGCGTAAAGTGATCCTCGGAGGCGCTCTGCTCGATCTGGCGGAACGGGACAGCGGTGCCGCCGCGATGGTGGAACGGCTGGTACGGAACCTGTCCCGTGATCAAGATCGGAAAGCGTTCGCGGAATGGGACAGTGATGGTGCGTCGGCTGTTGATGCGGATGCTTCCCCTGCCCCTCCCTCTGATCCTGACGGTTCTGCTTGATGCGCTCCGTCATGCTCTTCATGGGTGGACTGGCCCGGTTCTTCTATCGCCTGATCGCGACACCCGTTTTGCTCGGATGGATGATCGGGCGCACAGCATTCGGTGCGATGGTCGGCTTCCTGATTGGGGGTGTCGTTGCGCTCGGGGCCTTTGGTCCGCCGCTTGGTCAGTCTGCCTGGGAATGGGCGGTCATTCTGCCGCCCACATTCATCGGCGCTGTCTTCGGGTTTCAATACTGGCGCTATGTCTCCGGGGCTGATCACTTCTTCGGCCTGACCGGCGACAGCCACGGCTCGGCCCGCTTCGCCAGCCGCAAGGAACTGAAGAAGCTCCAGGGCCCAAAAGGCGAGAGTGGCGGGCTGCTGATCGGACGGAACCCCGGCACCGGACGGCTCTTGCGCTATGACGGCCCCGCCCATCTGATCACCCTCGCCCCGACACGGGCCGGGAAAGGTGTGGGCACCGTCATCCCAAACCTGCTGGCTGCGGAACGCTCGGTCCTGGTCATCGACCCCAAGGGCGAGAATGCCCGGATCGCGGGCGAGGCCCGGCGGCACTTCGGGACGGTTCACGTCCTCGATCCGTTTGAGGTCAGCGGCCACCCTTCGGCTTGCTACAACCCGCTTGACCGACTGACGCCTGACAGCCTCGATCTGGGTGAGGATGCCGCCTCCCTGACAGAGGCGCTGGTGACGGACCCGCCGGGACAGGTAACGGAAGCCCACTGGAACGAAGAGGCGAAAGCTATCCTCGGCGGTCTGATCATGTTCTGCGTCTGCCATGAGGATCGCGACCGCCGGTCGCTGGCCACCGTCCGGGAATATCTCACCCTGCCCCCGGCTCGGCTCAAGGCGTTGTTAGAGCTGATGCAGGACAGTGACGAAGCGGGCGGGTTGATCGCCCGCGCCGCCAATCGCTTCCTTGGCAAGGCGGATCGGGAAGCCGCCTCTGTCCTGTCGAACGCGCAACGGCATACGCACTTCTTGGACTCGCCCCGGATCGCTCGATGCCTGACGCGCTCGGACTTCGCCTTCTCCGATCTGCGCCACCGGATCACCTCCGTCTTCCTGGTGCTACCGCCCAACCGGATGGACGCCTACAGCCGCTGGCTGCGCCTCCTCGTCTCTCAGGCCCTCCAGGACATCGCACGGGACGCTGAGGCCTCTGTAGGCGTTCAGGGCGCGCCTCAGCGGCTTTCTACGTCCACGCTGTTCCTGCTGGATGAATTTGCCGCTCTGGGCCGTCTGGAAGCCGTGGAGCGCGCCATGGGGCTGATGGCAGGCTACGGGCTTCAGCTTTGGCCGATCTTGCAGGACATGAGCCAGCTCAAGGACCTCTACAGCGATCGGGCAAACACCTTCATCGCGAATGCTGGCGTCCAACAGGTCTTCGGGGTAAACGACTTCGAGACGGCAAAGTGGCTGAGCCAGATGATCGGCCAAGAAACCGCCGGGTTCCAGACCGACAGCTTCAAACCCGGCGACGGCCCCAGCTTCTCTAACCATCTCACCGGTCGCGATCTGCTGACCCCCGATGAAATCATGCAAATGCCGCCTGATATCCAGCTCCTGCGTATACAGGGCCAGCCCTCTGCACTGGCCCAAAAGCTGCGATACTACGCTGACCCGGAGTTTAAGAGGCTGTTCCAGCCGCAGGACCATTGATTTGAAAGTGACCCGCTATGTCTGACGATGCTGCCTCCCCTGCCCCGCTCTCTGATGGTGAGTTGCGCGAAACTCTCGAACGGCTTGGCAATCTTGTCCTGGACATGAACGACTACGTTCAGGAACAGACCAAGGCAGTCAATCATGCGACGACAGCGGCAAATGAAGCACGGCGGGCAGCAAAGGCCACACAGGATCAGACGGACCCTGACCAGTACGCGGAATATGCGGTTGAGGTGATCGACAAACGGCTTGAAGAGCGGATGAAAGATATCAGGCAAACGGCCAGTGATCTGATCAAGGCGTCCAGCTACACCCGCGAGGTTCTCAGTAAAGCTGACCAGGATCGTACAGATGTACAACGCCAGCTTTGGGAACGTGAACAAAATCTGGATCAGTTCAAAAGTCGTCTCCCATTGTTTGGTCTGGGTGCTGTCGTTCTGGCTCTTGTGCTGACGGTGCTGTTTCCTCGTTTCTTAGCAAGCTACGGTCCAACATGCGGTGTCCTTGGCGGTGTCTGGACCACAACAACCACGGGGGTCGATGCCTGCGTGTTTTACAAGAAATGAGTAACTCCTCAATTACTCAACCCTCTTGTGTTTTAATATGTGTTTATATGTGTTTCCAGATTTTGCGATCTGAGTAAGGCATTGTGAAATAACGTTGATTCAGGCCATGTTGTGGAAACTGGTGTGTGAAGTCCCGAATCTGGGTGTGTGAAGTCCCGAATCCCGGTGTGTAAAGTCCCGAATCCAATTCCATGAGCGATCCATAGCTTGCGGGTGTGTGAAATCCCGAATTTTATTGACTCGGTGTGTGAAGTCCCGAACACTCAGGTGGTGTGTAAAGTCCCGAAGATATGCCAGACGAAGAACTGAAATCAGAACGCTCTCCCCTACTCCCCGTGCGTCACCCGCAACGGGACTTCTTCGTTTGCGATATCTTTGACGCAGCGCCGAAGTCAGACATGGCTTCGATGGAATATCCGCTTTTCACGCTCTCAACCAAGCCCGACATGACAACGCGCCGCTATGAGGTGAATGGAAATTGGCTTGAACTGAAACCGTCCAGCATTGGCCGCGCGACTGTTTTTGATCGTGATATCCTTATCTATTGTATCAGCCAGTGCATGGCTGCGCTCAACGAGGGGCGACAAGTACATCGGACGATGCGGTTTTCGGCTCATGACCTGCTTAAGGCGACAAACCGGGATACAAGTCGGCGCGGCTACAAACTGTTCAAAGACGCTCTCGACAGGCTGCGCAACACAGGCATTGAAACCAACGTCACCACGGGCGGCGTTGAAACGCTCGATGGCTTTGGCTTCATCGACAAGTATCGCGTTGTGCGGGAAACGCGTGATGGCCGTATGCAGGCGATTGAGATCACCCTTTCCGACTGGTTGTTCAATGCTATCGATGCCAAGGGTGGCGAGATCCTGACGATCTCGCCTCTGTACTTCCAGCTCCGCAAGCCTCTTGAACGCCGCCTTTATGAGATCGCCCGCAAAAGCTGTGGCACAAAGAACCGTATGTTGCGCTATGGCATGGAAAAACTGCGCATGAAGACAGGCTCGCAATCCACGCCCAAAGAATTCCGCCGCATGGTCAAGGCCATAGTGGACATGAACAACGAGAAGAACCACATCCCCGATTACACGTTCGAGCTGGACGGCGATCTGTTCATCATCCGCCCGCGTTCTGAGTTCACGGACATCTACACCGAACCAGAGACGCTAGACGCGCTCGATCAGATCGCCCTGCCCTCTTCCGCCTATGACAATGCCCGGAAACATGCTGGGGGCTATGATCTCTACTTCCTTGAACGGGAATGGCGCGACATGTTGAGTAGCAAAAAATCAGTGCCGGATAACCCAAGTGGCTCGTTCGTGAATTTCGTCAAAAGCTATGTGAAGCGGAACGGTGAAGCGCGGTCACTCATTTGAGTGACTACTCATTTACTATTCATCACGGCTATACTTGTAAGCGCTTTCGGTTTCCCGATAGTTTTGGTGCTTTCCGGCTTCTCCGATGCCTTCAAGCCTTCTCGCAGAAGGCCGCGTCATACGCATGCTGACGTTAAACCGTGGATATTCACCGATGATGTCAGGGTGAAGCCAAGCCGCAACCTCCACATCGGTTTGAGAGACATACCTCCCGCCCCACTTCTCAATGATGTGCTTTAGTGCCCGTGTTCTTTGAACAGGGTTCTTAGTTTTCGTTTGCGCATCTAACCATTCATAAGCAATTCGGATGCAATCGTTATACTCATGGTGTCCTTCTCGGCGCGTTGGTGCTTTTTCTTTGGCGACCGCGATTTGCTCATCCGTAAGCACTCAATTCCTCATTTACTCAAATACTCAGACCATAAATCGCGTGTGATGTCAGAGATCGAACGCCCCTCTTCCACAGATTTCATCTTGATCCGCTTATACAGGCTTTCCTCAATCTCGGCATTCAAGCGCTTCTTCTTCTCGGCCGTTTCCGTCACCTCATGCAAGATACGCTGACGGGCTTCGTCACCACGGCTCGGGCGTTTGGCAGAAAGTCCCATTACGCCACCTTCCGCGCCACAGGCGCGATCATACTAAGAACCTCGTCAATCAAGGCGGCCGTTTCGGCCTTGGCCTTAGCGTTGTCCGCATCAAACACGGTCAGCCCTTCGGATGCCGTCTGCGGGTAAACCTGCCGCTGCGTGATGGTCGTTTCAAAGACGGGCAGGGCGTATTCATCGAGAGCTGCTCTCACATCTCCGCCAAGGCGCGTACCTTCCACCATGCGGGACACCACAAAGCCCGCAAGCGGAACGCCATCTGTGACCTCCTGACGGGCTTTAATGAAGTCCACCAGATCGGAGGCCGCCCAGATGTCATAGGGTGACGGTTGCACAGGGATCAGAATGAAATCACTGACCTTGATCGCGGCGGCGATCATGTCTTCCAGCTTGGCCGCACCATCAATCACCACGTAGTCGTAATTCGCCGCCATGCTGCGCAGCGTCTTGACGTTGTTAGGGCGATCAAGCGCCACCAATTCAAGTGGGTTGTCCTCACTGGCCGCATGCCAATCTCTGGCGCTGCCCTGTGGGTCACTGTCTACGATCAGGACGGATTGCCCACGATCATGCAACGCGCGGGCAAGATTGGTGCTGATGGTGGTCTTGCCGCAACCACCCTTCGGATTCAAAACGGAAATTATGCTCATGTCTGCCTCACTTGTGTTTTTACTCAAAAGTGTAACTGAGTAAATGAACCTCGAAAAGAGATTTTTGAGCCACTTGAATGACCGCCCATGAAAGCACAGATATAAAGGGTTCCATTTTCTTGGGGTGCAAAGAGGCCTCGCACCCCAAGAAAATGAAGCATGCGTCGGAGCTGGCCGCGAGCGCAAGACTATAAAAAATCGCGGCAAGCTGGCCTAAAGCGCGGAGCCACGTACCGTAAGGGACCCCCGCGCAAGAGAATAGGAGACTGCCAATGGCAGCATCGATTGTTCTCGAAGCCAGTGGTCCGAAAGGCGGTGTTTATCGTCTTAAAGTCGGCATAAGCCTAGGATGGCTGCACTGGCTTTGGGGCGGATAACGCAGAGGATCACGAGAGGTCGCCGCGAGGCGGCCTCTTTGCGTTATAAGTGCAGCCCGACTTCCATGCTTTGGTGCAACACGCGGATAACATCCGTCATGCCATCAGAACGCCGGAAGAAAACGAAGTGACGCCCCACAGCGTATTTCAGATACCCGTCGCGGATATCCACCGTTCGCCCCTGCTTTTGACCGGACGCCAGCTCTTCAATCGTATCCATGATTTGGTCATAGTAGCGGTTCGCCTGATCCAGAGACCATTCGTTCAAAGTGTAGAGCCAGATTTGTTCAAGGTCGCTCTCAGCAAGCGGTGATAGTCGATATGACGCCATGCTAGCTGATGTGCTTCTCGTGCATGCGTTTCAGGAAGCTGTCACGATCAAAGGGCTGCGGCTCGCCGGATTGCTCACCTGCGATCAAAGCATCCTGCAACGCTTTCACCTTGGCCTCGTGCTCTTCCAGTAATCGCAAGCCCGCCCGCACAACATCACTGGCTGAACCATATCGGCCAGATTGAACCTGGGTGTCGATGAACCCTGCAAAGTGGTCGCCAAGCGACATGGATGTGTTTTTTGCCATGATAAACCTCCTAAGAACGGGATATACCAAATTTTGGTATTATTCAATGCCACTCATTTACTCAAAAACTCATAATTTCAAGCGAAACCCAAAACATGGCATGAGTGATTCTTTCACCCTAAGCGAGAGCCGAAAAGTTGGATCATTCCGCAGAATATGAGTTTTTGACCATCTAAAACACGCGTTTGTTCCTACTACGTTCTCTGGACTCATATAGTATAAGGCACTGTTAAAACGCCAATATTTCCGCACGATTCCAGCATTTTGTGGTTTTTCTGGAGCTGTGGACTCCATGTTGTGGTTTTGATAAAAAGAAGGCGCGGGATGGTTGCACCCATCCCGCGCCTAAACCCAGTGTCATCCATCATAGGAGATAAACATGACACCCGAGAACTATGTCTCATCTTTTGACCTAAACCAGATCACAACGCGTCGGGCAAGCTTGACGTTTGAGGAAGCCGTCGCCGTGTGGCTGATGAAATGGGCTGGCGATCATAACCACATCATCGCCGCCAAGCTTGGGATAAACCAAGGTCGGATCGCTGAAACCTTGCATGAGAAATTACATGTCGGATCGCGCGAGAAGGCTTTTCTTTTATCTTCTGGTTAGGCCCATCTAAGCCTCAGCGGATGCCTGCTAACTTGTAGGAGGCATCCAACTTCCAGTCTGTATTTGCTGATGTGAGGGGAGGGCATTCGCAACTACATTTAGTTATGGTGGCTCAAACATGCCCAAAATAAACCCGTCCCGCAGCACGCATCACATCAACCGTCACACTGCCGAGAACATCTGTCATTCAATCGACTTCGCCAAAAATATTGGATTGCCTCTAAACCTGTATGTCGTGCTGAACCTCGATGAACATGGAACAGGCATGGAAGGCACAGAAATTTTCCGTCGCGTCCGTCACAAATTTCGCGACTGGCTAAATAGAAGCCTGAAAAAGCGCGACATCACTCCAACGCCTCCGGCGTATGTGTACTCCCATGAAAACCCTGCGAACAATCCGCATGTGAACTGGATGGTACACGTACCAGCTTTTCTACACGCTGAGTTTCTAGGAAAGCTGCCGCGTTGGTTGGAGCGGTCGCAAGGCACCGTGCGGAAATTTGACATCGACGTGCAAGCCATTGATCCGCTCACTGACAAAGCTCTCGCGAAATACATCTTAAAGGGGACAGATGAGCGCTACGTGCCGTACCTGCACCTACAAGATTATGCTTCACCGCAAGGTCAGATTTTCGGACGCCGCGCAACCGCTAGCCCCGCCATCGGACGAAAAGCAAGACGGGATGCGGGCTTTGTGCCAAAGCTTCATCGCAATAACTGGAAACGACGCGCCGCTTAGTGCTTTAAGCCCGCCGGACGGTTCGCTCGCTTACCTTGAACAATCGCGCGATCTCCGACACGGCGCGATGTTCAGCGTCTCTCATACGCCGCACCTCATCTTTCTGAGCGGCCGACAGGGCAGGGGGCCTACCTCCGATCCGGCCTCGCTTGCGAGCTGACGCCAAACCTTCCTTGGTCCGTTCCGATATCCGCTCCCGTTCAAACTGGGCGATAGATGCGAAGACATGAAATACAAGACGGCCTGCCGGCGTCGTCGTGTCGATATCCTCAGCCAGGGACCGGAAGCCGGCCCCGCGTTCACGGATCGCTTCTACGATCTCCAAGAGGTCCTTC
Organism: Microbulbifer sp. S227A; assembly: GCF_049800935.1. Lineage (NCBI taxonomy): Bacteria > Pseudomonadati > Pseudomonadota > Gammaproteobacteria > Cellvibrionales > Microbulbiferaceae > Microbulbifer > Microbulbifer sp. S227A. Next base: position 1,622 of record NZ_JBNAFZ010000034.1, on the reverse strand, counting down.
AGAGACCGCGCCAGGCGGTCATACTTCGTGACAGTCACAACGTCGCCGTCTCGGAGCTGCTCCAGCATTCTGTCCAGTTCCGGGCGGGCGCGCCTCGATCCGCTGATCTTATCTGCGAAGACCTTCTCGGCACCGGCTACCGAAAGGGCATCCGTCTGTGAATCCAAGTTCTGGTTGTCAGTGCTGACGCGGGCATATCCGATGATCATGCTTCAATGTGACAAAAACCTGCCAAAACTGCAAAGATTTTGCCGGGGGTTTTTGTCCAATCTAAGCGGTTGATCCTAGGCGGGGCAGGGCGCTCGGCCAAAAACGACCGTTTCTGCTGCCCTAGTTCGTAGTTCATGGTGCCGAGATATGCCAACAGTGCTAGAAGCGATTCAACACACGCGGAGACTGGCTACATGACCATACAATCCAAAGGTGCATGTGACGCCTGCAAAACAAACAGATGGCACGAGCAGCTTTCACCAATCGGTACTAACGTGACAACCGATGAAGGGATGGCAGGATCAACGCACTATGATTTTCTTCAGTGCACCCAATGTGGTTCCATCCTCGCACGATACGAAGACAAGGGCCTTGGAAAAGGCGGACCCTTTTTCAAACGAATTACTGAAGGCTTTTTCTAATTGAGTTCTGAGAAATCTATTAAGCAACGCGTGATTGGCGCTCTAGCGTTTGGTTTGCTCGGCTTCTTTGGTGGCGCAGGCACAGGAATAGTCGGCGGCATCTTTGGCGCTATTGCCGGAGTCAGCCTTTTCACGGTCATTGGGGCCATCTACGGCTGGAGCGCTGGACCTGACATCGCGGCGCTGTTCGGTCGAATCCGACGCCGATAGCTTGAACCTGCCCTACGGCATCGCCGCTTGTATCTCTGCGGTCACGTCTTCAACATCTGGTTCGTTCCATACCTCATCCCGAAGCATGAATTTGCTGCTGTTCGTGTGCGCCACATAGGTGGCCCGCAACTTATTCGCGACTTCTGGGCGGATGGAGATGACAAGGTGATTTTCCGCAAGGCTCTCTAAAAGCACAGCCCTCCGCCATCCTTGTGGCGGGGGGGCTCCCCAAAGACCTTCCCCCCATTGCAAGCCCGCGCCCCTCCAGCCGTCCAAGGCGCGCTGGATTTCACCGCAGTGTTTTGCGGGACTCGACGCTCAACAAGATCAAAGGCTTAGTTCTGGCAGACGACCTGCTGCAAAAATCGTCCTTTTTGCGGCAACTAGAGCTTGCTAAGGGGTTATTGTCACAGTTTAGAGATAGCGTCGAACCTGCGCAGCATACTTGTCGAAGCCGGAACCATACTGCGAGCGTAGCCACGGCTCTTCAGAAAACGGCGCAACAGCCAAGACGATGATTGCAGCAAGGCCTACCAGCATCGCCAAAGGTGCGGCTGTGAGGACCATCCATCCCAGCACCATGGCGATGTCTGCTACATACTGAGGGTTGCGGGAAAAACGATAGAATCCGCCGGTTTGCAAAGTGCCTACGGCACCGCCGGTCTTATGAATGCCAAAGCCTGCGACCGCGCTCCATACCACAATGTTCCCGATCACGATCAGCGGAACGCCAGCTCCAAAGCGGAACCATTGTGGTATCGGCAGCTCTCCCCAACCCAA
>NZ_JBNAFZ010000033.1:0-16703 GCF_049800935.1 Microbulbifer sp. S227A | reverse complement strand
ACTTTCCATCTAACGGATCGAAGCCACCGGCTTCCAGCCGGTCCGCTTCAGCGAATCTTCTGCTGATCTCTCCTCCTGAAATTTGAAGCCCGCTGAGGCGGTAAGGCTTCAAATTTCAGGAGGAGAGATCATGCGCTACTCGGCATCCGCGCACACGCGATTTTACCACAGATTCCATGTCGTATGGGCCACAAAGTATAGGTACAAAGTTCTACGGGGACGGATGCGCGCGCGTATCCGGGAGATCATCATGCAGACCTGCAATGAGATGGGGGTACATATTGTGCGCGGCGTTTTGGCGCGAGATCACGTGCATATGTTTCTGTCGATCCCGCCCAAGCTATCGCTGTCTGGTGTCATGCAGCGCATCAAAGGCCGATCATCGCGCCGCATCCAGATAGAGTTCCCAGAGTTGCGCAAGCGCTACTGGGGCAGGCGGTTCTGGGCCCGTGGCTACTTCTCCACCACGTCTGGGAATGTCACCGACGATATCATCCTGCAGTATCTGGAATTACATTCCTCCAAATGATGCCACCGGCGTCAGCCGGTGGGTCGTTCACTGCTGTGACGGACAGGAACGGTCAACCTTGACCAATGCCGTAAGCCAGGCATCGCGATAGGCGGTCATCTCTGCTGCCAGCGGGTCCGGTTTGTGCGATTGCACCGCCTTCTGTCCTTCGTCCCGGACCGTTCCGTCCAGCACGAGTGCCGCGCCCTGGCTTGTGCCTGTTGCGCTGTTCATCGCCACGACATCACTTCCGGTCGCGACGCGCAGCATACGCCGGTAGGAGAGGTTGCGCGAAAATGGGCCTTCAACCACGATTTCGCCCCGGTGCCCGATCAGGTCAAGGCAGTGTGTGGTGACCAACGCGAGGTAGAAGGCCACCGCAGCGCTGCGCGCGCCTGTCCCGGTTTCGGGTTCCTGACCTATCCAATGCGCGGTCTGGCCGCGAAAAGGGCCCGCCGTCGGCATCACCGCGGGCATCAACATCGTGCCTCCGTTCAGCACCGCCCGCAAGTCGGCTTCGGTCGGTTCGGCTGTGCTGCCCGCCATGGCGAGGTCATGCTCACGTCCGCCCATGAAGCGGGCCGACGGCACCGGGCTGCCAAGAGCATTCACGTTGATCAGAGTGTCTTTGGCCGGGTCAAGCGGCATAGGCCTGCCGCCAATCGCCATCGCGATCGTCCACGTCCCGCTGGAGACAACCGAAAACGGCGGCGCATGGGCGAGAATATGCGGCAGGAGCGAGGCGTTGCTGTCGTGAATGCCGCAATAGACCGGGTATCAGGGGCAATCCCGGTGCGGGCGGCGATCTCGGGCAGGACGGAACCAAGTATGTCGCCGGAGCGGCGCGCCGGGGCGATCTTTCCGGCGATCCCAAGTCTGTCTACCAGCGACGAGAATTGCCCCGCATGCGGGTTCCAGAGATCGGTGTGACAGCCCAAGGACGTCACATCGGTGGCCGCGACACCGGTCAGCCGGAAACCCCAGTATTGCGGATAGGTGACAATGGTCCGCGTGCGCTCTTTCAGCGGCGGATCCTGCGCGAATTGCCAATGCAACTGCGCACCAACATTCAAGCCCATGCTCAGCCGCGGTGAGCCGGTCTCGGCAAAGTCCGGGCGCAAGGCGTCGTACTCGGCAGCCAGCGCCTCTGGGCCGGTATGTTCGTAGTCGAGGATCGGTGCCGCCAGTTCCCCGTCCTTGTTCAGCAAGGCGACACAGGCGCCGTGGGTTGTGGTGACAATCGCGCTGATACCGTGCTCGGCATTGAACCGGGCCAGCCCGTCAAGCAGGAAGCTCCAATGGCCCTCAGTATCAAAATGCGGCCAAGGCGGACCCGGCAGCACCGCGTTGGGCCTGGTGATGACGGCGATTTCCGAAAGGTCGGCCCGATTCACCAGCGCCAGCTTGGCGTTGGTCTTGCCGATGTCGATGACGGCGATATGGCTCATGGCACGTGGAACATCGGTTCGAGGTCAGTCACCACCGGTTTGTTGTCTTCCTCGGTTTCCATGATGTCGGCCATATGCGCCCACCAGCGCCGCATCACCTCTTTCTCGGGCAGGGCGTTCATGGTGTGCGTGTCGGTCCTCCAGAGCACACCAAAGAGGATGTTGGTCTCGCGGTCGAGGTGGATCGAGTAATCCGAAACACCGGCCTCTTTCAGGAGGGTCACGAGTTCCGGCCAAATTTTATCATGGCGCCTGCGGTATTCCGCTTCACACCCCGGGTTGAGCCGCATCTTGAAGGCGTATTTCTCCATCATCCCCTCCACATCTTCCAGAGACGGGGCAGGGCGATCACTCCGATCAGCAAAGCGCCGATCACAATCGACATCACGATGCCGGGGACATTGAGCAGCCCCAGTCCGAAGGTTACCATGCCCATGACGAAGGCCGCGATCACCACGCCTGGGATCGAGCCTGAGCCGCCGAGGATATTGACCCCGCCCAGCACCACCATGGTCACCACCTCAAGCTCCCAGCCCGTGGCGATGGAGGGCCGCGTCGAGCCAAGCCGCGAGGTCAGACAGATCGCGGCGACCCCGGACATCAGTCCGGTCAGCAGGAACAAGATGAACTTCACCCGCGCCACCCGGATGCCAGAGAACAGCGCCCCGGTGGGGTTGTTGCCAATGGCATAGACGGCGCGGCCGAAGTTCGTCATGTGCAGCACCACGCCGTAGATCACCGCCAGCACCGCGAAAAGCACCAGCTCGAAGGTGATGACCCAGAAGACGTACCCTTGGCCGAAGAAGGCGAAATCCGTCGGATAGCCACGGAACGCCTGGTCGCCCAGCACGATGTAGGACAGGCCACGAAACAGGCTCATGGTACCGATGGTCACGACGATGGAGGGCAGGCCGAGCCGTGTCACAAGCACGCCGTTGAAGGCTCCGCAAAGTACACCGGTCCCCAGCCCGACGAGGATCAGCACCGGCGTCCCGGCCCCCATTTGCAGCGCCGCGCCCATGGCCGTCGAGGCCAGCGCGATGATCGAGGCGACCGAAAGGTCAATCTCGCCCGAGATGATCAAGAGCGCCATGGCAAAGGCGATCATCGCCTTTTCGGTAAAGTTGAAGGTGGCGTCGCTCAGATTCCAGGCGTTCAGGAAATAGGGCGAGGCGAAGGAATTGGCGACAAAGATTGCCACGGCCACCAAGAGAAGCAGCGACTCCCAGCTTTTCAGGCGTTGCTGAAGCGGCGATTGCAGCCGGTCGGGGATGAAGCGGGTGGTCTCGGTCATGTCGCGTGCTCCGCTGATTTGAGGATGATCCGACCTTTGGTCTGCGAGGCCCGCGCATTCACCGCCACCGCGATGATGATGGCCGCGCCAGAAATCGCCAGTTGCCAGAAGGGCGAGATATTGATCACGGGCAAGGCGTTCTTGATCACACCAAGGAAAAGCGCGCCCAGAAGCGCTCCGCCGACTGAGCCGATGCCGCCGGCAATAGAGATGCCGCCGATCACGCAAGCCGCGACCACGTCGAGTTCGAAACCGCCGGCGATGTCTACGTAGGCCACCGCGTAGCGCGAGACCCAGAGATACCCCGTCAGCCCGGCCAATGCGCCCGAGATGGTGAAGGCCCAGAACTGCGTGCGGCCCACGTCGATCCCGGTATAGGTCGCGGCATGCGGATTGCCGCCCACGGCGTATGCGGCCCGGCCCAGCGTGGTGCGCGACATGACAACTGTGAAGACGATCACCGCGAAGATGGCGGTCCAGCTCAGCATCGGCAGGCCGAGGATCTCGGCACGGGGGAAGGTCTTGAAGGTCGGCGACATTTCGTGACTGTTGACCCATTTGCCGTCGGAAATCAGGAAGATGATGCCGCGGAATATGGTCATGGTGCCCAAGGTCACCACGATCGGCGGGATGTCGAGCTTCCACACCAGCAGGCCGTTGAACATACCCATCAGCGCACCAAGGGCCACCACCATTGCAAGGATTGCCGCCACAGGCAAGCCCGGAAAGGCCACGTTGATCATCGCTACCACCATGCCGGTCAGCGCCAGGTTGGCGGCCACCGAGAGGTCGATGCAGCGCGTCAGAATGACGATCATCTGCCCCGCCGCCAGCAGGATCAGCGGCGCGGTGTCATTGAACACATCCGCCAGGTTGGCCGGCGTCACGAAACCGGGAAAGCGGCTGGCGATTAGCGCCAGCAGTACCGCAATGGCGCCCAGGAGCAGCGCCTCGCGCGAGGTTATCAATCGTTGCAGCATCACATCCTCATATCCCCGCCGCGTGGCGGACAAGCGTTTCCGGGGTCAGGTCGTCTCCGGCCAATTCGGCAGCCATGCGGCCTTCGCGCATCACGATGACGCGGTCCGACATGCCAAGCACTTCGGGGATCTCCGAGCTGACCATGATCACGGCAAGCCCCTCGGCGGCCAGTTCAGCCATGAACTCATGCACCGCGGCTTTGGAGCCGATGTCGATGCCCTTGGTGGGTTCATCAAGGATGATGACCTTTGGCTTCGTGGCCAGCCACTTGGCGATAACCACCTTTTGCTGGTTGCCGCCCGAGAGGGTGCCGACCGCTGTATCGAGCGAAGCGGCACGCAGGTCGAGCCGCTCGGTATACTCCCGTGCCAGCCGAAACTCCTCGGCCAGCCGCAGGAAGCCCTTGCGCGAGGTACGTCTCAACGAGGGCAGGGTGACGTTCTGGAATATTGGCAGCGGCGTGATCGCACCCTGTTTGCCCCGGTCTTCCGGAACATAGACGATGCCGGCATCGACCGCATCGGCAGGCGAGCGGATCTCGGCAGCGGTGCCGTCGATGGTCACGCGGCCACTGGATGCCATCGTGATCCCGAAAAGTGCCTGCATGAACTCCGACCGCCCGGCACCGACCAGGCCGTAAAAGCCGAGGATTTCACCGCGTTTAAGTGTGAAGCCAATGTCAGCAAACTCTGTCGAGTGATTCATCCCCTCGACGCGCAGAACCTCTTCGCCAGGGCTACTACTACGGGTCGGGAAAATCTGGCTCACGTCGCGGCCGACCATCATCTTCACGAGGTCGGCCTCGCTCACATCGGCGATCAACCCGTCGCCGATGAACTGGCTATCGCGGAACACGGTATAGCGGTCGGCGATGCGAAAGATCTCGTCGAACTTGTGGCTGATGAAGAGGATCGCCTTGCCCTGCGCTTTTAGCTTTTCCACCAGCTCATAAAGCTCCTGGATCTCCTTGTGCGACAGGGCTGCCGTTGGCTCGTCCATAATAACCACGCGAGCATCGATGGAGAGCGCCCGGGCAATAGCCACCAGGTGCTTGTTGGCAATGCCCAGGTCGCGCAGCTTGTGGGTCGGGTCGATCTCGGCACCGATGCCACGCAGGATTTCCGTCGCCCGCCGCGACATCTCGGCCCAGTCGATCAGCCCGAAGCGACCGCGCGGCGCATGGCCGAGAAAAATGTTCTCGGCCACAGAGAGCTCGTCGAACAGTACCGTTTCCTGGTGAATCGCGGTGATCCCCGCGTCGGCCGCATCCTGCGCGGTGGGAAAGCGCGTGGCCGCGCCATCGACTAAGATCTCGCCGCCATCGGGCTGGTAAATGCCGGTCAGCGTCTTTACCACGGTCGACTTGCCCGCACCGTTTTCGCCGATCAACGCTGTGACCTGCCCGGGGTAAAGCTGCAGCGACACGCCATCCAGCGCCTTGACGCCCGGAAAGGTCTTGGTGATCCCGTCGAGCGCAAGAACCGGTATCACGTCCTGTCGGCTTTTTGTCTGGGTCATTTGCAACATGGCCGCTCCAACGACTGCGAGGCTCACTCGGCTGCCACGGGCGCCGGCGTCCAGCCTTCATTTTATTGATAATAGCTCGGGGGGTGCCTATCGTGCGCTATCGGTTCATGCCCGAAGGGTTGCGGGGCAAAGCCCCCCGATCGGTTGGCGCGCGAAAGCGCGGCAACACTTAGAAAATCGACTTGAACTCGTCGATATTCGAGCTGTCGTAGACAAATGGATCTGCCATCGCGGCGGCGTTCGTGTCATCCAGCGTTATGGTGCCCATGCGCCCGATCGCGATCTCGGCACCCGGCTCGGCCACAACTTCACCCGAGGCCAGCGCGTGGGCGATCATCGCCGCCGAATAACCCAGATCGATCGGGTTCCAGATGGCAAAGCTTTTCGACGCGCCGCTTTCGATCGCACCTGCCATTTCCGAGGGCAGGCCGAGACCGGTCACGTTGACCTCGCCGATCTTGCCCGCGTCTTCGACCGCCTGTGCGGCGGCCACGATCCCCACCGAGGTCGGTGCGATGATCGCGTCGAGATCGGGGTATGACTGCATGAGGCCCTGGGCCTCGCGATAGGACTTGTCGGCGAGGTCGTCGCCGTAGACGGTCGAGACCACCTCGATGCCCGGATACTCACCCATCACCTTGGTCATCTCTTCGATCCAGATGTTCTGGTTGGTCGAGGTGGTGGTGGCCGAAAGCAGCGCGACCTGGCCACCATCGGGCAGGTGATCCGCGGCGAGCTTGATAATCATGTTGCCGATCAGCGGGTTGGACGAGGGGTTGAGGTGGACCTGGCGGCCTTCCTCGGCAACGCCCGAATCCCACGACACCACAGTGATCCCGCGTTGCATCGCTTTTTTCAGCGTCGGCACCAGCGCATCGGTGTCATTGGACGACACGGCAATCGCATCGACGCCTTGAGCGATCAGCGAGTTGATCACTTCGATCTGGCCCTCGGCGGTGGTGTCGGTCGGGCCGGTATAGATGATTTCGATACCGCCCAGTTCTGCGGCGGCTTCTTCAGCGCCCTTCTGTGCGGCCTCGAAGAAACCGATGCCAAGCGCCTTGCGGGCTTTGATCTCGTGCGCCAGGACGCGCCCGAGGGCAGCAGCCTTTGGATCCATGATGACGGGAACGGCGATGTCGAAGCCGTCATCCGCTTCGCCCTGCGTCTTGCTGAAGAGCTCGACCTCACCGGCCCTTGGGGGTTCCAGTATTCTCTGACCTGCTCTCGGCCACGACTCGACGCCTTTGGTGGCGGCGCGCATGCCATCGATCTCGGCGCGCGCAAATCCATGGGCTGGTCCAGCACGCAAGAATGGCTGGCCGCCGCATTGAACGGGGAGGACATCGATGCCTGAGGTGATCTGCACCACCGTCTACCAGTTCCCCGAACTCTCGGATGCCGCCAAGGAGAAGGCGCGCAGCTGGTATCGCGAGCTTGGCCCCCATGACGATTGGTGGGACGCGGTCTATGAGGATTTTGAGCGGGTCTGCGCGATCCTCGGCATCCGCCTGAAAACCACCTCCGTCCGCTTGATGGGCGGCGGGACGCGGGCCAAGCCCTGCATCTGGTTCTCCGGCTTCTGGAGCCAGGGTGATGGAGCTTCGTTCGAAGGCTACTGGTCCCACGCCAAGGGCGCCGCCGCGCGCATTCGGGACTACGCGCCCACGGACGCGACGTTGCACGGCATCGCCGACCGGCTGCAGGCCATCCAGCGGCGGAACTTCTACCAGCTCGCCGCCGAGGCCAGCCACCGTGGCCGCTACTACCATGAATACACCATGTCGGTGGACGTCTCGCGGGACAGCGCGACCTGGCAGCCGCCGACCGAGGACGCGCAAGAAGTCGTGACCGAGGCGCTGCGTGATCTGGCCCGCTGGCTCTACCGCCAGCTTGAAGCCGAATACGACCACCTCACCTCAGACCAGGCCATCGAGGAGGGGATCATCGTCAACGAGTACACGTTCACTGAAGCCGGGCGGCGGTTCGGGTGAGAGTGCGAGCAGTTCATTTGATCTTTACAATGAGTCCATATGGACTATATTGAAGCCAGTGGAGGACGCCATGTACGTTGCAGAGAAAATCCGGGAACCCGCACAGATCAACGCCGTCGCGTTGAAAGCTTATGCACGCGTGGCCGATGCTTGGGGGCTCAGTCTCAAGGAAGCGGCTGGCCTTGCCGACATGTCAGAGAGCACGTGGAAGCGCGCCAAGAAGCCGGATTTCGCCGGAGAGCTCACCAAGGACCAACTGCTGCGGCTCAGCGCTGTAATTGGCATCTTCAAGTCGCTCGAACTCTACTTCTCGGAGCCGCTCGCGCGAGGCTGGTTCACCCGACCGAACACCGGCCCGCTGTTCGGGGGCAACCGTCCCGTCGACACGGCCATCGATGGGGGCTTGCCGCAGATCATGGCGGTGCGGACCTATCTCGATGCGTTGCGTGGTGGGGCATGAAGCAGACCGAGATTTCCGATCGCGGTCTCGTTCGTCTCCTGCCCGCCACCTACCACAAGCCACCATCGCTGCGCGGTCTCGTCGATACCGATGACGAGATGGAGATCTTGGCAGAGATCGAGGGCCTGACCAGTGGACGTCTACAGGCCGAACGCGGGCGCAACCCGCACCTGGACCCGCGCGAACTCGCTTGGCAACGCCGCAGCCGTGATCTGCGCATCTATGGGGACAGTCACGTCAACGCCGCATTCACCTACACCCGCGCCGGCGGAAACCGCTTTAACACCGAGGAGAGAGGTGCCTGGTACTGCGCATGGGGTGTGATGGTTTCTGTCAGCGAAGTGGCCTGGCACCGCACGCGTGAACTCGGCTTTACCGGCAGTTTCCATGACAGCGCCCGCTATGTGGAATTGCTGGCAGACTTCATCGGCGTCTTCGACGACATGACCGATGAGGCAGGTCATCCGGCCCTGCATCCGGATCCGGTTGTCGGGTATCCCGAGGGCCAAAGCCTGGCCCAGCATCTGCGCCGGGGTGGATCGCGAGGCCTGATTTACCCTTCGGTCCGGGCTCCTGCACCGGGTGGGATTTGCCTGGTCTGCTTCGAGCCCCACGCAATTCAGAACGTCCGTCCGGGCGCGTCTTGGGATCTTGTGTGGGATGGGACACCGCACTACTCGATTGCGGCTGTCGGCTGACAAGTTGCAGCGCATGCGCCTTTGGGGGTCCGAAGAAATGAAACAGGCAAACGACAACAGCGCCGACGTCACGAACTTGAAGCCATGTGACCATCAGGCGTTCTTTGAGGCGTTGGATTCTCCACCCTTATCGACAGAAGCGCTACGGGCAGCATTTCGCAGGCGGAAGGAAGCCTTGGTGGATTCTTGCGCCGACACGCCATCCACCAGCTGACACCCGTCACCTGTTCCCGTCGATCCACTTCGACATGAGCCCCCTGTCGCGGAAGCATTCGTCCGGAACGGCGCACCGTTTGATCCGGGCGAGTTTCTCAGCAAAGGCCACCTGCTTGGACGTGGGTAGCCGGTCCATGTCCGATACCGGCTTCAGCCGGGCCTGAGCCTCGATCCAAGCGCTCAAAGATCGCCGGTCTTGCTGGACCTCCCAGGGCAGGAGCGTCCGGTTGCGCAGGGCGAGCGACCGCGCATAGGCAATCTGCTTGGGTGTTACGGGCATGGCGTGCTTGGTGCTTTCCATGGTGGAACCCCCTTTCTGGCTTGGTTCTGAAAATAGAACATAAAAAGAACAAAATCAAGCCAAGCGTCGGGAACACCTTGGTGCGAGAGGGAGAGAGGGGCCGGAAAAGATCAGGTCCGAGGCTGCCCGAGAGAGGGTGTCCGGGCCTGATCCTGTCCTTCATTCCGGAGTTTCCCGATGACCCATCTTGCCCCTGTTGCGCAGGCGTCCTTGCCTGCGCCCATTGTCCCGTTGGCAGCAAATCCCGCCCCTGCGATCGTTGCTGTTGCCGAAGCGCTGCAGCCCGATCTGGCGCAAGGGCTTCAGATCGACGCGCTGCGCCTGCGCCGCGAGATGGAACATGCCTTTGGCGGTTCCGATGCCGATGGCGCGTGGGACTGGAAGCTCGCCTATGAGGCGGGCGAGGTGGCGCTGGTTCTCTTCCTGCGGAAATTCGGCCGCGCGCTTCTGGCCCGGGCGGGCTCGCCCGCTGCCCTGCTGCCGATCCTTGCCAAGGTGGCGGACCTCTTGCCTACGCACACCCGGCGGTCCGAGGAGATGGAGCGGTTCCAGCAGTTCTCGACGCCACTGCCCATGGGGCTGACGCCACTGTCCAAAAGGCAAACCGCAGGAACTTCTGCACCCGGCCATTCGATCCGGCCCGCAAGATCGTCGGCCCATTCAAACTGTTCATCAGGATTGAGGTCGTCAATGAAGAAATGCGGAGTATCCGTGGCTCGCCGAAGTTCCGTGATCGAAAACCGCGCAAATAGCATCAACTCGATGGTTGCGCGCGAGGCAAGAACGGGAACAACCACGTGTTCTGGAAACACCAAACGCTGTTCCTTTGGAACGCATCGTGCATCGAGCTTTTCAGCCAAAGCATCCAGAGCATCTTCTGCCGACTTGATGCACCACACCTCCCACCAGATCGTATCGTTGGGGTCTTGCGGCAGCGCTTCCGGATCATCTGTCCAGAAGGTTTCGAGACGAGCCTTTCGGATGGCCTCAATCGGTTCAACGAATGACTTGTATGGCGGGTTTTGACCTCTTTCAGTCAGATCGCCCGACTGGTAGTCGGCCAGAATGCTTTCAAGTACCGGCTTTGCGTCCTCAGGAACAAACAAGCCAACGATCCGAGTATCGGCGGCTCCCAGCTTTGCAGAAGCCGGTTTCAGATGGCTTTTCTTCCTCTCCAGACTATCCGGGCTAGCGTTCGGTCTAAGCTCGACTTCCAAATAGACACCGGCAGCGGGAGATACCCGTTCATCGCGCGGACGATCCTGCTCAAATTCGGTTGCTGCCTGCGAGATCTGCCCTCGGAGCATTGCGCCATGCTGCTGGCGGTCCCGAGGAGGAGGGCTTCCGGGAAAACGCTCATTCGTGGACTTGAAGTCCGCGCGCTCCCGTCTGCTTTCGATGTTGATATGCGGTAAGGAGTACTTGGATGCCATCTACTACTTGTTCACTGCCGAAGGTCGAAACGCCTCTCGCATTTCTCGCCTGTCATTCAGCCTGCGCAGCAGATCGTCCGAAGTCACGTTCTTCCGCTCAGCCAGGATTGCGCTTTTCACCGCGTCTTCTGTTGCGCGGGCAATCTCAGACTGGCTCAACCCCTGGGCCGATGCAAGAATGCTCTTCCACTTCAGGTTGGGGAATTTCATTGGCCGCAGATTGAACTTGATGATCGTGCGGATTTCTTCGTCAGTGGGCGGACAGAATTCCATAACCAAATCGAACCGGCGCAATAGAGCCGGGTCGAGCAGGTCTGGATAATTCGTTGCGCCAATGATCACGCTGTCCGTGGAGTTCGGCTCTTCCATGAACTGCAGGAAAGAATTCAACACGCGGCGCATCTCGGCAACGTCATTCGTCGCGCCTCGATTTCCTCCAACAGCATCGAATTCGTCAAAGAGATATACCCCCCGGTGACGGGCCGTTTCGTCAAAAACGAGTCTAAGCTTGGCGGCAGTCTCACCCATGAAGCGCGTGATCAGGCTTTCTAGGCGGATTACGAACAACGGCAACCGCAACTCACCAGCCAAGGCTTCCGCCGACATTGTCTTGCCCGCACCCGGCGGCCCGACGAACAGAACACGACGGTTGGGTGTCTTGCCGTGTTCTCGTAGCCAGGCCCGCTTGTGCTGTTGCAAGACAACGTCGTCCAGCCGCGCACGCAACGAGGCATCCATGACCACGCTTTCAAGATCGAAGCGCGGCGAACGCATCTCGATCAAATCGGCAAGATCACCACGCGGGGACGCGAAGGGCACAGCGACGGTTTGGCCCGACGCAGCCTTCTCCCGCGCCTTGTCTACAGCGGACCTCAGTTCTTCCGCGAGTGTACGTCGCCCTTGCCGCGCTTCTGCAGCAGCAACCTGCAACGCAATTGAATAGAAATGCTCGTCGTCACCGTCCGCCTTGCTTTGGAGCATAGCCAGTATCTGCTTTGCGTTAGACATACTCCAAACCCTTGGTGCTTGCGACGATTTCCTTCTTTCCCAACGGGTTAGTCATTCGGACCGTCTAGGTTTCGAGCGAAGATCGCAAATCCTCGCTGATTTGTCGACGGGCATTCAGCATCCCACGCAAGAACATGACATTGTTAGCGTAACGCCTCTGGCGAAAAATGTCTGCCAAAACGCTCTGCAACGCAGCATGTCGGTCGACGTTGAACGTCCGTATTGGCCTTCCTACGAGTCAGACAATAACCGATACCCCCGCCGCTTCTTCGTCACCGACAGCTTCATCAAAGCGTTGACCGCCCTGCCCTCGTCAACATGCTGTTCGACCAGCATCTGACCACGGTAACCGATCCGACCCCATTCCCGCACCAGGCTTACGCCACCGAAGAGATCGGGCTGAACACTCATCCTGTAGAACCGCCTCATGTTGAGAGACGGATCGATCCGCTGGAGATCGACCGTCGTCGGAAACACTTCCAATTGCTGCGCTTCATCGAACATCTTGCGGTAGCCTTGTCTGCGACAACAATACCAAGTGTATGTCCGTGTTTCCACAATGTTCTGTCCAGAAAAGAAATAGGGGGCTCACGCCCCCTTCTCGAATTTCATGACCGGGATGCCCAGCTTCTTGGCTTTATCGGCGAGGTTTTCCTGGATACCGGTTCCGGGGAAACCCGATCATGTTGCAGGAGGTGCAACCCTCGGACACATATCCAATCGAAGACCCGGCACAGGCATGGAATGTCGTAACCGTTGGTGGCTACACTGATAAAATTCACATCGCCGAACCTGAATTGGCCGACCATTCACCGCTTGCGGAAGCAGGCGACCTTAGCCCTTTCACGAGAACTTCGACGCTATGGACGACCGGGCGCAACAGGCCGTTCAAGCCCGACATTGTCATGGAAGCTGGGAACCGCGCAGTGGATGCATCCCGAACCACTGTTGTCGATACGACGTCTCTTTCGGTCGCAACGTCGGGTCCCGAAGTCGACCAACGACCGTTGGTGCCGTTTCGAGCTACAAGCGCTGCCACAGCCGAAGCTGCCCGACTGGCATGCCGCTTGATGGCGGCCAAGCCTGACTACTGGCCGGAGACGATCCGTGCTTTGATGATCCACGGTGCCGAGTGGACCGACAAGATGCGGTTCGCTTTGGACCCGTTAGGCAAAACCGAAGCTGCCCGATTGCTACGGCACTTTGGTTACGGTGTGCCAACTTATGAGCGTGCAATTGCCTCTGCTGAGAACCATCTGGCGTTGGTGGCGCAGTCCGAAATACAGCCCTACAGCGCCTCGGGTTTCCAGGATTGTCACTACTACAACTTGCCTTGGCCGCGTCAGGCATTTGAAGCGCTAGGCGATGAGGAGGTAAGGCTGAAGATCACCTTGTCTTACTTTGTTGATCCAAACCCCGGAGCGTTGGCATCGCTCGATCCATATCGGTATCAATCGTTCGGCTTACGGTTCGACTTGAAACGCCGGATGGAAAGCACTGATGATTTCAAAATGAGGGTGAACGCCGATGAGCGAGCAGATCCACGGCGCAGGCCCCCCATACAGTCTGACACTGACAATTG
The DNA here is from genome assembly GCF_049800935.1 of Microbulbifer sp. S227A. Lineage (NCBI taxonomy): Bacteria > Pseudomonadati > Pseudomonadota > Gammaproteobacteria > Cellvibrionales > Microbulbiferaceae > Microbulbifer > Microbulbifer sp. S227A. The sequence goes on along the minus strand of NZ_JBNAFZ010000033.1, from coordinate 3,253 downwards.
GCGCTTTCCTGATGGCACGGCGTCTGGATCGCTGCATTGCAACGAATGGAATGGGCCGGCCGCGTGGCTCCTAGCGCGCAATATACTCTGCGTGAAGCCAGTCGGTGGTTGGTGGAAGAACCGCGCAGACACTGCTACACGGCAGCAAAAGACGCGATATGCGTTGGTGGTGTCAGTCAAGACTGCAAAAGAAGACGTGACCTTGCATACAGACATCAACGCGATCGTTTGCGGCACTGTGCCGGTCTCCCAGGATATTGAAATAGGGATATGAAGTCTGGCGTGCTTCGTGCTGGCGGAAAAGGCTGATTATTCGACCTACAGATCCCATCTGAATGTCCGCTCCTGCCGAGGCACCCCATCCGGATCGCGCATGCAGCGGCAATCCGATTCCCGCCCACATTATATAAACGGATTATCGGTTTTTGGTAAGTCACTGATTTTACAAGAGTAACGCGCGAAAGTTGGTGATGCCCTGAGGGGCGGCATATCATGGCGGTGTTCAGACGCCGTCAATTCTCAGCCGAGAAAGGGATATGATGGTGTGGATGCCGCCATCTGCAGGCATCGCAATATGCCGTCACCTTGACGGCACAGCATGGTGCTCGAAAGGACGCTTCAACATGGCACAAGTTTCCATCATCGGCCTTGATCTGGCAAAGAACGTTTTCCAGGCTCATGGCGCATCCGAGACCGGCGCGGTCGCTTTTCGCAAGAAGCTTGCCCGCAATCAGGTTCTTCCGTTTCTCTCCGAACAACCGAAGTGTATTGTGGCCATGGAGGCATGCGCGACCGCGCATGGCTGGGCGCGGGAGATTGGCAGCCTCGGTCACAGTTCGCGTCTGATCCCGCCACAATACGTGAAGCCTTACGTCAAACGCCAGAAAAACGATATGGCTGATGCTGAAGCGATTGCTGAGGCGGCATCACGCCCCACCATGAGGTTTGTCGAGGTCAAGTCAGAGGAACAACAGGTCAGTGCCATGGCCTATCGGACCCGACAGATGTTTATCGGCCAGCGCACCCAAACGATCAACGCTTTACGCTCGCATCTGGCGGAACACGGTGTGATTGCTGCGACAAACAAGTGTGGCCTGAAGAGGCTGTCCGCCATGATCGAAGATGAGACGGTGGCCCTGCCGGATAAAGTCAGAGGAATGGCCCGTGTCTATGTCGATCACATTGCGGGACTGACGGAGCAAATCGCCGAGATGACCGAGGCGATGAAGGCAGTGGCGAAGACCTCAACCGTCGTGAAACGACTGCAGACCGTGCCGGGGGTCGGGCTACAGACCGCCATGGCCATAGAAACCTTCGCGCCAGATCCGACGTGTTTCATCCGGGGTCGGGATTTCTCGGCTTGGCTTGGGCTGGTGCCCAGACAAAATTCCACGGGCGGCAAAAGCCGTCTTGGAAAGGTTTCGAAGATGGGTCAGGTGGACATCCGCAGCCATCTGATACGTGGTGCAATGTCTGTCATTACCGCGGCCAGCCGGTTCGGTGTCAAAAAGGGTTCCTGGCCGGAACGCCTTCTTGCACGAAAGCCCAAACTCGTGGCGGCGATCACCTTGGCCAATAGAATGGCCCGTGCAATCTGGGCGATGATGACGAAGAACGAGGATTATCGGAACCCCGAGGCGGTGGCGTAGCAGCGATATGCGCAACCGGCGCCCCGGTGTAAGAGACGTGTGAGGAGGTCACTGATACTTATGGGAGATTGATCGGCCAGATCCGGACTGGGAAAACCATCTATGTGGCATTGAGCTTACAGCTCTCGGATATGATTTGGACCCGGTTCGCGCATCACCATACCGGCCCGCGGCCATCAACAGAGCCACAATGAAGAGGCCTTATACATGACCGCACCTGATCACGCACTCATAGTTTCAATAAACCCTTGCACTAACGGCGGCATCCATACATGCCACATGCCAGAGAATACCATTGCTGAACTGCCCGATCCATCAGGATTTGGTTCCGACCCATTCACTGACGTCCTGCGCGATGGAGCGCGCAAGCTGATCGAACAGGCGATCCATGCGGAACTGGCGGCGCTCATGGCCGCCTTTTCAGCGGACAAGCTCGAGGACGGGCGGGCGCGCCTGGTGCGCCATGGTCATCTACCCGAACGCGAGGTGATGACCGGCATTGGTCCGGTGCCGGTGAAGGTGCCTCGCGTGCGGGATCGCGGGCCTGGTGAAGACAGGATCACGTTCACGCCCAGCATTCTGCCGCGTTACTTGCGCAAGGCGAAATTGGTCGAGGAACGGCTGCCGTGGCTTTACCTCAAGGGCTTGTCCACGGGTGATTTCAGCAAAGCCCTGGAAGCGCTGCTGGGTCCGAACGCCATGGGCCTGTCCGCCAAGACCATCACGCGGTTGAAAGCCGATTGGTGGAAAGACTACGAGGCTTGGCAGAAACGCGACCTCGGCACACGGAGGTTCCTCTACATCTGGGCCGATGGGGTCTATTTCAAACCGCGCATGACCGAGGAAAAACAATGCGTTCTGGTGATCGTGGGGGCCGACGAATACGGCCGCAAGGAGTTGCTGGCCATGACCGACGGCTTCCGCGAAAGCACCGAGAGCTGGCGCGAGGTGCTCCTCGATCTCAAGCGCCGCGGCCTGAAGCAGGATCCCAAGCTGGCCGTCGGTGATGGCGCTCTGGGATTCTGGACCGCGCTGCGCGAAGTGTTCGCCACGACCAGAGAACAGCGGTGTTGGGTTCACAAGACCATGAACGTGCTCAATGCGCTGTCCAAATCCATGCAGACCAAAGCCAAGGGCCATCTGCACGACATCCGCTGACCGGCAGGGCATTTCGGCACGAAATGCCCCGAGAGGTTGGCAAGCCGAAACCCGCGCCGAGGCAGAGACCGCCTTCGACTTCTTCGTCGAAACCTACGGCGTGAAATGGGACAAGGCGGTGGCCAAGCTGGTCAAGGACCGGGGCGCGCTGCTGACATTCTACGATTACCCGGCCGAACACTGGAAGCACGTCCGCACGTCAAACCCGATCGAAAGCACCTTTGCCACCGTCCGGCATCGCACGAAACGCACCAAGGGCTGCCTCAGCCGCAAGACCGGACTGGCCATGGCATTCAAGCTGATGATGTCAGCGCAAGGAAAATGGCGCAAACTCGACGGTCGGAACCGCCTGCCCGAAATCATCGAAGGGGTTGAGTTCCGCGACGGTCTCCGCCACGTTCAAATCGCCGCCTGATCAAGCGTCACCAACTTCTGCGCATATCTCG
>NZ_JBNAFZ010000032.1:0-18290 GCF_049800935.1 Microbulbifer sp. S227A | reverse complement strand
CCCCTCTCGGCAGCATCCTGCGGATGCGCCTGCCGGGCAGTGGATGGAGCGGGTGTCACCGTCAGAGCCGGGTCGAAAGCAAGATGAACTGTATCAAGCTGCTTGGCCAGTCACTGATGGCTCAAGATTTCGACCGCCAGGTCGCGGAGCTGCAGGTCCGCATGGCCGTGCCGAATGGCTACACCGCGCTTGGCATACCCGTCACAGTGGCCGTAGGATAAGTCCGTCCGGGGAAAGGGGAACTCCGCTCAGAAACTGATTTAGGCAGCAAGGCCGCGCTGGACCATCGAGGAATGCTTACTGCGCGCCAAAGATGATCTCGGTCTCAATCATTGCGAGGCGCGCTCTTGGCACGGTTGGCATCGACATATGAGCCTGGTGATGGCCGCCGCCGCGCTCCTCGCACGCCTCAGCGCCGCACGGCCTTCAGCAAACCGAACAAAACGGGTCCGCGGAGCCAACCGGCAGCAGCATAATCAAACGGCTCCGAAACACGTTGACCACAGCGGAAATTCGCTACCTGATCGCCCGCCTCCTGCCGCGCCCGATATTGACCTTCGCCTTTGTCTGGGACTGGTCACGATGGCGGCGAGAACACCAAGCGATCGCTGCCATCGCTCATCGGAAGTTGCGCATCAATGCGCAACTGTAGTACTAGAAGAGCCCGAAGAGATTGTCTCTAAGCTCCTCGGGTTTCGCTTCATTGCAACTTGTTGCGCTCTGGGTTTGGGTCGTGCCATCGGGTTGGCTCATCCGGTGTACAGCGCGCGACCCAGTCGCGGATCAGGTTCGTGCGGGCCTGTGAGACCTGTTGCGTCCTGCGGATGACGTCCGGTGACCAGCCTGCAAGCACATCTTGCGTCAGGGTGGCGAGAATTTCGGTTTCTTGGCCGGCGATGTCGTTCAACTCGTCCGGGTCTTGCCACAGGTCGAACAGCTGTGGGTCATGACCGTCGTACCAGCACAGCTTGTAGCGGCCCTGGCGGATCATGCGGTGCCGCACATTCGTGGTGCGGATATTCATCAGGCCACCGTAATAGCTGGACATGCATTGATCCGGCCAAGTGGCACCGTCGCGCAGGTCGCGTCCGGTGTGACCGGGCAAATTCCGCGCATGTGACAGCCCGAGCAGCGTGGCAGAAAGGTCCATCAGGCTGGTCACGCGTTGGTCGACCGCGGCCTGCCCGAACCCGCCGCCGGAAATGATCAACGGCACCTTGACGCTTTCCTCGTGGAAGGTGCTCTTCCACCACAGGCCCCGCTCGCCCAGGGCTTCGCCGTGATCCGACGTATAGATTGCGACGGTGTCGGTGCGGTCGGCAATCGTGGCCAGGACGCGCCCCGCCAGCCGGTCGATCATGCGCACCAGCGCATAATAGGCGGCGCGGCTTTTGCCGATGGCCGAGGCTGAAACGGCATCGACCCCGCCGGCAGCGGCCCATTCGGCCAGGGCGGGATGGCGATGCGCCGGGGGCGGCAGGCGAACGGGCGGCACGCCGGTTTGAACTACAGAATCGTAATCCTCGGGCTGCGCGATATAGGGCGGATGTGGGCAGAACAGGCTGACCAGGGCAAAGAACGGCCGACCCGTGCTGTCGCGTTGGCGGATGAGGTCGTTGATTTCGCGCTCAGCATGATCGGTCACCGCGTGGTCATAGGCCTGATACGACGTTTCGCCACGCCCCGAGCCCTCAAGCTCCGGGCCGCGATTTCCCCGTGCAGAGGTCAGCGGCCCGATATCCGGTGCGCCCGAGCCCGGCCAGCTGGGACCGATGTCGCCGATGGGCCGGCTGGCAAAGCCGTGATGCTGATCGGGGCCATAGAAATGCATGCGCCCGATCAGCCGGCACTCATATCCCGCTGCCCCCATGGCGTGGGCGATGGTGGGAATGTCGGAGCGCAGGTAATCATCATTGCCCAGGACTCCGGAGACATGCGGCTCCAGCCCGGTCAGAAAAGCCATGCGTGACGGCACGCAGAGCGGCGAAGGACAATAGCAGTTTTCAAAGCGCGTGCCCCTTGCGGCCAGCGCATCCAGCGCGGGGGTTTGCGCAAACCGGTCGCCCGAAGCGCCAAGGACGCGGGCGGCATGTTGGTCGGTCATGACAAGGACGATATTGGGGCGCGGGTCGCTCATGTCTGGGTCAGGGCATAATTGGTCTAGACAGTTTTAAGATTTGGTCGTATTGGTTGGTCCAATATAGCGAAACAAAGTCTCATGCAATGGGGGGAGGCCCATAATGATAAGATTTTCACGCGGAATGACCTTGGCGGCTTGGGTTGGAGCGCTTGCGCTGGCCCTTCCGGTTGGACCAATCGGTTTGGCCCCGGTGGCGGCGCAGGACTTTCCGAGCAAGCCGATCGAGGTCATTGTGCCCTTCAAGCCGGGTGGTCGGACCGATGTGGTGGCGCGGCTCATGGGCGAGAAAATTCAGCAGCAAGGCTGGCTTTCCCAGCCGATGGCGGTGGTGAACGCAGATGGCGGAGCCGGTGCGAACGCCGTCAGCCGGATGCAGCGTGGCGATGACGCGGGCCATACGATCATGCATTGGCACCACCAGTCGCTGATCGCGATGGCGATGGAGCTTGGCGACTTTGACCTCGATGACTTCAAATCCATCGGCTATACCGGCGGCGGCAGCCCGGTCTGGGTGGTCAGCGCGGACAGTGACTTCCAGACCATGGAGGACCTGATCGCACATCTGAAGGCCGATCCGCGCAGCCTGGTCGAAGCGGTCGGCATTGGCACCATTCCGCATTTCGTCGGCGCGATGCTGGCCAGCGAAGCCGGGTTCGAGACGCGCTATGTCACCGCCAATTCGGGGGCGGACCGCCTGCGGCTGATCCTGGGTGGCAATGCCGACATCGCGCTGTTTGCGGCATCCGAATACCTGGCGCAGGGCGATGGGCTGCGCCCGCTGGTCTATTTCGGCCGCGAGCGTCTGCCGGATCTGCCGGATGTGCCGACGGCGCTGGAGTTGGGCTATGACGTGTCCTGGGCGAACCCCAACTGGTGGCTGGCACCGGCATCGACCCCGGATGAAAATGTCGCGGCGCTGGCGGCGGCTCTGGAGCAGGCGATCATGGACCCCGAGATCATCGAATACTTTGAAAACAACACGTTGCAGCCCTATTGGACCCCGGGCCCCGAGGCGATGGAGGACGCGCGCAAACAGCTTGACGCGCTCAAGGCCATCGCGGCGACGATCAACTAGGCCGGACCTGGCGGCGGAGGAAAACCGATGACAGAAGCCAAGCGCCGTTGCGTTGCCGATCTGGCCCTGTCCCTGCTGGTGACGGCGGGGGCGGTGGTGTTGTTCGTCGGCGCGGCAAAGCTGCCGCCTCCGCGGTTCGAGCCGCTGGGATCGGCGGCGCTTCCGCGGATACTTGGGGTGTTGCTGCTGCTGTTTGCGGGGATCCTCGCGGTGCGATCCATCATGCGGTTACGCCGGGGCTGGCAGGTGCCGGAGCTTGAGGCCCACAACACGGACCCGCGCAAGGGGCTGGCGGTGCTGGCGGCCCTTGTTGCCTATGTCTTTGCGCTGGACGTGCTGCGCGCGCCGTTTGTCCCGGCAACTACGGTCTTTGTCGTGGCGGTCGGGCTGAGCATCGGCGCCAGGAGCTGGCTGAACTGTGCCGTGTTCGCGGGGGTCGGGCTGGTGCTGTCGCTGGCGATCTCGACGATCCTCAGCCGCTTTCTCTATATCACGATCGGATAGCCGATGCTCGATGCCTTCCTGCTGCTTCTTGAATGGCAGAACCTGCTGTTCCTGTTTGTCGGAACCGCGCTCGGGATCGTGGTCGGCGCGATTCCGGGGCTGACCGCTTCGATGCTGATTGCGCTGACGCTGCCCCTGACATTTCATATGGAGCCGGTCAGCGCGGTGACATTGCTGATTGGCGAATATGTCGGTGGCATCTCGGGTGGCCTGATCACCGCGATCCTGCTGCGGATGCCGGGCACGCCGGCCTCGATCGTGACGACCTTTGATGGCTATCCGATGGCGATGCAGGGCAAGGCCGAGCGGGCGCTGGCATTGGGAATCATGGCCTCGGTGTTCGGCGGCATCGTCTCGTGGGGGTTTCTCGCGGGGATGTCTCCGGCGCTGGCTCGGTTTGCGCTGCAATTCGGCCCGTGGGAGTATTTTACACTGGTGCTGATGGCGTTGGTGATGCTGGCCGTGCTGTCGCAGGCTTCGATGACCAAGGGCCTGATGGCGGCAGCGCTTGGGATGGCCTTTGCCCTGCCCGGAATTGACAGTTCGATCGGGCAGGAACGGCTGACATTCGGATCGTCGACATTGTTGTCGGGGTTCGGCCTGTTGCCGGTGCTGATCGGGGCCTTTGCAATCAGCCAGATCCTGCGCGACGCCGCCACGGCGCAGGGCGGAACGGCCATGGCGATCCCCAAGAACCGCCTGCCGATCTATCGCAGCGATATGCGTTATGTGGGCAAACTGCTGCGCGGGTCGGTGATCGGAACCTGGATCGGCCTGCTGCCCGGTATCGGGGCCAATATCGCGGCGTTGATGTCCTATTCGACGGAAAAGCAAATGTCCAAGGAACCCGGCAAATTCGGCACCGGGCATGAGCCGGGGGTGATCGCGGCCGAAAGCGCCAACAATGCGTCGATCGGCGGCGCGCTCATTCCGCTGATCACGATGGGCATCCCCGGCAGCGTGACCGAAGCGATCCTGATCGGAGCCCTGACGATCCACAATCTGCAACCGGGCCCGCTGCTGTTCCAGAGCGCGCCCCAGATCGCATATGGGATCATTGCGGCCTACCTGGTGGCCAATGTGCTGATGCTGATGCTGATGTGGGGAACGGTCCGCTATATCGCTCAGATCGTGCGATTGCCGCGCTCGGGGATGATGGCGGTGATCCTGGTGTTCTGCGTCACCGGATCCTACGCGGTGAATTCGAGCTTTGCCGACGTCTGGGTCATGGTTGCCTTTGGCGTGGTCGGTCTGGGGCTGGAATATTGCCGGGTTCCGCTTGGCCCCTTCGTGATCGGCTTTGTGCTCAGCCCGATTGCCGAGGAACAGCTGCGCGCGTCGCTGATGATGTCGGACGGCAATGTCGTCGAGATCCTCGAACGTCCCTATGCCCTGCTGTTTCTCGCGCTCGCAATCCTGACGGTTGCCTGGCCCTATGTCGCCACCCGGATTGCCCGGCGCGCCACCGCAGCAACGGAGAAGACACCTTGAACCCGCTGGACCTTCCCACCGGCAGTCGCCGGTATTTGCAGATCGCCCGCCAACTGGCCGCCGAGATCCAGAACGGCCGCTATGCCGCCGGCGCGCGTCTGCCACCGGAACGCGAACTGGCCCAGACGCTTGACGTCAGCCGGACCACGGTGCGCGAGGCTTTGCTGGCGCTGGAGATCATGCGCTACATCGAGATCAAGGTCGGAGCGGGGGTCTATGTTCTTGACGAATCCGTTCGCGGGCGCAGCGAATTGCCCGAGCCGGATTCCGTCGCCCCGTCTGAGGTGCTGGCGGCGCGTCGCCTGGTCGAGGCCGAAACCGCGGCGCTGGCCGCCTGCAATGCCACCCCGGCACAGCTCGAGCGGATGCGGCAGGCCAATGACCGGATGGCCGAAACGATTGACGACATCGCCGCGTTCGACGCGGCCGATGCCCTGTTTCACGAGCTTGTCGCCGAGGCGGCGGGCAATGACGTGCTGTCGGGTTTCGTGTCACAGCTCTGGCGTATGCGCGAAAGCGACATGTGGGCGTTCTGGTACGATCAGACCCGGCATCCCGCCAACCGGCGTCAGTCGGTCGAAGACCACAGGGTCATCCTGCGGGCGTTTTCGCGACGCTCCGCCGACGCGGCCCGCACGGCAATGCAATCGCATCTGGATGTGCTGGCCGACCGTTTTTACGAACTCAAGATTTGAAGGATCTGCAATGACGACTGCCCCTGACATCGTTTTCATCATCACCGACCAACAGCGCTATGACACGATCCGCGCCCTTGGTGCCGCGCATATGGACACACCCAATATCGACCGGCTGGTGAAAACGGGTGTCAGCTTTGATCAATGCCATGTCACCGCGCCATCCTGCGTGCCCTGCCGCGCCAGCCTGTTCACCGGGTATTATCCGCATACCAACGGTGTTCTGGCCAATGGCCAGCCATGGAGCCGCACCTGGGTGTCGGACCTGGCCAATGCGGGGTATCATTGTGTGAACGTGGGCAAGATGCACACCATCCCCTATGATGCCAAGGCGGGGTTTCATGAACGGTTCGTGGTCGAAAACAAGGACCGCTACATGGAAGGCCGCTGGTTCTTTGACGAATGGGACAAGGCGCTGGCCAGCCACGGTCTGAAAAAGCAGCAGCGCGAAGAATATCGCAAACGCCCCGATTACAAGGACCGGCTTGGGGCCTTCACCTGGGATCTTCCCGCGGCATTGCAGTCGGACAATTTCATCGGCGACACGGCGTGCTGGTGGCTGGAAACCAAGCCCGTCGAGAAACCCCTGTTCCTGGTGGTCGGCTTTCCCGGACCGCATCCGCCCTATGATCCGACGCCGGAAATGGCCGAGAAATACATGGCGCGGGATGTGCCCCTGCCCGATGTATCGGACGAAGACCTGAAGGCGCTGGCGCAGCCATGGATCGACAAGCGCGAACATGATGTCGAGGTCGATCATGACAGCGTTGCGTGGAAGCTGGACCCGACCGCCGACGAATTGCGGCGAATGCGTGCCTACTATTATGCCAATTGCGAAATGATCGACATCCAGGTCGGGCGGATTCTCGATACGTTGCAGGCCCGCGGCAACATGGACAATACCATCGTGATCTTTACTTCGGATCACGGCGACAACCTGGGCGATCACGGGCTGAGCCAGAAATGGGCCCCGTATGACGAGGTGACACGCGTGCCGATGATCATCTCGGCCCCGGGCCGGTTTGCGGGCGGGCGCAGAATCTCCGAGATGGTTCAGCTGTTCGATCTGGGGCCGACGATTCTCGAATGGGCCGGCGTGACGCCCGACAGCGCGCTGGAAGCCATGTCGCTCAACCCGGCGCTGGAGGGGCGGCCATTCGCGGGTCGCCGCCATGTTTTCTGTGAACAGGCCGGTGATGTGAACATGACAGGGGCAAGCTATCTGACCATGGTCAGGTCGGAAACGCATAAGCTGGTCCGCTTCAGGGGATCATCCCAGGGCCAGCTGTTCGATCTCGTCACCGATCCGGGAGAGCGCAGGAACGTCTGGGACGACCCGGCATATGGCGACATCAGGCAAAACCTGTCAGAGGCATTGCTGGAGTTCCACCTGGAAAGCACGGTTCACACCAGAAACGCTCGCAGGCTGATCGTGGCCCCCCCGGATGCGCAGGCCTTGCAATAGGGATCGGCACCGCCAGTCAGATCCACGGGCTGGCGGTGCCGATCCGGCAGGGCGGCTCACCGGCTATTGCAGCGTCACCGAGCCCAGCACCGGAAAGACGATCAGCAACAGGGTGACAAGGAACATCACCAGCACGAACGGCATCACGCCCCTGAAGATATCCACCAGCTGCACCCCCATGTCCCGCAGGGTCGCGGCGACCACATAGCAGGACAGGCCAAAGGGCGGGGTCAGCAGGCCGATCTCGACCGCGATGACGGTCAGGATACCAAACCAGATCGCGTCCCCGCCCAGGGCCAGCGCCGTGGGCAGCGCGATGGGAACGATGATCAGCATGATCGACACCGACTCAAGGAACATCCCCAGGATGACGAGCAGCAGGACATAACAGACCGCGAACTGGAACAGGTTCAGGTTCAGACCGTTGATGATGCCGCTGATGTTCTGCACGAAACCCGACGAAGCCAGCATGATCGTAAAGATGTTCGCCGCCAGGATCAGGAAAAGCACCGTGGTGGCGATCTGGCCGGTTTCGACCATCACCCTCCAGAGCGTGCCAAGCGGCAACCGGCCACGGGCCAGCGCATAGAGCAGCGCCCCCGCCGCCCCCACGGCCCCGCCTTCGGTCGGGGTGAACAGCCCGCCATAGATGCCCCCCAGAACCAGCGCGATCAGCCCGAGGATCGGCGCGAGGTACATGGCCGCCTTGCCGATGCCCTCGAATTCCTCGACATCACCGGCATCCGGGTGTGTGTCAAAGACGGTCTCGGGGCGGAAGGTTGCGCTGAACCAGATCAGTCCGGACATCGCCATGGCCAGGATCACCCCCGGAATGATCGCGGCGGTAAAGAGAAAGCCCACGGATTGCTCGGCCAGGAAGCCATAGACAATCAACAGCAGGCTGGGCGGGATCAGCATCCCGAGCACCGAGCTGCCCGCCACCACGCCCACCGAGAATTTCCGGTTATAGCCATGGCGGATCATTTCCGGGGTTGCCACCTTGGCAAACACCGTCGCCGAGGCCACCGACGAGCCGGTGATCGCCGCGAACAGCGCATTGGCCCCCACTGTTGCGATGCCAAGCCCGCCCCGGATCGGCCGGGTGAGCCAGCTGGCGACGGCAAAGGTCTCGCGTCCGATATCCGCCGCGGCGACCAGCAGCCCCATCAGCACAAAGAGCGGTACGGCGCTGAAGTAGTAATTCGCCAGGAATTCGTTCCCCGCAAGGCCCAGCATGGAGTAACCAAAGGCGATGCGCCCCTTGAGCAACCACAGGCCAAGGAACCCGATCAGCATCATGGTGATGCCGATATGTACCCCCATCAGGACCACCACGAACAGCACCGCCAGCATCATCGCCCCGATGGCAAAATTCGACAGGCCGGCATCCATCACCGCCGGAAAGACCGCGTACCAGAGGCTGACCAGCGCCACCAGCGTCACCGCTACCGCAACCAGCCCGGCCTTGCCATGTTGCGCGTTGACCGCCCCAATCCGGCGCAGGGCGCGGGCGAAAAAGGCAAGCGCGGTCATCGCGCTGCCCAGCACCACCAACAGGCGAAGTGGCCAGACCTGAAAGGAAAACTCGCCCGGAATGCCGACGATCTCGGCTTCGACATAGGTTTCCACCAGCTTGGGCCAGGCCGCCTGGGTCAGGATGATCATCGCCCAGAGCCCGATCAGCGAGATGATCACCTCGAGCACCGCAAGACCCGCCGGGAACCATTTGCCAAAGATCGACAGCAGGAAATCGGCGCGGGTCATGCGTTCGGAATAGAGCGAGTTCGAGAGTTGCAGAAAGGTGGCTCCGACAATCGAATAGGCGGCCAGCTCGGTCACCCCCCGGATCGGTGCCAGAAAGAACTCGCGCGCGATCACCTCGGCGCAGATCAGGATGACCAGCGCAAAGAACCAGACGGTTCCGATGCTGCTCATGGCTTCGGTCACGCGTCGCAACGCGTCATCCAGTCGGTGTGCCAGCGCAATGACCGGGCCGTGCCCCGCGCCAGTGGTCGTCTCCGGTTTCGGGGTGATCTCGGCCATTGCGTTTCTCCTGTCGCGCCTGATGCTGCTTACTGTGTCCAGTCGCGCAGCGGCTCAAAGCCACGGCTGCGCGCGCCGTCAAGAAACGCCCTGAGCACCTCATCCGCGGGCAGGCCCGCATCGGTGTTCAGCCTGACCCAGTCACCGGCCAGATCCGGCAGGTTGGCGGCCCATTTCGCGCGCTCTTCGGCGCTCAGGGTCGACACGTTGGCCCCCTGCTCCTGCATCGTGGCGAGGAATTTTTCCTCGCGGGCGGCGACCGTGTCGGCCACCTTGACGCTGTATTCGCGGCCCAGTTCGGACAAGGTGTCCTGCACGTCGCCCGGCAGGCTGTCCCAGGTGTCGTTGTTCACGGTCAGCACCCCGGTGATCGGCCCGCCCATGTCGACAAGTGTGATATAGGGCGCGACTTCGTGAATCTTGAAGGGCAGCATCCCGTTGATCGTCATCACCGCGCCATCGGCGACACCGGTCGAGATGCTGTTGTAGAATTCCGGAAAGGACGAGTTCACCGCCGTCGCCCCGGTGCCCTGCAACCAGTTGGCCACCGCCCCGCCGGCCAGCAGCTTCATGCCTTGCAGATCCTCGATCGAGTTGATCGGCTTGTTGGTGATCAGGTGGTATGAGCCATCCGCCATCGCGCCCAGGAATTTCTGGTTGTACCTGTCCCATTGCGCGTTCAGCGCCGGCACGGTGTCATGCAGCTCATTGCCGATCTCGGTCAACGTGTGCACGTCGCCCACCACGAAGGGCGCATAGAAATGCACGTTCTGCAAGGGCAGCTTGGCCGGCTCGAATATCGTTCCGACCCACGCCAGATCGGCCAGCCCGGCCTCGACCCCTTCCAGCGCGTTGGACGCGTTGAACAGTGCCCCGGCATAGGCCTCGGTCCAGATGATCTCGTTGTCGCTGCCCATCGCGCTGAGACGGGCGTTGCTCTCCGGGACCACGTGGTTCGTCAGCACGTCGACCCAGGGCAGCACCGGGGGGTGGCTGGATGCGGCGGTCATCTTGATCTTGTCCGCCGCCGCCGGCGCGGCAAGCAGCGCCAGACAGGCCGCGGCTATCGCGGTTGTATTCCCTTTGGATTTCATGGTTTCCTCCCTGATTGGATTATGCCCCGGGGGCCGCGCGGTTGCGCCGGCTCATCCCCAGGTGTTTCCGGCCCAATTGATCGCCTCGCCGTTCAGCCATTTCTGGCCTTCCGCATAGAGCTCTTCGACCCGTTCGCCCTTGAGGCCCGGCATGTTGCGTTCGACCTCGTATCCGATCTGGGTCTGGATATAGGCCAGATGGCGATAGCCGACGGGGAATTCCCCGAGCAGCGCTTGGTCCAGTTCGAGCACGTCATTCGCGTTCACCTTGTCGAGCCGGTCCTTTTCATAGATCGGCTGGCGCAGGCACATGCCCCAGGCTCCGTCGCGCTTTTCGAGAAAATCATAGAAACGGCCGGTACAGACCACGTCGCAGGACACGCCATGCACCTGGTCGCGCTGCGAGATGGTCATCTTGGTCTGGGTGATCGCGCGATTTCCCCGGATTTCGGCGTTGAAGCCGCCAAGAAAATGCAGGATCGACACGCCCTTTTTCCACCCCGCCTTGTTCATGGCGATGAATTCGTCGGCGGTGCCCTGGGTCCAGGTGGCCATCATGCGCCCGTCATCATGCCAGACGGTGCGGAACTTGTCCCACATGCCGGCATCGCGCCAGATTGCCCAATTGTCGATAAGCTGACGGAGTTCGAGTCGATCGAGCAGTCCTTGATCCAAAATCTCGTCCTTTCCCATGAGGTGTTTCCTGTCGTGAACTGGTGGAGGCTGCCGTCAGAACGGCGTCTTGCGGCCGCCGCGCTCGATGGTCATCCAGCGCGTGGTGGTAAAGGTCTCGGCCGACCAGCGGCCACCGTGGCGGCCCATGCCGCTGTTCTTGACACCGCCAAAGGGGATCGTGGGTTCGTCATAGATCGTGGTGTCGTTGACATGCGCCATGCCGGTTTCCAGGCGGTCCGCCACCCGCAATCCCCGTGATTCGTCGCGGGTCATGACCGATGCGGACAGGCCGTATTCGCTGTCATTCGCCAGGGCGATGGCGTGGTCCTCGTCGTCGGCGGTGATGATATTCGCAACCGGGCCAAAGACCTCGTCATGAAAGATCGCCATCTGCGGCGTCGCGCCGGTGATCACGGTGGGTTCAAAGAACAACCCGTCGCGCCCCCCGCCATGTTCCACGGTCACACCCTGTTCAATGGCGCGGGCCAGGTGGCGTTCGACGGCATCGGCCTGTTTGCGGTTGATGATCGGCCCGATCTGGTTTTCCAGCCGGGTTGGATCGCCGACCCGCAGTTCCTTGGTGGCGATGATGAATTTCGCGAGGAACTCATCCGCGCGGCTGCGGTCGACGATGATCTTTTCCGTCGCCATGCAGATTTGTCCCTGGTGGAAAAACGCCCCAAAGCGGGCGGCGCTGACCGCCCGGTCCAGGTCGGCATCGTCCAGCACCAAGAGCGAATCCTTGCTGCCCAGCTCGACACAGGCTTTCTTGAGCAGCCCCCCCGCCGTAGCGGCGATCTGTTTGCCTACGGCGGTCGAGCCGGTAAAGCTGATGGCCTTGATCAGCGGGTTCACCACCAGCTCGTCGCCAACCTCGGCCACGCGTTCGCGCGAACAGGTCACCACGTTCAGCACACCCGGCGGCATCCCCGCCTCTTCGAATACCTCGGCCAGCATCAGCCCGCCGGTGATCGGCGTTTCCTCGGACGGTTTCAGCACCACCGTGTTGCCCATCGCCAGCGCCACGCCCAGTCCGCGACTGGACAGCAACAGCGGAACGTTCCAGGGCGAGATCACCGACACCACCCCCAGCGGCACGCGCTGGACCATGCTGACCTTGTGGTGATCCGAGGGCATCATCTCGCCCACCTGCCGGTAGGCTTCGGCGGCGGCGGCGCGATAGACCGTCGGCGCATAGGTGATCTCGAAATTGCTCTTGCGCACCCAGCCACCACATTCGGCGGTCAGCGCCGCGATGAATTCATCGCGCCGGCGTTCAAGCACATCCGCGACACGGCCCAGCAATACGCCGCGCTGGTAAAAAGTCAGCCCGGCCCAGGCCGGCTGGGCGCTGGCCGCCGCCGCGATTGCCGCCTGCGCATCCAGGCGCCCGGCATCCGGCACCTGCCCCCAGACCGCGCCGGTGGCCGGGTTCAGGACATCAAAGCTCTTGTTGTCGTGGGCCGCCAGCCATTCGCCACCGATATACAGGCCCTTGCCATAGTCGCGACCCGCCCGGCCCTGCTGATTTTCGAGTTTATCCAGTGACAAAGCGTTCGTTCCTTTCATGGGTCGGCGCCGCGGATGCACGCGCTATCCGGCGGCGCCAAGTTTCAATGAGGGGATATGCGCATCGACATTCCTGCCCACGAAGAGCCGCGCATAATCCAATGTTGCATTCGAGTGTTCGCGCATCACCATTTCCGCGCGCATCGCGTCGCCGCGCAGGATCGCGTCATGCACCACGGCGTGCTGGGCATGCCCGATCGACATCCGCAGGAACTCGCCCTCCAGACGGTCGGTATTGGGTGCCACGGCCCCCAGCTCCGCCAGCGGCAGATGGCGCAGGCGTTCATAGGATTTCATGACATATTCATTGCCACAGCGTTCCATGATGGTGGTGTGAAACAGGGTGTTCGCTTCCTGATAGGTTTCGACATCCCGCATCACGGCGTGGCCCTTGGCGATGATCTCGCTGGTCATGCGCAGGGATTCGGTGAACGCCCAACGCGCCTCGTCGGGCACGCCGAAATTCGCCATGTAGCCCGCCGCCGATCCTTCCAGCGCGCCGCGCACGATCAGGATCTTTTCCACGTCCTTGATGTTGACCTCGCAGACGACATACCCGCGCCCCGCGCGCTTTTCGATCAGGCCGGTCATTTCAAGCCGCGCCAGCGCAAGCTTGGCAGGGGTGCGCGACACCCCCAGCAATTGTGCGACACTGACCTCTGAAATTTTCTCACCGGCTCCGATCTCCCCCTCCAGGATCATCTTCCTCAGATCTGACTGAACCCTGCTCTCGGCCTCTGACATCCGCGAACTCCTGCTGCTGCGTTGCAATTACGAATCCATTCTATGAGCACATCAGCGAATGTTGAAGATGTTGCGGGCATTTTGGATTCTGTCAATCCTTTATGCATCCATAACACGAACAAAGGCCGCAGTATTTTGCTTGGAAACCAAATATGGATGCATTAAGGCTGGTGATGCGGAGGAATCGATGGATCGTTTTTCATACAAGGCGGGGGCTGCGCGGATCGAATTCGGTCGTGGGATGCTGTCCCGGACCGGCGAGGTCATGTCTGACCTGGGCTGCAAGCGAGCGGTGGTCCTGGCCACCGAACCGCAACGACAATCGGCGCAGGATCTGGCCGACGCTCTTGGCCCTCTCGCGGCCGGGCTTTACGCTGGCGCCGTGATGCACACCCCCGTGGACGTCACTGAAACGGCGCTGGCCTATTGCCGCGAGGTAAAGGCCGATTGCCTGATCGCGCTTGGCGGCGGGTCGACGACCGGCCTTGGCAAGGCGCTCGCCTATCGCAGCGACATGACGCTGATCGCGGTGCCGACAACTTATGCGGGCTCCGAGGTGACGCCCATCCTGGGGCAGACCGAAAAGGGTTTGAAAACAACGCTTAAGGACAATCGCGTATTGCCCTCGGCGGTGATCTATGACCCGGCGCTGAGCGATACGCTGCCCCTGGGCATGAGCGTGGTGAGCGGGCTGAACGCGATGGCCCATGCGGCAGAGGCGCTTTATGCCCAAGACCGCAACCCGGTGTCATCCATGCTCGCCGTCGAGGGGATTGCCGCGATGAAATCGGGGCTGCGGCGGATTGCCGATGATCCGGCCGCTCCGGCGGGCCGTGACAGTGCGCTATACGGGGCATGGTTGTGCGGCACGGTGCTCGGACAGGTGGGCATGGCGCTGCATCACAAGATTTGCCACACGCTTGGCGGCTCGTTCAACATGCCCCATGCCGAGACCCACGCGGTCATGTTGCCGCATACGGTGGGGTTCAATGCCCGCGCCGTGCCCGATCAGCTGGAGCCGATCAGCCAGATTTTCGGCGATGAACCCGGACCCGGCCTGTTCGGTTACTGCAAGTCCCTCGGGGCGCCGACCAGCCTGCAACAGCTGGGATTCCGGCAGGCGGATCTGGATCGGGCGGCGGATATCGCTTCGGGCAACCCCTATTGGAATCCGCGCCAGATCGACCGCGACGGTTTGCGCGCCATGTTGCAGGACGCGTTCGACGGGGCGGAGCCGCCGCGCGGCGGCTGCTGAGGGTCAACGCCGGAGGAGAAGACAATGCAGGAACACGAATCGGGTTATTTCACCGAGGAAAACTCGGTCGAGGTGGTCACCGCCCGCAACAGGAACGCAGGCAATCCGCGCCTGCAAGAGGTGATGGAGGTCATCACCCGCAAGCTGCACGAGGCGGTCCGGGAAATCGAACCCACCGAAGAGGAATGGATGCAGGCCATCATGTTCCTGACCCGGACCGGCCAGATATGCGACGACACGCGCCAGGAATTCATCCTGCTGTCGGACATTCTCGGGGTTTCGATGCTGGCCGACGCGATCCGCAGCCGCCGTCCCTCGGGGGCCACCGAGAACACGGTTCTTGGCCCGTTTCACGTCGACGGCGCGCCCGAGCGCGAGATGGGGGACAATATCTGTCTCGATCAAAAGGGCGAGCCGATGTTCGTGCACGGGGTGGTACGCGACACTGACGGCAATCCGCTCGAAGGCGTGCGGTTGGATGTCTGGGAAGCCAATGACGAAGGGTTTTACGACGTGCAGCAACAGGGCATTCAGCCCGAGTTCAACCTGCGCGGCGTATTCACCACCGGAGCCGACGGGCGATACTGGTTCCGGGCGGTCAAGCCGAAATTCTATCCGATCCCCGATGACGGCCCGGTCGGCCAGTTGCTGGGGCATCTTGGTCGCCACCCCTATCGGCCGGCGCATTTCCACTATCTCGTGTCGCTGGACGGATACCAGAAGCTCACGACCCACATCTTTGATCCGGACGACCGGTATATCCACTCGGATTGTGTGTTCGGGGTCAAGGAAAGCCTGATGGCCGAGTTCAAGCCGGTCGATGATCCGGCCGAAGCTGCCCGCCATGGATTCACCGGGCGCTTTTTCGACGTGGAATATGATTTCGTACTGGCCAGGATGGAGACCACATGATGAAAAACCTTTTGTTCCTGTGCGGAAGCCTGCGCAAGGGCTCGTCCTCGCGGGCGCTGGCCAATGCGCTGGCGCAGGCGGTGCAGGGCACCTGCGTCAGCGGCTTTGCCGAAATCGACGCGATTCCGCATTTCAACTCGGATATCGAGGGCGGTGCCGCGGTCAAGCGGCTGATTGACGACATCGGCGGGGCCGACGGGCTGGTTTTTGTCACCCCGGAGTACAATTACAGCATTCCCGGGCCGCTCAAGAATGCGATCGACTGGGCGTCACGCCCGGCGATGCAATCCTGTTTCCGGGGCAAGCCGGCCTTTGTCATCACCGTTTCCGCCGGCGCGACCGGTGGCGTGCGGGCGCAATCGCATCTGAAATACGTGCTGAACGGCATGTTGGCGCGGGTGCATTCCGGCCCCGAGGTGATCGTGCCGCATGCCGTGCAATCCGTCGAAAACGGCAGTTTTACAAACCAGGGCGTGCTCGATTTCGCGACCGCCAGCCTGACCGGCTTTGTGGAGACGCTCTAGGCCGCTGGCCGCGCCGCAATCCGAAACCCCACGGGAGAATATTCTTATGCACAAGGGAAAGACCTATGTCGTCACCGGGGCCGCATCGGGCATCGGGGCGGAAACCGCGCGCATCCTCAGGGGTGCGGGCGCGACCGTGATCGGCGTCGATCGCAACCCGGCAGCCGGGGTCGACCGGTTCCACCAGGTCGATCTGAGCGATCCCGCGGCGATTGACGCCCTGATCGCGGCGCTTCCCTCGGGTATTGACGGGCTGGCCAATATCGCCGGTGTGCCGCCGACGCTGCCGGCAGGCACGGTTCTCAGGGTCAATCTCTTTGGGTTGCAACGGCTGACGCTGGGGCTGATCCCGAAACTGGCGGATGGCGCATCCATCGCGAACCTGGCGTCGCTTGCCGGGTTTGGCTGGGCCGGGGCGCTGGAGCAGGTCAAGGCGGCGCTGGCGCTGTCGCTCGGGGATGACATCGAGGCATTCTGCGAGGATCAGGGGCTGAACGCCGCCGAGGGCGGGCGCTCGTATTTCCTGGGCAAGGAGGCGCTGGTGGTCTGGACCATGCAGAACCGCTGGACCTGGCGGGCGCGCGACATCACCATGAACTGCATCAGCCCCGGCCCGGTCGACACCCCGATCCTGGGCGATTTCGTCCAGACGCTTGGCGACCGCGCCGAAGAGGACATGAAGGTAATGGATCGCGCCGGCACGCCGCAGGATGTCGCGCCGGTGGTGGCCTTTGCGCTCGGCAAGGAGGCCAAGTGGTTTCGCGGCGCGAACCTCACCGTGGATGGCGGCATGTCCGGGCATATCCTGTCCAACATCCATGGCCTCTGACGCCAGTGCCTGCCGGTCCCACCCGGCGCGCCCTGCCCTTTTTCCCCACCCTTATTCCCGCTCGGTACGAGCGGCAGCCTAGGAGAGACCCGATGTCGAAGCTTGGAGAAGACCTGATCCGTGGCAGTGCGTTGCCGGCGTTTTTTCGTGTGTCGAATGCGGATGATGTGTCGATTGATGCGCCGCAGAACCGCAAGGGGGATGCGTTGCGCAGCTGGGTGCGGTCGCTGAGCGGGTTTCAGAAAGAGGCGCTGGTGCGTTCGGCGCGGACCGGTGTGACCTGGCGGCTGGTCTCGGACGAGGGGCCCTATCTGAACGGGCATGACGCGGCACCCTGTCCGCTGGCCTTTCTGTCGAGCGGCATGGTCGCGAGCTTCATGAACGAGATCACCGCGCTGGCGGAAATCCGGGGTGTCGAGATTCGCAAGCTCAGGTTGATCCAGGATAATTACTATACGATGAAGGGCTCGATGCCCAAGCGCACCATGGTGGGTGGCGCCGAGAATATCGATCTGCAGGTCGAGATCGATTGCGACCTGGACGACAAGGCGCTGTACCAGTTCCTGCTGGATGCGACCTATGCCTCGCCGCTGAACGGGTTGATGCGCGGCCAGCTCGAGAGCCTGTTCAAGCTGGGCAAGAACGGCAGCGCGCTGGCGACCGCCAAGGTGGCCGAGCTGGACGCCGCGCTGTTCCCCGATCCGGGCAACCATTTCGCGAAATCGCAAGCCGAACCGGGCGATCTGGCGCTGATGGAACCGGTTGGCCCGACGCCGAAAAAAGACGTGGTTCTGGGCACTTCGGGTTCGGCGGGCAGCCTCGCGGACGAGCAGGACCGGCGGCTCAATATCGGGGCGGTGGCAGAGTTGCGCGCGGACGGGATCAAGGAGATCCAGCAGATGCAATATTCGCCCTACGGCACCTCGTTCCGCTTCCTGTCCTCCGAGGACGGCCGCGCGCCCGACGCCAACACGCTGATTTCGGCGGGGATCGGGTTTTGTTTCATGACCCAGTTCGGGCGGTTCGTGTCGATGCTCAAGCTCGACCTGCCGGATTACCGCATCGTGCAGGACACGCATTTCAGCCTCGGCGGCGCGTCCGGCGGCACCGGCAAGGCCGGCGAGACCGACCCGATCGAAACCCATGTCTACCTGGAAACCTCCGAATCCGACGACACCGCCCGCGAAATGCTCGACATCTCGGAACAAACCTGCTTCCTCCACGCCTTCTGCCGCACAGACCTCAAAACCAAACTCCGCATCAGGAGGGTGTGAG
>NZ_JBNAFZ010000031.1:0-19380 GCF_049800935.1 Microbulbifer sp. S227A | reverse complement strand
GGCGTGCCGGTGGTGGTGGCGATCAACCATTTCGTCACCGACACCGATGCCGAGGTCGAGGCGATCCGGGACTATGCCAGGTCGCATGGCGCCGAGGCGGTGCTGAGCCGTCACTGGGAGCTGGGCTCGGAAGGCTCTGCCGATCTCGCGCGCAAGGTGGTTGCCGTGGCCGAGGCCGGGCAGGCGAATTTCGCGCCGATCTATCCCGACGACATGCCGCTGGCGGACAAGATCCAGACCATCTGCAAGCGTATCTACCGCGCCGACGAGGCGTTGATGGACAAGAAGATCCGCGACCAGCTCAAGCTCTGGGAAGAGCAGGGATACGGCAACCTGCCGGTCTGCATGGCAAAAACGCAATATTCCTTCTCGACCGATCCGAACCTGCGCGGCGCGCCCACCGGCCATTCGGTGCCGGTGCGCGAGGTGCGGCTGTCGGCGGGGGCCGGGTTCATCGTCGTGGTCTGTGGCGAGATCATGACCATGCCGGGCCTGCCGCGGGTGCCCTCGGCCGAGAATATCCGCCTGAACGACGCCGGCCAGATCGAAGGCCTGTTCTGAGCGCGGACGCGCAGCCAATCGGCCCGGGCGCGCATTGACGGCGCGCCCGGGATCAAGGAAACCGACCTGACACCGACATTTAGGACCGACACCATGACTGCCCAGATCATCGACGGAAAAGCCTTTGCAGCAACTGTGCGCACCAGGGTTGCCGAACAGGTTGCCCGCCTGAAGGCCGAGCATGACATCATCCCCGGCCTTGCCGTGGTGCTGGTTGGCGAGGACCCGGCGTCGCAGGTCTATGTGCGCTCCAAGGGCAAGATGACGGTCGAGGTCGGCATGGCCAGCTTCGAGCACAAGCTCGGGGCCGACACCTCCGAGGCCGACCTGCTCGCCCTGATCGAGACGCTGAACACCGACCCCCGGGTGCATGGCATCCTGGTCCAGCTGCCGCTGCCCGGCCACATGAATTCCGACCTGGTGATCAACGCCATCAACCCGGCCAAGGATGCGGACGGGTTCCATATTTCCAACGTCGGCCTGCTGGGCACCGGGCAGAAATCGATGGTGCCCTGCACGCCGCTGGGGTGCCTGATGATGCTGCGCGAGCAGCACGGGTCGCTGTCGGGCATGAACGCGGTGGTGCTGGGGCGCAGCAACATCGTCGGCAAGCCGATGGCGCAATTGCTGCTGGGCGACAGTTGTACCGTAACCATCGCGCATTCGCGCACCCGGGACCTGCCCGAAGTGGTGCGCCGCGCCGATATCGTGGTCGCCGCCGTCGGCCGCCCGGAAATGGTGCCGGGCGACTGGATCAAGCCGGGCGCCACGGTGATCGACGTGGGCATCAACCGCATCGACGCGCCGGAAAAAGGCACCAATGCCGACGGCAGCGTCAAAACCCGGCTGGTCGGCGATTGCCACTACGAAAGCTGCGCCGCCGTCGCCGGCGCCATCACCCCCGTCCCCGGCGGCGTCGGCCCCATGACCATCGCCTGCCTCCTGGCAAACACCCTCACAGCCTGCTGCCGCGCAAACAACCTACCAGAGCCAAACGGACTCACCGCATGACACCCGACCCTCGGTTGCTGCCTGGCAAACCGGTCAAGGAGCGCATCCTCTCCGAGGTGCGCGCGCTGACCCGGTCGGCGGGGCGGATTGGCAAGCTGGTGTCGATTTCCATCGGCGAGGTGCCTGAAGTGGCGGTCTATGTGCGCAACCAGGCGCGGGCCGCCGCTGCTGCCGGGCTGCCCTTTGACCAGGAATTCTGGGGCGGCGCGGTCAGCCAGGAAGACTGCAAGGCGCGGATCCAGGCGATGAATGACGACCCGGAGGTTCTGGGCATCATCCTGCAACGGCCGGTGCCCGATCACATCAATGTCCGCTCGCTGCAATCGGCGATCCATCCGCTCAAGGATGTCGAAGGCATGAACCCGGCCTCGATCGGCAACATCGTCTACAATGACGTGGCCATGGCCCCCTGTACCGCCGCCGCCGCGGTCGAGCTGATCCGCGAGACCGGGCTCAGGATGCAGGGGCTCGAGGTGGTGATGGTCGGTCATTCCGAGATCGTCGGCAAACCGGCGGCGATGATGCTGATGGCCGAGGGCGCGACGGTGACGGTTTGCCATCACCTGACCCGCTCGGTCGCCATGCATTCACGCCGCGCCGACGTGATCGTGGTGGCGGTGGGCAAGCCGCACCTGATCGGGGCGGATATGGTCAAGCCGGGGGCCGCGGTGATCGATATCGGCATCAACCAGATCGTCAAGCCAGATGGGACGACCGAGATCGTGGGGGACGTGGACACCGATGCGGTCAAGGACGTCGCCGGCTGGATCACGCCGGTGCCCGGCGGTGTTGGCCCGGTGACGGTGGCGATCCTGATGCGCAACGCCATGCGCGCCCATGCGCGGCAGGTGGCGGCGGGCTGGCGCAGCTGATCCGCCGCCCGGTCACAGGGTCAGATAGCCGATGCCCAGGAATGCCACGACGCAACCGGCCCATTGCGCCGCCCCCATCTTTTCCCCGAGGAACACCCGCGCCAGCAGGATGGTGAACAGGCCGAACATCGAGGCCGCGACGGCGGCGAATTCCGGGTGATCGAGACCCCCCGCGGATATCACCGCGAGCAGGGCAATACCGTCCAGCACCCCCATCGTGACCAGCGGCACCAAGGCCCGCCGCCCGATCCGCAGGTCGGGGCGCAGCAGGATCAGCAGGGCACAGAGACCGGCCAGCGCGATGGCGCGCGTGGCAAAGGTGCTCTGCCATTCGCCGCCATGTTCCGCCGCCATCTGGCCGAGCTTGAAGGTGCTGGCAAAGCCGATGGCCGAGAGCACCGATAGCGCGATGGTCGGCCCGCGCGGGGGCATATCGTCGGCCGCCGGATCGGACAGCATCGCCACCAGCCCCACGGCGCAGACGATCACCAGAACGGCGGCGATCTGGTCCGCCGTCACCCGCGACCCATCCAGCACGGCATAGGCCAGCGACAGGATCGGATAGGCCCCGATGATCGGGCTGACCAGCCGCACCGGCCCGCGTTCAAAGGCGAAATAGAGCCCGAGGCTGGCCATCAGGAACGCCACCCCGGCCCCGACCGACAGCCACAGGGCCACCCCCGAGGGCAACATCGTGGCACCATTGACCAGAATCACCCCGCATTGAAACGCCAGTGCGGTCAGCAGCACCACCAGCAAGGCCCCGAGCAGCGGCACCGTCTTGCTGAGATACCGGATCGCGATATCGTGCAGACCCCAGCAAAACGCGGCCACCAGCCCCAGAAACAGCGTGTTCATTAAACGTCCCTCGTCAGGATGAGATTTTCGAACGGATCGCTTGCGCGATTGCAAACGGCTCTATATTCTCAGTATTAATATTTTTTTCCGTAAAGGCAAATGCCGGAAGGAGAGAACATGCTTGATGGCAACTATCCCGCCGTGGTTCCGGGCCCGCCGCGCCCCAGCGGATTGATCGAGCCACGGGTCTTTTCCATGCCGCCGGGCACCGAGCGCTACGTGGTCGAGGGCTGTGGCGCGATCCTGGTCCGGCTTGAGGCCGGTGATCGTCTTGAAATCGAGAACACCGAAGGGGGCCAGGTGTGTGAACTGGTCTGTGTCCGCCCGGACGGCAGTTTCGATCCGGGGCTGATCGGGGCCAATGGCGGGGGCGATGCCGCGGGGCTGAAGGCGCTGCTGGCCTCGTCCGATCAGTCGCTGCGCGGCCTGCGGATGGGGCTTCGGGCGCGCGGGCTCGATCTCGCCCGGGCGCGGGCGGTGCAGTTGTTTGAAGGCACGACGCCGGCGCGCACCACCGAACGGTTCACCGCCACCGCAGAGGGGATCGCGATCATCGCGGCCCCGGGCGGGATCATGGATTTCGAGGCGCAGGACACGGCGACGCCGCTGACCGTCCATATCCGCCGCGCGACCATCAAGCGGCTCCCCCGGTTCGAGCTGCCCGATCCGCTGGCCGATCCGGTTGCCGATGTCCGCGTACATTCCGCCACGGCCCAAGCCTATTTCGTCAAGGCCGGGGACTATATCCAGATCCTTGACGTGGACGGGCGGCAATGTACCGATTTCCAATGCTTTTCCGCGCGCAAGCTCGACAAGGGGATCGAACACGCGCTGGACGTGACCACCACCCGGACGCTGATGGAACATGCCTATCCGATGCCGGGGCTGCATGCGAAATATTATGACCAGGACATGCTGCCGCTGGTCGAGGTGATCCAGGATACCTGCGGGCGGCACGATGCCTTTGCGCTGGCCTGTTCCGCGAAATATTATGACGACATCGGCTATCCCGGGCACGTGAACTGTTCCGACAATTTCAACGCCGCGCTGGCACCGCATGGGGTGGGTGGGCGCAAGGGCTGGATGGCGATCAATTTCTTCTTCAACACCGGGCTGGATGAACATGGCGTGATGTATTCCGACGAACCGTGGTCGCGCCCCGGCGATTACGTGCTGTTGCGCGCGCTGACCGATCTGGTCTGTGTCAGCTCGGCCTGCCCCGACGACACCTCGGCGGCAAACGGCTGGAACCCGACCGACATCCATGTGCGCACCTATAGCGGCAACGAGACCTTTCAACGCGCCGTGGCGTACCGGCCCACCCCAGATGCGGACCCCAAAATGACCAAACAGACAGGCTTTCATGACCGGTTCGACCGGTTCACCGACAATTTCATCGAATATAACGGTTTCTGGCTGGCCAATTGCATGTCCACCGCCGGGCCGATCGAGGAATATCATGCCTGCCGCCAGAAGGTCGTCGTGACCGATCTCAGCCCGCTGCGCAAGTTCGAGATCACCGGACCCGACAGCGAGGCGTTGTGCCAATATGTTTTTACCCGCAACATGAAGACCCTGCCGGTGGGCGGCGTGGTTTATACCGCCATGTGTTATCCCCATGGCGGCATGGTTGATGACGGCACCGTGTTCCGGTTGGGCAAGGACAATTTCCGCTGGATTGGCGGGTCGGATTATGGCGGCGAATGGATCCGCGACAAGGCCGAGGAGCTGGGCCTTCGGGTGCTGATCCGTTCGTCCACCGACATGCAGCACAATATCGCCGTGCAGGGGCCCGAAAGCCGCGAGTTGTTGCGCAAGATCATCTGGACCGCGCCGCATCAGCCGAATTTCGACGAGCTCGCCTGGTTCCGCTTTGCGCCGGCGCGCATCGGTGACGATCAGGGCATTCCGGTGGTGGTCAGCCGCACGGGTTATACCGGCGAGCTGGGCTATGAGATCTTCTGTCACCCGAAACACGCGGGCGCGGTGTTCGACGCCGTGTGGGACGCGGGGCAGGGGCATGGCATCACCCCGCTGGGATTCGAGGCGCTCGACATGGTGCGGATCGAGGCCGGGCTGATCTTTGCCGGGCATGATTTCTCGGACCAGACCGACCCGTTCGAAGCGGGCATAGGGTTTACTGTGCCGCTCAAGACCAAACCGGATGATTTCATCGGGCGCGACGCGCTGATCCGGCGCAAGGAAACCCCGGCGCGCAAGTTGGTGGGCCTGGATATCGACAGCAATGTCGCGGTTGGGCATGGCGATTGCGTGCATGTGGGCCGGGCGCAGATCGGCGAGGTGACGTCATCGATCCGCTCGCCCCTGTTGGGACGCAACATCGCGCTGGCGCGGGTGGATGTGGCGCATTCCGAACCGGGCACGCGGCTTGAGATCGGCAAGCTGGACGGGCATCAGAAACGCCTGCCCGCGACGATCCGGGCCGACCTGGCCGCGTATGATCCGAAAAAGGAACGTCCACGGTCGTGATGGCATGACCAGCGCCCTGCAAGAGATCGGCGGCGAACCCGCCCTGCGCGCGGTTGTCGAGCGGTTCTATGACCTGATGGAACGCGATCCGGCGGTCTATGCGCTGCACCGTCTGCATTTCCGGGGCCACGGGCTGAGCCACACAAGGCAGGCACAGTTCGAGTTCCTGTGCGGTTTCCTGGGCGGGCGGGCGTATTACCGGGAGCGGTTCGGCCATATGAACCTGCGCGAGATCCACGCCCATGTGCCGATCCGGGCGGCGGATGTGGACATGTGGCTGGCGACATTTGACCGGGCGTTGCGGGATGTGGGCCTTGCGGGGCCGGCGGTGGAACGGTTCCGCGCCACGCTACATCGCAGCGCACACAAGCTGGTGAACGAGGTGCCCGATTGGCGGCAGGGCGACGCGCGGGCGTGATCGCCCCTGTGGCCGGGTCCGACAAAAACCCCCTCGCAGTTGCCTGCAAGGGGGTGACATTGCGACGAGGAACCCCGTCAGATGTCGAGCGTGTTCTCGCGTTCCCATTGGGTAAAGTGGGTGACGAAGGCGTCCCATTCCTGCATCTTCATCTTGATGTAGGAGGACGAGAATTCGTCGCCCATCATCTTCTTGAGTTCCTTGTCCTTGTCGTATTCGCGGATCGCGTCGAGCATGTTCAGCGGCAGCTTGGGCGCGCCGCGTACCTTGTGGCCCTCGGCATACATGTCGATATCGTGGCGCTTGCCGGGATCGGCCTTGGTGCGGATACCCGACAGGCCCGCCGCGATGATCACCGCCTGCAACAGGTAGGGGTTTGCCGCGCCGTCGGGCAGGCGCAGTTCGAATCGGCCGGGGCCGGGGACCCGCACCATGTGGGTGCGGTTGTTGCCGGTCCATGTGACGCTGTTGGGTGCCCAGGTGGCCCCCGAGGTGGTGCGCGGCGCGTTGATGCGCTTGTAGCTGTTCACCGTCGGGTTGGTGATCGCCGCCAGCGCGCTGGCGTGTTTCATGATGCCGCCCAGGAAGTGCTTGCCGCGCTCGGACAGGCCGACTTCGCCGGTCTGACCTTCGCCGCTGCCGGCAAAGACGTTGGTTTGCGACGCCGCGCCCGGCGCATCCCAGACCGAGATATGCGCGTGACAGCCATTGCCGGTCAGGCCGGGGATCGGCTTGGGCATGAAGGTGGCGCGATAGCCGTGCTTTTCCGCCACCGACTTGGTCATGAATTTAAAGAACGAATGCTGGTCGGCGGTGGTCAGCACGTCATTGAATTCCCAGTTCATCTCGAACTGGCCATTGGCGTCCTCGTGGTCGGTCTGATAGGGTTTCCAGCCCAGATCCAGCATGTAATCGGCGATCTCGCGCACCACGTCATAGCGGCGCATCACCGCCTGCTGGTCGTAACAGGGCTTGGCGGCGGTATCGAAGGGGTCGGAGATCTGGTCGCCCTCGGGGGTCAACAGGAAGAATTCGGCCTCGATGCCGGTCTTGACATGCAGCCCCTCTTCGGCGGCCTCGGCGATCAGGCGGCGCAGCACGTTGCGCGGGGCCTGTTCGACCGGCTTGCCTTCCATCACGCAATCGGCGGCCACCCATGCCACGTCCGGCTGCCACGGCAGCTGGATGACCGAGGCCGGGTCCGGCACGGCGAGCATGTCGGGATGGGCGGGCGTCAGGTCGAGCCAGGTGGCAAAGCCCGCGAACCCCGCGCCGTCCTGCTGCATGTCGGCAATCGCCGCCGCCGGCACCAGCTTGGCGCGCTGCCCGCCGAACAGGTCGGTGAAGGAAATCATGAAATACCTGACGCCGCGCTCGGCGGCGTATGTGGCGAGATCGATCTGTGCGTCGGGCGCGGCTTGATCCTTGGCCATATGTGTCATCCTCTCTGTCATATTATGTCGCGATGGTCGTCAGTGGATCCGCGCCATCTCTCGTGAAACGGCGCGGCCCCGGTAAAGGGCCGCGCCGGGCAGGTTCAGAAACCGGGTTTGCCGGGATACCATTCGGTGCCGGCAAGCGGCACGCGGGCCATGGCGGCGGCCTCCATCGTCAGCGCGCAGAGATCCTCGGGTTCGAGATTGTGCAGGTTGTTGTGACCACAGGCCCGCGCGATGGTCTGCGCCTCGAGGGTCATGACGCTCAGGTAATTGCGCAGGTGCCGCCCGGCTTCGACCGGGTCCAGCCGTTTCTGCAATTCGGTGTCCTGCGTGGTGATCCCGGCAGGGTCGAGCCCCTCGTGCCAGTCGTCATAGGCCCCCGCCGTGGTGCCAAGCTTCTGGTATTCGGATTCCCAATGGGGGTCATTGTCGCCCAACGCGATCAGCGCGGCAGTGCCGATGGCCACCGCATCCGCGCCAAGGGCCATCGCCTTGGCAACATCCGCACCGCTGCGGATGCCGCCGGACACGATCAACTGCACCTCGCGATGCACGCCCAGGTCCTGCAAGGCCTGAACCGCGGGGCGGATACAGGCCAGCGTCGGCAGGCCCACATGTTCGATGAACACGTCCTGGGTTGCGGCGGTGCCGCCCTGCATGCCGTCCAGAACCACCACATCGGCCCCCGCCTTGACCGCCAGCGCGGTGTCGTAATAGGGCCGTGTTCCGCCGACCTTGACATAGATCGGTTTCTCCCACGCGGTGATTTCGCGCAGTTCGAGGATCTTGATCTCCAGATCGTCCGGCCCGGTCCAGTCCGGGTGGCGGCAGGCCGAGCGTTGGTCGATGCCCTTGGGCAGGTTGCGCATCTCGGCCACGCGGTCGCTGATCTTCTGGCCCAGCAGCATACCGCCGCCGCCGGGCTTGGCCCCCTGTCCGACCACGACCTCGATGGCATCGGCCTTGCGCAGATCGTCAGGGTTCATGCCATAGCGCGAGGGCAGGTATTGATAGACCAGCTTGGACGAATGGCCGCGTTCCTCGGGGGTCATGCCGCCGTCGCCGGTGGTGGTCGACGTGCCCGCCGCCGATGCGCCCCGGCCCAGGGCCTCTTTGGCGCGGCCCGACAGGGCGCCAAAGGACATGCCGGCGATGGTGATCGGGATGTCCAGCTCGATGGGTTTCTTGGCAAAGCGGGTGCCAAGCGTCACCTTGGTGTCGCATTTCTCGCGGTATCCTTCGAGCGGATAGCGCGACACCGATGCGCCGAGGAACAGCAGGTCATCGAAATGCGGCACCCGCCGCTTGGCCCCGCCTCCGCGAATGTCATAGATGCCGGTGGCCGCCGCACGCCGGATCTCGGCGTTGATCGGGTTGGAAAAGGTCGCCGACTGGATGGGCATGGTCTGGGGGGGACGTTTGTCCTTGATGTCTTTCACGGTCTCGTCTCCCTCAATACGCGTTGTCGACTTTGAAGTTATAGAGCTGGCGGGCCGAGCCATAGCGCTTGAACTCTTCAGGCCTGGCATCGCTGCCGGCGCGCGCCAGCAGGTCGCGCAGGATGTCCAGATGCTCGGGGCGCATCTCTTTCTCGACGCAATCCGCGCCCAGCGATTTCACCGACCCGCGCACGAACAGCCGCGCTTCATAGATCGAGTCGCCAAGCGCATCGCCCGCATCGCCACAGACCACAAGATTGCCCGATTGCGCCATGAAGGCCGACATGTGGCCGACATTGCCATGCACCACGATGTTGATCCCCTTCATTGAGATGCCACACCGGGACGAGGCATTGCCCTTGATCACCAGCAGCCCGCCATGGCCGGTGGCCCCGGCATACTGGCTGGCGTCGCCCTCGATCACCACGGTGCCCGACATCATGTTCTCGGCAACACCGGGGCCGGCTGAACCATGCACGCGCACGGTGGCCTGCTTGTTCATCCCGGCGGTGTAATAGCCGGTCGAGCCCTTGACGCTCACCTCGATGGGCGCGTCCAGCCCGACCGCCACCGCGTGACTGCCACGGGGGTTGACGATTTCCCAGGCGGTCTGGCTGGTGTCCGTTGCCTGGGCATGCAGCGCGGCGTTCAGCTCGCGCAGGCTGTTGGCCTGAAGATCATAGGTCTGCATTTATGCCGCCTTCTTGTTCGGGTTGCTGGCCTCGGCATGGGTCCAGAAATACACGGTTGCGGGTTCGGGTTCCCAGACGCGGGCGGTATCAATGCCCGGCAGGTTGACCAGCGCGCGATATTCCGAGCCAAAGGCCACGTATTGATCGGTTTCCGCCATCACGGCGGGTTTGCAGGCAATCGGGTCGCGCACGACGCCAAAGCCGTCCTTGGTGCCAACGACAAAGTTGAAGAACCCGTCCAGGTCCTCGAGCGAGGCTTCCAGCGCCTCGCCCAGCGTCGCGCCGTTCTGCATCTTCCATGTCAGATAGGCGGCCCCGACCTCGGTATCGTTCTGGGTCTCGATATGGATGCCCTCGCGTTGCAGCTTGCGGCGCAGCGAGTTGTGGTTGGACAGCGAGCCATTGTGAACAAGGCACTGGTCCGGGCCGGTGTTGAACGGGTGCGCGCCCAGTGTTGTTACCGCGCTTTCGGTGGCCATGCGGGTGTGTCCGATTCCGTGGGTGCCGGACATCGACGACAGGCCGAAACGCGCCGCCACGTCCTTGGGCAGGCCGACCTCCTTGTAGATCTCCAGCGTGTCGCCAAAGGACATGGTGCGCACGTCAGGGGCGATTTCGCGCAGCGCTGCCCGCGCCGCCTCTGCCCGGCCCGCCGGCAGGGTCAGAACTGCATGGGTGTCGTTGCGGCTCAGGGTGACCGCGCCCCCGATTGCCGCGCCCAGCCGGTCGGCCAGCCCGTCAAAGGCGGTATCGCCATCTTCGGCCTGCACGGTCAGTTTCGAGGCCGCGCCGTCTTCGTTGCCATAGATCGCAATTCCGGCGCTGTCCGGGCCGCGATCGGTCATGGTGATCAGCATATCTGTGAGCAGCGCGCCCAGCTGGGGCTCAAGCGCCTTGTCCTTGAGGAACAGTCCGACAATTCCGCACATTCTGGTCTCGCTCCATTTTCTTGATTCTTCCCGGTACGGGTGACGGGATCAGGCTAGCACCGGATCTTCGTCGCCGCAACCAGTATGAATATAATTTTCCTATCAGGCAAGTACGGGCGCATCCGCCCGCACCGGTTTTCGTGTCGCTCAATAGCGTTCGACGCTTTTCTGGACCTTCTCATGGTCCAGTGCCCGTTTGCTCGCACGTTTGAGATGTTCGTCCTCGCGGATGAATTGCATCCGGTGCCAGCCGAGCCAGAAGATGACGCCCAGGGCGACCATGAGCATTTCGGACCCCTGGAAGGGATAGAGCGGCCCGACATCCGCCAGGTCGACGGCCCAGCTTGTGTAACCAATCGTGGACATTTGGGTTCTCCTTATTCCGCGGG
Source organism: Microbulbifer sp. S227A (assembly GCF_049800935.1). Classification (NCBI taxonomy): domain Bacteria; kingdom Pseudomonadati; phylum Pseudomonadota; class Gammaproteobacteria; order Cellvibrionales; family Microbulbiferaceae; genus Microbulbifer; species Microbulbifer sp. S227A. Next base: position 8,282 of record NZ_JBNAFZ010000031.1, on the reverse strand, counting down.
GGTCAGTTTGGTGGCCAGATGCGCCTTGTCCGCCTCGATGATCGCCTCTTTGGCGTCCTCGTAGGCATGGTGTTCGGCGTAATCGAGCCCTTCGAGTTCAACCTCTTCGGGGATGCGCAGCACGCCCATCGCGGCCTGGATCTTGGACACTGCAAAGGCCGGCAGGAAGCCGAGGCCAAAGAACATGATCATCGCGCCGACAAACTGGCCGACCGGGTTGACGGTGGCATAGCCTTCGTAAGGGGACGAGGGCGCGCCCCAGAGGACAAACCCGGCGATGATCAGCCCGACAAACCCGGCATAGCCATGCACCGCAACCGCGCCCACCGCGTCGTCGAGCTTGAAACGGCGCTCGACCCAGAAATGCAGGCGATAGACGATGACGACGCCAACGGCGGCGATCAGCATGGCCTGGACCGGGTGATACAGGTCATTGCCCGCAGAGGCGGTGATGACCCCGGCCAGCCCGCCCGAAAAGGTCCAGAACGCATCGCCCTTGGACACCAGGTAGGCGGCCATCAACCCGCCCGACAGCGACATCAGGAAGTTGAACGTGATCCCCGACAGCGATGTCGGTGCCAGATAGATATTGGTCGCCGTCCAGGTGGTGCCGGTGATCTGCCCGCCAATGGCTTCGGGGGAAATCGCCGGGACGTTGCAGGCGGCGTAGAAACCCCAGAAGCCGGTATAGATCAGGAAAATCCCGATGGTCAGCATCCACGGGTTGTGCGGCGGAATATCACGCGGGGTGCCATCGGCGGCAAACTTGCCGATGCGCGGGCCAAGAACCGCGATCACACCCAGGGCATAGCCCCCGGCAATCGCGTGGATCACCCCCGAAGCATAGGCATCGTGATAGCCCAGATATTTCACCATCCAGCCGTCGTAATGCCAGCCCCAGGCGGCATCGATGATCCACCAGACCGACCCGATCAGCACCGCATGGACCCACAGCGCCGACGAGCGGATGCGTTCGATCACCGCGCCCGACACGATCGAGGCCGCGGTCCATGAGAACAACAGGAAGGCCGCCCAGAACACGCCGGTGATTCGGTCGGCGGCGTTCGGCCCCATGGTTTCGGCCCAGGGCAGGTTGCCCGCGCCCATGTCATGGTTCAGCCCGCCAAAGAACGGGAACATCGGAAACGCCCAGTATATCCACCATCCGAAGAAGAAAAAGGTAACGGTGACCAGGGGGATCACCATGACGTTTTTCATCAATGTGTGCATGTGGTTGCGGCGACGGCTGGCACCGACCTCGTACATGCAGAACCCGACATGAATCAGGAACATGAAGACCACCGTCACCCAGTAATAGAACTCGGTGAACACGGTGGTCAGGGCATTCAGATTGCCATCCATTTGGACAGTCTCCCTATATGTGTACTTGATTTTTGTTCAACTTATTTTACCTATGGGAAGGCAATATTATTCACTCTGTCAAACTTTTTTCACCCAGAGGCGCTGTTTTTTCACCTTTGCCCGGTTCGTGGGCAGGGCTTTTGATGGAACGCAGAGTTTCCCATCATGAAAAAAATATGAACCAAGGGATTGATTTTTTCACGGGATTGGGTCTCACTACCTGTCAAACATGAACAGCAGAGGGAGACGCGTCGTGGCGATCATCTACAGGACGTCGGCGCTGGCACAGCGCCACGCGGAAATCGGCGGTGAGTTGGAAGACTGGAACGGCATGGGCACCGCGTGGTTCTATGACCAGTCTGACGAGCGCGCCAAGGCCGATTACGAAGCGGTGCGTACCAAGGCGGGGCTGATGGATGTGTCCGGCCTGAAAAAGGTTCACCTCAGCGGCCCGCACGCGGCGGCGGTGATCGATCGCGCCACCACCCGCAACGTTGACAAGCTGATGCCGGGGCGGGCGGTCTATGCCGCGATGCTGGACGACCGGGGCCTGTTCATCGACGATTGCGTGATCTATCGCCTGTCGGTCAATACCTGGCTGTTGGTGCATGGCACCGGCACCGGCCATGAAAGCCTGGCGATGGCGGCCTATGGCAAGAACGTCTCGATGATCTTTGACGACGATCTGCACGACATGTCGCTGCAAGGCCCGGTAGCGGTGGATTTCCTGGCCAGGCACATTCCGGGCATCCGGGACCTGGCCTATTTCGGCATCATCCAGACCAAGCTCTTTGGCAAGCCGGTGATGATCTCGCGCACCGGCTATACCGGCGAGCGGGGATACGAGATCTTCTGCGAAGGCCGTCACGCCATCGAGCTGTGGGACGCGATCCTCGAAGACGGCAAGGACATGGGCATCCGCCCGGTCCAGTTCTCGACCCTCGACCTGCTGCGCACCGAAAGCTATCTGCTGTTCTATCCCGGCGACAATTCGGAAACCTATCCGTTTGACGATGGCCCCTGTGGCGACTCGCTGTGGGAGTTGGGTCTGGAGTTCACCGTGTCCCCCGGCAAGAAGGGCTTTCGCGGGGCCGAGAACCACTATGCGCTGGAAGGCAAGGAACGGTTCAAGATCTACGGCGTCCGGCTGGAAGGCACCACCGCCGCCGACGAGGGCGCGGACCTGCTCCGGGATGGCGAAAAGGTTGGCGTCGTGACCTATGGCATGCGTTCGGACCTGTTCGATCACACGGTGGGTATCGCGCGGATGCCGGTGGATTGCGCGGTGCCCGGCACCAGGATGACGGTGCGCAACGCCGACGGGGCCGAGATCCCCTGTGTTGCCGAGGAAATGCCCTTTTATGACAAGGACAAGAAAGTCCGCACCGCCAAGGGCTGAGACGACACTGCGAAAGGCGCGCCGGCGGGGCCGCGCCTTTCTGCCACCAATAATCCGCAGGGAGAAACGGCAGCATGTCGAAATTCAAATTCCCCGAAAGTATCCGCAGCCGGCCGGTCTATGGCACGCTGGAACCGCGCCCGGGCAAGGGCCACCTGATGATTGCCGATGCCGAGGGTGCGGAGGCGCTGCTTGAGCTTGCCGCGCAGGATGCCGAACTGTTTCACAGCGCGCATATCATCTATGTGCCAAAGGACACCGGCGAGACCTATGTGGCCCGGCTGCGGGCGCAGCGCCCGGCCATCCTGCATGTCGCGCCCAGCTATGACGCCACGGTGCCGCGCATCCGCCGGGTGTTGTCGGACGCGCATATGGGGATTCAGGTCTATCTGGCCGGAACCGAGGGGCTGATGGGGCAGGCCCAGAACGAGGCGATGAGCGCCGGCATTCCCCATACCGCGATCCAGACCGAGCATCGCGGCTCGGTGGCGCGGCGGATGCAATGCGTGCATTGCAAGGGCATCACCGAGGACGTGATGACCGATCCGTTTGTCTGTTCCCATTGCGGGCTGAACCTGTTTGTGCGCGACCATTATTCGCGCCGGCTGGCCGCCTTTCAGGGGGTCTGTGTCGATGCGGAGGATCCCGGAAACGTGCCCGAACCCGTGGAGTTGTACACATGAGCGCCGCCCCCCAGAAAGCCAAAGCCGGCGCCGAAAAGATCGAGGTCGAGGTCAGCGCCGTGGTGCCGCTGAATGATCTGGTGACGCGGTTCGAGTTCAGGCGCCGCGACGGCCAGCCCTTTCCGCCGTTTTCCGCCGGGGCCCATACGGTGGTCGAAATGCAGGATGCGGGGCGCACCCGGCTGAACCCCTATTCGCTGATGTCGGACCCGGCGGACCAGTCGAAATACGCGATTTCGGTGCGCCGCGATGACGAGGGCAGGGGCGGCTCGCTGTTCATGCATCGCAACGTCAGGGTCGGCGATGCGATGACGATCACCTATCCGGTGAACCTGTTTCCGCTGGACCTGCGCGGGCGCAAGCATGTGTTCCTGGCCGGTGGCATCGGCATCACGCCCTTCATGGCGATGATCGCGCATCTGGAGCGCATGGGCGGCGCGTGGGAACTGCACTATGCCTGCCGCGGCAAGGCGCTCGGCTCCTATGCCGACGAGTTGACGGCCCGCCACCCCAACAAGGTCCATGTCTATTACGACGATCAGAAACAGGCGATCGCGCTTGCAGAGCTGCTGGATGGGCAGCCGCTGGGGACACATGTCTATGTCTGTGGCCCGCAAGGGATGATCCAATGGGTGCACAGCACGGCGCGGGCGCATGGCTGGCCCGACGAAAACGTGCATTCCGAAGAGTTCCTCGCGCCGCAACCCGGCAAGCCCTTTGAGGTGCGCCTGTGCCAATCGGACATGACGATCCAGGTGGGCGAGCATGAGAGCCTGCTTGAGGCGATGGAACGCTGCGGAGTGGATGCCCCGTTCCTGTGTCGTGGCGGTGCCTGTGGCCAATGCGAAACCGACGTGGTCGAGGCCGAGGGCGAATTCATCCACCGCGATCACTGGCTGGACGATGATGAACATGCCAGCGGCAAGAAAATCATGCCCTGCGTCAGCCGCTTTGTCGGCAAGGCGCTGGTTCTGGACCGATAGGGGAGGCAACGATGACGCTGCAATTCAACACGGAAACCTTCCGCGACGATTATTCGTTCCACAATTCGGACCGGGCGATCAAACGATTCCCGTTCCCGTTCCACGAAGACAGCTACATGTATTCGGTGAACATGGAGCAGCACCGGGGCGGGCCGGCCGGTTCGGTTTTCGAGATGCGGTTCGACGTGGACGAGCATTACGTCTCGGAGATGCAGGACCGCGCGCTGGTTCTGGCCGAGGACCCGCTGCGCTGCCAGTCGCTGCCGCATATGACGCTGGCGGGGTGGGACACGCTTGAGCTGATCATGGTCAGCAAATCCGAGGATTATCCCGACCTGTTCGAACTGCACCGCGACGGCGACCGCTGGCGCTGGATCAACAAGCCGATGGGCATCGACCATACATTCACCTTTCTTGATGAAACCACGCTGCCCTGCGGTCCGCTGGAATACATCACGCGCCAGGCCCAGGGCGATTTCGCGGTGCTCGATCAACGCGGTGACATGCTCTACATGGATGCGGGCATGGTCACCACCCAGGCGGATTGGAGCCTGGATTTCGACATCGGCATGGATTTCTTCGAATGGCACGCGCCGGTGCCGCTGGCCCATGAGATGGGCATTTTCAAACGCGCCCTGAAATTCCTGCTGAACATTCAACAGGGTGCCCCGGCGCGGCGGCTGAACTGGACGATGACGGTGAACCCGCTGCTGGATACCAGCCCCGAGAACTATCATAAATGGGGCGTGCAAAAGACCACGCTGACCCCCGGAAACATCGGCGCAAAGCAACATCTGCGGGTGGAATTGCAGACCTTCTATCGGTTGCCACGCTCGAACGCGCTGTTGTTTCCGATCCGTTGCTACCTGATCGCGTTCCAGGACCTGGTGCGCATCCCGAAATGGGGCCGCCGCCTGCATCGCGTGGTGCGTGACCTGCCGGACGAGTTGGCGACCTACAAGGGGTTCATCGACAACCGCCCGAAAATGCTGGATTATCTCGGCCAGTTTGACGACGGCTTGCCAACCTCGCCCGGAGTCTGGCCGGATCTGGACAGCGAACCGCCACTGCAAAAATAGTCACGCCACCGAGAGATCATCCTCGTGCAGGGACGGGTGGAACCTGTCCTTGGGCAACAGGCGGAACGGGGTGCCGGTCATCGTTGCGGTGTTCATGCGATCGCAGCGAAAGATGCGCGGCTCGCTCCTGAGATGGTCCATCGCGACGACGTACCAGACCGGGTATTTCAACAGCAGGTAATGCGGTTCGATCCGCCGTTCCGAGCACTGCCCGTCCTCGCGCCGATAGCGAATGTCCAGCATGTCCTGATCGACAAAGGCTTGGTGCAGGGCCTGCACGACCCGTTTGGGCGGGGCATCGGCGCCGGTCTGCACATAGGGTGACGCGGTCACGCCGATCAGGATGCGGGATTTCAGTCGGTTCACCCTGTCGCGTTTGCCGGGCGAGAACGAGGCGACCAATTGACGACGCACCGAACCGAGGCTGGCGAGGAACAGGGGTGAGTCCATTTTTTCCGCCACCGCGATGCTGATCAACAGATCGACCGCCTCGCCATAGGTCAGGTTCATCCGCCCCACGCCCCAGTTCCGCTCAAGCCGCACCCCGCCGCCGCGTCCGCGATCGGCGTCGATCTGCATGCCCTGATCCCGCATCAGCGACAGGTCACGGGCAATGGTGCGGGCACTGACACCGTGCTGGCGCGCCAGGTCGCTGACCGTGCAATGGCTGTTTTGCTTGAGCTGAACCGCGATCAACTCGAGCCGTCTCATCCTGTCCTGTGTATTCGCGCGGGTCATGCATCAAATGTGACGTATAATGACATATTTGCCAATAGAAGGGCGGCGAACCAGACGGAGCTTGGAAGATGAAAATGAACTATTTTGTTGTCGGCACCAATGACATGGCAGCGGCGCGCGGGTTTTACGACGAGTTGTTCGCATCGGCGGGGATAGAGGGGGTGCCGGTGTCCGACCGGATGACCTATTGGCTGGGTGCGGATTTTGCCTTTGCCGCGGCGATCCCCTTTGATGAAAAACCGGCCAGCATTGGCAATGGCACGATGGTGGGGTTTTGTGTCGGGGACAGCGGCGATGTCACGCGCCTGCATGCGCGGGCGCTTGAGCTGGGCGGCACATGCGAGGGCGCGCCGGGCCAGCGGGGGCCAAAATTCGGGTCTGAAGCAGATTTGGTGCAGTCCAACTTGCCAAGCGCTATATATCGGCAGGTTTTGGAGGAGATTGCCGATGGCGTCACAGTTTTCACGGCGGGATTTCCTGCCAGCAGGTCTCAAGGCCGATCAGGTCGAGCTTGTTGGGAACACGGTCCGGATCCACTCGCGTTCCGCCAAAGCCGCGGCAGCGTGCCCGCGCTGCGGCACGGTTTCACGTCATGTTCACAGCAGATACCGCCGACGGCCTGCCGATCTGCCTGCGCATGGCCGGAAGGTGGAACTGGTCCTGTTGGTTCGCCGATTTCGCTGCTGTGCTCCGCAGTGCCCGGCCAGGATATTTGCGGAGCGGTTCCCACCTGCGGTAACCCGGCCGCATGCGCGGCGTACCTCCCGTCTGCAAGGACTGGTCCGGCACCTCGGCCTGGCACTCGGCGGGCGCCCGGCACAGGCGCTCGCCGCACGGCTCCTGCTGCCGGTCAGCAAGGATACGTTCCTCCGCAGCATCCGGGGCGCGGCGACGGCCTCAAGCAGTGATCTCCGCGTCATAGGTATTGACGACTGGGCTTGGCGAAAGGGGCAGAGATACGGCACTTTGATCTGCGATCTGGAGCGACGCCGGGTCATTGATCTCCTTCCAGATCGAGAACCGGCCACGGTCGAGGCCTGGCTGCGGGCCCGTCCGGGGATCGAGGTCGTCGCCCGCGACCGCAACGGAGGCTATGGTGGTGCCGTTTCACGGGCCTTGCCAAAGGCGGTTCAGGTTGCCGACCGCTGGCACCTGTTGGAGAACGCGAGCACGGCTTTCCTGGCCGCCGTACAGCGTAACATGCCTGCCATCCGCAAAGCCATCGGCGCAAATGCACTGGATCCAAAGCTTCTGACGGCAGCGGAAAAGCTTCAATATGAGGGCTTTCAGCGCCGCCAACAAACCAACCGCATGGTTCGCCAGATGGCCGATGACGGCACTCCGATCAGACGCATCGTGCGCCTGACCGGATTGAGCCGCGGGCTGGTCCGCCAGATCATCCGTGGTGAGCGCGAAGACGTCTTTCGCATTCGCGAGAGCAGTCTGACCCCTTGGCTACCGCGTCTGGAACGGGAATGGAACGGCGGCTGCCGAAACGGCGCAGAGCTCTGGCGCCGACTGCGGGCAGATGGTTTCCAGGGCAGCCTCCGCGTCGTTGGAGAATGGGCCACGCGCCAGCGCCGTGCCGAGCAGGCCGCGCCGTCGGGTACAGAAAAGTCGCCGCCCGCGCGCAAGATTGCTCGTCTCCTGACCTTGGGCCGGGATCATCTGTGCAAGGCCGATGCCATCCAGGTTGCAAGGATCGAAGCTTCGCTGCCTGCCCTCGCTGCAGCCCGCAGGATGACGGACCGGTTTACGGACATGGTACGCAATGCTCGCGAAGACGCGCTGGAAGGATGGCTGAATGAAGCGGAGGACGGGCTGCTCGGTGCTTTCGCCCGCGGGCTTCGCCGGGATCAGGTGGCGGTCGCCGCAGCCCTGCGTGAACCATGGTCGAACGGACAGACAGAGGGCCAGATCAATCGATTGAAGACGCTGAAACGCCAGATGTATGGCCGCGCCAACATAGATCTGCTCAGGGCACGCCTCGTCACGGCATCTTAGCCACCAAGGTGCATCAACTTTGAGTCAGACCCAA
>NZ_JBNAFZ010000030.1:0-19910 GCF_049800935.1 Microbulbifer sp. S227A | reverse complement strand
ACTTTCCATCTAACGGATCGAAGCCACCGGCTTCCAGCCGGTCCGCTTCAGCGAATCTTCTGCTGATCTCTCCTCCTGAAATTTGAAGCCCGCTGAGGCGGTAAGGCTTCAAATTTCAGGAGGAGAGATCATGCGCTACTCGGCATCCGCGCACACGCGATTTTACCACAGATTCCATGTCGTATGGGCCACAAAGTATAGGTACAAAGTTCTACGGGGACGGATGCGCGCGCGTATCCGGGAGATCATCATGCAGACCTGCAATGAGATGGGGGTACATATTGTGCGCGGCGTTTTGGCGCGAGATCACGTGCATATGTTTCTGTCGATCCCGCCCAAGCTATCGCTGTCTGGTGTCATGCAGCGCATCAAAGGCCGATCATCGCGCCGCATCCAGATAGAGTTCCCAGAGTTGCGCAAGCGCTACTGGGGCAGGCGGTTCTGGGCCCGTGGCTACTTCTCCACCACGTCTGGGAATGTCACCGACGATATCATCCTGCAGTATCTGGAATTACATTCCTCCAAATGATGCCACCGGCGTCAGCCGGTGGGTCGTTCACTGACCGACTTTGTCACCACATTATCAGTGCGCAACAGCATCTGTTGGAGGCCTTGCTTTGCCATATGCGGATCAATGAGCACGTCGAGTTGCTTTATGCTGCGGGGTTTGACGCCAGCGTGTACCAGTTCGGATGCAAACCGGATCAACTGGTTGCGGTATTGTTCGATCGTTGCGGCGCGTAGAGCCTTGTTGGAAAACCGGTCAGAAAGCGGGTCGGGGTTGCCGAGTTCGGTCAAGAGTTGGTCGAGCTCACAACGAAAACTCAGTGGAAAATCTTTCAGGTCACGTTTGATTATGAATTGACGAGATACAAGAGGAAGGATTGTGCGTGGCCACGCTTTGATGCGCCGCCCCGCGAGGTTCCAGCCATTCACGGCGGCACGGTACGCCGTCTCTGGTGATTTACTGATCTCATTCCGCTCAAGTGCATCCCGATAGAGCAGGGCGTGCTCCTCACGAACATTACTTGGCTGAACGCCTTGGCGGTTGAGGAAATGGACAAACCTGCAAAGAGCGGGCTGCAGGGTCTTGTCACCAGACTTCAGAACCATCGCCCACAAGGTTTTCCATTCGGGATCGAGATCGGCGATCCGGTTGAAACGGCGCTCAACAATCCCAAAAAGGGCCAAGGCGGATCGGGCATCACTGACGGCGTTCTGCCAACTTTTTGGAGCGAGGCGGAGGCGGGCTGGGCTGATTTTTGCGAGCCTTGGCTGCAACCATCGGCTGTCGCAAGGAACCTCTTCGGGCGGGAATCCGAGTGCTTTGGCCGTTCGCCGCAAACCTGAAATCATGTCCCGGCGACGACCTTCTGGCAAAGTTAGATCATTCTGCAATTGCTCGATAAGATCCGCGAACATGAGCGCGCTTGCGGGAACGAAAGCCAGATCAATCGGGATGGGCGCGTTTTGGGTCATCGGGTTCGTGTACCTCTGGGCAAGAGTGGTCTCGGGTGGACAGCGGCTGACATGTGTCCCGAATCGGGACTACATATACCATACAAGTCAGAAAATTACGGTGAGGGCCTCTTCCCGAATACTGGCTAAGTATATGACATGAATGGACATTCATGGTCGCGATGACCTACCCCATGTGAAGGCGGCGGTATGCGGCATGGGCAATCGGATCGATGCGGATCAATCGCCCGCCCGGACCCACACGAACCACCTCAAGAAGGCCGCTCGCAATTGCACGGCGCACCGTTTTTTCGGAGCAGTTGTCCAGTGTCGCGACGTCCTTCACAGTCAACAGGTGTCGGGTCAGGCTAGGTGTTTTGGGATTGTTGCGAACCATCGTGATGGGTCTCCTCGCGATCAGGAACGTCCGCACCCATCTCGCGGGCCACTTGCAGCGCAATCAAGTCGATCAACTGCTCAATCGCAATCTCAACATGCTGTGCAGCCTTGTCTGGCGTAGAGGTATGGGCAGGAACGCGTGTCATGCCACGACCATGCATGGCAAAGTGGGAGGGGGGCTAAGTGTAGCGATTCAGAAAGTTTTCATCGATCGCTACACTAGGCGTCGGGTTCAACTCCCATTCTCTTGAAAATCCTGGTAGCGCTTGAGGTCGAGTTTCAGTGTCTCGCCGCTGATCCGTGTCGGTGGGTCTGTCATGCATTCGACAATCGCGTTGACGAAGGCGAAGAGGTCGCCGCCACGTTCGTTGTTGACCGGATCTGTCGTAAATTTGAGCGGCCGGTCGCGTTCGCTCCAAAATCTGAAAATCGTCCAGCACACCATTTCCTTGCGGAGATCACGTGCCTTACGCCGGTCAGGCTCGTCGGCATAGCTGATGCCATCAGTCCGCACCATGGTCTCTAGATACTTGCGTAAGCCCGAGATCGCCTCCACACCTTCCTGGAACTTGGCAAGCTGATGTTCCGCTGGGTTGGGCATGCCCGTATGCGCAAAAGGGTTCGAAAAGCGGAGTTCGTCGATAACCTCCTGTGCCTTGGCAATTGTGCTCTCGGCGCGTGTTAGATAGTTGATGACCCTTTGAGCTTCCCGTCCGCCACGCTCCTTCTTGGGGGCTGCCAGCTCAGGTTGGGACAGGTTGAGTGGATTCGCCTGGGCGACGGTCAGATTCCGGGAGAGCTCCAGAAGCGGGCCGTCGTTGAATCCATGTGCCGCGCCGAGACGCTGGATCTGCTCAATCGACAAGGCGCCCGACGACGGTCGGGCACTGGTCCGGAGCTTCCAGGGTACAGGATGGTGTGAAGCCATGGCCCAAACTTTGCCGGAACTCAGCTTCGGCTTCAATGCTATTGTACCCTCGCGTACTGAAACTGAGATCCTGAGGATAACGCTGAGATGCTGCTGCAATGTAGCGGTCGCAAAAAAGAATATTGATCGCTACACTTTGGCATTCAGAGCCTGGATTGGGACGATTGGCGCACGCGACGAAATCACCTCGCCGACCCGTGCGCCCGGTTCATCCCAGTGCTTCTCCAGCGCACCGGTTTTCCAAACAAGGGCACTGGCCACGGTGTGTTCACTCACCGGCCTCCAAATGTGAACGATGATCCGGGGACTACCCCACCCCGCGTCAGATCGGCACCTTCTGGACTGGCGCAGAAACGCGACGATGAAACCCACCGGCGGTTGTTCCTGAGTATGAGACACAGGGCTGACTGACCGGGGACCGCTCAAGCGTACGGCAGCAAAGGCGGGGCAGGTGAGAAGCCTGCGGGGAAGCGGCTGGCCACCGAAATATGGCATCGCGTAGATACGGATCTGAAAGCGAAGGTCCTTCCCCTGCAAGCCGGGGGGAAGGAGCGGGGGCCGGTTATTGTTTAATCTTCTGAAAGACCTCTGCGTAATTTGGGATTCACGTCTTTGTGGCGGTTTGGTAATCTGTCTGCGGGGCGTCAGGGGCGGATTTATGGACCTGTTTTTTCGTGAGGCGGCGGATCGGGTTGGCGATGAGGATGTGCTCTCGAAGATAGACGCACTTCTGGATTGGGGAGCGTTTTCACCCATTCTGAAGCGCGGATTGGGGCGGTACGGGATCGGGCCGCGGGGCTTTGATCCATTGGTGCTGTTCAGGTGTCTGCTCGTTGGTCAATGGCATGGGCTGAGCGATCCCAAGTTGGAACGGGCGTTTAAGGTGCGGCTGGATTTCATGCTGTTCTGCGGGCTCGATCTGCATGCCCCGGTTCCGGACGAGACCACCTACTGTCGGTTCCGCAATGCGCTGGTCAGCGGGGCGTTTAAGCGACCAACTCGCCGCCGCAGGCGAGCGGGAGCCCGTTCTGCGCCTGATCGCCGAAGGGTTCATCGCGGCTCACGCCACCCTCTGTCAGGCCGCGGAGGAACTTGACCGCGCTGTGAAGAAAATGGCTGAAGGACATCCCGTTGCCCGATGGCTGATGACCATCCCTGGCGTCGGAGCCATCGTCGCACTGAATTTTGTTGCGCTGATTGATGCCCCTTCGCGCTTCCGGAAGGCTACGAATGTCGGAGCCTTTCTGGGCCTTACGCCTCGACGACACCAGTCCGGAGAAATTGATTGGTCCGGGCGCATCTCTAAATGCGGCGACGGGGTCATGCGGAGCTTGCTGTTCGAGGCAGCGACTTCCTTGATTACCCGAGTGAAGAAGTTCTCAGCACTAAAGAGCTGGGCAGTTCGGCTCGCAGGATGACGAGGCTTCGCGAAAGCGGCTGTTGCTACCGCGCGGAAACTTGACGTGCTGATGTTGACCATGTGGAAGAACGAAACCGAGTTTACTTTCCGCCTAATGGATTGAAGCCACCGGCTTCCAGCCGGTCCGCTCCAGCGAATCTGTTCTGATCTTCCTCCCCGGAATCTGAAGCCCCGAAGGGATATGGCTTCAGATTCCGGGGAGGAAGATCATGCGCTACTCGTCATCCGCGCACACGCGCTTCTATCACAGATACCATGTCGTGTGGGCCACGAAGTACCGGTACAAGGTTCTGCGGGGCGCTATGCGCGAGCGGATCCGTGAAATCATCATCCAGACTTGCGAGCAACTGGGCGTCCATATCATGAAAGGTGTTTTGGCACGCGATCATATCCACATGTTCCTATCGATCCCGCCGAAGCTGGCCCTGTCCGATGTTATGCAACGCATCAAGGGCCGCCCATCCCGACGCATTCAGATGGAGTTCCCCGACCTGCGTAAGCGGTATTGGGGAAGGCGGTTTTGGGCGCGTGTGTATTTCTCCACGACCTCTGGCAACGTGACTGACGACGTCATCAAGCAGTACCTGGAATTACATTCCGCCAAATGATGCCTCCGGCGTCAGCCGGTGCGTCCTCCACTATCCGATTGACAAAGCCGCAGTCAGAGAACCGGCCTGCGGCATGTCACAGCCGCGACTGAGAGGCCTGAAACATGACCGCATCCGATCACATGCTCAGAAAGATCAGAAAATCCTTGCATCGTGGGGGGCATCCAAACATGCATGCCGATCCAGACCCAGATAGAATATCTTGAGGGTGCGCACTGCGCAGTAGAGAGGGAGGGAGTCGCTCACTACAAGTGCCTCCAAGCCAACAGCATTCCCGAATTCTACTATTCGGCTCCGTTTCCGAAACCCCAAAAAGGAAAAACGCAGGCCGTAGCCCGCGTTCTAATGTGGTGCAATCGAATGCTTGTTAACGGCTCGACCGCGAATTTTGAACAGAGAAACAATAACCGTTCAAGGCACGCCGTCAAGCCGCAATCTACTGACGTCTAAAGCGTCCCGCCTTTAACCTGCGGCATATCCGGCAGCAGTGAAGTAATTCCAGCATTCTTCGGGTGAGTAGAGGTCGCAGATATCGGCGATTGCATTGAACATGTCGGTGAAGGTGCGTGCGCCGATCCGGCGTAGGTGTGCTTTGAGCTTTGAGAACGCCATTTCGATGGGATTGGGGTCGGGGCTGTAAGGCGGCAAGAAAAGGAACCAGCATCCTGCCCTGCGCATCGCCTTTTCCGCCTCGACGTTTTTGTGCGTGGCGAGATTGTCCAGAATGACCACGGTTCCGGGTGATAGTTCCGGCACCAGAACCTTTTCAACATAAGCGGCGAAGGCCGCGCCATCCATGGCTCCTTTGATCCCCCAGGGGGCGATCATCGCGTCGGCACTCAGTCCGGCTATAAAGGTCTGGGTGCCCCATGAGCCGAAGGGGGCCTCCATGATCAGGCGGTTTCCGCAAGGGGCCCATCCCCTCTGCCTCGTCAGGTTTGTCTTCACTGATGTTTCATCAATAAAGACAACGCGTTCCGGATGCTTCGATACGGCAGGAATGCGATGCTTGAACCAATCCTCGCGTTGCCGCTTTACCTTGGCACGGTGACGTTCGGTGGCGACCAGTGACTTTTTTTATACGTGTAGCCCAACTTGCGAAGGAACTTGCCGATGGCGTTGGGATGCGCCCGGACGCGCGTTGCGTCAAACAGGGCTGCGCTCAGCTCGGGCATCGTGATGTCACCATCTTGCTCGATGATTTCGGCGAAGAATCCCAGATGCGGGTCCAGCTTGCCCTTGCCTTTCGGTCGGCCCTGCGGAGCGGCCTCCGCCCGGCCCGTCCGCCGGATCGCAAGCGCCCATCGCGCTCCCGTGGCTGGCGAGAGTTTCAAGCGCAATGCCGCAGCGCGACCGCTTAACCCTTCCTCAATGTATCGCTGAAACCGCGCCCGAAGCGCGTCTGGCAAAGGTGCTGACATGATTCACCCTCCCAAACAGGATGAATCACAAAATCATGCGTATGGGAATCCCCGAGATTCAGGTTTCTGGCGGGGCGCTTTAGGCATCGAATAGCTGTGCGGATCTGCGCAGGCTTGCTTTGGAATGCCGATGCCGTCGGGGGCCGGTTCATCAAATCTAATGGCAGGTAACGAGTTGACCGTGCGGTGCATCGAGACCAAAATCAGCGTTCAACAAACTTCGTTAAAGGCGATGATTGAATGCGACTTGGTTTAGATATTGGCACGAATTCCATTGGCTGGTGGCTTTATGCATCGCAGGACGATGATATTACCGGAGTCATTGATGGTGGTGTGCGAATTTTCTCTGATGGGCGCGATCCTAAATCAGGCGCTTCGCTAGCTGTAGATCGGCGGGCGGCACGGTCGCAGCGCCGCCGTCGGGATCGGTTTCTACGGCGCAAGACAGCGTTGATGAAGCGGATGGCTGAGGTAGGTTTGATGCCTGCCGATCCGAATGAGGCCAAGACGCTCGAATTGTTAGACCCTTATGAGTTGCGCGCGAAGGGATTGGACGAAGCATTGCCCCTGACGCATTTCGGGCGCGCTTTGTTCCATATAAACCAGCGGAGAGGTTTCAAATCGAACCGAAAGACCGACCGTGGTGATAACGAAAGTGGTAAGATCAAGGACGCCACCAAACGCCTTGATGAAGAGATGGCCATCAGAAAGGCGCGCACCTACGGGGAATTTCTGCATATGCGGCGCGTTGCGGCCCCTGACCCAAAACAAGTGCCAAGTGTGCGGGCACGGCTTACGGTTGCTCGGCGCGATCATGCGGAAAAGGAAGAGGTTGGATATGATTTCTATCCTGATCGACGCCATCTGTCGGATGAGTTCAGCCAGCTCTGGGCCGCGCAGGCGGGACACCACGTGGATACGCTGACGGACGATCTGCGCGATGAGATCGCAACGATCATCTTCCATCAGCGAGAACTTCGAAAACCAAAGATTGGTTTGTGTCTATTCTCTGGGCAGCACGGTGTCCCGGAGCGGGATGAACGTATTCCGAGTGCCCACCCGCTGAACCAAAGGCGAGTATTGCTGGAGACGGTCAACAACCTCAAAGTTACCGCCCGGGGCGAACCTTCGCGTGGTCTGAGCCGTGAAGAGCGCGATCGGATAGTGCATGCGCTAGATAACAAGGTTCATACAAAGTCGCTTTCGGGTATGGTGATGAAGCTCAAGGCATTAGGCAAAGTAATCAAGTTGCGGGCCGATCAGTCTTTTACGCTGGAAACCGCGAACCGCGATGCCATCGCCTGTGATCCAGTGCGCGCAAGCCTATCGCACCCTGGTCGGTTTGGGGCGCGGTGGTCGGCCCTGAGTGCCGACGCACAATGGGAGGTGATAGAGCGCATACGTGCCGTTCAAAGTGACGCAGAGTATGCCAACTTGGTGGAATGGCTGACGTCAAATCACGGTTTGGAATGCGCGAATGCAGAGGCCGCTGCCAATGCTCCCTTGCCAGAAGGTTATGGGCGGTTGGGCCTGACAGCGACCAAGCGGATACTGGCTGCACTTGAGAGCGATGTGATCCCCTATAGTGCCGCTGTTGCGGCCTGCGGCTGGCATCATTCTGATGGTCGTACAGGCGAGGTGCTGACAGCGCTGCCTTATTACGGTCGGATACTTGATCGCCACGTGATCCCCGGCAGCTATGATGATAATGACGATGAGATCACCCGATACGGTCGCATCACCAATCCCACCGTGCATATCGGGCTGAACCAGCTGCGCCGATTGGTAAACAAGATTATCACCGTTTATGGCAAGCCTGATCAGATTGTCGTGGAACTGGCCCGCGATCTGAAGCTGTCGGAAGACCAGAAGCGAGTGGTTCAGCGCGACATCAAAAAGAACACTGATGCAGCGATTGCGCGCGGCAACAAGCTGGAGGAGATGGGCGTGCCCAATAATGGCGCGAACCGAATGGTGCTGCGATTGTGGGAGGATCTCGGGCATGACGTTATGACCCGGAACTGCCCGTACACCGGCAAGCGGATCAGTGCGGGAATGCTTTTTGACGGATCCTGCGACGTGGATCACATCCTGCCCTATTCGCGCACGCTGGATGACGGTTTTGCCAACCGAACCCTCTGCCTGAAAGAAGCCAATCGCCAAAAAACGAACAAAACCCCCTGGGAAGTCTGGGGCGATACCCCGCAATGGAATATTGTCGCCGCCAACCTTAAGAACCTACCTGACAACAAGGCGTGGCGCTTCGCCCCCGATGCCATGGAGAGATTCGAAGGGGAGAATGACTTTTCCGCGCGGGCGCTGAAAGACACGCAGTATCTTTCGCGTATAGCGCGCAGCTATCTGGATGCACTCTATGACGGCCAGGATGGCAAGAGCCACGTCTGGGTCGTGCCGGGACGCTTGACCGAGATGCTGCGCCGTCACTGGGGCCTGAATGGCATCACCGCGCTGACAGACAGCGACAGCAAGACTGTCAGGGCCAAAAACCGCACCGACCACCGCCACCATGCTATCGACGCAGCGGTCGTTGCAGCCACCGATCGCAGTCTGATCAAGCAGATCTCCGATATGGCAAAGAAGGACGAGGTCAATGGCGCCGAGCAGGTGGTCAGGTCGGTCCCACCACCGTGGGAGGAATTTCGCACAGGCATCGCCGCACAACTTGATCGGATAATTGTCAGCCACCGTGCCGATCACGGGCGGATCGATCCTGCTGCCCGCAAGCGCGGGCGCGATAGCACATCAGGGCAGTTGCACAATGATACGGCTTATGGTCTGGACAGCGGTGACAAAGTTGTCAGTCGAAAGCCATTGCTGTCGCTGAAACCCAACGACATCGCGATTACCTCCCGCGGGGCGAACATCCGCGACACCGACCTGCAGAAACATCTGGCACGCGTCACCCGTGGATTAGACGGGAAAGAGTTTGAAAGGGCATTGGCCAGGTTCGCCAATGCACCTAAGCTACCGGACAATACCGACAACCCGTATTTCGGACTGCGGCGTGTGCGCCTTGAGGAAACCTTGCAGGAAAGCGCGCGGATCGAAATCAGCGACAAATCCGGCAAGCCGTTCAAAGCCTACAAGGGGGACAGCAACCAATGTTATGAGATCTGGCGGCTGCCCAATGGTAAAATAAAAGCACAAGTTGTGACCACGTTTGAGGCGCATCAGTCATCTTTAGAGAAGAAACCGCATCCGGCGGCGAAACGGCTGCTGCGTGTGTTCAAGAGGGATATGGTGAAGCTGGAACGCGAAGGTGAATCGGTGATTGGGTATGTGCAAAAACTAGACCCGGCAAACGGACTTTTCATTGCGCCGCATACCGAAGCAAATGCGGATGCCCGTCACCGAGACAAGTCTGATAGATTTAGATTTATCCAGATGAGTGCTGGCCCGTTGCTCAAAGCCAATATCCGACGCGTTCACGTGGACGAGATGGGGCGGCTGCGTGATCCCGGTCCTCCAAGCTAACAGCAGATTTTGAAGAATCTGGGTTTCGCAATATAATCAGCACGTTAGCGATTCGCGTGGGGGCGCGAGAGGTGTTGTGTGGACCAGATTATCGACATTGCGACAGACGGTCGCCATTTATCGCGTGACCGCGGTTTTTTAAAAGTAACTGAAAACGGGACAGAAATCGGTCGCACGCCGCTGGACCAGATCGCTGCGGTTATCGTGCACGCCCACGGCACGACATGGTCTACATCCTTGCTCACTGAACTGGCTGACCGGGGTGCACCTGTGGTTCTCTGTGCGGCTAACCATGCCCCTAAATCCGTTCTGATGCCAATCGACGGCCACCATGCACAAGGCGCGCGTATGCGGGCACAGTGGCAGGCCAAGACCCCGTTGAGCAAACAGGCCTGGAAACAGATCGTCACGAGAAAAGTGCAGATGCAGGCCGCTGCGCTGGATTCGATTGGTGAGGCGTCCGCGCGGTTGCGCATGATGCAGCGGAAAATTACATCGGGCGATGCAAGCAATGTCGAAGCACAAGCAGCCCGCTATTATTGGCCTCGGATGATGGGTCCCGACTTTCGTCGCGACTCTGGAGGTCGCGATGAGAATGCTTTGCTAAACTATGGCTACACCGTGCTTAGGTCGGCGACATCGCGGGCGGTGGTCGCCGCAGGTTTGCACCCGACGATCGGGCTGCACCATTCAAATCGCGGCAACGCATTCGCCTTAGCCGATGACCTAATGGAACCGTTCCGGCCACTGGTGGATTGCGCTGTCCGATCCATCACCCACAGCAGGGGTAGACAGGTGGATACAGATGCCAAACAGACGCTGGCCCGGTTAATAGCCGCCGACTTGCCTCTGGGTGAAGGAGTGACACCGGTGTCGGTGGCGCTGACAAAGCTGGCGACTTCGCTGGGACAGAGTTTCGAGACAGGCAAACTTGATCTGGCGCTCCCGGATCCGCCCGATCCGCTGACGCTTGCAGGGTTGGGTTCATGACTGCCGATGTTACGTTTTTGTCAGGATACCGTCTGATGTGGATATTAGTGATGTTCGATTTGCCGACCGACACAAGGCCTCAGCGCAAGGCTGCGACTGCCTTTCGTAACTTTCTGCTGGATGAGGGTTTCGAGCGGAGTCAGTTTTCCGTCTACGCTCGTTTCGTCAATGGCAAAGAGGCGTTTACCACCCGAGTAAACCGCATTGAACGTCATCTACCTGATTCGGGTGATGTTCAGATACTTAACTTCACCGACCGTCAATATCGTGATATTGTTCATTTCTCGGATCAAGGGCGTAGAAAAGCCCGGGAGAATCCGCAACAGTTGGTGATGTTTTGATGCGATTCGCGATAGACTATGGGAATAGGCCTCACCTAAACTTCTGTGTTTACAGTGGTTTAAGTGAGGACCTATTGTAGCTGTTCAAAATTCGCGGTCCAGCCGCAACGACCGGCGGGGACGAAAGCACCGTGACCGGATTGTAGCTGTTCAAAATTCGCGGTCCAGCCGCAACGATTAAGCGAGTGGCTTCGTCTTTTGGATTATTGTAGCTGTTCAAAATTCGCGGTCCAGCCGCAACCGAAAGCGGAGTTTTCAGCGCAGGCAAATGATTGTAGCTGTTCAAAATTCGCGGTCCAGCCGCAACAACCGGACCTGACGACCTGACTTCGTGGTCGGAATTGTAGCTGTTCAAAATTCGCGGTCCAGCCGCAACAAGACGGAACAACTGCGATTGCAAGCTGCTATTGTAGCTGTTCAAAATTCGCGGTCCAGCCGCAACCAGAGGATAAGATGAGCGAAGAAGAAGCGCATTGTAGCTGTTCAAAATTCGCGGTCCAGCCGCAACGGCTGCGAATATGCCGTGCACGGCCATTGCATTGTAGCTGTTCAAAATTCGCGGTCCAGCCGCAACGGTGCAGAACGATGCACGAGAGGTAACAAAATTGTAGCTGTTCAAAATTCGCGGTCCAGCCGCAACTGGCGCAGGGAGTGAACCTTGTGGCGCGGGATTGTAGCTGTTCAAAATTCGCGGTCCAGCCGCAACCTGCGATCCTCGGCATACCAGCCAAGTTCAAATTGTAGCTGTTCAAAATTCGCGGTCCAGCCGCAACTGCGCCCGAAACATCGGCTATTCCGGCGAAATTGTAGCTGTTCAAAATTCGCGGTCCAGCCGCAACGACGCCCGCCCGCGCCGCTCCATGAATGCAATTGTAGCTGTTCAAAATTCGCGGTCCAGCCGCAACGTAAGGGGTGTCGGCCTTGATGCTGTCCTCATTGTAGCTGTTCAAAATTCGCGGTCCAGCCGCAACGGCGAAAGACCGGGGTGCCCGGGCCTCCCTATTGTAGCTGTTCAAAATTCGCGGTCCAGCCGCAACTGCCGCCCCACCTGTTCTGAAACAGCCGCAATTGTAGCTGTTCAAAATTCGCGGTCCAGCCGCAACCCTCGTGTCGGTGATCGGTGGTGTCGGACCATTGTAGCTGTTCAAAATTCGCGGTCCAGCCGCAACGCAGTTCGTACATGTGGCTTGCCGCCATTATTGTAGCTGTTCAAAATTCGCGGTCCAGCCGCAACCGCAACCGCGCGGGCGGCATCGAACATCGCATTGTAGCTGTTCAAAATTCGCGGTCCAGCCGCAACCCCGCGAATGACAGATAAAATGGCGCGGCAATTGTAGCTGTTCAAAATTCGCGGTCCAGCCGCAACGTGACTGATCTGCCCACCGTGCAGGAGGCCAATTGTAGCTGTTCAAAATTCGCGGTCCAGCCGCAACTCTCGGCTATGATTTCCGTTACTGTCATATATTGTAGCTGTTCAAAATTCGCGGTCCAGCCGCAACGAACCAGGCGACGTGGTAAGCTATGGCGGCATTGTAGCTGTTCAAAATTCGCGGTCCAGCCGCAACTAAAGACAAGCACGGCCCTTGCCCGATTTGATTGTAGCTGTTCAAAATTCGCGGTCCAGCCGCAACCGTCGTTGCCGCTGGACGTGGTGGCAGAAAATTGTAGCTGTTCAAAATTCGCGGTCCAGCCGCAACTCAAATGGAACCGGAGCGGTCTCCGGGTTCATTGTAGCTGTTCAAAATTCGCGGTCCAGCCGCAACTTAGACGATAGCCATCTGGCTATTTCCGAATTGTAGCTGTTCAAAATTCGCGGTCCAGCCGCAACTAAAGACAAGCACGGGCCGTGTCCGATGTATTGTAGCTGTTCAAAATTCGCGGTCCAGCCGCAACATCGCGGCGGATCACCAGCCCGATCCGGTCATTGTAGCTGTTCAAAATTCGCGGTCCAGCCGCAACCCGAGACAGCGCGCGCCCAACGAATTCCACTCAATACCCTGCGTTCATCAATCCGTAGCTTGCCAAGAGACTTGGGGAAGTAGAGCTCAAGACGCGCCATCTGCGCATCACTCAACCGCAAAAGATCAGACACGGCACCGCTCCGTTTGCGACGTAGTGAAACACGCAGCGAGCCTTCAGACCCTAGCCTGGTCCAAACTGTCTACGATGCACGGGAGTTTTCGGTGGTCGGGTGGATCTCGAGAACATTCATCTTCTGATGACAAAACTTCATCTTCATGTGTCTTATATGTGAAAATTTTTTCTGTATCTCTAAGGCGGAAACAGCAAATTTAGGAAGCAGCTCTCACAAACCGCCCCGAACGATCCGGCTGCTGGTACATTGTATCAATGCTTGGCTTGCATCGTATCGCTCGGCAATGGGACGTCAGTATTCGAGGTACATTCATGTCGGAAGCATTCACGATCAGATCGATCCACCCCTACCTGTTGCCAGCCGATCCACAACCGGATGGGTGGTGTTTGCTGCGTCCGAATATTCTTGTGCGGCTCGAGACCGAAGGCGGGCTGATCGGGTGGGGAGAATGTTATGTTTCTGCCGGGCATGACGATGCGATCTGCTCGCTGGTGTCCTCGCTCGGCGCGCGCGTTGTTGGCACCCAGGTATCGGACATCCGTGCGTTCACCCAGTCTGCGGTGGCCGAATTCAGCAACTATTTCGTGAGCATGGACGTGGCCAGCGCCACCAGCGGTATCGAATTGGCGATGTGGGACGCCTTGGGGAAGGGGTTGGACACGCCCGTTTACAAGCTCTTGGGCGGGGCGTGCCACCACGACATTCCGTTATACGCCAATATGTGGACCGAACGTTTCTGGAGCGTGGAGGATACAGCGCGAAAGGCGATGGAATATGTCGAGATGGGGTTTGAAACTGTCAAGTTTTATCCCTTGTGGCACGCCAAGTCCGATGATGATTGCATCGCGCGTGTCGAGGCCGTGCGCGACGCAATCGGCCCCGATGTCGGGCTAGCAATTGACTTTGTACGACGGGTTCAGCCGGCACAGCTTAGGGAGATCTGTCGCAGGTTGGAGCCCGCCAACCTTGCGTGGGTCGAGGATCCGGTGCCGCCCTATCAGGTCGAGGAGCTGAAGTGGATACGGGAGCATATTCGCCAGCCGCTTCTGGCCGGGGAATCTGTGGGGTATAAACATGGTTTCCAAGAGATATTATCGCGCGCGGCGCTTGATGTCATAAACCCGGATGTGTGCCTGACGGGCGGGTTGCTGGAGATGCGCGATATTGCCGCCATCGCCCATGCCAAAATGGTCAAGGTCTCGCCGCATAACTATAATTCCATGACGGTCGGTCTGTCGGCCACGGCCACGTTCGCATCGGGAACCCCGAACCTGGCCCCGGTGGAGTATTTCCCTGAACACGCGCGGAAACTGGATGGTCTCTGCACCGGGCGTCTGGAGCCCGTTGACGGGCGGTTGCCGCTGCCGCAGGCACCGGGCTGGGGGCTGACTTTCGATGAAGCTCTGATGGAGGAATTCGCGTGGCAGTAACGCCGTCTTACGGATTCTTCAGTTCTGACAAGATCCAGTCCCGAAAGGCCATGATCCTTGGGATCTCGGTCTTGGTCTCGGGAATGACGAGGTAGAAGCCGAAATCATCAAACGGGATCGCAAAGTCGAAAGGCGAGATGATGCGCTTGCGCAGAAGCTCGTCATTGACCAGCGGGATATGGGCAAGTGCAAACCCCAAGCCCGCAGCCGCGGCGTCGATCGCGGCATCCCGGCTTGTGACGAATATGCTGTCGCCGGTATGCGTGGCGCGAATTCCGACCTGTTCCATCCACCATTGCCATTGCTCCGGTCGGATCGTGTTGTGGATCAGGGTGGATTTTCGAATGTCTTGGGGCTGCTTGATCTCGGGGTTGAGTTGCAGGAACTGACTGCTGCATACGGCAATCAGGCGTTCGCTTACCATGAAGTCGCAAAGATGGCCGGGAATTCTGCTATTGGCGTAACAAATGGCCGCGTCGATATTCAGCGATGAAAAATCCTCTGGTTTCTGGGTGATCTGGAGGTGGATCTCAACCTCGGGATATTTTGTACGAAAGCGCTGTAGCCGGGGGATCAGCCACCTATGGGCAATGGTGGGGTAGAGGCTCACAGTCAGCTTTCCTGAAACGCCTTCATGTTTGATCTTGTCGGTGGCGGCGCTCAGTTGATCCAGCACCGCCTGAACGGAACTCAGAAACATCCGCCCCTTTGCCGTCAGCGTGGCGCCGCGCCCACTCTTCTCGAACAGGGGTTCGCTGAGCTGCTCTTCCAGATCGGTAATGCGGTGGCTGATCGCGGAGGGGGTGAGGTTGAGCTCGTTCGCGGCATCCTTGAAACTGCCCAGCCGCCCCACCGATTCAAAAGCCTGAAGGTTTCGGAACTTAGGGTATCGTTTTGGAATCATGTTGTAATTTCCATTCTTGGGGGCAGGGCTGCGCCTCTTGGATATGTGAGCCGCCTGCATCTATGGATGAAAGATTTTCACTGGAGGGGTCAATATCTTTCTGTATGTTTCATCTATTACGACCAACAGCAGGAGAACACCGTGAAACTTAGGAAACTCGAGCGAGCAGCGGCATTGGCCCTGACCCTTGCCGCCGGCATGTCAGGCGCCGCCATGGCGCAGACGTATGAGATGAAGCTTGCCCATTCCAACCCCGAGATCCAACACTCGCACCTGCATTCCCCGCTTGTACTGTTCAAGAAAGAGGTCGAGCGCCGGACCGGTGGTGATGTGGCTGTCACGATCTTTCCCAACGGAACGCTCGGCAAACAACCCGCCCTGTTGCAGCAATTGAAGCAGGGGGTCATTCAGGCCGTGTCTATGTCGGAAGGTGGGATTGCTCCTTTCTATCCGAATATCGCAGCCTTCTCGATCCCGTATCTCTTCAGCGAGGTGGACATCGCCTATGAGGTTCTCGACGGCGAGATGGGCGACTTCATCAAGCAGGACATGGTTGCCACGGCGGGCGTTCGGCCGCTGGCCTGGGGCGAGGATGCTGGGTTTCGGAACTTCACCAGCAACTCCCAGATGATCAAGGCACCGTCGGATCTTGAGGGGATGAAGGTCCGCACGATGACCGTCCCCGCCCACATGGCAATGGTCGAGGCCATGGGCGGAAGCCCGACCGCCATTTCATGGCCGGAGCTGTATACCGCCCTTCAGACCGGCGTCGCCGAGGCGCAGGAGAACCCGGTCACCAATATCCGTAAGGCACGGCTCTATGAGGTTCAGGAAAACCTGACGCTTGATGGGCATGTCTACAGTTTCGTGGCGATTTTCGTGAATGAGGAGTGGTTTCAAACCCTGCCGGAAAGTTATCAGCGAGACATCCTGCTTGCCGGCCAATTGGCCGCAGATGCGACACGCTCCCTCAGCCGGGTGAACGAAAACATCGACCTTGAGTATCTCAAGGAGCAGGGCATGGAAATCTATGCGCCGACCTTTGAGGAAAAGCAGGCCTTCAAGGACGCGTCTCAGGCGGCGGTCATCGATAGCCTCAAGGAAACGTTGGGCGAAGAGCTGATTGACCGTGTCCTTCAGGCGACGGCGAATGCCGAGGTCAAGCTGGGCTATCGGTAAGGCGCGTTTCCGACAACGCAACATCCCTTCCCCGGACCCTGCGGGGGAGGCCCTTCAATTAAGGCGCTTCATGGTACATAAACCGGTCTTCTCAAACTCGCGCGGGGCCCTCAGCGCCTTGTGCAAGTGGATGTGCGTTCTCGTGATGACGTGCATGCTGGTGATCATCAGCTCGCAGGTGGCGTTGCGCAACCTGTTCCTGCTTCCGATGTCCTGGGCGCAGGAGTTATCGCAATACATGATGATCTATCTCGCGCTGTTCGGATCGGTCTTTGTTCTGCATGAAAAGGGCCATCTTCATGTCGACACGCTCGTCATTCTGTTTCCCGACGGGCTGCAACGCGCGATCAGGGCCGTGATCCTGGCCATTCAGGCGGCCTTTTTCGCGGCAATCGTGTGGTACTCGATCGGTGCGCTGGGCTACGCGGCGAACGTTCAGGCCATTTCTCTGGGCGTCAGCATGTGGATACCCTATCTGGCGCTGCCGGTGGCTTTCGGCCTGATGCTGTTTGAGACACTCTTTCAATTCATAGACGCCCTTCGGGGCTGTGAGACCCAAGACACATGATACTTCTGCTATCGATCATCTTTCTGGGGCTGCTGTTGTTCGGCGCGCCGATCGGGCTTGCCATGGGGGTTGCGGGCACGTCCTATTTCATCTTTTCCGGGCAGGAGATGTTTCTGACCCAATTGCCGCATTTCGTGTTCAACGGGCTCGACTCGTTTGTCCTGATGGCGATCCCCTTCTTCCTTCTGGCCGGTGAAATCATGGACCGTGCCAATATTTCGCAACGCATCGTGCATTTCTCCAACCTTCTGGTCGGGCGTTTTGCCGCCGGTCTGGCCCAGGTCAACATCATGACCTCGATGCTGTTTGCCGGAATCACCGGCGCGGCACTTGGCGATGTCGCCGCTCTGGGCAAGATCTTCATCCCCGCGATGGAGAAGGAGGGCTATGATAAAGCCTTTGCCGCCGCGGTCACTGCCGCCTCGTCGCTGATTGGTCCGATCATTCCGCCAAGCATCGTCATGGTCATCTATTGCGCCACGATGGAATTGTCGGTCGGCGGAATGTTTGCGGCGGCAATCATTCCGGGGATCATGATCGGTGTGTCGCAGATGATCATCGTCTACATCCTCGCGAAGCGACGAAACTACCCCAAGCATGAAACGACGTTCACGCCCAGAGAATTCGCCGTGAGCTTCAAGAATGCCTCGCTGGCGATATTCATGCCGGTTATCATTTTGGGCGGAATCCTGAGCGGCCTTGCCACGCCCACAGAGGCCGCAGCCTATGCTGTCGTCTATGCTCTGGTCATCAGCTTCTTCATCTATCGCAGCCTCAATGTCCGCGATCTGCCGGATATGATCCTGAGCGCCGCACGGGGATCGGCAAAGCTCTTTTTCATCCTTGCCTTCATTGGCATCATGTCGTGGGTTTTCGGATTCGAGAGCCTGCCGGCCGATCTGCGCGACACGGTGCTGGCAAGCGTCGGCAATCCGATCATCATTTTGATCATCCTCAATCTGTTCCTGCTCTTCGTGGGCATGTGGATGACCGAAGGCCCAGCGATCTTGCTCTTTGCGCCGATCATGGGGCCGCTGGCCGTTTCGGTCGGGCTGCATCCGTTTTCATGGGGCGTCATCATGGTTCTGGTGCTGGTGATGGGCCTGATTACGCCACCGGTCTGTCTGGTGCTCTTTGCCACGGCGGACATTGCCCAGATCCCGATGCAAAAGGTGCTCAAGGCGATCCTGCCGCTCTTCTTGGCAAATGCCGTCGTGGTGGTTTTGCTAAACATCTTTCCCGCGCTTACGCTCTGGCTGCCGGGCGTATTCGGCTTCCTGTAGCAAAAAAGCAACAGCGCGGCTGAAATGAGTGATTGAAAGGAACACGTTGCACAAATCTGCGGAGTACGGGCCCGCCTTCCCGTTCGGAAGGCTTTGGTGCTTTGATCGTCCTCTTTTGTGGCCCAATGCAGACCCACCTTGGCATATCGATGCCGTCGGGGACGGTCACTGCATCAGAGCTAACGGAATGGAAAAAGCTCTCTGGTTCGACATAGGTCAAATCCTACTCCCGCAACCAAAATCTTCCAGTATCATCAATGCGATAGCGCCCCAAGGGGCGCTGTGCGCGTTCCCAAAACAACACTGGAAGCACTGTGGAAGCTGAGGTGCCCCTAAAGCAGTTCCAGTTTACGTAGAAGCATA
This sequence comes from Microbulbifer sp. S227A, assembly GCF_049800935.1. NCBI lineage: Bacteria > Pseudomonadati > Pseudomonadota > Gammaproteobacteria > Cellvibrionales > Microbulbiferaceae > Microbulbifer > Microbulbifer sp. S227A. The sequence continues at coordinate 1,028 of NZ_JBNAFZ010000030.1, read as the reverse complement.
TCCGGCCTCGCAAAAGTAGTTCCAGCATTCTTGCGGGGTGTAGAGGTCACAGATTTCACTGAGGGCTTCGAACAACCCTGTGAATGAGCGCGCTCCAATGCGTCTCAGGTGGGCTTTGAGTTTCGAGAAGGCCATCTCGATTGGGTTCAGGTCCGGGCTGTAGGGCGGCAGAAAGAGGAACCAGCAGCCGTGTTCGCCCAGAAGCGCCTCGGCCTCCTTGTTGCGGTGCGTGGCCAGGTTGTCGAGGATGACGGCGGTGCCGGGTTCGATCTCGGGGATCAGCACGTCGCGGATGTAAGCGACAAAGGCGGGGCCGTCCATCGCCCCTTTAATGACCCATGGCGCGATCAGGTCGGATGGCCCCAGTCCGGCGATCAAGGTCTGGGTTCCCCATGACCCAAACGGCGCAGATGCCGTCAATCTCGTCCCGCGCAGGGAGCGCCCCCGGAGGCGTGTCAGGTTCGTTTTGACGGAGGTTTCGTCAAGAAAGACAACGCGTTCAGGCATCGCGCTGATCGCCGGAACACGATGGGCAAACCAATCCGCCCTTGCGCGTCTTACCTTTGCGCGCTTGCGTTCATCCGCAATGAGGCTCTTTTTTTGTACGAGTATCCCAGCCGCCTGAGCGCTTGATCGATACCAGAGACTGATGCGCTCACATCATGTGCATCGGCCAAGGCCCCCTGCAATTCCCTGAGCGTGATGTCCGGGTCCTGATGGATCAGCTCGATGAGAAAATCGAGGTGCGGAGCCAACCGCCCATGACCGGTATTGCGCGGGTTGTCGGCGGGTGTCAGGCGCAATCCGCGTTTGAGCCTTTGAGACAAACGCGAGGCGGAGGCCGCCGAAATCATCAGACGGCGCGCAATCTCGCGGCCCGTAAGGCCTTGAGCAAAGAGCACCTCAAAACGGGCACGAATATCGGCGGAAAGCGGGTTAGGCATGAACTGATCCTCCTGAACAGGATGAATCAGAAAACTCACCTCATGGGAACCCCCTTTGATTCAACAAAAGCTGGAACTGCTTTA
>NZ_JBNAFZ010000029.1:0-21818 GCF_049800935.1 Microbulbifer sp. S227A | reverse complement strand
GGGTCTGAAGCAGATTTGGTGCAGTCCAACTTGCCAAGCGCTATATATCGGCAGGTTTTGGAGGAGATTGCCGATGGCGTCACAGTTTTCACGGCGGGATTTCCTGCCAGCAGGTCTCAAGGCCGATCAGGTCGAGCTTGTTGGGAACACGGTCCGGATCCACTCGCGTTCCGCCAAAGCCGCGGCAGCGTGCCCGCGCTGCGGCACGGTTTCACGTCATGTTCACAGCAGATACCGCCGACGGCCTGCCGATCTGCCTGCGCATGGCCGGAAGGTGGAACTGGTCCTGTTGGTTCGCCGATTTCGCTGCTGTGCTCCGCAGTGCCCGGCCAGGATATTTGCGGAGCGGTTCCCACCTGCGGTAACCCGGCCGCATGCGCGGCGTACCTCCCGTCTGCAAGGACTGGTCCGGCACCTCGGCCTGGCACTCGGCGGGCGCCCGGCACAGGCGCTCGCCGCACGGCTCCTGCTGCCGGTCAGCAAGGATACGTTCCTCCGCAGCATCCGGGGCGCGGCGACGGCCTCAAGCAGTGATCTCCGCGTCATAGGTATTGACGACTGGGCTTGGCGAAAGGGGCAGAGATACGGCACTTTGATCTGCGATCTGGAGCGACGCCGGGTCATTGATCTCCTTCCAGATCGAGAACCGGCCACGGTCGAGGCCTGGCTGCGGGCCCGTCCGGGGATCGAGGTCGTCGCCCGCGACCGCAACGGAGGCTATGGTGGTGCCGTTTCACGGGCCTTGCCAAAGGCGGTTCAGGTTGCCGACCGCTGGCACCTGTTGGAGAACGCGAGCACGGCTTTCCTGGCCGCCGTACAGCGTAACATGCCTGCCATCCGCAAAGCCATCGGCGCAAATGCACTGGATCCAAAGCTTCTGACGGCAGCGGAAAAGCTTCAATATGAGGGCTTTCAGCGCCGCCAACAAACCAACCGCATGGTTCGCCAGATGGCCGATGACGGCACTCCGATCAGACGCATCGTGCGCCTGACCGGATTGAGCCGCGGGCTGGTCCGCCAGATCATCCGTGGTGAGCGCGAAGACGTCTTTCGCATTCGCGAGAGCAGTCTGACCCCTTGGCTACCGCGTCTGGAACGGGAATGGAACGGCGGCTGCCGAAACGGCGCAGAGCTCTGGCGCCGACTGCGGGCAGATGGTTTCCAGGGCAGCCTCCGCGTCGTTGGAGAATGGGCCACGCGCCAGCGCCGTGCCGAGCAGGCCGCGCCGTCGGGTACAGAAAAGTCGCCGCCCGCGCGCAAGATTGCTCGTCTCCTGACCTTGGGCCGGGATCATCTGTGCAAGGCCGATGCCATCCAGGTTGCAAGGATCGAAGCTTCGCTGCCTGCCCTCGCTGCAGCCCGCAGGATGACGGACCGGTTTACGGACATGGTACGCAATGCTCGCGAAGACGCGCTGGAAGGATGGCTGAATGAAGCGGAGGACGGGCTGCTCGGTGCTTTCGCCCGCGGGCTTCGCCGGGATCAGGTGGCGGTCGCCGCAGCCCTGCGTGAACCATGGTCGAACGGACAGACAGAGGGCCAGATCAATCGATTGAAGACGCTGAAACGCCAGATGTATGGCCGCGCCAACATAGATCTGCTCAGGGCACGCCTCGTCACGGCATCTTAGCCACCAAGGTGCATCAACTTTGAGTCAGACCCAATATTGGACGCCGATAAGGGGTCAGCATTGGATGCCGATTGACACAATCCCGAACGAGTACATGCCTGCATGCATCAGACGGCTGGCAAAGTCCTCCGTCATAACGCTGTCATGCATGGTTATCTCCGCTGTCTGGCAGAAGGTCTCGAGGATTTGCATTCCAACTGCCAAGTCGACGGATGGGTCCAGGCTGCGCATCTTGATCTTGATGTAGCGCCGGTCGAGTTGCGTATCCGAATTCAGGACCTCTTCGAATTCCGGCATGCCAACCAGTATCGGCATGAAGCGATGACCGCCGGGTTGCACGATGGATTTCAAATACGCCTGCAGATCTTTGCGATCTTGAGGGCCCGCAGCGCGAACATGCTGGATTTCGTCAAGAATCAGGATGCGTGTTTCCAGCTCTGCCATGTAGTTGCAGGCTTTGGACCACAGAGTCTTTGCCGAGCCTGTCGCACCCGTCCACCCATATTCCTGCACAACCGCTTGGGCGAGGTCGCGCAGCGACGCTTTGCCACCAAGGGCACATTCCAGAAAGGGCCGGTAAGGATCACCAATGTTGGTTTCCTCCAAGCCCAAGCACAACAAAGCATGGATTACGCCAGCGGTCTTTCCGCTTCCCGATTTCCCGAGAACTGCGAGTGCAGGCGCATCAAAGCGAGAGCCAGACTTAAGCGCATAATCGAATTCAGCGTATGGCGTGCCCCCATCGGGTGGTCCGGTTTGATTGTTAGTGCATCGTGGGTCTCTGGTCCATTGGAACGGTGCTTTCTGGCGCGGGTGGGCGATAGCCTAATGCGCTGTGCGGTCTGACGGTGTTGTAGTGGATGCGCCATTGCTCGATCAGTATTTGGGCTTCCCGCAAGCTTTAGAAGATTTCACCATTCAACAGCTCGTCCCGGAACCGGGCGTTGAAGCTTTCGCAGTAGCCGTTCTCCCAGGGTGATCCTGGCTCGATGTAGGCGGTTTTGGCCCCGACCGCCGCGATCCAGTCGCGCACCTTTTGGGCGATGAACTCCGGCCCGTTGTCGGATCTTATGTATTCTGGCGGGCCACGCAGGATGAACAAATCGGTAAGCGCATCGAGCACGTCGGTTGAGTTGAGCTTGCGATCGACGCGGATCATGAGGTGTCCCTCCCCCGTGTCCCATCCCACTATCACCGGGACAGGACGGGACAGGGTGGGACAGGCTGAGTTTGTCCCAAATGCCCACCCAGACGACATTGCGAGCTATGTGAAGAAGCGCGCTCTGTCGTTTCGGTGCTTTGTGCCTTGATTGACCGTTTTGGTTGTTTGTCGCGCGCGGTGCCCTCTGTCTCCGCACCGGGCAAGGTAGACCAAGCGAGGTGGCCCGGCGCAGCAAATCGCCTGCGACAGGATGGTAAAGCTTCGTGTTGAACCGCGCGTTTGGTTTGGGTCCTTCCGGGTCCTCGACCCCATGCGGGTAATTCGCCGCGCATGCAAACGGGAAATGTGGGGTAATATAATACCTACAGAATTGAGTTGTTGTTGTTGATTCCTGACGAAATCCAAGCGAGGCGCGTAGTCTGCTCCGAATGGTCTGGGCTTGATGGTTGTGGGACTAAATGATTGCTGAGCGGTGCGGATTGGTGATTACTGATCCCCCAGCAGTTCCACACCGAACTTCAATGCGCGACACTGGCCCGACTTGGGACTAACTTGGTAAGTTGGGACTAGCTTGGGATTAGCGAAAGGTGTTAATCCCAACCTTAAGTGCCTGTTTTTATGCCGTTAAATCTTGTATTCCTTTCATTTGGGATTATGGGATTAGTTTTCCCGTATACATATGAGGCAACGCACAATGCGCGCATTTTACGTGCGTTTGTATGTGAGGGCCGGGTTTCTTGGTCCCAAAGTCCCTTAGTCCCAACCGGATCACTAATCCATTGATAGAAAGAGGGTTTCCACCCCGAACCCCGGAATTGTTGATCCCAAGCTAGTCCCAAATCAGCCCTGTTAGTCCCAAACTCGGGACTAATACCACCCAAATCCCGATCATCCGGGGGTTCCCGATGTCGCCGCGTGCTCCATTTCCCGAATGCCTGCTCCGATGGGAGCACTCGCAGACCGGGTTTACTGCTTCATAAGGCGAACGCCTGCACCCCCTCCATTTTCAGCAATGAACTCCACCCCAGCCTTCGCCAGCGCAGAAGTTATGGCGTTCTCAACGACGGCAGACATGTTTGATGAGTTGTTGTTTGTCTCTGCTCTTCGAATAGTTGCCACCCCCACGGAAGCCATATCGGCAAGTTCCTGAGCGGAAATGTTGAGCAGCGCCCTTGCGGCCCTAAGCTGCGCCCCACTGATTGTTTTCAGATCATTTGATTTCATGTTGATCACTCTTCAATCGATTGATATGAACCATATCATGTGAGCTCTTAGCTATCACCTTTTAAGGTTCACGACAACAAACAACCAACCAAGGAACTGATCATGAATTATTCCCTGACCTCTGATTTCGGCACGCCCGCCGAGCACCTCAACACCCTTGCAAACCTCGTGGAACTCGCCTTGTACGCGCCGGAAGGCGAGATCACGCATGAGGGGCGTGTCGCGCTTCAACGGGCCACGAGGCAGATTGTCGTTCTCTCAGGCGGGCTCATTGAGGCACACGCAGACAATTCATGAGGTGACGTGGCAGTACCCGAGCAAGAAAAACATCGTAGCCGCGATGTTTTTCTTGACGTCGTGGGGTACCTTAGTGCAAAAACATCAATACTTCTATGTTTTATCAAGGATCACGAAATGAAATCTGAAATCAAGGACGGGCTGTTCACGTCCACGCAGGCAAGCGAACTGCTGGCGATGAACGTTCAAACTCTACGCGAATGGCAGCGCAAGAAATACATTTCTCTGCCGGATACTGGCGGATGGCAACGTTACCGGTTGCAAGACGTCTTTGCCATTTTCACGATGGATCGGGTCTTACAGTCCGGTGTCAAGCATGAACTGGCGGCTTCCATCGCGGAGTATGCCTACCCTATGTACGTGAGGATTATGAAGGACATCGAAAACCGAGTCCCAGCGGATCAGCAAACATTTCGATTGCTTGTATTGGCGGCACCCAATCAAGACACATCTTTTCAATTGATCTCTGGTCCCGAAGAACTTCACCGAAAGCTGGACTACCGGGCAGATCGGTCAACACTCTCTCTCCTTGTCGATTTCCGCGATATCTTTGAGGACATGAATTTTGCATTGGAATACCATACCTATTCTGAGGGCGAGCGGATGTACTGGAAGTCCGAAGCTGGTATTCGCCCGTGAGAACCTACAGCGCCGACAAAGTGCTCGCGAGTTCTGTTTCGCAGTTTGGTGGGCAATCTGAAATCACCTTCTCCGGCGTCGTCGGCATCGACTTTGATCCCGAAACCGTCTCGGACGCGCTCGCCCTGTGTTCCGGGCCTGTTCGTATCCGGTTGAATTCCGGCGGCGGGATCGCGTTTGATGGCGCTGCGATCCATGCGGTTCTGTCCGACTATCGCGGTCACAAAACGATCATCGTTCAGGGCATCGCCGCAAGCGCCGCGTCCGTGATGATGATGGCGGGTGACCGGATCGAAATGGCTGCGGGGTCGGTTCTGATGATCCATGATCCTTCACAGGACATCACCAGCTATCGCGGGACCAGCGAAGAACACCGGCGGGTTGCCGACAGCCTGGACACGATTTCAGAGGCGGTCGCTCAAATCTATGCGCGGCGGTCGGGCAAGCCGATCAGTGAAATACGGCAGATCATGGCGGCTGAAAGCTGGTTCACGCCAGAGGAAGCGGTTGCGGCGGGCTTCGCGGATGTCGCGTTGACCGATGGCGAGCAAGCGCCCCCGGCTGAATTTGACTACCGGGCCTATGCCCACTCCCCTTCAAACCTGATCCAGATGGCCGTTCGGAATGATTGGATCAACGATTTTTCGAAGGCAAGCAACATGGCAAACCAATCGACAGTTCAAACCGAAATCACCGAGCCCACAGCGGCACCCGCCAGCCTTGCGCCGGTTATGAGCGCGGCGGATCGCAGCGATCCGCACAAGGAGTTGAAGCGCGTGAAGGCGCTGACCCACTTGGCAATGCGACCCCTTGCGCAGCGCGTGAACGCACCGGCCCGCCTTGATGGATGGATCAATGAAGGAGTTACACTTGAAGCGGCGCAAGCGTTTGTAACGAATGAACTTGCAGCGCAAGACCCCGTTATTCGCCGGGCACCGGATGAGGCTCACTATGCCCGTGTTTCGGTCGGTCACTCTTGGGACAGCGGCGACGGGCTCAACAAGAAAATCGTGGATGGTATCTATTCGCGTGTGAACCGGGCGCATCAACCGACGATGGGCCGCGAATTTGCCGGCGCATCGCTTTCGGAAATCGCCGACATCTGCTTGCAACAAAACGGCAAGAGCGCCGCAATGGCCTCTGTTGCCTCGCGCGTGGAAATGGCGCTGCACGGCACCAGCGACTTCCCCAACATCCTGCGCGACGTGGGCAACATGTCCCTGTCGAATGCCTATGAGGCGTCACAATCGGCAATCAAGCAGACCAGCCGGGAAATCGCCGCATCGAACTTCCGGGCGCTCCATTCCGTCAAGGTGTCGGCTGGCCCCGATCTTGAGGAAGTCGGCGAGCAAGGCGAGTTCAAGGCCGGAACGATTGAGGAAGGCGACGAAACCTTCGCCGTCAAGACCTATGGCAAGATTTTCGGGATCACCCGACAGGCCATCGTCAATGACGATCTCGACGTATTCTCCAACATGTTCCCGCTGCTCGGCCAAGGTGCCGCCAACACCGAGGCGAAACTGTTTGCCGGGTTGCTGGAAGAAAACGCCGGGCTTGGCCCCAGGCTTTCGGATGGCAAGACATTGTTTCACGCTGATCACGGCAATCTTGCGCCCGCGTCGGGAACTCTGTCCGTGGCAAATCTGGGTGCAGCGCGGGTTGCGATGCGCCGCCAGACCGGCCTTGCCGGTGAAGCGATCAACGTGGTGCCTGCCTTCCTCGTCGTACCGCCTGAGCTGGAAACACTTGCCGAGCAAGTCCTAACCGAGATCGCGGCAAGCGAGGTGGCGAATGCCAATCCGTTTGCGGGCAAGCTGAAACTACTTGTCGAGCCCCGCTTCACCAGCGCAAGCGCATGGTACGTGTGTGCCGCTCCCGGTGCCCCTGACAGCTTGCAGCATGCCTATCTGGACGGTGTGACCGGGCCTCAGCTTTTCACGCGCGAGGGCTTCGAGGTGGATGGTATCGAATACAAGGTCCGCATGGATTTCGGAGCGGGCTTCACCGACCATCGCGGCTGGTACATGAGCCCGTCGGCATAAGCTGAGGGTTCGGCTTACCGCCGTTGACATCGTGTGGCCGGGAACTGGGTCTCCCATCGTCACACGTATCGGGTGCTTGGTTGTCGACAGGCTGAGCATCCACACTCGCCCCGGTGAGGTTCCAACCTTGCCTTACCGGGGCAATTTTTCGGGGTACGAACATGTCCAATTCTGCAATTCCATCGAATGTTCCCGCGATCTGCGTCAGCAAGTCCAGCGCCGCCGCCATGCTCAACTTGTCACCCGGCAAGTTCTCCGAGCTGGTCGAGACAGGTGCGATGCCGAAGCCCCGCTGTGTCGGTTCTCGCCGCCTGTGGCTGGTGACTGAGCTCTATACCTGCGCGGCGGCGTTGCCTTCGCAGGACGAGGAAGATACTTGGGGCGACCTCTGATGGCTCGCCGGATCAAACGCGAGTTTCCGGGGGTCACCGCTTACTTTGATCGCCACCGAAAGCGTCGCTATCGGTTCCGCAAAAAGGGCTTCTCAACCGAAATCCACGGTGAATACGGGTCGGATGAGTTTCGCCGGAACTATGAGCGGGCGCTCAGCGGTTACAGGTCGCAGGAAATCGGCGCACAGGCGACCAAGCGAGGCACGATCAATGCGCTGGTCGTGTCCTACTACAAAAGCCCTGAGTTCGTATCCCTCAAGGATAGCACCAAATCGACCTATCGGCGGGAAATCGAGCGGTTGCGCGAGGATCATGGTCATAGGCTTGTGAAGCAGATGAAACGGCAACATGTGATCAAGTTGCTGGAACCCATGACTGATCGACCATCCGCCCGAAACAACCGGCTGAGAATGCTTGGCATGCTCTTGAACCATTCAATTGAGATTGGGTGGAGAACAACCAACCCGGCGTCTGGGATCAAGAAAATGCGCACCAACGCGCAAGGCTTCCACACTTGGACGGAAGATGAGCTTCAACAGTTCTTCGAGTATCACAAGGCGGGCACTGTAGCGCACACGGCGGTCACGCTGATGCTCCACACCGCCTGCGCCCGCTCAGATGTCGTCAGGCTCGGGTGGCAAAACCTCAAAGGTGATCGTTTGCAGTACCGTCGCCAAAAGACAGAGGGGGTCTCGACGGTGTTGATTAATATTCCGGTTCATCCGGTATTGAGGAAGGTGCTGGAACAGCTCCCGAAAGACCGGCTCACCTTTCTTGAAACGCGAAATCGGCGGTCAAGAACCGCAAACGGGCTCGGAACAGCTATGCGGAAATGGTGCGATGATGCGGGCTTACCACAGTGCTCAGCTCATGGCCTTCGCAAAGCTTGCGCCACGAGGCTCGCCGAGGCGGGAGCAACGGAGCGCGAAATCATGGCTTGGACGGGTCATAACTCCCCAAAGATGGTGCAGGTTTACGCTGGCAAAGCACGTCGCGGCCTGCTCGCAGATCACGGATTTGAGAAGCTACTCAAGAACGAACAGGGTTCAAAACTTGACGAACCCAACAAGAAAGGTTCGACAAAATGAGCAGAAAAACAAGTGAAAACAGCGGCATGGGTGAAGCATTGGCTGGGGTGGTAGGATTCGAACCTACGATACACGGTACCAAAAACCGCTGCCTTACCACTTGGCTACACCCCAACGGTGAGCGGCTAATTAAGCTGCGACGGCGGGGGGTGCAAGACCTGAATTGTCAAAAATGCCTTATTCTTCGGGTGCCCTGGCGGTCAGCAGGTCATCTGCGTGTTGTGAAAGCCGTTCTTCGGCGACGATTTGATCCAGATCGCTGTCCGCGGTGGCCGCGACGTCCGGCGGGGAGGGGTTTTGCCGGGGCGGGGCGGGATGAGGCGGGCGGGACGGCGAATCGCTGCGGGTTTCCGGCAGCAGCACCCGCATCCCAGGTTCGGGCATCGATATGCCGGCGGCGTCAAAGGCCTGCATCGTCATGCGGATTGCCTCGCCCCGGGCGAGCACGATCGACGTGTCGTGCTGGGCGATCCAGGCAGCGACTTGCAGGGTGATCGTGCTGTCGCCCACGGTCTCGATCCAGGCAGAGGCAGCGGGGGTTTGCAGCACAAATGGCAGCGATTTGACGGTGTCTAGCGCGAGTTGGCGGGCACGGGCCAGATCGGTGTCGGGCGCGACGCCCAGTTCGAAGAGAAACCGGCGCTCGTCATTGCGCGTGTAATTCACGATCCGGCTCTTGAACACGGTGGCGTTGGGGATCCGGATATGATTGCCATCAAAGCTGAGCAGGATCGTGGCGCGGCTGGTCAGGCGGATTACCTTGCCGGTATCGCCCTCGATCTCGATCGTGTCGTTGGGACGAAACGGTTGGCGGATCGACAGCAGGATCGACGCGATGAAGTTCTCGACCGTGTCCCGCACCGCGAAACCGATGGCCAGACCGACGATGCCCGCCGCCCCGAGGATCGTTGACAGGAGCGCGGTTGCGCCGAGGATGTCGAGCGCAATCACGACCCCGGCAACGATGAACACCAGCCTGACGAGTTGGCGGTAGATATCCGCGATGAAGGCGTTTGGTGCCAGCCGGTCCCAGGGACGCCGAAGCCGCGCCAGAAACATGCCGGCCAGGACCACCAGCGCGAAAACCCCGATGGCGATGCTCAGCAGCGGCAGGAAGGCGATGGCCTGCCTCAGCCGATCCTGAAAGCGCAGGATGGCCGGGTTCAGGCGTTCGACGACATCGGTGGTCTCGGTCACCTCGTTCTCGATTGCCACGACCCCTTCGATGCGGCTGGTCAGGGCGGTCAGCCGGCGCGCGGTCTCGCCGTCGAGCGTATGACCGCGCAGGGTGACGATCCCCGATGTGACGGAAACGGTCACATCCTCGAAGCCGTCCAGCTCGGTGAGGATGTCGCGAATGCGATTGGCAATGGCGGCGTCCTGTGCGGCGCTGTCTTCGATCTCGATCGGACCGGTTGGCTGGTCGTCCTGCGCGCCGGACAGCGTTGGAAACAGCAGGAGCAGACAGATGATCAGAACACGCATGACAGGTCTCTCGGGTTGGTCTGGCCCAAGGTGGCCCAGCCATCGGCAAATGCCAACCGGATCCATCGGACAGGACCGCCGCGATCAGGTGGGGCGCGTCGTGTCGTTGGCCCCCGCCATCCGGCGCTGGTTCGTCCCCGGCTGGCAATCGTCCCGGCGCGTGGGACAATTGATGTTGGTGACACGTGGCAAGGCGCGATAGGCTGGGCCCCGCGTCATCGGGAGGGAACAGATGCCAGTCACGCGCGGAATGATCGGGCACGGGTTTTATGACAGGAACTCTGCGCCCCAGCTGTCTTCGATTGCCCATGTGCTGCCCTGGCTGGATGACGCGGTCGAGGCGCTGTCACTTGACGCGGAGGGCGGAGCGGTTGGGCTGGCGGATTTCGGCTGTTCCGAAGGGCGGAACTCGATCGCCGTCATGCGGCACCTGATCGACGCCTGCCGCAGGTCCACTGCGCGGCCGATCCAGACCATTCACAGCGATCTTCCCACCAATGATTTCTCCGAATTGTTCCTGCATCTCGCGCCGCCGGATGGAGATGTCTGGGAAACGGACAACGTGTTTTCCGCGGCGGTGGGCGGATCAATGTTCGACCAGCTGTTGCCGCCCGGCTCGGTGACGGTTGCCACGACGTTCAACGCCATCGGGTTTCTCAGCCGGCGGCCGGTCGAGCGGCTTGCCGATTACATCCTGCCCAACGGACCCAGCCAGCGTGGTGGCGTCGGCGCGGTGTCAGGAGCAGACCGCACGGCGTTTGCGGCACAGGCCCGGGCGGATGTCACGGCCTTTGCCACTGCCAGAGCCGCCGAACTGGTGCCGGGCGGCAAGCTGCTGGTTCAGGTTTTCGGTGCAGGCGACGAACGGCGTACCTGTGACGGTATCTATGACGTTCTGAACGATGCGGTTCTGGACGCGGAGGCGACCGGGATGATCGGCAGGGATGCCTATGAGACCTATTACCAGCCGGTCTATTTCCGAACACTGGACGAACTGGTTGCGCCCTTTTCGGATAGGGCATCGCCGCTCCGTGACCTGTTCACGCTGGAGCGCGCCGAAACCTACGAAGTGCCGGTCCCGTTTGTCGAAACCTTTCACGAGACAGGCGATGTTGCGCAATATGCCGCCGCCTATACGGATTTCTTCCGTGCCTTTACCGAAGAGGTTCTCAGGCTGAACTTTGCCGATCACCCGGATCTGCAAGGGCTTGTCGATTACGTCTATGCGCGCGCGCAAAGCCGGGTTCGCGCCGATCCTGACCGCTATCCGTTTCACTATGTCGCCATTGCCGCCCTTCTGACACGCAACGGATAGCGGCGGGCATGGCCAGCCGTGGCCCCGGAAATTCCGGCAACGGGCTGATTCGCGGTGACCCGGCCTTTATCCCGCGAGGCAGCACAGGTGCCGGTTTGTGTTCACCAAAGCCGTGATTTGAGCGCCGGCACGTTTCAATTCGGTCACAAATACAGGACATTCGGGATTGAACGCTTGAAAAACCACATGAAAAGCATCATCTAGCCGCACGCCCTGCCGTTTGGCGGGACCCATCACTATGGAGACAACATGGCCAAGGAAGATATCCTCGAATTCCCCGGTGTCGTGAAGGAACTCCTGCCGAATGCGACATTTCGGGTCGAACTTGAGAACGGCCATGAGATCATCGCACATACGGCAGGCAAGATGCGCAAGAACCGCATCCGCGTTCTTGCCGGCGACAAGGTTCAGGTCGAGATGACCCCCTATGATCTGACCAAGGGTCGGATCAACTACCGCTTCAAGTAACGCCACCTTCATGGCGTTCATTCTCGGATCGGGCAGCCCCCGGAGGCTGGACCTGCTGGCGCAGCTTGGCCTGACGCCCGACGCGGTGCGCCCGCCCGAGATCGACGAAGATCCGCACAAGGGCGAATTGCCACGACCCTATTGCAGCCGCATTGCCCGCGAAAAGGTCGCGGCCGTTCAGGCCGGGCCGGATGACGTTGTGCTCTGCGCCGATACAACCGTGGCGCTTGGGCGTCGCATATTGGGCAAACCCGCCAATGCGGGCGAGGCCGCCGCGTTTCTGTTGGCCCTGTCAGGGCGCCGCCATCGGGTCATCACCGCCGTCGCGGTCCGGCGGGGGAGCGAAATTCGCGAAACCGACGTGGTCAGCACCGTGCGGATGAAGCGCCTCTCGGATGACGAGCTCAACGCCTATCTGGCCACCAATGACTGGCAGGGCAAGGCCGGTGCCTATGCCATCCAGGGTCCAGCCGGTGCCTTTATCCCGTGGATCAGCGGATCGTTCACCGGGATCGTCGGCTTGCCGCTCGCCGAAACCGCAGGCATTCTGCACACCATGGGCGTCATGCCGAACCGGGGAACGACATGAAGGGACGCTGTATCATTCTGGACCATCTGCAAGGCCGCGAAGCCGCCGCGCTGATGGTTGACGGACGGCTTGACGACTTTCTGATCGAGAGCGACGCGCCCACACCCGGAACGATCTATCGCGCCCGCGCGGATCGGCCGGTCAAGGGCCAGGGCGGCATGTTCCTGACAACGCCCGATGGTTCGGCCTTTCTGCGGCAGGTCAAGGGGCTCGCGCCGGGGCAGTTGCTGCTGGTGCAGGTGACAGGCTATGCAGAGCCAGGCAAGGCGACGCCCGTGACGCAAAAGCTGCTCTTCAAAAGCCGCTATGCCATCGTCACGCCCGATGCACCGGGTCTGAACCTGTCCCGCAGCATTCGCGACGAGACCGAACGCGACCGCCTGCTCGAAATCGCGCATGATACGATTGGCGACGCCCCCTACGGCCTGATCCTGCGCTCGTCCTGTGCCGGTGCCGATGCCGACGAGATCGCCGAGGATATCGCGCGCATGGCCAACCTGGCGCACCAGGTGCTCAACGATACGGGGAGCGAGGCGGAAACCCTGCTCGACGGCGACGGACCGCACCTGCTTGCCTGGCGCGACTGGATCGAACCCGCCGAGATCGTGACCGATACCGAGGGTTTCGCCCAGCATGGGGTGCTCGACGCCATCGATCTTGCCCGAGGGGCGATGGAACCGCTCGCGGGCGGCGGGCACATGTTCATCGAACCCACCCGCGCATTGGTGGCGGTGGATGTGAACACCGGCCCGGACGCTTCGCTCGCCGCCGGTATCAAGGCCAACCTGGCCTGCGCCAGGGCCCTGCCCCGCGCCCTTCGGATCCGCGGCCTGGGCGGGCAGATCACGCTTGACCTCGCGCCGATGCCCAAGAAGGACCGACGCGGCTTCGAATCCGCCCTGCGCGCCGCCTTCCGTACGGATAGCGAAGAAACTGCCCTGGTGGGCTGGACACCGCTGGGGCATTACGAACTGCAACGCAAACGGGGCCGTCCGGCTTTGGGCGGACCGAGCAAATGACATGCCCGATCTGTGGCGAGGAAACCCGGCACCGCCATCGCCCTTTCTGCTCACGCCGCTGCGCCGACCGCGACCTGGGAAAGTGGCTGAACGGATCTTACGCTGTTCCATCCCAGGAAGCCGAAGACCTCGAAAGCGGCCTCGATCAGGCAGAGCCATACACCCAACGCCCAAATTGATCACCCACAACGCAAAAAGCCTCTGGACACCATCCCGCGCAACGCCTAGAACGCCCGCACCCAAAGGCCAATGCCTTTCCGTTGCCCGGGTAGCTCAGGGGTAGAGCAGTGGATTGAAAATCCTCGTGTCGGTGGTTCGATTCCGCCCCCGGGCACCACTTAAAAAGCTGAAATGATTGTGTTTTCCGCTCATGACTGATCCTCGTTTCGGTCAGGTTTGACGCTTTTCTGCGAAGGTTTGACACTTTCGGCCCGCCTTCGGTTCTCTTCTTCCAATGTCGCCATGGTCTCGCGGTTCTTGTCGGCAAGGTTCGCAGACCGAGAATAGTGCCGCGCCATGGACGGGGTTTTCTGCCCCAGAAGGTCCGCGATGCGGCGTTCATCGAGGCCTGCTTCGCGCAAAGTTGTGGCGACCGTGTGCCGCAAGCCCTTGAGGGTCAGGCCTTTTTCGATAAGGCCTTCATTCTCAAGGGCGGTTTTGAAGCGGTGCCACACGGTCGAGAAGCCGTTGTAGGTCCACGCTTCGCCGCGCGAATTGGAAAGCACAGTTTCGGCGTTATGGTCCGGCATGCGGTCGAGGGCGGCTTGCAGAGTAGGGCTGACCGGAATCGCGACCTCTTCGCCCGTCTTGCCACGCACGCCCCATATCGTGCCGTCATCAACCTGATCCTTCCGCAGTCGCAGGGCATCGGACGGATCGAGGCCGGTGTTCATCATCAATGCGAGGGCCACGCGGACATAGGGCTTGGCTTTGCCCAAGACAGTGTCGCGTTCTTCGATAGTCCAAGGCCGGTTGGCATAGGCGCGGTCGCGCGGGCGGCGCTTGGGAATGACATCCTTTGCGAAATTGGCAGAGATGAGACCCTTCGGAATGTTGTAGCGAAAGACCTCGCTGAGAAGCGTGCGGACCATGTTCGCGCGCCGCCAGCCAATCTTCTTCGCAGCCTTGTCGTGGATGCCTGCAATCAGAGGCGTGTCGATCACATGGATCGGCGTGTCGCGGATCGGCTCAAGGAAGTCAGCGCACTTGCGATAGTCGCGACGGGTAGCTTCGGCCAGGTTCTGAAAGTGTTCAGTCCCAAAGTAGGACTGGATCAACCCGCCCAAAGTCCCCGCCTTGGGCGCTTTCGCCCGTTGCGCTTCGGCGATGGCGCGTATCGTTTCACATTCGGCAAAGAACTCGGCGGAACCTATAGGCGCGTGGGAAAGGTCAACCTTGTGGCCGGTCTCGCGGTGATAGCATCGCTGCTTGCCGTGCCGGTCCTTGAAAATCTTGAACCCCTTGACCCGCACCTGTGTCATCAAAGGCGGTCCAGAATGGTTTCGCGCGTGTCGGTCACAGACCCAGACTTCACATCATCGATCCAGAGATCGAGATCACGGCGATCCCAGAGAAGCGTGCCTTGTTTCAATTCAACCGGGCGCACTGGACAAGCGGTCTTGAAATGCTTCACCGGCAACCCGGCATAGCTCGCGGCCTCGGACTGCCTGAACATGCGCTTATCTACCACGTTAATATTGAGATTTGTCGTCGCCATGGCCTGACACCCCCATCAATTTGCTGCCGAACCCTCGGCACTTTTGACCTTGGTCGCGTTCCTCTGAAACCGCTCCCAGCCGCTCATCGTCAGCATCTTGGTCTTCGATGATATCTCCACGAACTCCAGTTTCCCGGTGTTCATGAGGCCGCGAATTTGCGCAGGACTTAGCCCGACAATCTCGCTGAGCTGTTTGGGAGAGAGAAGACGTTCCTGGGTCAATTTCAGCCTCCACTGCTGGATATGAATGGAATCGCTTGTTCCGCACCTTTTGACATGCTCAGATGGCCATAGGATAGGAATAACGTCATTTTGTGCAGTTTCGCTCGTTATGACGGTTGCGTCAATGGGAACCTCGCATGCCGCAGGACAATAGGTCAGTTTTCGCTTCTATGGGCGCGCGGCTCGCAATCGCGCGAAATGAAGTCGGCCTGACACAAACAGCCATGGCAGAGGCGATTGGCGTCTCCCATCGTGCCTATCACAGCTATGAAAAGGGCCAGCGCGGTTTGCCGGTCGAAGCCCTCGTGGCGATGGCCGACCGGTTTGAGGTTGATGCTGCGTGGATTTTGCTTGGAACTAAGGCTGTTCGCGCGGCGCATGACTTCGAGGCGCTGAAGCGGATCGAGACTTCACTCGATCAGCACCTGAATGAAGAAGACATCAAAATTAAAAGTGAAAAGCGCGGGGCCATCGTCGCGCGTTGGTACCAGTCGCATGTCGAGGGGCGGGAAGTAACGGATGATGACGTTCACACTTGGATCGAACTCGTAAGGGAGTAAGCAGATGCAAAAACCAAGCGACCAACGGAAACGAACACGCCTAGCAACTCTAGCTCGAGTGCAACGGACTGCATTCGACCCGCTCTTCCCAATTTTTTGTTGCCATTTGTGGGCCTGTGTATTGTTTTTAATTGGTTTTATGCACTTCAGTGTCTTTGATCAGGGCTATGGTTACACGGTATTCACAGCGCTCTTAGCGATTTGCTCTGCGGTCGCAGGAGCTCTGATCCCTGTACTCAGCGGCTCGGTTGTGGCGTTGTACTTCGTGAACACGAGACTGAACCGATTGATTCGCGAATAACGCAAAATACGGACTTCTAAGTGGGCTAGATTTTGTGCTCCATTCTGCAGATTTCGGCTGTTGGAACGGTTGTATGCATCAAAATTTGTGCTGAAAGCGAAGTCGGCTTTGATCGTGTGTGAGTAATGATCGGCTGAAGGGCCTCTTCTACCAGGGTGCAACGGGAGTAATCGATGGAGCTAATGAACCAGCCTTTCTCCGGGCAGCTCGGGGATCGCATCATAGAATTACTTGGTTCAGCCGAATATCACACACTGAACATCGCTGTTGCCTTCGCAAAAAATAGCGGAGTGCTCAGGATCAAAGATGCTCTAGCGCAATTTAGGGCGGGCGGCGGTACAGTAAACGCGTATGTCGGGGTGGATCTTGGAGGAACTTCTTACGAGGCTTTGACGGCTCTTTTGCTTCACACGGATTCACTGAATGTGGTTCATTCCGAACGCGACCAAACGTTTCACTCGAAGATTTATCAATTTTCTGGTGACGACAATGGGCTTCTGGTTGTCGGTTCCCACAACCTCACTGGCGGTGGATTGTGGACTAATTTTGAAAGCTCAGTGCATATCCCGATCAATGGGGAAGGTACGAGAGAAGCTGAAATCTCAAAAGAGATAAGCGAGTATTTTCAAAAGCTTGCTGGTCTGGAAGCTTCGTTTATGCCGATCACAAATCAAGAGGAGATCGAGAAACTTCTAGACGAAGGATATGTAACGAAAGAAGTTGCGGATCGTGTCCGAAGAGCCGGTGCAGCCAAAAAAGATGGCTCGAAAGAGCGGTTGTTCGGGAACGGTGCACCAGCAAAGCTTCCGCGTCTAACCTCTATTGACCGGGAGGCTCCAAATGAGCAGGCAGCCGCGAATGAGCAAGAAGCTCCTACACCAACCGTTCCAGCCCCAGTTGAGATAACAAAGGTTGAAGTAGAGGAATCAAACCAGACGATTTGGTTTGAGACCAGGGAGATGACTGGCGGGTCGAGAAATATTCTTGATTTATCAAAGAGGTCCTTGATCGAGAGCGGCGATCCCACTGGCACATCTTTTGATTTGGGTGAAGCCAAGTTCATGCGTGGCGGGGTTGAATTTTTTGGACTCAGCCCGACCGATACAGATCAAGTCGCGAACATCACCATTAACTTCGAAGGGCAAGATTACTTCGGGAACACCATTCTCTACCCCGATGGGAACAATGCCAATGGGACGTGGCGGCTGCAAATAAAGGGCGAAAACTCGTCTGGTCAGAAAATCACAGACGCATTTAGAGATGAAGGGGAGGCGCACTACTTGGTGCGGAAAGTCGTTACGTTCACCAAGGTCACGGACGACTACTTTTACTTGTCAGTCTTCCCTGAGTCTGATCTTGAAGAATTCAAAGAAGCTTCAAACATCTTGGCAAGAAACGGAAGTTCACGAAACGCAAGATTTTTGGGGCTGCTTTAAAAGCGACAGAGCCATTCCTGGTGTTTGCCCTTTCGAACGCCACTGATGCCCCCTTTTGCGCCACCAAACGTAAGTAGCAATGCATCTTCATTCAAAGGCACCCCTTCAGACACGAATAGGGGAGCTGAGTTAAGCCTCCGGAAACGTTCTATGAAAGACGTCAAATCGAAGCCAAAGGCGTAGCCGGTAGTGCTCTGATATGGTGGGTCCACGTAAACGACCGCATCAGTCGGGAGCTTGCTGTCCAGCAAAGTCATAATATCCATATTGAGGCACGTTACTCCGAGCATTCCCTTTGTAAGAGCTGAAACTCTACGACGGAGTTCATTTGGTGACGGCTGCATAGGATTGGCAGGGCTGCGGCGCACACTCGTTGCCGTCGGCTCCCAGTAACTCCGAAAACAGGCATTCGCCCAGTTGTCGCCTCGACGCCAGATTTGCTTACCGCCAAAGGAGCAAGCCTGAAGGATAGGATATAGTTCAGCTTCGTGTTCACCTATCGGGATTGACGAAACCGCCGACATATGAGCCTGGACTTCGTGCTTGCTGTTTGGCAGCTCCGCTAAGTACTTGTCGAAGATCTCCATATTGAATGTGCCGGAGCCGATCGCCGACCAAAAACATCCCCAGGAGCTTACATCGAGCATACATATCCTAGACGGATGAACTCCTCGATTGACCAACTCAATTGATACCGCTCCAGAGCCACAACACAAATCGTAGAACTTGGAATTCGGGCTTGGCGCAGCTTCCAAAAGTTGATCGACCATCTGGGCGGCGACACGTTGCTTGCCACCCTGATATGCGCATGGAACGCGCAGTTGGCTGCTCATGATGTTTTCCTGCGGATCAACACGCGCGCGTAAACACGCTTGCCGTTGATTATGCCTACCCCACCTCTGTCTTCAGGATGAACCCGATAGTTGACCTGCGCCAGGACTTCCGGACAGACGTTGGTGCGCGCGTTTCCGTTTGCGAGCATCACGATTTCGAATTGGTCGGGACTATATTTGTCGAGAAATGTGATCGGCACGCCCATCACCCCATCGTAATCCGAAGGTATGTCTTGGGTGCGCCCAATGTTGATTGCATCGTAGTTCTCATAGCGTGGACAATCGTCAGGGGAATAGCTGCGCGTCAACTCGATAGTCTGGCGGCGTCGATTGGTTTCTAGGTTAGTGAACCACCGTACTCCCTTCACGCGAATGAAGCGCCTGCCGCTTTCGTCAACACCACAACTAGCGGCGTTTAGTGGATAGTCGTCGGGCACATGAAACTTGCGATCCCCCGAACGGATCGTCTCCCCATACCAGACCCTGTTATCCCTAAAGAGAGGGAAGATTTCCTTCGTTGTTGTAGCGTTCATATTTCCAAGGATGATGAAGTCTTTCTGGTAGTCCACAAGTTGAGCAATGAATTCGCGAAAAAGGCTAAAGGGGGGATTGGTTGCAACTACGTCGGCAGCCTCCAGCAGTTTTCTGCACTCAGTCGAACGAAAATCTCCGTTGCCCTGCAGGTGCTCTAGCGAGTTGCCAGGCATTGCAAACAGTGGCTCTAAATCCAACGATCCATCTGGTCTGATCAGGGGCGTTTCAGGTACCTCCGTAACAACCGATTTGTAGGCACCGGCCATGCGCTCGAGTGGATATTCTCGCCCCGCAAAAGAGGACTCACCGAAACAGGTAGTAACAAGTGACTTTAGTCCAAGCTTGTCGAAGTGAAGAACGAAGAAGCGAAAGAACGCTGACTCAAAGGGGTCATCGCAGTTGCAAAAGACAGCCTTACCCCTAAGGTTCTCGCGGTGTTTGGCCATCTCCCTGGCGACGTCTTCGTATTGCGTGTAGAACTCGTCTTTCTTCACTAGGAAGGCATGGTTGAGAGTTGCGTTTCCTGACGTGGCATGGACTTTTGGCGTCCCAGTTTTTATTTCGAATGGCATAGTTCCCTCGCGGGCGACCGCTTTCAAAAAGGTATTGATCGCGGCAGACATGCTGAGGCCAATGTCATCAAACACCTTGCCCGCGAGTCGCTTTACCTCCGGGTCGATGCGGATAGTTGTCGTTGGTTTTGTTGACATTTTAGTTAATCCAGATTTGCCATACAATGTAGCACAACCAGTTTTGAGCTACAATGTAGCACATTGCAGGTTTCGGACTTCAAGAGCGGTCGGCACCTTGTGAAACGGATACTTCGAAACCTAGGTCCTGCATGGCTTTGAAACCCTCCCCATCTCAATGCCTTAACCCCCGCTCCGCATGGGCCTCCTGACTGTCTAGCTGCCCCTCAATCTCTCGGCGGCGGCTTTCGCTAAGGTCAAGCTCTGCTGCAAGCTCTCGTCCAGCGTCTTGTAGCTCGCCTCGTCGTTCAGCAATCCGCTCAAGGCCTTCATGGATGCGGCTTGTGAACGAATGAGCAAAGTCACGCAGTCTTTCAAGCCAGCCAGCTCCCTCTCGATCCTGCCGGTCGAGCGTGTCTCCAAGGTGGTCAAGTCTTTCGCGGAGGCCTCTGAGGCCGTCACCAACCGCTCGACGCAGGTGAGCAAGTCGCGTTCCAAGGCTGTCAGTTGGGTCATCTAGTCCTCCTCGATCCGAATGCAGGTGACGGGCCTCTCGCCTATCGTGCAGGTGCGCAGGCGCGTCTTCGACGGGTCCAGGATCAGCCATGTCCCCTCGGGCCGCTCGATCCGTGTTAGTCCCAGTCCCGTCAGCTCCGAGCGGGTCAGATGCACCGTCCAGAAGAAGCTCGCGGCCATCATCGAGGCGATCCCCGTCAGCACTATCGCCGCGATCAGCCAGGGCGAGATCGTCAGCCAGAGGCGGATCGACCTCAGCCGCGTCTCGAACAGGCTCGCCGTCTCGGTCTGAAAGCGGCGCGTATCGCTCGCGATGGTATGCTGCGCGGCGCCCACAATGTTCTTCAAATCGATCCTGAAGCTCTTGAGCTGGGACGAGATTGAGGCGACGTGTTCCTGCCTGATCTCGTCGAGCTCCGCGTTCAGTTTCTCGCTCAGCCGGGTCGGCTTGCCAGTCTTCATGGAAAACTTCTCCTTTCAGCCGCCAACGCTCGCCGGTTTCTGGATCGCGGGCGGTGATGTAGGCCTTGCCGGTGCGCGGCAGGTCGAAGCCTGCGTCGGTGAGGGCGTCGATCATGGTCGCGCGGTCGGTGAT
The DNA here is from genome assembly GCF_049800935.1 of Microbulbifer sp. S227A. Taxonomy (NCBI): domain Bacteria; kingdom Pseudomonadati; phylum Pseudomonadota; class Gammaproteobacteria; order Cellvibrionales; family Microbulbiferaceae; genus Microbulbifer; species Microbulbifer sp. S227A. Next base: position 1,065 of record NZ_JBNAFZ010000029.1, on the reverse strand, counting down.
CAGGCCCATATCGATCTGGTCTTGTATCCAAGCGTGCAGCCCGTCCCGGCCTTGGGCGCGGATTGGTGCCTCGATGGTGTCGCGGACCTCTTGCGCGCGGTCCACATCCATTGGATCGGCCCAGCCGTGGCGCTGGTTCATCACGTCCCGCAGGCTGTCATAGACCTCCCTGTAGCCAGGCGACGCGATGTTGAGGCTCTTGCTCGTCGTCAGTTCCAGACGCGGCGTGCAGAAATGCAGCTCGACCCGGCCTTCGTGGCGATGGCGGACCCAGAGAACCTCATATTGCTCGGGGTCCAGCCCCGCGAAGGCCAGCCGCTCGAACTGGTCCATGACCTCGGCCTGCTGGTCCTCGGTCGGGTCGTCGCTGTCGGCAAAGCTGATCACGCCCGCACGATAGGTCCACTGGTGGCGGCTGGCATCGATCAGGGCCTCGGTGCGCTCGGGGTTGCCGCGCAGGACGTCGGGTTGCGGGTCGCGGGTGACGGTCACGGGCTGGCCATCGGCATCGCGGATCAGGTCGCGATTGTCGTCATAGGCCAGCACACGCTCGGCCACGAGGTACCCGACCGGCCCCGCACCTGCGCCTTTGCCGTTGGGGAAGAACTTGATCAGCACCGCCGCGCCTCATCGAGGAGTGCGGCGAGTTGGCGTTCGATCACCACAAGGCGGCGCGCAACGGTCAGGCTGTCGAGATCGGTGCGCCCAACCTTCATGGAGTGGTTCAGCCAGCGGGCGATCTGGTTGAGGTTGCCACCAATGCGCCCGATCGCCAGCACGAGCGCAGGGTCGACACGGGGGACGGACTTGCGGCGGCGCGCTTCGGTCAGGCCAAGCGCTTCGCGCAGAAGCGTGGAGGCAGGCAGGCCCGCGGCCACGGACTTGGCGCGCAACTGGGCCTTCTCGGACGCGGTACAGCGGAAGACGAAGGTTTCGGTCAGCGGCTCTTTGGCGGGGGCTTTGCCCGCGCCGGTGGGGTTCGAAGGGGAGGCTTGCCGCCCCTCGCAAGGTCCCGTGTCAGCAGCGCCAGCGTATGACATGGGTCGCCTTGCTGTTTGCGCTTCG
>NZ_JBNAFZ010000028.1:0-21909 GCF_049800935.1 Microbulbifer sp. S227A | reverse complement strand
CTCACACCCTCCTGATGCGGAGTTTGGTTTTGAGGTCTGTGCGGCAGAAGGCGTGGAGGAAGCAGGTTTGTTCCGAGATGTCGAGCATTTCGCGGGCGGTGTCGTCGGATTCGGAGGTTTCCAGGTAGACATGGGTTTCGATCGGGTCGGTCTCGCCGGCCTTGCCGGTGCCGCCGGACGCGCCGCCGAGGCTGAAATGCGTGTCCTGCACGATGCGGTAATCCGGCAGGTCGAGCTTGAGCATCGACACGAACCGCCCGAACTGGGTCATGAAACAAAACCCGATCCCCGCCGAAATCAGCGTGTTGGCGTCGGGCGCGCGGCCGTCCTCGGAGGACAGGAAGCGGAACGAGGTGCCGTAGGGCGAATATTGCATCTGCTGGATCTCCTTGATCCCGTCCGCGCGCAACTCTGCCACCGCCCCGATATTGAGCCGCCGGTCCTGCTCGTCCGCGAGGCTGCCCGCCGAACCCGAAGTGCCCAGAACCACGTCTTTTTTCGGCGTCGGGCCAACCGGTTCCATCAGCGCCAGATCGCCCGGTTCGGCTTGCGATTTCGCGAAATGGTTGCCCGGATCGGGGAACAGCGCGGCGTCCAGCTCGGCCACCTTGGCGGTCGCCAGCGCGCTGCCGTTCTTGCCCAGCTTGAACAGGCTCTCGAGCTGGCCGCGCATCAACCCGTTCAGCGGCGAGGCATAGGTCGCATCCAGCAGGAACTGGTACAGCGCCTTGTCGTCCAGGTCGCAATCGATCTCGACCTGCAGATCGATATTCTCGGCGCCACCCACCATGGTGCGCTTGGGCATCGAGCCCTTCATCGTATAGTAATTATCCTGGATCAACCTGAGCTTGCGAATCTCGACACCCCGGATTTCCGCCAGCGCGGTGATCTCGTTCATGAAGCTCGCGACCATGCCGCTCGACAGAAAGGCCAGCGGACAGGGTGCCGCGTCATGCCCGTTCAGATAGGGCCCCTCGTCCGAGACCAGCCGCCAGGTCACACCGGTCCGCGCCGAACGCACCAGCGCCTCTTTCTGAAACCCGCTCAGCGACCGCACCCAGCTGCGCAACGCATCCCCCTTGCGGTTCTGCGGCGCATCAATCGACACATCATCCGCATTCGACACACGAAAAAACGCCGGCAACGCACTGCCACGGATCAGGTCTTCTCCAAGCTTCGACATCGGGTCTCTCCTAGGCTGCGGTCGAAGCCGGTGCCGACACCGTCTTCAACCTGGTTTTCAAATCGGTGCGACAGAAGGCATGCAGAAAGCAGGTCTGCTCGCTCAGATCGAGCATTTCCCGCGCCACCTCGTCGCTTTCCCGGGTGGTCAGATAGACATGGGTCTCAACCGGGTCGGCCTCGCCGGCCTTGCCGGTGCCGCCGGACGCGCCGCCGAGGCTGAAATGCGTGTCTTGCAGGATCTGGTAGTGTGGCAGATCAAGATTCAGCATCGGCACCAGCCGCCCGAACTGGGTCATGAAGCAAAACCCGATGCCCGCCGAGATATAGCTGGCCGCATCCGGCGCGCGGCCCTGGCCGCCATCCGCCCTGGCCTCGTCCGACAGGAACAGCCATTCCTTGCCATGCGGCGAATACAGTTGCTGGCGGATTTCCTTGACCCCGTCCGCGCGCAGCACCGCCGTTGCGGCGATGTTCAGCCGCCGTTCCTGGTGATCCGACAACGAAGAGGCCACGCGCTCGGTCCCGCCTTTGACCGGTTTCCTTTCGGTCAGGCCCAGATGGGTCAACAGCGGCTCGTCCGGATTGCCGGCCACGGCGCGGTTGCAGGCGTCGCCCGGGTCATCCAGCATCGGCGCGTCGAGCCTCGCCACCTTGTTCGGATCCAGTTCGACACCGTTCCTTGACAGGGTGAACAGGCTATCATGCGCGCCCCGCATCAAGCCGTTCAACGGCGAAGCATGCACCGCGTTCATCAGGAATTGCGTCAGCGCGCCGCCCGCCAGGTCACAGTCGATCTCGACCTGCAATTCCACCGGCTCGGCCCCGCCCACCATGGTGCGTTTCTGCATCGAACCGACCATCGTGTAATAATTGTCCAGCGTCAGCTTCAGGTGCCGGATCCGCACCCCGTCGCGTTTGGCCAGCGCCGTGATCTCGTTCATGTATGAGGCGATCATGCCAACCGTCAGAAAGGACAGCGGCGGCGGCGCGGCATCATGACCGTTCAGGTATTTGCCCTCGTCCGACACCATCCGCCAGGCCAGGCCGGAACGGCGCGAAGCCACCAGCGCCTCTTTCTGAAACCCCGACAGCGACGTGACCAGCGTGCGCAAGGCATCGCCCCGGCGAAGCGCGGGCGTGCCGATCCCGATCTCGTCGAAATTCTCGACCGGACAGATCAGCGGCAATCCGCTTTCGGCAATCTTGTTGTCTCCAAGCGGCATGGCATTGCTCCGTCCACTGGCAGGGTCCCGGATGAGGCGCCACAGGGCATCGTATCCTTTTTAAACCTGCACCCCCTCAATCTAGTGGGCAAACTGACTAAAACGGATACGTTTGTCAATTCTGTATTCAAAATTTGACAAGAACCTTGATTTTGGCCCAAAAATTCCCTGGATACGTATCCATCAGCGTCTTTTGCCAATGACAACGGGGAGCAATATGAGCACGGCCGTGGAATCAGCCCTGACCCAACTGCGCACGATGATCGTCAATGGCGACCTGCCGCTGCATGACCGAATCACCGAAAGCAGCGCCGCGGCGCTGATCGGGCTTTCGCGCACACCGGTCCGCACGGCGCTCAGCCAGCTTGAGTCCGAGGGGCTCCTGGTCAAGCTGGAGGGGCGCGGCTATCGCATTCGCCCCTACAGCTTTGCCGACCTGGAAAAGGCCGCCGAGGTGCGCGGGGCGCTGGAAGGGATCGCCGCCGGACGGCTGGCGCTGCAGGGGCCGGATGCCGACACCGTCGCATCGATCGAACAATCCATCGCGATGACCGAAGCCATCATCCGCCGCGACGCGGTGACCAAGCGCGAGGTCGCCATCTATCAAGAGGCCAACGATATCTATCACCGCGCCATCGTCGGTGCCTGTGGCAACGAATTTGTCGGCTTTGGCCTTGAGCGGATCACCAATATCCCGATCATCGCACCGGGGGCCTTTGCCGAGGTCGAAGGCATGGCGCAGGCCGAGATGCTACGCATGACCGTCGGCCATTCCCAGCATGTCATCATCTGGGACGCCATCAACGCGCGCGATCCGGTCCGCGCCGAAAACATGATGCGCGAACACGCCGGCGCGCCGGTACGTTATGCCAAGCTGTTCATCGGCGATGGCTATCAGCGCAAGCTGTTTGCCTCGGGCATCATCGCCGGCAAGGACGAAACCCCGGAAGGCTGAGGCGCGACCTGGCACCTACAGCAAGGCGTCCGCCATCAGCTTGGCCGCCAGCAGCAGCAGCACGACGAGGATCATCCGGTCGAAACTGCGCGGCGATACCGATCTGGCCAAGCGCCCCCCGATGCGCATGCCCAGCAATTGCGGCACCAGCGCCGCCGCGCCCAGGGCCAGCACAGCCGGCGTCATCACCCCGGCCAGAAACAGCAAGGGCACCTGTATCGCGGCGGTCATGGAAAAGAACAGCGAGATCGTCGGTATGAACACCGCGCGCGACAGCTGCATCGCGTTAAGAAAACTGACCGAGATCGGCGCCGATATGCCAGCCGCGCCCTGAAGCAGACCCGCCGCCGCCCCCAGCGGCGCGGCGAGGCGATCCGCGAGCGCGCGCGACACCGCGAGATTCGGACTCAGCAGTCGCAGGGAAACATAGGCCAGCACCGCCCCCGCGACGATCAATTTGAGTTTGCCCGACGCGAACGTCACCAGCATCCCGGTTCCGAGCGCAACGCCAACCGCCCCGGCAAGGGCAAAGAGCCAGGGAAAGCGCCCCGGTATCCGATCCTGCCGAAAGGTCCAGAGCTGCCAGATATTGGTGCTGAGATTCGGCACGACCATCAGCGCCACGGCCAGTTGTACATCGAAGAACGAAGCCATGACCGGCACCGCCACAACCGGAGACCCCATGCCGATGGCCCCCTTCAGAATACCACCCGCCAGCAAGGCAAAGGCAATCGCGGCAATCGGGGCCGGCTCCATGGTCATATGCAGCATCGGGGTAAACCTGCCGGGTCATTGGGGGTTGGAGTTCGGAAATAACGTATCCGTTTTGGGCCGAATGGCAAGATATTTTACATAAATGGATACATTATTGTCATGACGGATCGGCCACAGCCCGCATCGGATCAGGGTGGCGAGCGCTCACACCTGGATGACCTGGCAGCCATGTTCCGCGCAATGCCGCAAGATCGCCGTCGGAAAGGTGGCACCGCTGACGACAAAGTCGAAATCCCACATATGTCCGGTCTGGCAGGCCAGGTCCAACCCGGTCTTGGTGCTGTCCACGACCAGAACAGTGGCTTTCCCGCAGCCGGAAATCGCCTTGCGCGCGGCGATCTCGTCGGAATTGTAATCCATCACCGCGCCCGACGCGGACAGGCCGCCACAGCTGAACACCGCGAAATCCACCCGGAAATTCGCAAAGAAATCGTGCGCGGCAACGCCGATCATGTCGAGATCCCGCATCCGGACCGATCCCCCGGCCAGCTCGACCGCAACGCCCGGAGCGTTTTGCAGGGCGCAAACCGCGTGGATACTGTTGGAGGCAACGAACAGGTCGCGGTGCGAGGCCAGAAACCGCGCGCATTGCTCGACCGTGGTGCCGGTGCCCAGGGCCACCCGCGCGCCGTCGGGAATCAGGTTCTTGACCGCCAGCGCGATCCGCTGTTTTTCCTGTCGTGCAATTCCTTCGCGCGGCAGGTAGCCGATATTCTCGCTTGGCTGACGCAGCCGAACCATGCCGTTGCGCCGCTGGACCAGCGCGGCTTCGTCCAGATCGCGCAGGTCTGCGCGCACGGTCTGAACCGATACCCCGAGGCGCGCCGACAGTTCCGCCGCCGAAAGCACATCGTTCTCGGACAGCAAGGCAATAATCACGTCGCGCCGTTCGGTTACCTCCAGTCGCACAATGGTTTTCCTTCGAAAGCAGTCACAACTTTTGCGGAGGTTAGGAAAATCTGCTCAATCCCGCAATATATATAAAAATCTTACGGTTCTGTTACATACCCGTTGCAAATTGCCGGGATAAGGCGCCCCTGAAGGACTTTCGTTCGAAAGACAAAACCCCAGGAGAACCTTATGAAACCCGTCCTCGTATCCACTGCCCTGGCGCTTTTGGCGAGCACCGCCATGGCCGACAAGATCACGCTTTACACGTCGCAGCCCAATGCCGATGCGCAGCGGACCGTCGATGCCTTTGTCGCCGCCAATCCCGGCACCGAAGTTGACTGGGTGCGCGATGGCACCACCAAGCTGATGGCCCGCCTGCGGGCCGAAATCGAAGCCGGCAACCCGCAGCCCGACGTGCTGTTGATCGCCGACACCGTGACGCTCGAAGGCATGGCGCAGCAGGGTCTTCTGAACGCCTACCAATCGCCGGAAGCGGCGAATTATGATGCGGCGCTGTACTCTCCCGAGGGCTATTATTACTCCACCAAGCTGATTACCACCGGCCTTGTTTACAACACCGGTGTCGAAACCGCTCCGACCGCATGGGGCGATCTGACGGATGCGTCGGTCAAGGGCCAGATTGCCATGCCGTCGCCGCTCTATTCCGGTGCGGCGCTGATTCATCTTGCCACCCTGACCGGCGACGACACCCTGGGCTGGGAATATTACGAAAGCCTTGCCGCCAACCAGGCGCGCGCGCAGGGCGGCAATGGCGGCACGTTCAAGGCCGTGGCCTCGGGTGAAAAACCCTATGGCATGGTCGTCGACTTCCTCGCGATCCGTAACAAGGCCGATGGGTCGCCGGTGGAATTCGTCTTTCCGGAAGAGGGCGTTTCCTATGTGACCGAACCCGTGGCGATCATGTCCTCGGCCAAAAATGTCCAAGGCGCGCAGAAATTCGTCGACTTCCTGCTGAGCGACAAGGGCCAGGAGCTGGTTCTGGACATGGGCTATATCCCCGCGCGTGACGGCATGGGCGTGCCCGCGGGTTTCCCGGCCCGCGCAGACATCAAGCTGATGGCGTTTGATCCGGCTGAGGCGCTTGCCAACGCCGAAGCCAACAAAACCAAGTTCGCAGAGCTTTTTGGCGCCGAGTGATGACCGCCGCCATGCAAACTGGAGGCAGCCGGGCCGAGACCCGGCTGCTCTCTGCCATTCTGGTTCTGGCGATCTGCCTGACGCTGGCCCCGGTGCTGCGGCTGTTTGTCGAGGGCGTCACCGATCAGGGCGGACCGAGCCTGTCGCTGATGCGCGACGTGCTGTCCCAACCTGCGACCCTGAGCGCGCTCAGGCATTCATTGGTCACGGCGGGAATGGGCACCCTGGTGTCGCTGATCCTGGGATCGGCCTTTGCCTTTCTCGTGGCGCTGACGGATTTGCGGGCCAAGGCGGCGCTGGTGTTCTGCCTGATGATCCCGATGATGATCCCGCCACAGATCACCGCCCTGTCATGGACCCAGATCATGGGGCCGTCCTCGGTGCTGCTCAAGACCCTTGGCATCGCGCCGCCGCTGGGGTCGCCACAGCCGCTCTATTCGCCAGAGGGCATCATCCTGTTGCTGGGCATCCAGCACATGTCGATCATTTTCCTCACCCTGCGCGCCGGGTTGCGTTCGATCCCGCAAGACGTGGTCGAAGCCGCGCGGATCAGCGGCGCAAAGGGGCTGCGCACCTGGTGGCAGGTGGTGATGCCCCTGACCCTGCCCAGCCTCGCGGCGGGCACCGCGATCACATTTGTCACCGCGCTCGGCAATTTCGGGATCCCGGCAATGCTCGGCATCCCCGCCGGCTATGCGACATTGCCCACGCTGGTCTATCAAAAGCTCGCCGGGATGGGGACAACCGTTCTGGCCGAGGTTTCGGTGCTGGCAATCCTGATCGGGGCGGTCGCGGTGACGGGCATCCTGTTGCAACGGTTCTTTCAAAGCCGGCAGAAACTGCACCTTGTCGGCAGCACCTCGCGGCCGCTGGCCCTGCCGCTCGGGGCGGCGCGCCTGCCGGTCGAGATCGCGCTCTGGGCCGTGGTCTGCGCAATCCTCGTGCTGCCGATGTTCGGATTGCTCGCCACGTCGCTGGTGCCGGCCTATGGCGTGCCCCTGCGCGCGGACACGCTGACGCTGAAATCGTGGCACGAGGTGCTGTTCCGCCAGCCGGTGACCACCCGGGCCTTTGCCAATTCCTTTGGGCTGGCGGCGGGGGCCTCGCTGGCGCTGATGGTGCTCTGCCTGCCGCTGGCGTGGCTGATGGAGCGTCGCAGGACGCGGCTGGCCCGGCTCTTTGACAGCCTGCTCGACCTGCCTTATGCGCTGCCCGGCGTGGTGCTGTCGATCGCGATGATCCTGTTGCTGATCAAGCTGCCGTTCACCGAGGCCACGCTCTACGGCACCATCTGGATCATCTTCCTCGCCTATGTCGCGCGTTTCTTTGCGGTCATGTTCCGCCCGATCCAGGCCAGCCTGAAACAGCTTGATCCGGCGATGGACGAGGCGGCGCAATCTGTTGGTGCCTCGCTCTACCGGCGGCTGCGCGACGTGATCCTGCCGCTTTCGGCACCGGCGGCGGCGGCGGGGGCGATCCTCGTGTTCCTGACCGCGTTCAACGAACTCACGGTCTCGGCGCTGCTCTGGTCATCGGGCACCGAGACCCTTGGCGTGGCGATCTTCAATCTCGACGACAGCGGCGAAACCGGCATGGCCAGCGCCCTGGCGATGACCATCGTGTTTGTCGTCATGGCGCTGATGGCACTGATCCAGCTGCTCTCCCGCCGCTTTCCCAAAGGAGTTGTCCCATGGCAGACATAGACCTGTCCTCGGTCGGCAAGACATTCGCGGGCACGCCCGCGCTGCGCGACATCACCACCCGCTTTGAAGATGGCGAGTTCATCGCGCTGCTTGGGCCGTCGGGCTGTGGCAAGACCACGCTCCTGCGGATTCTGGCCGGGTTTGAAACGCTCACCGACGGCCGCCTGCTCATCGGGGCGCGCGAAATGGCCAATGCTGCCACCGGCGCGAACCTGCCCCCCGAAGCGCGCAATATCGGTTTTGTGTTCCAGTCCTACGCGCTGTGGCCGCATATGTCGGTGCGCCGCAACGTGTCTTATCCGCTGGAAATCCGCAGGCTGCCCAAGGCCGAGATCGCACGACAGGTCGATGCGGCGCTCGGCTCGACGGGGCTGGCGGACTATGCCGAACGGATGCCCTCGGAACTCTCGGGCGGTCAGCGGCAGCGGGTGGCGCTGGCGCGGTGCCTTGTTTCCAACCCCTGCGCTGTCCTGCTGGATGAACCGCTGGCCAATCTCGACGTGGCGCTGCGCGCGTCGATGCAGGGCGTGTTCACCGATTTTCACAAACGCACCGGGGCCACGATGGTCTATGTCACCCACGATCAGGCCGAGGCCATGGCCATGGCTGACCGGATCGCGGTGATGGATCAGGGCCGGATTCAGCAATTCGACACCCCGCAATCCCTGTATGAACGCCCCAAGAGCCGCTTTGTCGCCGAGTTCGTCGGGCGGGGCACCGTGGTGCCGGTGCAATCTGTGGACAAGGCGGGCGATACCGTGCGGGCGCGGGTTCTGGGCGCGCGGGTGGCGGTGCAATCCGCGCCCACGCAGGCCCCGCTGAGCCATGTGTGCCTGCGCCCCGAAAACCTCAGCATCGCCGAGACCGGGGACCTGCGCAGCAAGGTGGCGCGCGTCACCTATATGGGCGGCAAGTACCTGCTGGAAACCGTGACCGATTGCGGCGCGCGGCTGTTTGCGGAAACGCGGGCACGGTTCGACGTCGGCGCGCAGCTTGGGCTGACCATCACCACCCCATGGGCATTCTCCGAGGACTAAATGCACAGCATCAGGTTACTATCCGGCATCGGGGACAAGGGCCCCGCATGTGTTCAATTGACCGTGGATGACCGGATCTGGCTTCTGGATTGCGGTTTCGGCCCCGAGGCCCACGCGCATTTCGATCCGGACTGGCTGATCGGGGCCGAGGCGGTGTTCATCACCCATGACCATATCGACCATATCGGCGGGGCCTCGCATGCGGTCGAGGCTGGTCTGCCAATCTATGCCACGGCGCAAACCGCCCGGGCGCTGCCGCCCGCCGCCAAGGTGCATCTGCTGCCCGAGCGGGGCCAGATCACAATCGACGGCGTCACCCTGACCACCGGGCGCAATGGCCATGCGATGGGGGGCGTCTGGCTGCATTTCGAGCTGGGCGAGGGGTTTTTCTATTCCGGCGACTGGTCCGAAGAATCCGACTGGTTCGCGTTTGATGCACCGCCGCCCGCCGCGACCGCCATTCTGGACTGTTCCTATCATCTGGATGACGTACCGCAATCCAAGCGTTTCGCCGATCTGAACCGGCTGCTTGACCAGGTGCCGGGACAGGTGCTCTTGCCGGTGCCGCCCTCGGGACGGGCCGGGGAAATGGCGCTGCACCTGGTCCGGCGGTATGGCTGCGAGAGCGTCATGCTTGACCCGGAATGCCAGGCGGTTCTGCGCGCGGCCCTGAACAGCGGCACGGTCGGCCCCGACGCCCAGAGCATCGCGCCGCTGCTGGATCGCGGGCCGATGGAACAGGCGCGCTTTCTGATCTGCGACACGCCCAACGCCGATGGTGGTGCCGCCTGGGGCTATGTGCGCGCGTGGAACGAAAGCGGGCGACTGGGTCGCGACGCCCATGTGGTGTTCACCGGCCACATGACGGCCCATGCGCGCGGCATTTGCAGCGTTCCGGGCGGGCATTTCCAACGCTGGAACGTCCACCCGCCCCTGCGCGATCAGGTCAGGATGCTAAATCGTCTCGGCGCAAAACGCTTTGCCCCGGCCTTTTGCGCGCGGCCCGAGGAATACCTGGTCGAGGATCTCGACGCCGAGGTGTTCTTTCACGACCGGGTGCGGCTATGACCGGCGCACCCCTGCCCCCGCGCGAATTTGTCCTGATCCGGCATGGCGAGACCACGGCCAATGCCGAAGGCTTCATCGCGGGTGTCACCGATGTGCCGCTCACCGCATACGGGCGCGATCAGGCGCGCGCGCTGGCTGGTCTGCGCTGGCCCAAAGAGATCACGGTTCACGCCAGCCCCCTGTCGCGGGCACGGATGACCGCGGAACTGGCCTTTCCCGGCCACGCCCTCCAGGAACATCCGGGGCTGCGCGAGCGGGATTGGGGCGTGTTCGAAGGCCGCCCGCTCGGCGACCAGCCCCCCCGAGAGGAAACCCCGCAACAGGGCGAAGGCTGGCCCGCGATGCTGAACCGCGTGCAGGCAACAATCACGGAGCTCTGCGCGGCACCCGAAAACGGGCTGCCGATCCTGGTGTGTCACTCGGGCATCATCCGCGCCGTGCGGGTGCTCTGGACCACCGGCGACGTCGGCGCACGCCCCCCCAATGCAACCCCGCTCTTGTTTCGCAGGTCGGGCAATACCCTGTCGGAGAAGATATTTTGACCCAAACAACAACGCCCTGCGTGGTGTTCGATGTCGATGGTACGCTGGCGGAATTCGATGCGGACCGGCTTGGCCATCTGGTGCATGGGCAGGAAAAGCACTGGGATGCGTTTCACGCGGCCATGGCGGATGCCGGGGTAATCGCACCGATCGCGAAACTGATGCGCCGGCTGAAGGACAGCGGCGAAACCGTTCTGATCTGTTCCGGCCGGCCCGAAGGCTGGGCCGCGCACACGATTGCCTGGCTTCGCAAACACGATCTGCCCTTTGACGGAATTTACCTGCGCGCCAGCGATCAGGACCATGCCAGCGACCCCGAGGTCAAGCGCCGCGCACTGAGAGACATGCAGGCGGACGGCTTCACCCCCTGGCTGGTGATCGACGACCGCAGCTCGGTGGTCGAGGCATGGCGCGGCGAAGGGCTGGTCTGCCTGCAATGCGCACCGGGCGATTTCTGAGAACACACGCGGGTTGGACGGCATGGCTGCTGGCGCGAGGCCGGGATTGTTGCGCGGCTCATTTATCTGGTGGTCTGCGACTATCTGACTAAGCTATGCCAACCAAATGCAGAAACCATAATTTCGCAAAGAGGCTCTATGAAAGAGATCGTGAACCTGCCCGCCCTGAATGCCGCACTGGCCACGCTGAACACGCCGACCTCGCTGTTGGTACGCAGCCAGGGGATGCTCTACAGCTGCGGCATCCCACCGTTGGATCTCGAGCGCAAGACGCTGATCGAGGGCGACCTCACCACCCAGACCGAAGCGGTGCTGAGCCTGATGAAAGCGGCGCTCGAAGGGGCGGGATCCAGCCTTGAGAAGGTGGTCAAGATCACCATCTACGTCACCGACACCGCGCATTTCGGTCCGGTGAACGAGGTCTACAAACGCTACTTTACCAGCGATTACCCGGTGCGGTCCTTTGTCGCCGTCTCGCCCTGGCCGCTGCCCTTTGACATTGAAATCGACTGTATCGCCGAAGCCTGATCTGCCGCCAGTGCCCCAAGGGCGATTTCCGGCTCAAGCCGGTGCACCCTGTCGCCCGGCGCATCGCGGCCCTCGACCGAGTCCAGGATGACCCGCGCGGCGGTCTCGCCGATGTCGCGGCGCGCCGTGCGCGAGGTGGCGATCAGGCCCGGAAACCCTTCCAGCAGGCCCAGCCCGTTGAACCCCGCCAGCGCGATTTCGCGGGGCACATCGATCCCGGCGGCAAGGCAATGGCACAGCCCGCCAAAGGCCAGATCGTCATTGGAGAAATAGATGCAATCGATGTCATCCCGCCGCGCCAGCAGCTCTGCGGTCATCTGCCGCCCGCAAGCCACCGGGGGCAGCATGGCCGCACCGGCCTCCATCTGCGACGTTTCGATACTGTCGATGAACGCCAGCCCACGCGCGTGCAGCGCCTCCTGAAACCCCGCTTTGCGCTTGGCGGCCCTGAGATCCGTATCGAGGCTGCGACCGGCATATGCCACGCGCCGCACCCCCGCCCCGACAAGGGCCGCCGCCATGTCATATCCCGCCTCGGCATGCGAGAACCCGACACAGGCATCGACCGGGTCACCATCGCAATCCATGATCTGAACCACGGGGATACCCGCACCCGCAAGCAATCTTCGCGTGTCATCCGGCTGGTCGAGCCCGGCGACGATCAACCCGGCGGGCCGCCAGGACAGCATATTGCGGATCGTCTGGTATTCGGCCGCGGGATCATAATCGGTCACGCCGAATACCGGCTGTAGCGGCGTCCCCCTGAGCGCATCCGTGACCCCGGACATGACCTGCGGAAACACGCTGTTTGACAGGCTCGGCACCACCACCCCGATCAGGTCGGTGCGCTTGCTCGACAGAGACGCCGCCAGGTGATTCCCGTAATAGCCGATCTCGCGCGCGGCGCGGTTGACCTTTTCGACATTGGCCCTGGACACGTCCTTGTCCCCGCGAAGGGCACGCGAGGCGGTCATTTTGCTAACCCCCGCCGCGGCCGCGACATCCACCAGGGTCTTTCGTGTTTTCATAGCCTTGCCGCCATCTGGCCCGTCATCCCGCTCGCAAACCCCGCTCACCCAGCCATGTATTCCGCGCCACGGCAGAGATCTTTTGGTTGACGCAGTATGGCGATCCGTGGCACCGGTATCAATACCGGTATCGATACCGGTTTTCGCGCAACACAGCCAGCTGACAGGAAGAAACCGATATGAACTCCAGCATTTGCCGCAATATCGGCGTCATCGGGCTTGGCTCGATGGGTTACGGCATCGCCGTCTCGGCGCTGCAGGGCGGGCACAGGGTCTGGGGGGGCGATGTCAACCCGGAACCGGCCGCCCGGTTCCGCGACGAGGGCGGTCAACCCGGCACCCCGGCCGACAATGCCCAAGACCTGGACGCGGTTGCCGTGGTTGTTCTGAACGCCGCGCAGACCGAAACCGTGCTGTTCGGTGACGACGGCATCGTTGCCCGGCTGCGGCCCGGCGCGGTTGTTCTGGCCTGCGCCACCGTACCCCCCGCCTTTGCCCGCGACATGGCGGCGCGCTGTGACGCGGTTGGCATCCATTATCTCGACGCCCCGATTTCCGGCGGGTCGATCAAGGCCGCCAGCGGGCAATTGTCGATCATGGCCGCCGGTACGCCAGAGGCTTTTGCCGCTGCCCGGCCGCTGCTTGACAGTATCGCGGAGACGGTGTTCGAGCTGGGCGACACCGCCGGGGCCGGCAGCGCCATGAAGGCGGTGAACCAGCTTCTGGCCGGGGTGCATATCGCCACCATGGCCGAGGCGCTGACCTTTGGCATGACCCAGGGCGTGGCACCGGACAAATTCGTCGAAGTGATCTCGAAATGCGCCGGAACCAGCTGGATGCTGGAAAACCGCGCGCCGCATATCGTGGCCGGAGACTATACCCCGCACAGCGCGGTCAATATCTGGCCCAAGGATCTGGGCATCGTGCTGGACATCGCCAAATCGGCACAGTTCAGCGCGCCGATCACCGCCACCGCGCTACAGCAATTCGTGGCCGCCGCCGGGATGGGACATGGCCGCGAAGACGATGCCGCAGTGGCCAAGGTTTACGCCCGCAACGCGGGGCTGACATTACCGGGAGAAGATTCATGACGACGGTTCTTGGTTGCATCGCCGACGATTTCACCGGGGCGACCGATCTGGCCGGTCTCCTGGCGCGCAGCGGGGTGCGCGTTTCGCTCCGCATCGGCGTGCCGGCCGCCCCGCCATCGGACCCCGCAGCGTTCGAGGTGATCGCGCTCAAGTCCCGCACCGCGCCGGTGGCCGAGGCGGTGGCCGAATGCCGCGCCGCGCTGGCCTGGCTGCAAGACGCCGGGGCACGGCGGTTCTTCTGGAAATACTGCTCAACTTTCGACAGCACCGCCGAGGGCAATATCGGCCCGGTGGCCGAGGCGCTGATGGCGGATCTGGACAGCGACCAGACGATCTATTGCCCGGCCTTCCCGGAAAACGGCCGGTCGATCTTCATGGGGAACCTGTTTGTCGGGCGTCAGCCGCTGGCGGAAAGCCCGATGAAGGATCATCCGCTGACCCCGATGCGCGACAGCAACCTGATGCGGCTGCTGGAGCCGCAAGTGACCCGGCCCGTGGGGCTGGCCGACCGGCTGACAGTCGCTCGCGGGCCAGAGGCGCTGCGGGCGGAACTGGACGCGCTAAAGGCTCGGAATGTGGCGCATGTCGTGGTGGACGCGGTGGCCAACGAAGATTTGGGAGTGATCGCCGAGGCCTGCCGCGACATGCCGTTGATCACCGGGGGCAGCGCGGTTGCAATGCCGCTCCCCGCGCTCTACCTGGCCGACGGCACTCTTTCGGCGGATGCGCCCAAGGCCACGGCACCACGGCTTGGCACCGGCACCATCGTGCTGTCGGGCAGCTGTTCCGCCATGACGAACAAACAGGTGGCCGACTACACCAGCCGGGGCGTCCCCGCATTCCAGCTCGACCCTCTGGCGCTGGCCGAGAGCGGCCCGCAACGGGCGCTCGACTGGCTGGCAAGCCAGAACCTTGACGCCGCCCCGATCATCTACGCCACGGCCAACCCCGAAAGCGTGCGCGCCGCGCAGCAAAAACTGGGCGTTGCGGGCGCGGGCGAGATCGTCGAGGCGACGCTGTCGGCCTGTGCGGTGGCGGCACGCGATGCGGGCGCGCGGCGGGTGATCGTCGCGGGTGGAGAAACCTCGGGTGCGGTCACCAAGGCGCTTGGTGTTTCACAGCTTGACATCGGGGCCGAGATCGCGCCGGGCGTGCCCTGGACCTATTGCCGCTCGGGCGGGCACCAGATCGCGCTCACGCTGAAATCCGGCAATTTCGGCACCGAAACCTTCTTCTCGGACGCGCAGAAAATGGTGAAGTCATGAGCGAGGAAACCCGCCTGCGCGAACAGATCTGCCTCTTGGCCAAATCCATGTTCGACCGTGGCCTGACCGGCGGCAGCACCGGCAACATCTCGGCCCGGACGCCGGATGGCGGCTTGCTGGTCTCGCCCACCGGCACCAGTTTCGGACGGCTTGATCCTGCCCGGCTCAGCCGGTTCGACGCGGCGGGTGCCCATATCGACGGCGACAAACCGACCAAGGAGATGCCGTTGCATGCGGCATTTTACGACACCCGCAGCACGGCGGGCGCGGTGGTGCATCTGCATTCCTGCCATTCGGTGGCGCTGTCGATGATGCCGGATGTGGATGCGGACAATTTCCTGCCGCCGCTGACGCCCTACGGCATCATGAAGCTGGGCCGTGTCAAGCTGTTGCCCTTTTTCATGCCCGGCGATCCGGCGATGGGCGAGGCGGTGCGCGGGCTTGCGGGCAAACGCAGCGCGGTGATGCTGGCCAATCATGGCCCCGTCGTGGCCGGCAAGGATGTCGAGGCCGCGTGCAATGCCATCGAAGAGCTCGAAGACACGGCGCGGCTGGCGATGATGACGCGGGGGATGAACCCGCGCGGCCTGAGCCCGGCGCAGGTTCAGGCGCTTGTCACCAAATTCGACGTGGAGTGGGACGCATGAAATTTTCCGCCAACCTGGGGTTCCTGTGGACCGATCGCCCGCTGCCCGAGGCCATTCGCGCCGCCAAGGCGGCGGGATTCGACGCCGTGGAATGTCACTGGCCCTATGATGTGCCGCCCGGGGCCGTGAAATCCGCGCTGGATGATACCGGTCTTGTGATGCTGGGGCTCAATACCCGGCGCGGTGACGTGGCGGCGGGCGAGAATGGCCTGTCCGCGCTCCCCGGTCGCGAGGCCGAGGCACGGGCCGCCATTGACCAGGCCATTGCCTATGCCACCGCCACCGCCACGCCCAACATCCATGTCATGGCGGGCTTTGCCGAGGGCGACGCGGCGCGCGAGGTCTTTGTCTCGAACCTGAAATACGCCTGTGACGCGGCGCGCCCGCATGGCATCACCATCCTGATCGAACCGCTCAACCGCTATGACGCGCCCGGCTATTTCCTGACGACGACCGGTCAGGCGCTGGCGATCATCGATCATGTCGATGCTGGCAACCTGAAACTGATGTTCGATTGCTATCATGTGCAGTTGATGGAGGGCGACCTGACCCACAGGATCAAGGCGCTGTTGCCATCAATCGGACATATCCAGTTCGCCTCGGTCCCGGATCGCGGCGCGCCCGATCACGGGGAAATCAACTATGACCATGTGTTCCGGGTCATCTCGCATCTCGGATACGTTGCTCCGCTGGGCGCGGAATACAAACCCGGCGGCAATACCGACGATACGTTGGGATGGATGACAGGCCTGGCCGCCCGGCATCGATAGGCGCAGGCACTCAGGAGCCGAGATATTGCAGCGCCGGATCGATGAAATTGGTATGCCCCCAGGGCGGGTATTGATCGCGCATGGTCACGCCCAAGTCGTCGATTTTCCGGCCCGCCCGCTGTACGAGGGTCTCGCCACGGGCCCCAGATTTGCGCCGCTCCAATGGGGCAACTGGGGCAACTGGGGCAAAAGTTCGGCCGGGCTTGTCCTTGGCCAATACGCGCTTTGCCTGACCAGCCGGTTACTGATCAAAACGCCGCGACCACGCGCGATTTCCGCCCTAGCCGTCCCCGCCCACGCTTTCGAGTTCGCGCGCCGACAGCAAGTAGTAATTGCGCATGGGCGCATTGATCGTGGCATCCGCAAGGTCGCGCATGGCGGTGATCTTGATCTCGCGCCCGGCGGCGTCTTGTCCCACCGCAATCAACCGGTCCGCCAGCTCCATCGCCCATTGCGGATCTTTCGCAAGCGCACTCCTCGCGGCCTGTGCGACCGCCTCGGCCCCACCGGCCAGCGCGACAAAACGCTGCGCCTCCTCTGCCGGAGGCAACCGGCCCAGGTTGGTGGGATTGCCGTCAAACCACCCCAGCGTCCCGGCGTAATAGGCCTGTGCCGCGAAACCGATATGGCCGTAGAACTCCTTGAGATACGGCTTGTCGGCGAGATCCGCAGGCAGCCTGAGCCCGGCCGCAATGGTGACCGGATCAAGCCCCGCATTCATCCCGGTCACGGTTTCGCTCACCACGTGGCGGATCGCATCACGATAGCCGGTCAGCGCGTCCCGGATCGCATCGGCCCCGATCACCGGCAGGGTATGGCCCGGTACGAGGATCTCGGGCCGGTAGGCCATCAGCTGATCCATCGTCGCCGCCCAGGCGTCAAAATCGCGATATGGGGTGCCCCGGATCGCATAGAGGTTCGGGAAGGCATGATAGAAATTATCGCCGCTGAACAGGATACGATCCCGCGCAAGCCATGCCACCAGATGGTCGGGGGTTTCGCCCGGTGCCCGCGCCAGTTCCAGCTCGAACCCCTCAAGCGTCACGGTTATCGTCTCGGCAACCCGGATGGTAGGAGGCATGAACCCCGCGCCCATGCCCTGCATCGGGCGATCACCGGGGCCGACACCCAGGCTTACCCGTTCGTCACCCGGCAGGCTGATGCCGAATTGCCGCTTGGTGCGCGCCATCAGGGCCGCGTTGGGGGCGGGGCGGGCATCATCCACCTTGACCAGATCCGAGGAAAAATTGTCAGCCGCGTAGATCTGTACATCACGACCCTCGGCAAAGACGCTTGCACCCGAAATGTGATCGCGATGGGAATGGGTGTAGATGATCGTCGTGACCGGCAGGTCACAGACCGCACGGAAATCGGCCAGGACATTGGTTGCGGCCTGGGTCGTTTCGGTGGTGTCGATCACCACCACCCCGCTGTCACCCACAAGAAAGCCGACATTGGATGCGGCATAGCCCACGGCGACATGGACGCGGTCCGACAGTTTGTGCAGTTTCTTTTCGAATTGCGCGTTCTGGGCAAGAAGCTCTGGATGTGCGGGCATGGCCAACCTCACTGTTTGGATGTGATAAACTCCGCGGCGGAGTAGGATACGAGATCCGATACGGTCAGCGCACCGTCCCGTTTCTCGAAGGTTTCGATATAGTCGATCATCGTGTGGGAATGTTCGCGCATCATGGCTTCGGCCCGGGCGGCATCGCCGCTGGCAATCGCGTCATGGATGACCTTGTGCTGCGCATTTCCCAGCCGCAGGCGGAACAGGCCGCGTTCCAGCTGCTGCGGTGTTTCAAGCATCGCTTGGTCAAACACCATGGATCCCGCCGACAGCATCGGCAGGTGGCTGATCTGCTGACAGGCAAATCCGACATAACTGTTGCCGCAACCTTTCAGGATCGAGCCATGGAACAGCTCGTTGGCGGCCTGCATCCGGCGGATCGAAGCCTCGTCCAGACGACCGCGATCGACCAGTTCGCCGATGGATTCGATCGCCTCGATCATGGCGGGCAAGAAATCACGCTTGCCCGGCGCGGCGGCCATCAGGCGCGCGGCGAGGCTTTCCAGATGGCCACGCACCTCCACGGCCTGGCGGATGTCGGCAATCGTGACATTCTGGATACGATAGCCCCGCCCCTCGCCGCGGATGATAATCCCCTCGCGTTCGAGGATGCGCAGCGCAAGCCGCACCGGGGTGCGCGACACCTGGTGGGTTTCGCATAACTGCGCCTCGGTGAGACGTTCATCCTGCGCATAGACACCGTGAATGATGTCTCCCCGGATGCGTGCGGCGAGTTCGCTGTCGATCGAGTCCATGACCCATATTGATCGATTTTGGGATCCTAAAGTCAAGGAAGAAACCGGTGCTTTGCACATATTTTGCAAAATTTCTCTTGATTTGGGATCCAATAGCATGCCTATTTAGGGCGACTCAGTCATTCGCCGGACTCATCGAATGGGGATTTGGGATCCCAATTCTTTGTCGGCGGCGGGTATTGTTCAGGGAGGGACGGATGGGTTTGAGGCGTTTGTTGGGTGTTGTTGTAGCGGCGTTTGGGGTTGGGGTTTCGGCGGTTCCGGCGGGGTCGGACGAGTTGACGGTTGCGACGTTTGTGCCGCCTCAGCATCATACGAACACGGTTATGTTTTCGTGGTTTGGCGAGGAGCTTGAGAAGCGGTCCGGGGGGACGTTGACGATGAAGCTTTTCCCGGCGGGGCAGCTTGGTGCGGGTCCGGTTCAGCAATACAAGCGCGCGGTCGAGGGGGTTGCGGACATCACCTTTGGCGTTTCGGCCTATACGCCGGCGCTGTTTCCCAAGACGATGCTGGCGATCCTGCCGGGCAAGTCGGAGAGTTCGGCGGAGGCGACCCGGCGTATGCTGGCGGCGTTTGACGCGCATCTGGCGGATGAATACGAGGACGTGAAGGTGATCGGCCTGACCACCGCCGCCGGGATCGGGATCGCGGCGACGCGGGACATGTCGACGATGGAGGGGCTCAAGGGGGCCAAGGTGGTGCCCTATGCGGCGCTGACCACGCCGATTGTCGAGGCGATGGGCGCGGTTCCGGTGCAGATGCCGGTGACCGAGATGTATACGGGCCTGTCCACCGGCACCATCGACGGCGCCTATTCGACCTATAACAACATGACGCCGCCGTGGAATTTCTGGGATGTGGCATCGCATTTCGTGACCAATGTGCCGGTGCAGCACGCGGTGATCTTCGTGGTGATGAACCGCGACCGTTACGAGGGTCTGAGCGAGGCCCACCGCGCGATCATCGACGAGCTGGCGGGCGAGGCCGCGTCGATGAAGCTGGCCGAGAGCTTTGACGGGGCCGACGCGAAATCGCTGGCCATCATGCAGCAGACCAGCGGCAAGAATTACACGCTGGTCGAGGTGTCGGACGACGAGCGCGCCAGGATGGATGCCGCGGTGGCCGAGGGGCTCAAGGTGATCTTTGCCGATTACGCGGAGCGCGGCATCGACAATGCCGAGGCCATCTACAACGCGCTCAACCAGTAACCCCGCAACCGGGGCGCGCCGCCCCGGTCTGCCGCGGTTTCCCCTGGAGGACCCCATGACGCATGAACCGAAACTGCCCGGCATCATCGCGATGCTGGACCGTCTGCTGATCCTGTTTTCGCTGATCCTGGGCGGTGCGACGCTGGTATTCATGACCGGGTTTTCGGTCTGGAACGTGCTGGTCATGCGCAAGGCGCTGAACAGCCCGATCGTCGGGGCCGAGGACCTGCTGATCCTGTCGCTGGTGGTGATCGTTGCCCTGTCGGTGCCGCTGGGGGCGCGGACCGGGGCGCATATCGAGATCGAGGTGCTGGAATCGCGGATGTCCGCCGGCTTTGCCAAATGGTCGATGGTGGCGGTCAAGCTGCTGGCGGTTGGCCTGCTTGCGCTCATGGCCTGGCGGCTGTGGCATGCCGGTCAGAGCGCCGCGAAATTCGGTGAGACCACGCAACAGCTGCTGATTTCCTTTGGTCCGTTCTACCACATGCTGTCGGTCTCGGCGGCGATCTACGCGGCGGTCATCGTCCTGGACATCTGGCAATTGCTGCGCTCCGGCAAGGTCGCGCCGCTCAGGATCGGTGGAGAGCTGTGATGATCGACATGACCCTCCTGGGGCTGCTGGGTCTGCTGGCCCTCTTCGTTCTGCTGGCGCTGCGCATGCCGGTTGCCCTGTCGATGCTGGGGGTCGGCTTTGCCGGCACCGTCATCGCCAATGCCAACAAGTTCATCGCCGTCGGCATGGAGGCCGGCCAGGCCTGGGCGCGGGGCTGGACCATCGCCTATTCCAACCTTGCCGGCGAGACCTTCGAGGCGGCGTCGAACTTCAACCTGCTGGTGATCCCGATGTTCGTGCTGATGGGCAATCTCGCGGGTGTGTCGGGCATGTCCAACGACCTGTTTGCCGCCGCCTATCGCTGGATGGGGCACATGCGGGGCGGGCTGGCCTCGGCGACCATCGCCGCCTGTGCCGGCTTTGCGGCGCTCTCGGGGTCTTCGCTGGCCTCGGCGGTCACCATGGGCCGCGTCGCGCTGCCCGAGATGAAGCGCTACAACTACGCCGACAGCCTCGCCACCGGGTCGGTGGCGGCGGGCGGAACGCTGGGCTTTCTGATCCCGCCCTCGGGGGGCATGATCATCTATGCGGTGCTGACCGAGCAATCCATCGGCCGGCTGTTCATGGCCGGTGTCTTTCCGGGCATCATCCTGACGCTGCTGTTCATCGGCGCGATCTATCT
This sequence comes from Microbulbifer sp. S227A, assembly GCF_049800935.1. NCBI lineage: Bacteria > Pseudomonadati > Pseudomonadota > Gammaproteobacteria > Cellvibrionales > Microbulbiferaceae > Microbulbifer > Microbulbifer sp. S227A. Next base: position 818 of record NZ_JBNAFZ010000028.1, on the reverse strand, counting down.
CGTGGTGGCGCGCAAGCCCGAATCCGGGCCGCGCGGCGCGGTCTCGAGCCGGGCCGAACGCCTGGCGGCGGGCTGGCGCGCCGCGCCGATCCTGAGCGTCGTCCTGATCACCATCGGCGGCATGTACACGGGGTTCTTCACCCCGGTCGAGGCCTCTTCGGTGGGGGCTTTCCTGACCTTCCTCGTGGCCCTGTGGCGGCGCCGGCTGGACCCCGCCGCGCTGCGGGCGGTGATCCTGCAGACGATGAATGCCACCGCGACCGTGTTCCTGATCATCATCGGCGCCTTTGTCTTCATCCCGTTCATGTCGATCACCGAGGTGCCGGCCCAGCTGGTGACCCTGCTGACCTCGCTGCCGATCGGCGACCTGGGCGTGCTGCTGGTGATCATCCTGGCCTACATGTTCCTGGGCATGTTCCTGGAATCCATGGCGATGCTGGTGCTGACCATCCCGGTGGTCATCCCGATCGCCATCGGGCTGGACTGGGACCTGATCTGGTTCGGCATCATCGTGGTGATCGTGCTCGAGATGGGCATGATCTCGCCGCCGGTGGGGATCAATGTCTTCATCGTCAAATCCATCGCCCCCGACGTGCCGATGGGCCAGATTTTCCGCGGCATCTGGCCGTTCTGGTTCGCCATGGCGGCCATGCTCGGGCTTCTCATCCTCTTTCCGCAGATCGCGCTTTTCCTGCCCCGGGCGATTGTCGGCGGGTAGCACAAGACAGGAGACGTCTCATGGACGCGCAGACAGATATCAGAACGCTTCGGCACTTTATCGGCGGTGACTGGTGCGCCGCCGGGGGCGGCGAAACCCT
>NZ_JBNAFZ010000027.1:5000-23151 GCF_049800935.1 Microbulbifer sp. S227A | reverse complement strand
AGGGTTTCGCCGCCCCCGGCGGCGCACCAGTCACCGCCGATAAAGTGCCGAAGCGTTCTGATATCTGTCTGCGCGTCCATGAGACGTCTCCTGTCTTGTGCTACCCGCCGACAATCGCCCGGGGCAGGAAAAGCGCGATCTGCGGAAAGAGGATGAGAAGCCCGAGCATGGCCGCCATGGCGAACCAGAACGGCCAGATGCCGCGGAAAATCTGGCCCATCGGCACGTCGGGGGCGATGGATTTGACGATGAAGACATTGATCCCCACCGGCGGCGAGATCATGCCCATCTCGAGCACGATCACCACGATGATGCCGAACCAGATCAGGTCCCAGTCCAGCCCGATGGCGATCGGGATGACCACCGGGATGGTCAGCACCAGCATCGCCATGGATTCCAGGAACATGCCCAGGAACATGTAGGCCAGGATGATCACCAGCAGCACGCCCAGGTCGCCGATCGGCAGCGAGGTCAGCAGGGTCACCAGCTGGGCCGGCACCTCGGTGATCGACATGAACGGGATGAAGACAAAGGCGCCGATGATGATCAGGAACACGGTCGCGGTGGCATTCATCGTCTGCAGGATCACCGCCCGCAGCGCGGCGGGGTCCAGCCGGCGCCGCCACAGGGCCACGAGGAAGGTCAGGAAAGCCCCCACCGAAGAGGCCTCGACCGGGGTGAAGAACCCCGTGTACATGCCGCCGATGGTGATCAGGACGACGCTCAGGATCGGCGCGGCGCGCCAGCCCGCCGCCAGGCGTTCGGCCCGGCTCGAGACCGCGCCGCGCGGCCCGGATTCGGGCTTGCGCGCCACCACGAGATAGATCGCGCCGATGAACAGCAGCGTCAGGATGATGCCCGGAAAGACACCGGCCATGAACAGCCGGCCGATGGATTGCTCGGTCAGCACCGCATAGATGATCATGCCCCCCGAGGGCGGGATCAGAAAGCCCAGCGTTCCGCCCGCCGCCACCGACCCGGTGGCGAGGCTGTCGGCGTAGTTGTAGCGCTTCATCTCGGGCAGCGCGACGCGGCCCATGGTGACCGCCGAGGCCAGCGAAGACCCCGAGAGCGCCGCAAAGCCGGCACAGGCGGCGATGGTCGCCGAGGCCAGCCCGCCCCGCATGTGCCCCATCCAGCGATAGGCGGCGGCAAACAGGTCGTTGGACATGCCCGACACACCCGCGAGATTGCCCATCAGCACGAACATCGGGATCACCAGCAGGTTGAAGTTCGACGCCGCCTCGAAGGTCTCGCCGGCAAGGTTGGAATAGGCGATGGTCCAGCCCCGCGCCCAGGCCTGGCCGGCCTCCATGCCGACGGCGATGAACTTGTTGGCATTGGCGATGACGGTGCCGGCAAAGCCGACCCCCAGCATCGACAGGGCAACCGGCATGCGCAGCGCCAGCAGAACGAAGAGGGCCAGCAGACCCAGCAGCCCCAGGAGGGTCATGTCGATCATCACAGCTCTCCACCGATCCTGAGCGGCGCGACCTTGCCGGAGCGCAGCAATTGCCAGATGTCCAGGACGATGACCGCCGCGTAGATCGCCGCCGAGACCGACAGCATGTGGTAGAACGGACCAAAGGAAATCAGCAGCTGTTGCGTGGTCTCACCGAATTTCGCGGCGCTCTGACCGGCATGCCACAGCCGCCAGGCCATGAGCGCAAGCAGGCCAACCGCCAGCAGCTTGACCGCCACCATCGACCATTTGGCAAAGCCGGCGGACATCCGCGATTCCAGCACCTCGATCTCGATATGCGCCCCGGTCCGCGCCCCCAGCGGCACCGACAGGGCAACGATCACCACCAGCGACAGGATCAGCAGGTCCTCGGCCCCGACGATCGGGCTGTTCAGCGCCTTGCGCATGACCAGCACGTTCCAGACCGAAAACCCGGTCATGAATACCAGCGTCGCACCGCCCAGGATCAGCGAAAACAGGATCAGCAGACGGTCCAGCATCGCGATGATGCCGGGCAGTTTCGGTTCATGCGTCATGGGGTCCTCCAGGGGAAACCGCGGCAGACCGGGGCGGCGCGCCCCGGTTGCGGGGTTACTGGTTGAGCGCGTTGTAGATGGCCTCGGCATTGTCGATGCCGCGCTCCGCGTAATCGGCAAAGATCACCTTGAGCCCCTCGGCCACCGCGGCATCCATCCTGGCGCGCTCGTCGTCCGACACCTCGACCAGCGTGTAATTCTTGCCGCTGGTCTGCTGCATGATGGCCAGCGATTTCGCGTCGGCCCCGTCAAAGCTCTCGGCCAGCTTCATCGACGCGGCCTCGCCCGCCAGCTCGTCGATGATCGCGCGGTGGGCCTCGCTCAGACCCTCGTAACGGTCGCGGTTCATCACCACGAAGATCACCGCGTGCTGCACCGGCACATTGGTCACGAAATGCGATGCCACATCCCAGAAATTCCACGGCGGCGTCATGTTGTTATAGGTCGAATAGGCGCCGTCGATGGTGCCGGTGGACAGGCCCGTATACATCTCGGTCACCGGCATCTGCACCGGAACCGCGCCCATCGCCTCGACAATCGGCGTGGTCAGCGCCGCATAGGGCACCACCTTGGCCCCCTTGAGCCCCTCCATCGTCGACATGTCCCGCGTCGCCGCGATCCCGATCCCGGCGGCGGTGGTCAGGCCGATCACCTTCACGTCCTCGTATTCATCCGCCAGATGCGCGTCAAACGCCGCCAGCATACGCCGGGTCGCCTCCGCCGAACTCTCCGACTTGCCCGGCAGGATCGCCAGCATCGTCTTGGGAAACAGCGCCGGCGTATAGGCCGAAACGCCAAAGGTGATGTCCGCAACCCCCTCGACCGCGCGCTTGTATTGCTGAACCGGACCCGCACCAAGCTGCCCCGCCGGGAAAAGCTTCATCGTCAACGTCCCCCCGGACCGCTTCTCAAGCTCCTCGCCAAACCACGAAAACATAACCGTGTTCGTATGATGCTGAGGCGGCACAAACGTCGCAACCGTCAACTCGTCCGACCCCGCCGGAACCGCCGAAACCCCAACCCCAAACGCCGCTACAACAACGCCCAACAAACGCCTCAAATCCATCCGTCCCTCCCTGAATGGTTTTGGCGAGTCCTGTCGGCTTGGGATCCCAAACATGAAAAAATCAGTGCGGGCGCCACGATTCTCGCCAGATTACAGGTAGAAAACACCAATACGGGATCCCAAAGCAAGCGAAAAATGAGGGATTTCATAAAAACGGGCCCAAGGCGTCTTGACTTTGGGATCCCAAATCTCCTGTATATGGGCCATGGAGTCTATCGACAGCGAACTTGCCGCGCGTATTCGCAGCGACATCATCTATGGTGCATATGGCGAGAACGAGCGCCTATCCGAGGCCCGGCTATGTGAAACGCATAACGTGTCGCGCACCCCTGTCCGCATGGCCCTGCGCCTGCTTGAGCGCGAGGGGATCGTGCGCCGGGGCGAGGGACGGGGCTATCTGGTGCAAAGTCCGACGGTTGCCGACATCTTGCAGGCGGTGCAGGTACGCGGCCACCTGGAAAGCCTCGCAGCGCGGCTGATGGCGCAGAGTGCGGACCGCGCCGTTCACCTGCCGGACATGGCCCGCGCCATCGACGAGATCGACCGGTTTGTTGAAGCCGGGCGGCTGGACGAAGCCGCGATTCGCGAGGCGCAGGGTGCGAACAAGACGTTTCACACGACGATCCTCGGGGCCTGTGGCAACGAATATGTCGGTTATACCTGCGCCCAGATCTCGCATCTTCCGATGTTGGCGGTTGGATCGATGGTGTTCGACCGCCATGCGGCGGACACGCCGAAGCAGAAAGAACGCGCGATTTTTCGTCTGCGGCTTGGGAATGCCCAGCACCGGGTGATCTACGAAGCTATCGAAAAGGGCGATCCGGTGCGCGCCGAAGGCATGATGCGCGAGCATTCGCACACGATGGTTGAATATATCCAAACCTTTGAAAAACGCGACGGACGGCTGAGCGTGTCTGACCTGGTTGCGTATTCCGGGATCGATACAACCGCGTAGAGGGGGCTGATCCGCGGCGCAGGCCGGCGGCGGAGTGATGGAAATGCAGCGCGTCGAAACCGGCAATGGAACGCGGCGCAAGAGAGGGAGGGAGCCGGATGTCGAAACCCGGAGGGATGCTGGACATCCTGTGCATGGCCTGCTTGCTGCACGCTTTCCGGCGAACGGATTTGAAACCCTGAATTGGAACCGACCGGATTTCGCAATGCGGGCCCCGGCGAAATGGTAGAAGAACACATGAGCGAAACGTCATCCAGCAAGCCAGACGACAAGGAGAGCTTTCTCTGGCTGGCCACCCGACCCTCTGTTGTGCGCAGGGCCGCCAAGATCGCGTTGATTGTCGGCGTGGTACTGGCGATGATCAACCATGGCGACAAGATCCTGTCGGGGACGCTTGGCGCTGGCGGTGTGTTCAAGATTTTGCTGACCTTCCTGGTGCCCTATAGCGTGTCGTCCTATTCGTCGGTACTGGCTATTCGCGAGCGCACGCAGTTGGTGGAATCCGATCGCGGCACATGACGGGCTGCGCAGCGAGAGAGAAGGGGGGCGAATGGTGAGCAACACGCCGGAGAGCGGAGAACCTTATCAGGACCCATCTCCCGAGCGAATGCGCGCGGCCCTGGGCGGGTTTGCCACCGGTGTCGCGGTGGTGACTTGTGGCGAGATCGGCAGGAACGCCTGTGCCGTCACGATCAATTCCTTTACCTCGCTGTCGCTGGATCCGCCGCTGATCCTGTTCTGCCTCGACAAATCGGCCTTTCATCTCGACCGCTTCCTGAAGGCCGGGCATTTTGCCGTGAACATCCTGAGCGATGCGCAGATCGAGTTGTCAAACCGGTTCGCGCAAGAGGCCGAGGATGGGCTCGAGGGGGTGACAACCGGTACCCTCAGCACCGGCTGTCCGGTGTTCCCCGAGGCATTGACGGCGCTGGATTGTCGGCAGGAGCGTGTGCTCGAGGCGGGCGATCATCATATCCTGATCGGTCGCGTGGTGGCGATTCGGCCGCTGGTCGCGGCCGATCCGCTGGTGTTTTTCCGGGGGCGTTACGCCGCGATCACGCGCTGAACAGGCGTTCGAATGCCGGCGATGCGGTGTCGGTAAAGTTGCCGTCGCGGCCCGAGATCAGGTAGGCGGCGATATCGTTTTCACGGGCAAAGCGCATTGCCTTGTCGGCCCCCATCACCAGCATCGCGGTGGACAGCGCATCCGCCCGTGTCGTGGTGTCGGCGATGACGGTTGCCGAGGCCAGGTCATGGGTCAGAGGACGGCCATTGCGCGGGTCGATGATATGGGCAAAGCGCTGGCTGTCGGCTTCAAAGAAGATGCGATAGTTGCCCGAGGATGCCAGGGCATAGCCCGACAGGCCGACAACATGCTGAATGTCGCGCACGGCCGGGTTGGGTTTTTCGATGCCAAGCCGCCAGGCCCGGTCTTCGGGTGACAGGCCGCGGGTGCGCACTTCGCCACCGACTTCGACCAGGTAATGTTCGACCCCTTCGGCATCGAGCAGTTCGGCAACCTTGTCGACGCCATAACCCTTGGCAATGCCCGAGAGGTCGAGCCGCGCCTGAGAAGTCTTGGCAAGCCCTTGGTTGGAAACGGAAATATTGCGATACCCCAGGTCGGACATGGCGGCGGCAATCTCTGCCTGGGCAGGGATGTCGGCGCGTCCGCCCTTGGGGCCGAACCCCCATAGATCGACCAGCGGGCCAACCGTCGGATCGAATGCGCCGCCGGTCATGTCGGCAACGGCGAGGGCGGTTTCCACAACCCGCGCGGTGTCGGGGGATACCGAACGGCGGCTGCCCGGCGCGTCGGCGTTGAACAACGACAACTCCGAGGTCGTGCGATAGGTCGACATAAGGTCTTCGACGCCATCAAGGCTGGCCTGGATGCGCGATGCGAGCTCATCGCCGTCGACCGTGCCGGGCGCGCGGGCGACTTTGACATTATAGGTCGTTCCCATGGTCTTGCCGCTGATGCTGTGTGCACCATCGGCGCGGGTGTCATCGCATCCGATCAGGCCGAGAAACGGTATCGTCAGCGCGATGCCGTTTGCGCCACGGATGAAGTCTCGCCGTGAAAGCATGGGTCAAAGTCTCCATAAGATTCTAGGTCGCGCCGCGATCATGAGCGGCCCGTTGGTCACCCTATTCCCTAAAGCGTCTCGTTGGTGGTTTCCAGATGCAAAGCGCCATTTGTCGCGCCATGGGCGGAGGCAGAATGGCGCAGGGCGTTCGCGCCGCTGATTTGACGTTGTGAAATCCGGCAAACTATGCAGTCTGAATTGGGCAAGGAGGACGATCATGGCACCAACTTCTTATCAGGGCAGAATGGAAAAAGACGACAAGGATGCGCACACCCACTCGCAGACCGAAGAGTGGAGCCTGGGCGTCAACTCGCCGGGCATTAGGGTCGAGGATATCCTGCGTCACAAGGGCGACGAGGTGCATTCGGTGACACCGCACACGACCGTGCGCGAGGCGGTGGGCATGCTGACCCGGATGCGAATCGGTGCGCTGGTGGTGGTCAATTCCGAACTGGAACCGGTCGGGATCGTGTCGGAACGCGATGTCGTGCACATGATCGATGCGGGCAAGGATGTCGACGGGGCCATTGAAACCATCATGACGCCCGATCCGATCACCTGCACGCCGGACTATACCATCGAGGAAGTGATGAAAATCATGTCCAACCGGGGCTTCCGGCACATGCCGGTTCAGAAAGATGGTCATCTTGTGGGGTTGGTTTCCGTGCGAGACGTCGTTAAGCACCGGCTCCAGGAAGTCGAATACGAGAACCTCAAGATCAAGCAGGCAATGGTGGGCTGATACGCCAAGGCTGGGCCGCTTTGTCTCATGTTACATCGTGGGGTGATTCGCGATAAGGCACGTTAACTGCGCCCAGGAGCATGCCCGGGGCTGAAATGCGGATTGGAAAGCAAGACCGAAATGTCAATCGCTGCACAAACCTCTGACAGAGGCAGGAATGTTGTACTCAGTCGCGGCCTGAACCTGCCGATCGATGGCGCGCCGCAAGGCGAGGGGATCGAACCGGCGGTGGATGTGGCCGCTTGCGCGGTGGTTGCCGCCGATTTCGTGGGCCTCAAACCCCGGATGCTGGTGGAAGAGGGCGACAAGGTCGCGCTTGGCCAGCCGCTGTTCGAGGACAAGCGGTTTGACGGTGTCGTCTATACAGCCCCGGCGGCGGGACAGGTCCGGGCCGTCAACCGGGGCGCGCGGCGGGTTCTGCAATCGGTGGTGATCCAGATCGAAGATCGCGACGACGCGGTCGAGTTCCAGGCGGTTGCCACCGACGCGCTGGCGGATTTGGCGCGCGAGGATGTCGTGCGCAACCTGCTGGCCTCGGGCCTGTGGACCTGTCTGCGCACGCGGCCCTATTCCAAGGTGCCCGATCCGGCGACAACGCCCGCGGCCCTGTTCGTGACGGCGATGGACACCCGGCCCTTGGCGGGGGATCCGGCGACGGTCATCGGGGCCGCGAGCGAGGATTTCGCCAATGGTGTGGCGATCCTGTCCCGGCTGACCGAGGGCACAACCCATGTCGTGCATCAAACCGGTGCGCAAATGCCCGCGATCAACGGCGAGACTGTTTCGGTCAGCAGTTTTGACGGGCCGCATCCGGCGGGGCTGGTGGGGACACATATCCACTTTCTTGACCCGGTCGATGGCAACAAGACGGTCTGGCATATCGGCTATCAGGACGTGATCGCCGTGGGAGAACTGTTCCGCACCGGGCGGCTGCCGACCTCCAAGGTGGTGGCGATTGCCGGACCTGCGGCGACCAGGCCGCGCCTGGTGCGCACCCGTCGCGGTGCCTCGCTGGCCGAGCTGGTGCATGGTGAGAGCAGCAGTGAAGACATGCGGGTGATCTCGGGCGATGTTCTGAGCGGCATGCATGCGCAGGGCGCGTTCAACTATGTCGGTGCCTTTGACAACCAGGTGACCTTGCTGCCCGAGGGCAAGCATCGCGATTTCTTTGGCTGGATCATCCCGTCGTCGAAGAAATTCGCCACCGCCAAGGTGCATCTGTCGAGCCTGCTGGGGCTGGACAAGATCAGGTTCCACACCAATCTCAACGGATCGCCGCGCGCGATGATCCCCATCGGGCTGTATGAAGACGTCATGCCGATGGACATTCTCGCGACACAGATGCTGCGCGCGATCCTGGTTTCCGATACCGACGTTGCCCAGCAGCTTGGGGCGCTTGAGCTTGACGAGGAAGACCTCGCGCTCTGTTCCTATGTCTGCATGAGCAAATACGAATACGGCTTGGCCCTCCGGGTCAATCTCGACAAAATCGAAGCGGAAGGCTGACAATGGGTTTGCGCAACTTTCTCGACACGCTCGAGCCGCATTTCACCAAGGGCGGCAAGTACGAAAAGTACTATGCCGTCTATGAAATGTTCGACACGATTTTCTACAGCCCCAAGACCGTGACGAAATTCGCGCCGCACGCACGGGCGGCGATCGATCTCAAGCGGGTGATGACCTATGTGGTGATCGCAACCATCCCGGCGATCCTGTTCGGTCTCTACAATACCGGGTTCCAGGCCAACACCGCGCTTGCCAACCTGGGTCAGGAGACGGCGGGCGGCTGGCGCGGCTGGGTGCTGGATAGCTTTGGCATCGGCTATGATCCGGGCAACATCCTTGCGTGTTTCTTTCACGGGCTCCTCTATTTCGTCCCGATCTATCTGACGACGCTCATCGTCGGTGGTATCGTCGAGGTCACTTTTGCGGTGATCCGTGGACACGAGGTGAACGAAGGTTTCTTTGTCACTTCCATGCTTTATTCGCTGATCGTTCCGGCGACGATCCCGCTGTGGCAGGTCGCGGTGGGCATCATTTTTGGCGTTGTGATCGGCAAGGAAGTCTTTGGCGGAACGGGCAAGAACCTGTTGAACCCGGCCCTGGTCGGGCGCGCGTTTCTGTATTTCGCCTATCCGGCGCAGATGTCGGGCGATTCGGTCTGGGTGCCGGTCGATGGCTATTCCGGTGCCACCGCCCTGAGCATCAGCGCCAGCGACGGCTATCAGGCGCTGCCGGCGATCGGGCTTGACTGGTGGACCGCGTTCTGGGGCTTCATGGATGGCTCGATCGGGGAAACCTCGGCCTTTGCGATCCTTCTGGGCGGTTTGTTCCTGCTCTATACGCGAATTGCCAATTATCGCCTGATTGCCGGTTGCCTTGTCGGGACGATCCTGATGAGCAGCCTGTTCAACCTGATCGGCAGCGATACCAACCCGATGTTCGCGATGCCGTTCTGGTGGCATATCGTGGTGGGCGGCTATATGTTCGGGCTGATCTTCATGGTGACCGAACCGGTTTCGGGGGCAATGACCAATGCCGGGCGCTGGTGGTATGGCGGGCTGATCGGCGTGATGTGTGTGCTGATCCGGGTGGTGAACCCAGCCTTCCCCGAGGGCATGATGCTGGCCATCCTGTTTGGCAACGTCTTTGCGCCGCTCATCGACAACTTTGTCGTCAGTGCCAACATCCGGCGGAGGGCTCGTCGCAATGGCTGAGAACAAGTCGATCTTTTCCAACGATCACCCGTTCAAGATCATCTTCATGGCGGTGGCGCTGTGTCTGGTGGGTTCGGTTCTGGTGTCGGCGGCGGCCATCGGTTTGCGCCCGCTGCAAGAGGCGAATGCCAAGCTGTCGAAACAGACCAACATCCTTCAGGTTGCCGGGCTGTATGATGCCGGCACCGATGTCGGCGCGGTCTATGCCGAACGTATCGAGCCGCGCGTTGTCGATCTGGCCACCGGCGAGTTCACCGATGCGGTCGACCCGGAAACCTATGACGAACGCCTGGCCGAGCGTGATCCCGAGCTGAGCACCGCGCTGACCGCGGAGCAGGACCCGGCCCAGATCAAGCGGCGCGTGCAATACGCGACCATCTACCTGGTCAGGGACGCGGCGGATGACGGGTTCGAAACCATCATCCTGCCGGTGCATGGCTATGGCCTGTGGTCCACCTTGTACGGCTTTGTCGCGCTCAAGCCCGATGGCAACGAGATCGTCGGCCTGCAATTCTATCAGCACGCGGAAACACCGGGTCTTGGCGGCGAGGTCGACAACCCGACCTGGCGCGCGCAATGGCCGGGCAAGAAGCTCTTTGGCGACGATGGCCAAGTATCGATCGAGATCGTCAAATCGGGGGCCACGGGTGACTATCAGGTCGACGGTCTGGCCGGTGCCACGCTGACCTCTCGCGGGGTGCATAACCTGGTCCGCTATTGGGCCGGACAGGACGGGTTCGGCCCGTTCCTGAAGAACATGACAGAGGAGTTGGCAACCAATGGCTGACCGCAAGAAGCTCATCCTCGACCCGGTTCTCGACAACAACCCGGTGATCCTGCAAACGCTGGGCATCTGTTCGGCGCTGGCGGTGACGTCCTCGCTTCAGGTGTCGCTGGTTATGTGTGTTGCCCTGACCACGGTGACCGCGTTTTCGAACCTGTTCATCTCGATGATCCGGCACCACATCCCCGGCTCGATCCGCATCATCATCCAGATGGTGATCATTTCGTCGCTGGTGATCGTGGTTGACCAGGTGCTGCGTGCCTTTCTGCCGGATATCGCCAAGACGCTGTCGGTCTTTGTCGGTCTGATCATCACCAACTGTATCGTGATGGGGCGCGCCGAAGCCTATGCGATGGCCAACCCGCCGCTGCCCAGTTTCCTTGACGGCATCGGCAACGGTCTGGGCTATAGCGCCATCCTGATCGGGGTTGCGATCATCCGTGAATTGTTCGGCGCCGGCAAGCTGCTGGGCATCGAGATTTTCCCGACCGTGTCGAATGGCGGCTGGTATGTGCCCAACGGGCTGCTGCTGCTGCCTCCGTCGGCGTTCTTCATCATCGGCGGTTTCATCTGGATCCTGCGGAGCTGGAAATCCGATCAACGGGAACGTGTTGAAAACGTCATTCTCGACGTACAGGTGAGTGAGCACTGATCATGGAAGCCCTGCTTAGCCTCTTTATCAAGTCCATATTCATCGAGAATATGGCCCTGTCCTTCTTCCTGGGCATGTGTACCTTCCTGGCGGTTTCGAAAAAGATCACCACCGCCTTTGGTCTCGGGGTTGCCGTGGTGTTGGTGCAGTCGATCACCATCCCGGCCAACAACCTGATCCTGAACCTGTTCCTGAAACCCGGCGCGATGACCTGGCTGGGCTTTGACGAGACCGACCTGATGTTCCTGGGCCTGATCAGCTATATCGGCGTGATCGCGGCGATGGTTCAGATCCTCGAGATGCTTCTCGATAAGTTCTTTCCGGCGCTCTACAACGCGCTTGGCGTGTTCCTGCCGCTGATCACCGTGAACTGCGCCATCCTGGGTGGCTCGCTGTTCATGGTGGAACGGGATTACGATTTCGCCGAGAGCGTGGTTTACGGCATCGGGTCGGGCACCGGCTGGGCGCTGGCCATCGTTGCGCTCGCCGGGTTGCGCGAAAAGATGAAATACTCTGACGTGCCGGCGGGCCTGCGTGGCCTCGGGATCACTTTCATCACCGCCGGCCTGATGGCCATGGCGTTCATGTCGTTCTCCGGCGTTCAACTCTGAGGATCAACAAATGACCGATTTCTTCCTCGGCGTCGCACTCTTTACCACCATCATCCTGGCGCTGGTGGGGATCATCCTCGCGGCCCGGTCGATGCTGGTGTCCTCGGGCGCGGTGAATATCGAGATCAACGGCGAAAAGACGATTTCCGTTCCGGCCGGTGGCAAACTGCTCAGCGCGCTGGCGGGCGAGAACCTGTTTGTTCCTTCCGCCTGTGGCGGCGGCGGCACCTGTGCGCAGTGCCGGGTCAAGGTGCAGGAGGGCGGCGGCTCGATCCTGCCCACCGAGCTCAGCCATATCACCAAGCGCGAGGCGCGCGAGGGCGATCGCCTGTCCTGTCAGGTGGCGGTCAAGCAGGACATGAAAATCCAGATCCCGGACGAGGTGTTCGGAGTCAAGAAATGGAAATGCAAGGTCCGCTCGAACGATAACGTGGCGACCTTTATCAAGAACCTGGTACTGGAATTGCCGGAAGGCGAGAATGTCGATTTCCGCGCCGGTGGTTACATCCAGATCGAATGCCCGGCCTACGAGATTGGATTCAAGGAATTCGATGTCGCCGAGGAATACCGCGAAGACTGGGACAAGTTTGCCCTGTGGGACATTCACGCCAGCAACAACGAACCGGTCGAACGGGCCTATTCGATGGCGAACTATCCCGAGGAACGCGGCGTCATCATGCTGAACGTGCGGATCGCGACTCCGCCGCCGCATGCCGATCCGTCCAAGGTGCCGCCGGGCAAGATGTCGACCTATATCTTCAACCTGAAGCCCGGTGACGAGGTGACGATTTCCGGCCCCTATGGCGAATTCTTTGCCCGCGACACCAACAAGGAGATGGTATTTGTCGGCGGCGGCGCGGGCATGGCCCCGATGCGCAGCCACATCTTTGACCAGCTCAAGCGCCTGAGCACCGACCGCAAGATCACCTTCTGGTACGGGGCCCGCTCCAAGCGCGAGATGTTCTTTGTCGAGGATTTCGATCAGCTTGCCGCCGAGAACCCGAACTTTACCTGGCACGTGGCGCTGTCCGACCCGATGCCCGATGATGATTGGGACGGCTATACCGGGTTCATTCACAACGTCCTGTACGAGCAATATCTCAAGGACCACGCGTCGCCCGAGGAATGTGAATATTACATGTGTGGTCCCCCGATCATGAACTCGTCGGTGATCAACATGCTCGTCGATCTGGGTGTCGAGCGCGAAGATATCATGCTGGACGACTTCGGCGGGTAAACCGCCGGAATCCCAAGGGGAGAAAAACCATGGAAACCGTGATCGTTGCGTTTGGCGTCTTTTTGATGGTTGTTGTCGGCATGTCGGTCGGCGTCATCTTTCAGGGCAAGCGGATCACCGGCAGCTGCGGCGGGCTGGGCGCGATCGACGGTGTCGATCAATGCGGCGTCTGCGGCCGCAGTTTCGATGATGTCGACGTCAATGCCTGTGACGGCGTGCCCAAGCTGCGCGCCTGATCGCCCATATCCTTATCGGGGCGGATTGACCCGCCCCGATCTTGCCGGACCGCATCCACTGTCGGTCAGGGCGCTTGCGGGACGAAACCCGGCTCGTTCTTGAAGCACTTCAGCGAAAATGAAGACCGGGAATTTCGGATTCCCTTGATGCGATAGAGTTTCTTGTTGAGGAAATTCTCGAACCCGCGCGTACCGTCCACCGCGACCTTGATAAAGCAATCGAACTCGCCCGATGTCAGGTGCACCTCAAGAACCTCGGGTATCCGGCTCAGCTCTTCGCAGAGGTCGGAAATGCGCGACACCTGCTCTCGGGTCGCGGCGATTTCCACCAGGACAATATCCGAATAGCCCAGCAAGGCGTGATTGATCACGGCATTATAGCCCGTGATATAGCCATCGCGCTGCAACCGTTGCACCCGTTGCCAGCATTGGCTGGTGGACAGGGCAACGATTTCGGACAGGCGGGTGTTGGGCAGGTTGCCCTCGTTCTGCAAGGCGCGAAGGATTCGGATATCTGTGGTGTCCAGCGGTTTCACGAAATATCCTTTTGCCAAATGATGCAAGGTCGAATTCTGATCCTATCATGTTCCGTTTGGGCCGCAAATTCAAACATTCATTCTGAGGGGGCGGGGCTAATATGCCGGCTATTCGGTCGAGACCCACAAGCTGGGTCGCCCGCCAGCGCAGCTGCGCGGGGAGCGCCGGAAGCAGATTCGTGCTTGCCATAGGAGGGGCATCACATGACTCAAGCCGCCACGAAACACAGTTTGACCATTCGCGATCTCACGCCCGGCAAGGGCTATGCGCGCCTTGTCGAGGCACGGGACGAAGCCACCGGCCTGCATGCGCTGGTGTCGATCCACTCGTTGCAGCGCGGGCCCGCCGCCGGTGGCTGCCGCATGTTCAACTATGCCCGGGTCGAGGATGCGATCTATGATGTCGAGCGCCTGTCGCGGGGCATGACCTACAAGAACGCCGCGGCCGAGCTGCCGCTTGGCGGAGGCAAATCGGTGATCATTGGCGATCCCAAGGCGCTGAAGACGCCCGAGCTGATGCGGGCTTTTGGCGCGTTCATCGAGAGCCTTGGCGGCGATTATTACACCGCCGAGGACGTGGGTGTTTCCACGCAGGATATGGCCCATGTTGCCGAAAGCACCGCCTATGTTGCCGGGCTTGACGGCGGCGATTACGCCAGCGGCGATCCGTCTCCGGTAACCGCGCGCGGCGTGTTCCTGTGTGTCAAGCAGACCTTGAAACATGGTTTGGGCTCAGAGGATCTGACCGGCAAGGTCGTGGCGATCCAGGGTCTGGGCCATGTGGGTATGAGCCTTGCGGGCATGCTGCAGGGCGCGGGAGCCAGGTTGATCGTGAGCGATATCAACGAAGAAGCGGTCCGCCACGCCGAGAAAGAATTTGGCGCAACCGTGGTGTCGCCCGACGAAATCCTGCACCAGGATGCGGATATCTTTGCGCCTTGTGCCATGGGCGGTGCGCTGACGCCGGCGGCAATCGATGCGCTGAAGGTCCGGTTCGTGGTGGGTGCGGCCAACAACCAGCTGGCCGACGAAACTTGTGGTCAGAGGTTGCAGGACAAGGGCATCCTCTACGCGCCCGACTATATCGTCAACGGCGGAGGGATCGTCAATGTGGCGATGGAGATCCTCAAGATCTCCGACGCATCCTACCGCGAAAGCCGCATTTCCGGGCTGGCGACGTCCCTTCAGCAGGTGTTCACCCGCGCCGAAGAGACTGGCGAGTCGCCTCACGTGGTGGCAGATCGCCTGATCGAGCGCCGGTTGGCCTGACCGCTGCCCGAGAGCGCCCGGATCGGCTGAGCGGCCTGTCGTTCCGCCAGATACCGCATGACCCGGTCCGTTTGGGCCGGGTCTTTCTTTGTTGTCGGCAATGGCAAAGCCGCGCAATTGTTAATAGGTTTGGGCTTCCGAATAAGAAAGATTGTAACCAATACGGTTGCTGAATTGAGTCCTGGTGCATGCGCGGCAATGGCCATCCGCCGACGCGCGCGGCGGTTCACAGCGAAACAGAGCCATGATCCGGGTGCGCAGGGCCGGGGTGTGCCGTGTTTGATTCGGGCGCAGATTCAAGCCAGTAGCCAGCAAAA
Organism: Microbulbifer sp. S227A; assembly: GCF_049800935.1. NCBI lineage: Bacteria > Pseudomonadati > Pseudomonadota > Gammaproteobacteria > Cellvibrionales > Microbulbiferaceae > Microbulbifer > Microbulbifer sp. S227A. Next base: position 7,941 of record NZ_JBNAFZ010000027.1, on the reverse strand, counting down.
TCAAAAATTGAAACCACCCCCGGCCCATCCTCTTGTGATTGCACCCCGTCCCGGCGGCGCTGTCCATTCAGGCGGCAATCCGCAAATTAGCGGCCAATTTTCGCCGAATATTGCCATTTAACATTTCCTTAATAGAGGGTCGTTAGGGAATGCTTTACGAGGACCCCGAAAGAAAGCAGGGTCGCGGTTACAACGTGAACCGTGTTTGCTCGGAGTATGTACCTGTTCGGCATGTCCGCAGCAGGCCGTTTTTAATAGGTTCAATCGGCAAGTTTCTGACTGCGGCTCCCCTGTGGAACTGCGTGTGCCGCTTGGGCCATGGGATGCAACTGGAGACTTAATCGCCAATGGCAATCACATCTGATTTTGCGGCCGAGTTCTGGACGCTCGCGTCGCCGGTTTCCGATCTGGGCCAGATCGACTTTGACGCGACGCCGGACGCCATCCGGGCGGTTGCGGCGCTGAATACGATCGGGTCGAGCGGGAGCTTCTGGGATGGTGGGGCGTCGGACAATTTCGCGGCGCGCTACACGACCACGCTGACGGTAAGCGATGCGGGGAGCTATACGTTCTACCTGAACTCGGATGACGGTTCGAGCCTGTCGATCGATGGCAATACGGCGATCGACAATGACGGGCTGCACGCGCCGCGAGAGCAATCGGTGACGCTGAACCTGAGCGCGGGGACGCATGCGATCGAGGTGCTGTATTTCGAGGCGGGCGGCGGCGCGACGCTGGCGCTCGACTGGTCGGGGCCGGACACTGGCGGGCTGCGCCAGACCCTGTCGGGCGACATGATCAGCACCGATATCGACGATCTCGGCGGCAGCACGGGCGGCGGCGATGGCTCTGACGGGGGCGGCAATGGCGATCCCGTGTCCAACTATGATGACAGCGTACGGATGTATGTTTTCGGGCACAGCCTGATCAACCACACCTACAGCGATTCCAACGTTCCGGTCTGGATGGATGCGCTCGCGGATGCGGCGGGCTACGAGTTTGTCGCCGATGGCCAGTTCGGGTTCCTCTACCAGTTTCTGGAAAGCGGGCTGAACAACATCGATAGCCAATGGAAGTTCGATGGCGTCGAGAGCGCCGAAGGCGCGGGGGTCTGGTCTTTCGCCCAGGCGGATTACGACTCCGTGCTGATTACACCGGCGAATTTCATCCAGTGGCAGGACCCGGACGATTACGGCCTGGGCAATATCGCGACGGTCGATTCCACGCTGGCGATCATCGATTGGGTCAATACCCAGGAGCCGGGGATCACGGTCTATATCTATGAAAACTGGCCCGACATGGCCGGCTATGGCTTTCCTCCGTCCGATTCCCAGTTCGCGGCCTATAATGAATACACACAAACCGAGTTCCACGATTGGTGGCTCGACTACTACGACAGCCTGATCACCGCGCGCCCGGACTACGACATTCGGATGTTGCCGGTCGGGCCTGTGATCGCGAAGCTTCTGGAGACGGCACCGTTCGACCAGATCCCGGTCACCGAACTCTATGAAGACGACGCGCCGCACGGGGAGCCGACGATCTATTTCCTGGCCAGCATCATCACCTATATGGCCACCTACGGTGAAAAACCGCCCGCGGATTTTGCGCGCTCGGGCGAAATCAACAGCACGATCATCGACAACTATGAGACGGTTGTCGATTTCCTGTGGCACGAGGTGACCGTCGGGGAATTTTCGGTCGGTCCGGTGCCGGGGGCCAATGGCGGTGCCGGCAGCATCATCGGGACCGACGGGGACGACGTGCTGTTTGGTACCGCCGGTACCGATAGCCTGGTTGGCGGTGACGGTATCGACACGGCGGATTACAGCAATTCCGCCACTGGCGTGACGGTGCGCCTCTGGGAAGAGACCGGTGCGCGTGGCGATGCCGAAGGCGATTCTTATGAAGGCATCGAGAATGTCACCGGGTCCGCCTATCGCGACAATCTGATCGGTGCCAATGATATGGACAATGTGCTCAACGGGCTGGCCGGCAATGACCTTCTGCGGGGCCGCTCGGGTAACGATACCCTGATCGGTGGCGCAGGTGACGATGAGCTTGTCGGCAATGCTGGCGATGACACGCTGCTCGGTGACGAGGGCAATGACGTGCTGTTGGGCGATGCCGGTGCCGACAGGCTGAATGGTGGTCAGGGTGATGACATCCTCACCGGCGGCGCCGGCCTGGATACCTTTGCCTTCCGGTCGGGAGATGGTCGCGACACGATTGCCGATTTTACCGATGGCCAGGACAGCCTGACCTTCCACGGTGGGCTGACCTACCAGGACCTGAGCCGTCAACAGGTGGGCGACGATGTGTTGATCACCTATGGGGATGGCGATCAGATTCTCGTGGAAAACATGCTGCGCGCACAGCTGACCGCCGACGATATGCAGTTTGTCGCCTAGCCAGGCGCGCATCGGGGGGACGGAAACCGCCCCGGTTCATCTTCGAATACGGAATGGGGCGGCCTGGCCGCCCTTTTTCATGACCGGCAGTCACCGCATCTTTGGGCGCACCCCTATGGGCCGGTGGGGTACAATCTTGAATCCACCGTGGTTTCCGCCCTTGGCCGGCAGAACTTTGGGCCGCCTCGCTGGTGGCGATGGTTCTCAGGATCATACACGCCTTGCCACCCACATCCCGGGTGCCGGCGATGACAAAGCTTTCCCACTTCACGGCCTTGTACGAATTGGGAGGGTATGAGCCCGAATTGCATGACGCCTCACAGTCGGGTGAACCGGTCTGCCGGGATATGACCTGGCAAGAAGGCGGCGAAAGACCCAACCATAGACAGTTCCTGCTGACCCCATGATTCCCCGACACCCGAGTCGCCATCCCCCTATCGGCGTCATTGAGTGGTTCTGTAGCTTTGATTTGAGTGCATATGTGGATAAAGTTGTTGATAAGGTTGTTGGTTTTTGAGTGAGTTGTTGTG
>NZ_JBNAFZ010000027.1:0-2500 GCF_049800935.1 Microbulbifer sp. S227A | reverse complement strand
TCCGCGCTCGTCGAATTTGCTGCTGCAAATTCAACGTGGGGCCTTAGCTCAGCTGGGAGAGCGCCTGATTTGCATTCAGGAGGTCAGGAGTTCGATCCTCCTAGGCTCCACCACTTCTTCGATTAGATCGCTAAGCGCTATGAAGCGTTTAGCCGTCCAATCGGACGAGGCGATCCGCAGATTTCCCCAGGAAATCCGCTACATCGCTTCCGCAAGTTCGCTTCGCGAATGCGCGGGAATTGACATCGTATAGAGAGATACAGTTACTTTGAGAGCAATCTCAGAGTGACAATCAACACTGTTTGATCGCCCGGCGTAACGGGATGATCTCGGTTTGGTGCCCTTTTGGGCGAGCGTTTGACGCGGTTGTTTCCTCGACTGCCCAGGCGTATGCCGACCGAAACGAACAGAGTTGTCCAAGTCAAGTACACTAACCCGGTTCGACGCAAGTCGAACCAATGTCTGGCGCAAGCCAGGCGGGAAAGTATGCTTTTGGTTCAGAATAAGGGTGGCAGTTTCTTACCAGCTTCTGCTTACCGCGATTGACGAAAGTCTATCTTTTTCTGGATCAAATCAAGCGCGAAAAGGGCGTTTGGTGAATGCCTTGGCAGTAAGAGGCGATGAAAGACGTGATACTCTGCGATAAGCCATGGGGAGCTGAGAATAAGCTTTGATCCATGGATTTCTGAATGGGGGAACCCACCTGAATGTTTGTTATTGTTAGCCGCAAGGTTCTCAATAATGAGCATAACCAGGTATTTATGACCTGAATACATAGGGTTATAAAGGCAAACCCGGGGAACTGAAACATCTAAGTACCCGGAGGAAAGGACATCAATTGATACTCCCCTAGTAGCGGCGAGCGAACGGGGACCAGCCGAGCCATGAATGTGAATAGAATGCGTTGGGAAGCGCAACCACAGAGGGTGACAGTCCCGTATATGAAGCATGATTGGACGTATTAAGTAGGGCGGAACACGTGAAATTCTGTCTGAAGATCGGAGGACCACCTTCGAAGGCTAAGTACTCCTTACTGACCGATAGCGAACCAGTACCGTGAGGGAAAGGTGAAAAGCACCCCGACGAGGGGAGTGAAACAGTACCTGAAACCGAACGCCTACAATCAGTTGGAGGGGCCTTGCGCCCTGACAGCGTACCTTTTGTATAATGGGTCATCGACTTGGTCTCACGTGCAAGCTTAAGCCGTTAGGTGTAGGCGCAGCGAAAGCGAGTCTTAATAGGGCGTCGAGTTCGTGGGATCAGACCCGAAACCGAGTGATCTAGGCATGACCAGGATGAAGGTAAGGTAACACTTACTGGAGGTCCGAACCCACACCTGTTGAAAAAGGTCGGGATGAGTTGTGCCTAGGGGTGAAAGGCCAATCAAACTCGGAGATAGCTGGTTCTCTGCGAAATCTATTTAGGTAGAGCGTCATCCGAATACCCTCGGGGGTAGAGCACTGGATGGGTAATGGGGCCTTACCGGCTTACTGATCCTAACCAAACTCCGAATACCGAGGAGTACTAGATGGCAGACACACTGCGGATGCTAACGTCCGTAGTGGAGAGGGAAACAACCCTGACCTCCAGCTAAGGCCCCTAATTCATGGCTAAGTGGGAAAGCAGGTGGGACGACCAAAACAACCAGGAGGTTGGCTTAGAAGCAGCCATCCTTTAAAGATAGCGTAACAGCTCACTGGTCTAATCAAGTTGTCCTGCGGCGAAGATGTAACGGGGCTCAAGCCATGAGCCGAAGCTGAGGATGCCGTAAGGCATGGTAGCAGAGCGTAGTGTGACATAGAACTTTGCTTGATTATCGCGTTGTTATCTGGGCCTCGTGCTCAAGTAGCGAAGCGGTAGCACAAGCATAAGTTCTTTCGATGAAGCCGGGGCGTGAGCCATCCGGTGGAGAGATCACTAGCGAGAATGATGACATGAGTAGCGACAAAGAGTGTGAGAGACACTCTCGCCGAAAGTCCAAGGGTTCCTGCTTAAAGCTAATCTGAGCAGGGTAAGCCGACCCCTAAGGCGAGGCCGAAAGGCGTAGTCGATGGGAACCAGGTTAATATTCCTGGGCCAGGAGGATGTGACGGATTGTGAAGGTTGTTTGCCCTTATCGGATTGGGCAGGCCGCTGATCAGTTCCTGGAAATAGCCCTCCGCTAGATCGTACCCTAAACCGACACAGGTGGACTGGTAGAGCATACCAAGGCGCTTGAGAGAACGATGTTGAAGGAACTCGGCAAAATACCTCCGTAAGTTCGCGAGAAGGAGGCCCAGTTTCTACGCAAGTATTGGCTGGGGGCACAAACCAGGGGGTGGCGACTGTTTATTAAAAACACAGGGCTCTGCGAAGTCGCAAGACGACGTATAGGGTCTGACGCCTGCCCGGTGCCTGAAGGTTAAAAGGAGAGGTGAGAGCCTTGAATTGAAGCCCAGGTAAACGGCGGCCGTAACTATAACGGTCCTAAGGTAGCGAAATTCCTTGTCGGGTAAGTTCC
>NZ_JBNAFZ010000026.1:0-24440 GCF_049800935.1 Microbulbifer sp. S227A | reverse complement strand
GTGACCTGCCCCCCGCGAAATCCCTCACCTTGATGTAGAGTCTGCGCCAACTCTGAAGGAGCAGACACATGCGAAAGAGCCGTTTCACCGAGGCGCAGATAATCGGGATGATCAAGGAACAGGAAGCCGGAATGCCGACTGCGGAGGTGTGTCGCCGGCACGGCTTGAGCACGGCGACATTCTACAAACTGAAGGCCAAGTATGGCGGCATGGAGGTGTCCGAGGCTGCGAGGCTGAAGGCCCTTGAGGACGAGAATGCCAAGCTGAAGCGCCTGCTGGCGGACACCATGCTGGACAACGTCGTGTTGAAAGACCTGCTGGGAAAGAGCTGACGACATTGACCAAGCGGCGAGACGCGGCGCTCCGGGTGATGCGAGATCATGACATCTCGCAGCGCCGGGCGTGTCGGCTGGTTGGTGTCGATCCCAAGACAGTCCGGCGTGAACGCCCGCCGGACAGTGCCGATATCCGCAAGGAGATGCAGGAGATCGCGGGCAAGCGGCGTCGGTTCGGGTATCGCCGGATCGGCGTCCTGCTGGAACGCAAGGGCATGATCATGAACCACAAGAAGCTGTATCGCATCTACCGCGAGGAAGGGCTGTCCGTAAAACGACGGCGCGGCCGGAAGCGAGCTCGTGGCACCAGAACACCGATGCCGTCGGCCCCGTGCGCCAACGCGCGCTGGTCATTGGACTTCGTCTCTGACAGCTTTGGTGCCGGGCGCAAGTTCCGGATCCTGGCGGTGATCGATGACTGCACCCGGGAATGCCTGTGCCTGGTTGCCGATACCAGCCTGTCCGGGGCAAGGGTTGCCCGGGAACTCAGCGCCCTCATCCGGGTCTACGGCAAGCCCGGCTGTATTGTCAGCGACAACGGGACCGAGTTCACCAGTCGGGCCATCCTGAAATGGGCCGACGAGAAGAAAGTGCAGTGGCACTACATCGACCCCGGAAAACCGCAGCAAAACGCGTTCATCGAAAGCTTCAACGGCAGCCTGCGGGACGAGCTGTTGAACGAAGAGATCTTCGACAGCCTGGACGACGCACGTCGGAAGCTGGCCCTCTGGCGCTACGACTACAATACGGACCGCCCGCATTCGTCCCTGGCCAACCAGACCCCGCAGCAAGCGCGCCGGACGCTTGAGCAATTTGAGGGCTCCGCGCCCGGCGCGCTTGCGCCAGATGACAAAGCCGAATACCCTAATCCAACCTGCAGACTCTCATTATGAATGAGGGACCAGCAGGGGGCAGGTCACCAGCTGAAACGCTGCTCATCTTCCGAAGTGGCAGTCATGATCGAAGGGGTTTTGCGCCATTGCACCGACATGGAAATCCAGCGCCAGTATGTTGATAGCCACGGCCAGAGTGCTATTGGTTTCGCCTTCTGTCACCTTCTAGGCTTCGAACTGGCCCCACGCTTGAAGGCCATTGCGCGACAGAAGCTGGCCTTGCCAAGCGCCGACATGCGAGGACAACTGCCAAATCTCATGCCCATCCTGTCTGGTACCATCGAATGGGCAGAGATCGAAAGACAATACGATGAAATGGTCAAATACGCCTCAGCCATGCAGCACGGCACGGCTGATCCGGAAGCCATTCTGCGTCGTTTTGCACGGGCCGATGTGATGCACCCGACTTATAAAGCGCTCGCTGAGTTGGGGAGGGCGATCAAGACCATCTTTCTGTGTCGTTATCTTCGATCCGAAGACTTCCGCCGTGAGATTCATGAAGGATTAAATGTGGTCGAGAACTGGAACAGCGCTAATGGGTTCGTGTTCTTCGGCAAGGGCGGTGAGATTTCCAGTAACCGGATTGCTGATCAAGAAATCTCGGCTCATGCATTGCACCTGCTTCAAGCTTCACTGGTCTATGTAAACACCCGCATGATGCAATCGGTCCTGGCGGAACCGATTTGGGCCACCCGGCTGACGGATCGGGATTACAACGGACTTTCTCCGCTGATCTATGCTCATATCAATCCCTATGGCCGGTTTGATGTTGATCTGGGAAAGCGGATCGACTTTGGGACAATGGCAGCGTGATCCGCGCGTCACAAAAGGGTGCACCCACAGGAGACATATAGATGTGACAGCGTAAAATGTCTCAAATGAGTGGTAAGATGTCTATTGTTACAGTATCAGAGTCCAAACCACCCTAATGTGACAGATTGCCATGCCAAAGATCGGATACGCCCGCGTCAGCTCCTCAAGCCAGGACCTTGATATCCAGAAAGCCAAACTGAAGGCGGCGGGCTGTGAGGTCATCCGCGCGGAGACGGTTTCCGGTGCATCTCGCGATGATCGTTCCGAGCTGGCAACGGTGATGGAATTCTTGCGGGAAGGCGACGAGTTGGTCGTTCACCGCCTCGACCGTCTCGGTCGCTCCACCCGAGATGTACTGAACCTGGTCCACGAGCTGGATGCCAAAAGCGCATCTTTGCGGGTGCTTGAACCGGAAGTCACCACCGCCGGGGACATGGGCCGCATGGTCATCACAGTTCTTGGGATGGTGGCTGACATGGAACTCAAGTTCATTCGTGACCGGCAGCGTGCAGGAATCGAAGCGGCCAAGGGCAAGGGCCTTTACAAGGGGAGGCAGAAATCCGTTGATGACGATGAAATCCGACGCTTGGCGCGCGAGGGTACTCCCAAAGCCCAGATCGCCCGTGATCTAGGGGTTTCAAGGATGACGGTCTATCGGGCGCTCGCTGATGCCGAAACCTGAAGCCGCCGTTCGTTCTGGGCGCGGCGGATTCAACAAACGAGCCCTCGCCGGACCTCTCAAATTTGTGCTGCGAGCGCACGCAGTACGAGAAATGCCGCACCTCCGCGAAAATCTTTTTTGCTACGCGGCGGAGATTGCAGCCGTTCATGCAGGTCGCAGTAAATCTAAAACCGTGAATTCACAGGTCGGCGGACAAACCTGCCTTTCCCCGCAGGCGCGCGATCCTAGCTGCAATTGCGAAGGCACCAGAAGATCGGGCGGACAGCCGGCATTCTCTGCAATCGCGAGCCAATCGGGTGGCAAACTTGGAAGCTGACATTTAATGGGCGGAAGTTTCGTGCTCCGCATTGCACGACCGGTAACCACCAACAAAGTTTCAACGACCATCGGGCTCGGGGCAACAAAGTGATGGTGCCAGGATGTGATCGCCGCCGATCAGGCAGGTAGCCATGCCGACCGCCGCATCGGCCAGGGTTTCAGCAACGGTTTTTCAAAAGATCCTTCCTATGGATGGAATAGCCCGTGCCGCCTCGCACGGGCTATTATTGCGTTCAGAGATCTTCCGGCAACAGCGCCTCGGGCATGTTCTGATAACAGACAGGGCGCAAAAACCGCCGGATCGAAAGCGTACCGACAGAAGTTGCACCGAAATTGGTCGAGGCCGGGTAAGGCCCGCCATGCACCATGCTGTCCGCCACCTCGACCCCGGTGGGAAAACCGTTGACCAGCACCCGCCCGGCCTTGCGTTCGGCGATCGGCAACAGCGCACGGGCCGCATCCGTGTCGCCCGCGTCCATATGCAGGGTCACGGTCAGCTGGCCCTCCAGCCCGCGCGCCAGAGTTTCCATCTGCGCCGTGTCCGCCACCCGGACCACCAGCCCCAGCGGGCCAAAGACCTCTTCACCCAGGGTGTGATCCTGCAGATAGGCCTCGGCGGTGGTTTCATACAGGTTGGGCCGCGCGCTGCGCCCCGCGCTGTCAGTAACCAGCACCGGACGCACCGCGCCCGCAGAGTCAAAGCGCGCCTTGCCGTCGCGGTAGGCCTGCGCGATGCCGTCGGTCAGCATCACCTGCTCCGGCGCCTGCTCCAGCGCCGCGGCGGCGGCCTGCACCAGCGCATCGCCCGCAGGTCCTTCCGCCACCACCGCAACACCGGGGTTGGTGCAGAACTGCCCCGCCCCCATGGTCAGCGAGGCCACCCAGCCTGCGCCGATCTCGGCCCCGCGGACGGCAGCGGCTTCGGGAAGCACGAACATCGGGTTGACGCTGCCCAGTTCACCAAAGAACGGGATCGGCTCGGGGCGCTGCGCGCAGAGGTCGAACAGCGCCCGCCCGCCCGCCAAGGAGCCGGTGAACCCCACCGCCTTGATGAAGGGATGCTGCACTAGCGCCTGGCCAACATCGCGCCGCCCGCCCTGGATCAGCGAGAACACCCCGGCAGGCATGCCGCACGTCTGCACTGCCGCATGGACGGCCTCGGCCACGATCTCGCCGGTGCCGGGATGGGCGGAGTGCCCTTTGACCACCACCGGGCAGCCCGCAGCCAGCGCCGCCGCGGTGTCGCCGCCCGCGGTCGAAAACGCCAGCGGGAAGTTCGATGCGCCGAACACCGCAACCGGGCCGATGGGGCGCTGCACCATGCGCAGATCCGGGCGCGGCAGCGGCTGGCGGTCGGGCAGCGCCTCATCATGGCGGCGGTCCTGATAGGCACCGTCAAGGATATGCTGGGCAAACAACCGCAGCTGGCCGGTGGTGCGACCACGCTCGCCCTCCAGCCGCGCCTCCGGCAGACCGGTCTCCTGGCAACCGATCTGGGTGATCGCCTCGCCGCGGGCCTCGATTTCGTCTGCGATGGCATTCAGAAAGGCGGCGCGGTCGGCGCGGCTTGTGTAGCCATAGCTCCAGAACGCCTCCTCCGCCGCCTCGCAGGCCTGCTCCACCAGCGCCGGGGTGCCGCGGCTGAAGGCATGCGCCGGGCCGCTGGCTGGCTCCGACTGGAAGGTCTCGCTGTTGGCGACCCACTCGCCCGCAATCAGATGTTTACCATGCGGTTGAAAGCTCATGCCGCGTTCTCCTTTTCCCAGTTGCTGACCATCCTGCAGGCGATCTCGAAGGCGGCGCGAGTGGCGCCCACATCCGCCTCGCCGCGGCCCGCGATGTCAAAGGCGGTGCCATGCGCCGGGGTGGTCACCGGCACCGGCAGCCCGCCCTGCACCGTCACGCCGCGGTCAAAGCCCAGAAGCTTCAGCGCGATCTGGCCCTGGTCGTGGTACATGGTCACCACGGCGTCGATCTCGCCGCGGGTCACCTTCAGAAACACTGTGTCCGAAGGCAGCGGCCCGGTCACCGCCATCTGGCCACCCGCCATGCGGGCCACCGCCGGTTCGATCACGTCGATCTCCTCGCGGCCGAAATTGCCGCCGTCACCCGCATGCGGGTTCAGCGCCGCCACCGCGATGCGCGGCCGCGCGCAACCGGCCCGGCGCAGGGTGCGGTCGATCAGATGGGTGGCCTCCTCGATCCGTTTCGCGTCGATGGCATCGGCCACGTCCTTCAGCGCGATATGGCTGGTCACCCGGCTGGTCCACATGCCGTCCAGCGTGTTCAGCTCGGAGATATAGCCGCTGACGCCCAGCTTTTCGGCCATGTAGTGCAGTTCGTCCGAATGGCCGATCCCGGCCATATGCATCGAGGCCTTGTTGAAGGGTGCAAAGACGATCGCATCGATTACCCCCTGCTGCACGAACTCCAGCGCCTGATCCAGCACCCGTAGGGTGGACCGGCCAGAGGCCTCGGTGCTTTCGGCCAACACCACCCCGTCCGGGCTGATGGTCTGCATCTCGTGCAGCGTGAGCCCGTCGAAGGCGGTCCAGTCCGCAGCGGCGGCATCCACCGCCGTCATCTCATGACGCAGCCCGGCCTGCGCCTGGCCCAGTTCAAACACATGGCGGTCGCCGATCAGCAGCACATCGGCCTCAGCGATGCAGTCGTCGGCCAGCAGCCGGGCAACCAGTTCCGGCCCGATGCCGCTGGGGTCACCGGGAATGAGTCCAATCCTTGGGGACATGTCTACTCCGTTTCGTCGGCCCTGGCGCTAGTCGCGCGGGGCATTTCTGATGTTGGTCACAGCCGAAGCCAGATGGCGGCGCAGGGCTGTGGAGGTGGTCTTCGCATCGCGCCGGCTCAGCGCATCGACGATTGCCCGGTGTTCGGCAAAGGTCTGCTCACGGCCCGACTGGCGCTGCGAAGACTGGAAACGCGCCCGCCACAGGCGCGCGTTGTATTTCTGATGGGTATCGATGAGCGGCGCATTGCGGCTGGCCTGCACGATGGCTTCATGCAGCTCCATGTCCAGCCGGAAGGATTCCAGCGGTGTCAGGCTGCCGTCCTCGGCCTCCATCCGCTGCTGACAGTCGATCACCTTGGCGATCTCTTCCTCAGTGATGGTGGCACAGGCCAGCTCGCCCGCCAGCGCCTCCAGCGCCCCCATGACGACCAGGTTCTCCTCGATCTCGCGGATCGGCGGGTTGGCCACCTGCGGGCGGCGGGTGACGGAATACTCCACCAGCCCGTCCTGCTCCAGAATGGTCAGCGCCTTGGTCAGCGGCGTGCGGCTGATGCCCAGTGCCGCCGCCAGATCGCGCTCCGAGATATGTGCCCCGGCGGGCAGCTTCTCCAGCAGGATCAGCTCGCGCAGCTTGTCGGCCGCAATCTCGACCAACGTGGCTCGCGGGCGCGCCAGGGCCAGTTCACTGGTGTCCAGGTCCGAGATTTCAGCCTTCTTGCTCATGTCATTTGCCCCATTTCAGCACCACCGGATCCAGCGGCCGGATCAACCGGAAAAGAGCCTCCTTTGTCTGCGAATGCAATGGCGCGATGGGGTGGCGGCAGAAATCCGAAGCGATCACGCCCCCCTCGACCATCGCCGCCTTGGCCGAGCGGAAGCCGCATTGGCGGTTTTCATGGTTCACCGCGGGCAGCACCCTGGCATAGGCCGCGGTGGCCGCCTCCAGATCTCCGGCCGCGAAATGATCCAGCACCGGTTTGATCTGATCGGGGATCATCGCGCTGGTCATGGCACCGGTCGCGCCCGCCTCCAGATCCGCCAAGAGGGTGATCGCCTCTTCGCCGTCGAACGGGCCTTCGATCGCGTCGCCGCCTGCGGCTACCAGGTCGCGTAGCTTGGCCGCGGCCTGGGGGCATTCGATCTTGAACAGCTTGACCATCTCGATCTCGCGCGCCATCCGCACCAAGAGCGGCACCGGCAGATCAACACCCGACAAAGGCGCATCCTGCACCATGATCGGCAGACCCACCTCGCCCACGCGGGCGAACTGCTCGAACGTCTGCTCGGCCGAGCCCTTCAGCAGCGCGCCGTGATAGGGTGGCATCATCATCACCATGGCCGCGCCGCGGTCCTTGGCATGCTGCGCGCGCTCCACCGCGATCTGGGTGGCGTAATGGCTGATGGTGACGATCACAGGCAGCCGGCCTGCCATATGCGCCAGCGACACTTCGGTCAGCTTGCGGCGCTCCTCGTCAGTGATCAGGAACTGCTCGGAGAAGTTGGCCAGGATGCAGATGCCATCGCTGCCCTGATCGACCATGCAGTCGATGACGCGTTTCATGCCCTCGTAATCCACCGTGCCGTCCGGGCTGAACGGGGTCGGAGCGACGGGCCAGATGCCGGAATATTTGGTCATTCTGTGATCTCGAAGTTGTGCAGGTGTTTGTCGGTGATTTCGATGCCAAGGCCGGGCTTGTCGTCGTCCAACTGCAAGAAACCGTCCACCGCCTCCGGGTCGCCCTCGAAGATGTAGTAGAACAGCTCATTGCCCACCTCGACGTCGAACACCGGGAAGTATTCGGCGATCGGGCAATTCACGTTGGCCATGGTCAGGTGATAGTTGTGCATCTGCCCGGCGTGCGGGATCACCGGGATCTGGGCGGCCTCGGCGATGGCGTTGATCTTCTGCGCCGCGGTGATGCCGCCGACGCGGTTGGTGTCATACTGCAGCACGCTTACGGCCTTGCGATTGACTAGCTCGGCGCAGCCGATGACCGAGAATTCATGCTCGCCGCCCGAGATCGGCACGATGTTCATCGCGTTCAGCTCGGCATAGCCCGCCACATCATCGGCGATCACCGGCTCCTCCAGCCAGCGCGGCTCATACTTGGCCAGCTTGGGCAGCATCCGCTTGGCGTAATCCAGGTTCCAGCCCATGTAGCATTCCAGCATCAGGTCCTTGTCATAGCCAATGACCTCGCGCAGCGCCTCGACCCGTTTCAGGTTCTCACGCATGCCCGCCATGCCGTCCTTGGGGCCAAAGCCGAACCGGGTCTTGTAGCCGGTGTAGCCGTTCTTCATCGCCTCTTCGGCCTCGGCCTGCATCGATTCAACCGAGCCGGAGTAGAGCTTGGAGTAATAGACCGGGATCTTTTCCTTGGTGCGCCCACCCAAAAGCTTGAACACCGGCTTGCCGGTCAGCTTGCCCATCAGGTCCCAGATCGCGATGTCGATGGCGGAAATCGCGGTCATGCCAATGCCCTTGCGGCCCCAGGCATGGCTGCGGCGGTACATCTTCTCCCACAAATAGGCGTAGTCGAACGGGTCCTCGCCGATCACCAGGGGCGCATACCAGTCATCAATCGCCTGTTTCACAACCGTTGGCGCCAGGGCCGCGTTACCGATGCCGATGGTGCCGTCTTCGGTCTCCACCTCGCAGGTCAGCCACTGGTGAAAACGGAAAGACTCCATAGCATCGCCCTTGATCCACAGGGCGTCCGAGGCGTTGGTGCAGAAGTTCCCGGCGGGCGGAACGGTCGGCCCCTTCCAGCTCCAGACACGGGTTCGAACGGATTTAATCTTGGTCATTCAGGGCTCCCATTTCTCTCACTTGGCGGTGTGTCCGGCACCGGCCGGGACACGAATCATGTTGACATCTGTTTTAACATGGTAATGGTGTTTTGGAATGCCAAAATGCTAAAGTGCCGAAAAACGAGGAGGAGGCGGCGCAGCGCATAACCCGGCTTTCCGGCAGATGCGTCTGCCCTGTACAAACACCCCAAGACGGCGTCGCGGATGCGGCAGGACGTTCCAAACACACCGGAGGAGACATCATGAAAACCCTGAGCAAGACCCTGAGCGCGAGCCTCGCTGCCGCGACCCTGACCATTGCCGTACCCGCCGCGGCCGACACCTATGTTGTGGCCGTCGGTGCCGCCTCGAACAGCCTTCAGGGCAAAAGCGCAGCCCGCTTTGCCGAGGAGCTGCAGACCCGGCTGGGCGACGCGCACACGGTCGAATTCTATGCCGATGCGCAGCTTGGCAACGAAAAGGAGCTGATGCAGAAACTGCGTCTCGGCACCGTCGATTTCACCCTGATTTCCTCGATCATGACCAACGTGGCGCCGGAATTTGCCCTGTTCGACATGCCGTTCCTGGTGCAGGACCGCGCCCACCTCAAGGCGATCGACGCCGAGATCGTGCAGTCCGACCTGGCGCCGCTGACCGAAAAGGCGGGCCTCAAGGTGCTGTCGACCTGGGAGAATGGCTTCCGTCAGATCACCAACAGCGCGCGCCCTATCAACACCCCTGCCGACCTGGACGGGCTGAAGATCCGCACGCCCTCGTCTGAATGGCGGGTATCGATGTTCAAGGAATGGGGCGCCAACCCCACGCCGATGTCCTTCTCCGAGGTCTTCGTCGCCCTGCAGACTGGCACCATGGACGGCCAGGAAAACCCGCTGACAAACATCGTCGGCGCCAACTTCCAGGAGGTGCAGGGCTACCTCAGCCTGACCGGCCACGTCTACTCGCCGACCTATCTGACCTCCGGCGCCGGCACCTGGTCCAAGCTGCCCGCAGACGTCCAGGCTGCCGTCACCGAGGTCGCCGCCGCGGTGCAGGACTGGTCGCTGGCACAGGGTGAGACCGCCGACAACGAGCTGGTCGAAAAAGTCCGCGCCGCGGGCGTCGAGGTGAACCAGGCCGACAAATCCGCCTTCATCGCCGCCTCCGCGCCGATATACGACGCCTTTGCAGCGCAGGTTCCCGGCGGCGACGCGCTGGTGCAGCGCGCTCAGGACCTGGCCAAGTAACATGAACCGCCCCGGCCCGGCACGCCCGGCCGGGGCACTCACAAGACTGGAGGTGGGCATGATCGCACTGATCGAGCGCATTTTATTACGGGCCATCGAGACGATTTGCCTTTTGCTGCTGGTAATCCTGGCGGTGTCGGTTGTATACGCGACCACCATGCGGTACCTGGGCGCCTCCCCCGCCTGGTACGACGAAATCGCCAGCGTGCTGCTGGCCTGGCTGACCTATTTCGGCGCCGCCTATGCGGTGTTCTTGCGCCAGCACATGGGGTTCTCGGGCATCGTCACCGCGCTGCCGCGGCATCTGGCGGTGGCGCTGGCGCTGTTCTCGGAACTGCTGGTCATCACCTATTTCGCCGTCGTCGCCTGGTACGGCAACGCGGTGCTGGCGGTGGCGAAATGGGATTCGCTGCTGTCCTTGCGCTGGATGACGCTGGACATCGTGCAATCGGTGATCCCGATTGCCTCTGTCATCATGATCATCGGCACCCTGCTGACCCTGCCCCGCGCCCTGCGCACCGCGGCTGAGGGCATCGACCCCGAACACGCCGAGATCGAGCAGGCCATCGCCGAGGCAGAGGCCGAAACCGCCGCACTTGCCCGAAGGAAGGCCTGAAATGATCCTGCTTTTGACCACGGTTGCCCTGATCACGCTGATCCTCATCAACGTGCCGATCGCGGTGGCCATCGGCGTGGTGTCGATGGGGGGCTTCCTGCTCACCTCCGGGCCGGATGCGCTCAACGACATGGTGATCAAGCTCTATTCCGGCTCCACCTCCTTTCCGCTGATCGCGATCCCGCTGTTCATCCTCGCGGGCAACCTGATGAACACCTCCGGCATCTCGCTGCGGCTCATCAACTTTGTCACCGCCCTGATCGGCTTCATCCGCGGCGGCCTCGGCATGGTCAACATCGGTGTGTCAATGGTCTTTGCCGAGATCTCCGGCTCGGCGGTGGCCGATGTGGCCGCCACCGGCACCGTGCTGATCCCCGAGATGAAGCGGCGCGGCTATTCGCGCACGCTCGCAGCGGCGATCACCTCCTCCTCCGCCTCGCTGGCCATCATCATCCCGCCGTCGATCCCGATGATCCTCTATGGCGCCATCGCCGAAACCTCGGTGATCAAGCTGTTCGTGGCCGGCGTGGTGCCGGGCCTGCTGGGCGCCTTCCTTCTGATGCTGGTCACCTGGGTGCTGGCAGTGCGCTATGACCTGCCGCGCGCCGAAGGCTTCGATCTCGGCTACGTCTGGAAGACCTTCAAGGAAGCCTTCTGGGCGCTGACCATGCCGGTCATCATCCTGGGCGGCATCTTCTCGGGCCTCGTCACCGCGACCGAGGGCGCAGGGCTCGCGGTGCTGGCGGCGCTGGTGATCGGCCTCTTCGTGTACCGCGACCTCGACGTCTCGCGGCTGCGCAAAACCATGCTGGACGGCGTCAGCCAGACCGGCATCGTGATGCTGCTAGTCTCCACCTCCGCGGCGCTGGGGCTGTTCCTGACCCAGGCGCAGGTGCCGCAGACGCTGGCGGCCGAGATCACCGAGATCACCACCAATCCGCTGATCGTGTTGGCCCTGCTGAACCTCCTGCTGTTGGTGCTGGGCATGTTCCTGCACGGCGCGGCGGCGATCATACTGGTAGTGCCGGTGGTCATGCCGCTGGTCAACGCGGTGGGCATTGATCCGATCCACTTTGGCATTATGGTGACGCTGAACCTCGCCATCGGCCAGCAGACGCCGCCTGTGGCGTCGGTGCTGATCACCTCCTGCTCGATTGCCCGGTCGGGTATCTGGGAGACTTCGCGCACAAACCTGCCCTTTATCGGAGTTCTCGCGCTCATCCTGCTTCTGGTCACCTACGTGCCGGAGATCTCTCTCGCATTGACCGCATATCTGGATTAACTGGTTTCCCTCTCCCGGCCGTGCTTGCCGGCCGGGAGCACTTGGAAAGCGTGGAAACAAATCGGCGCTCGCTCGGAAGCACACAAATTCGACCTGCAGCAGTGCAGGGCTTGGGATTTGGGGGTGACCCGCAACATAGCTTCCCAGTGCCTTTGATCATTCCCGAGTCGCCGCATTTGGGGCAACTCACAGCGAACTGAAACTCGTCTGATTCGCAATTATCAATCCTGGTCGCAGCGAAGGGACAGTTTGAGTTTCGCTCCTCAAACTGCTTTTTAATGACCGCTCTGCCGACGAATGCTGTTTCACAGCGAGAACCACGCCACGCCGACATCTTCTGCGCAAGCAAAATCCGCACGGGCGAAAGTCCGGAAAGTCCCGCTCCTCGTTGATCGATCCACGTTGCGGCGAAAGGGTGGATTGAATTTGGCCCCTCGGACTGACTTTCAACGGCCGGTTTGGCGACACATGCTGCTTCACAGCGAAAACCACGCCGCACCCGCGAGCGAATGCTGCGCCAGCAAACACCAGGAAGGGCAACGGCAGCAAAGTCCGCATATTACTAGTTCGAACAACGCGCAGCGAACGGCCTCTGCATCATGTGTTCTCTTTGCGTTCCTCATAACCCCCATCTGTGCACGTTCGGTGCGGTCGGGCCTTGAAGGCAGATCAAACCTGTACCTGCAGCCACTGGTTGAGGTTCTTGAACCGACATTGCAAAGGCGTTTCGGCAACGAAGAAGGGTCCCTGCCGCATGTTTACGTTTCACATCCGCGAACAGACCGTACGGGGCCATTCCTCTGCCTCTTCGACAACGAAGCGGATCAGTGGTCGCCAGATGACCTGATCAGCAATACGACCATTCCCTGGGCGTCCAACTGGCTGAGCTGCTACGAAAGCTGGCTCGCTTCGGGAAAATGGTTTGGGACCGGCAAACACATCAGAAGTCAGTCAGGCGAGCGATCCAGGTTGGCGGTACTTATGGAGAGATTTCATGGCACAACCTCAATCCCGCCGCTCGCAGGGCACCATCTTTCACCGTCGAGATCAACTCGAATGGCCCGCAGATGATCTTCGCATACTGTCCATTGATGGCGGCGGCATAAAAGGCATTCTGCCTGCGGCAGTGCTGGCGGAATGCGAGCGTCGTTTCTTGAAGGGCGGTTCGGCAGCCAGCTACTTCGACATGATCGCCGGCACTTCGACCGGAGGAATAATCGCGCTCGGCATGGCAGCAGGGATGCGCGCCGAGGAGGTTCTCGAGATCTATATGCGCCACGGGTCGGAAATATTTCCCCGGCCTTGGACGCCGCCAACTCGATTTGGTCGCGCGATGCGATCCGCTTACCAGTTTGCCCGCGATCTTGCCGTATATCGATACAACCGCGAACCCTTGGAACGAGCGCTTCGAGATCGCTTTGGCAACAGGACACTGGGCTCGGTCAATGTGCGTTTGAACATTCCCGCCTTCGATGGGTTCAACGAGGTCAACGTCCTCAAGACCCCGCACCACCCTGACTTCCGCCTCGACTGGCAGGAAGAACTGGTTACGGTGGCATTGGCGACGTCAGCCGCGCCGACATTCTTCTCGACCTACCGAAACGGCACCCGGCACTTTGCCGATGGCGGTGTTTGGGCGAACAACCCCGTCATGGTGGCGCTGGTCGATGCCATGAGCTGTTTCAACGTAGACAGACACAAAATCGATATTCTGAGCCTAGGCTGTGGCGATCAAGACCTTCGTATGACTGACGGTCAGATCAAGCGCGGCGGCATGTTCCACTGGAGAACAATCATCGAGAGCGCAATGCACCTGCAAAGCCAGAACGCCCTTGGACAGGCCGGACTTTTGATCGGGCGAGACCGCATGCTTCGTCTGACATCCGCTCCGACGCTCGAACCCATTGCACTTGATGACTTCACGCGAGCGAGTGCCGAACTTCCGCAGCAGGCGAAACGTCTTGTCGAAGAAAACGCCGAACGGCTTGAGACATTCTTTGATGCTCCTCGAGCTTCGGCTGCATTTTACCACGGACCGCTTAGCACGCCCGGAGGAACTTAAAATCGGCCACATTCGCCGATATACAAACACCGGTTTTCTCGTCGCAGGAACGACTGATAGTCGCTCATCTGCGAAGCCCACATGGCCGGGTGTATTCTCAGCTGTTCGAGGGCATCCACCCCTGCTTTTCTGGTGAGTTTCAGAGCCGACAACCACCAGTCTCTTTGAAAATGAAAAAATTTGTCCATCCTTGACCGACTATTTTGTGGGTTTCCACTGAAACATGTGGCGCTCTCTTTAAAAATATATCATTGTGTCGTCTATGAGTGGACAAGAACACAAAAAATTAAAGAGCCTTCTTGAGGCTGTCCCCACGGGGTTCCTCGTGGACTCCGCCTGGCTGGAGCACCACGGGATAGGCCGGCGTTCGTCCTACGCCTATGTCCAACGCGGCTGGCTAGAACG
The DNA here is from genome assembly GCF_049800935.1 of Microbulbifer sp. S227A. Classification (NCBI taxonomy): domain Bacteria; kingdom Pseudomonadati; phylum Pseudomonadota; class Gammaproteobacteria; order Cellvibrionales; family Microbulbiferaceae; genus Microbulbifer; species Microbulbifer sp. S227A. The sequence continues at coordinate 10,251 of NZ_JBNAFZ010000026.1, read as the reverse complement.
CCTTGGACGCGGCGTCTTCCGCCGTCCCTCTCCAGGCAGCGCCACCACGAATACGCTCGATTGGAAGACCTGCCTGCTCTCGCTCCAGCACATCATGCACTACCCTGCCCATGTCGGGGGGGCGACGGCATTGGACCTGCAAGGCTATGCGCACTATCTCTCACTCGGCGACAAAAGCACAGTCTGGCTCTACGCCTCAAAAATCCCCAACTGGCTCGAAAAACTGCCGCTCAACGCCGAACTCCGCACACGCAGCGTATCGCTGTTCTCCGATCCAGAGTTGGGTGTCAATGACGCACGAAATAATCTCAACGAGACAGCATCGTCCCTGCCATGGGACTGGAAACTGGTGATGTCCTCGCCGGAACGCGCGATCTTAGAGGCGCTGGACGAGTTGCCGGATCAGGAGAGCTTTCACAACCTCGACATGGTGTTCGAAAGCCTGACGACGTTGCGACCGAGAACCCTCTCGGCACTGCTCAGAAGTTGCAAGAAGATCAAGGTCAAACGCCTGTTCTTCGTGTTTGCCGACCGCCACGACCATGCCTGGCGCAAGCGTCTCGATCCGGAAGAGTTCGACCTAGGCAGCGGGGATCGCGCATTGGTCAAAGGCGGCAAGATACATCCGCGCTACAGGATCATGGTGCCCGAAGAGTTTGTAGGAAAGGAACGTGGTCATGGCGCGTGAGGACTATGCCGCCCAAGTGGCGCTGCTCGTGCGGATACTGCCGTATGTCGCAAAGGAGAAAATATTTGCGCTCAAGGGTGGGACGGCCATCAACCTCTTCTATCGCGACCTTCCGCGCCTCTCGGTCGATATCGATTTGACCTATCTGCCTGTCAAGGACCGCGCCGAAAGCCTCGTCGAGATCAACGACGCGATGGACCGGATTGCCGCCGCCATCGAAAGCGGAATCACCGGCGCCAAAGCGCAGCGCATTGCCGGCGGTGGCGGCGGCGCCACGCGTGCGCTCGCCCGCCTCGGGACAGCCGAAATCAAGATCGAAACCTCCCCCGTCACCCGGGGCGTCGTGCATGATCCGGAACAACGCGAAGTCTCCGAAGCCGTCGAGGAGGCGTTCGGATATGCGGCGATGAACATCGTCTCCTTCGAGGATTTGTTCGGCGGCAAGCTACATGCAGCCCTTGATCGCCAGCACCCGCGAGACCTTTACGACGTCAAACTGCTCTACGAGAATGAAGGGTTTACCGACGCGTTGTTCCGCACTTTTCTGATCTACGTCGCGAGTTCCCCACGCCCGCCGCACGAATTGCTGAACCCAAACCTGATCGATCTTGATCAGCCCTACGCGCGGGAATTCGAGGGAATGACGAAGGAAGCGGTCGACCTTGCGGAATTGGTCTCAACGCGCGACCGCCTGATCGGTGATATCCAATCCCGCTTGGATGAGGGCGCGAAGAGGTTTCTGAGAACCCTGCATGACGGCGATCCAGACTTCGACGCGATCGACCGCCCTCAATCGGCCGAGCTTCCAGCGGTCAGATGGAAGCTCATCAACGTGAACAAGCTGAAAGCAGAGAACCCCACGAAGCATGCCGCCCAAAGGGAAGAGCTGGAGAAGCTCCTCGGCTGAAGATGGATCAGAGATGACAGATTACCACGGACCGCTTAACACGTCCGGCGGGAAATAACGTCAACTACCATCGCCGACGGTACCGTATGCCTGTGCTATAACATCCACCAGTCGTCTCCTCACAGGAACGACTGGTACTCGTCCATGAAGGTTGCAACCTGCAATAGGCCCTGCGCTTCTGACTTGTGAATCAAAGCCGCAACATCGAGCGCCGGGTTCTTGAAGCGCTCGCGCATGCGACGCAGGGCCAGAATGGCCTCCGAGGGATCCAGCTCGATTGTATCGGCGATGAAGTCGTCGGCGGAAATCGCCTGGATGGCGTGCGGGTCCAGAACCGCGGAAGGAAAGTCGGCAAGATTGTCCGTCACGATGACTGAAGCAGACGTCGCGATGGCCGCTGCCAGCACATGGTTGTCGCCCGGATCAGGCAACGCAAGCTTGCCTTCGAAGATCTCATAACCAGTCACCAGAGCTTCAGGGAATGCTGCTTCGATTGCCGCCCTTTGCCGGGAACCATCGGTTTCGCCCTTGGTGATTTGGGTGATCGCTTTCTGGGTCTCGTCAAGGATGCGACTGCTCCACCGAGGCCGAAACAAGCCGGCCTCGGCCAAGCTTAGTAGCATGTTTCTTCGAAGCGCGCCGCCAAGCACGCAGGCATCGAGAAGAGCAGTGAACCGATCCGCGTATCGGCTCATACAAGACCTTCTTCCGCATCCATTGCGGCAAGGTCACTCAAAGCATCAGAGCGAGACGCGTCACGCTTCTCCTTGTAGGCAAACAGATCGTCGGCACGAACCCGGCGATGTCGGCCGGTCTTCGCAAACGGAATCTCACCTTCCTCGAGAAGCTTCACCAGGAATGGGCGGGACACATTGAGAAGGTCCGCCGCCTGCTGCGTGGTCAGCTCTGACTCGACGGGAATCATCCGAAACCCGCGACCGCTCGAGACAAGCCGCAGCACTTCGAGTAGCGAAGCCGTCAAGGCCGGCGCAAGCGTCACGGTGCGAACTTCGCCGCCTTCCAGGGCGAGCGACAGCTTTGTCGGTTCGCCTTCCTTGATCTGGGAGGCGACAATCGTTCTGAGTTGTTCGGCGTTCTTGATCTCGACCTCGTCGGGCAAACGATCAAAGAACGCCTCTTTTCTGAGGGCGTTCATCTTCTCTCTCCGGTTCTCTCGTCTCGTGTTGGATATAGGCTATCCCTCATTCGAAACAATCGCAACACTCGAAATATTCGAAATTCATTTAGATCGTGTAAATGGGTCACAGCATGCGAACACCGCTTCGCTCTCACGACGAAGCGACCACCACGGCCTTCGCCAGTTGCTCCAGGTCGGGAAGTTCGCGAAGGTATTCCAGCCCAAGACAGACGAAGAACTGCTCGCGGGCGTAGGCGACGACATCTTCTCGACCAGAATCGAGCAAGGGGACGTCTTCAAAGGGGTGCAACGAATATCACATTGAAATTGTGAGTATTTCTGGGTCCCCACAAAAATCGTTGCACTGCAGATGAAACGATAAACAGAACGACCGAGTTTGCGTCAGGCATCGGCAACGGAGACCGGCAAGATATGAGGTTAAGGGCGAAAGAAGAACGTCATCTCAGAGCCTTATCGCACAACGAGATCGGCAACGCGTTAGCCAAAATCAACTTGTTGCGCTTCGCCCACAACCCCCGCATCCTCCAACTGCTCCCGATCGGGAAGATCGCGCAGGCTCTCCAACCCGAAGGCGACGAGGAACTGCTCAGTGGTGACGAAGGTATAGGGGGCACCACGACGCGGCGCGCGCGGCCCAGTTCCAATCAGACTGTGTGCATGCAGCCGCCCGATCAGGTCCCGGGTGATCTCTTTGCCGAAGATGTCCTTGAGCCCGTCGCGCGTGATCGGCTGATGGTAGGCGATGGCGGCCAGGACCGCGACGTCGAATTCGCTCAGATCGAGTAGCTGGCCGCCGACATCCGCCGCTGCGCGGATCGCGGGCGCGTAAGCGGTCCGCGTCCGAAACATCCACCCCCCTGCGACCATGGCAATCTCGAACGCCCGCCCGTCTAGATCGGCGGCCAGATCCTCGACCAGCAAATCAACCGAGGCCCCCTGCCCCACTATGCGCGCCAGATCCGCGCGCGGTACAGGCGAGGCGGACGCAAACAGCACAGCCTCAATCCGCCGCATCCATTCGCGCCAGCGCAGCTCCGGCGGCAGGTCGGACAACTCGCGGTCAAATTCAGGCTCGGAGCGACCCTTGACCATCGCTACACCCCGTAGAGCCGGAAGGTGTCGCGGCCAGTCAGTTCGCGCACAGCGCCGAGGTCGACCAACCGGTCACAGAGCCGCCGCGCGGCGCGATCCGTCAAGGGCAAAGCCGAAGGCGCCATAGCATCGCGGGTCAGGAACATCTCGACCGAGTCGCCCGCCCCTTTCGCCCGAAGCTTTGGCACGACTGCCTTGAGATGCGCCGCCCGACGCTCGAGGTCGGCGGCCTGCCGCACGGCTTCGATCACCGAAGAAACGAGTGCCCGATGACAGGCCAAGCGTAGGTCATCGCCATGCTTGCGCAGGTAGGCGCGTTTCAGGCAAGGGGCCAGCAGCGGCACGAGATGATCCCAACCGAGGGCTTGGGCGAGGGCCGCATCTGCAAGGATCAGCGCCGCTACGTCCGCACGCGGCGCTTCCGTCAGCGCCGCCTCCAAAACCATCGCGGCCCGGGTCACCGGCGCCCCTTTCCCCGAATCCAGCCACGCGGCAATCTGGCCCGCCTCGAAAGCCGGCATGGCTCGGGCCAGAGTCTTGATCGAGACCGGCCGCTCCACCGCACGCCGCCAGACAAGGTAGGTTTCGCCCGCCGGTCCCGGAAGATCGCCGGGGCGCAGAAGGTATATGGCATCGCGCAGCTCCGCCTCCCGCTCCGGCCGCCCGGAAAACACCATACAGGCCTCGGCCGCACGCAGCGCGAGCCGGTCCCGCAACAAGGTTTGGGGCACTTCCTCGCGTCCCAACACAAGATGCAGGTGGTTCAGCGCCGCGCCTGACAAAAACGCAACATCTTCAAGGGCTTCAGCGCGCGCAGAGGTGACCCAGGCGGGCATCCGGGGTAGTGTATCCAGGTCGCTGATATGATCCGGTCGGGCAAATGTCATGCCCGCAGCCTATATCACGACGGCGCTTTCCGCCAGAAACTAAAGCCATAACCGCCCCACTCTGTTCCCTGCAGTCATGTCCAATAAATTTGCATTATCGGACATGGCAAGATATGCTCAGCGGCATGTCAGAAAACACCGAGAAATCGAGCTCAGAGCCGCCAATCGGGCCTTCGCCCAACGAGGACAAAGAGGGAGATCGCCCTGACGGCGAGGCCTTGAGCCTGCCGTCCTTTGTGGCCGGCTCCGGCACGCTTGATCGGCTGGTCGATACGGCCCGCGACTATGCGCGCGCAGCGGCTTCTGACAACACGATGAAGGCCTATTCAAAGGACTGGGCGCACTTCGCGCGCTGGTGCCGGATGAAAGGCGTGGAACCTCTACCGCCCGCTCCCGAGATGGTCGGTCTCTACCTCGCCGACCTAGCGTCCGGGTCGGGCCCCTCCCCTGCCCTATCGGTCGGCACCATAGACCGCCGCCTGTCGGGCCTCGCTTGGAACTACTCGCAACGCGGTTTCAACCTTGACCGCAAGAACCGACACATCGCCACGGTGCTGGCGGGGATCAAGCGCAAGCACGCGCGCCCACCGGTGCAGAAGGAAGCGATCCTGGCAGAAGACATCCTCGCGATGGTGGCCACCCTGCCCTATGATCTGCGCGGGCTGCGAGATCGGGCAATTTTGCTGCTCGGCTACGCCGGAGGCTTGCGCCGCTCGGAAATCGTCAGCCTCGACGTCCACAAGGACGACACGGCGGATTCCGGCGGCTGGATAGAGATCATGGAGAAAGGCGCCCTCCTGACCCTCAATGCGAAGACAGGTTGGCGCGAGGTCGAGATCGGCCGCGGCTCTAAGGATCAGTCCTGCCCCGTGCATGCTCTCGAGCAATGGCTGCACTTTGCGAAGATCAACTTCGGCCCTGTCTTTGTAGGGACCTCGCGCGATGGCAAGCGCGCCCTCGATACACGGCTCAACGACAAGCATGTTGCCCGGCTGATTAAGCGCACGGTCCTAGACGCCGGCATCCGCTCCGAACTGCCCGAAAAGGAGCGCCTTGCGCTGTTCTCGGGGCACTCGCTCCGCGCCGGGCTGGCCAGTTCGGCCGAGATCGACGAACGCCATGTCCAGAAGCACCTCGGACATGCTTCGGCCGAGATGACCCGCCGCTACCAGCGCCGCCGCGATCGGTTCCGCGTGAACCTGACCAAGGCCGCAGGGCTCTGACCCCCTGCCCCATCACGCCGCCTGCTCGCTGAGCCTGCCATAGAAGCTGCGCTCGAGGTGCAGCTCCCCTGCCCCGGCCTTCTCGACCATGCCGCGCAGATAGCCGCCCGGCGACGAAACCTCGCCCGTGCAATGCTTTTCGAAGACAAGCGCCAGCGCCGCTGTCGCCACCTGTTTGCCAAGCCGGTCCTGCGCCACGTTCCAGGCATGCTCGGACACCCCGATCATCGGCCTGAGCTGCCCCGCAACCCGGTGCAGATCGCTCCAATCCTTCAGGAACCCGCCCATATTGCGCGCCCAGGACGCGAACTCGGGACAGGCCTGCATCACAGTGGGCAGATCCAGCGCCGCGCGCTTCTTGCGCACTTCGGCCACCCATTCTTCCAGCTCCGTATCAACCTGATCTTCGGGCTGAGCATTGGGCACCACGGCCGCGACTTCCTCATTTTCAGAGGAATTACGAGTTACAGGATTAAGTTGGTTTGTAATTAGTATATGAGGGTCAGAAATGACCTCCCTGGGGTTCATTTCTTGAGTCTTCTTGAGAACTTGCTCCTTGGTTTCGTGCGTGTTTTCCACAGGTTGAGCGACCTCAGTTGCGTTGAGATAGGCAGCTTCGACGCGTTCCTGGAACTCCTTGAACCAAGTCAAGAGTCGTGCAAGCTGCTCTGAGGCTTCGTGACGGCGCGGAAGCCGGCCTAGGAGATCTTCGAAGATACCCGTGAATTGCGCCCAGGGCCCGCGCAGCGCGCTGCTGACGGCCGCCTCGATCCGCGCGCGGATCATCCGGCGTGCCACCGTGATCTGGCGCTTCAGGCGCTGACAGAGCTCGCGCTCGGCCTGCAAATCGGCATGAAGCTCCTCGAACTCCTCGACACGAGCCGACAGCGGCGACAAATCAAAGCCATAGGCCTCGACGATGCGCCCCTCGGCGTCCCTGCGGCCCCATCGCTTGCCGTTCGGGCTGTCCTGGAAGGAGATCACGCCAATCTCTGCCAGCCGCCGCGCATGACGCTTGAGTGCGGAGAGCGAGAACCCGGTTTGCTCCATCAGATAGGCGTTCGACGCCCAGACGATAGGGCGTTGCCCCTCCTCCCAGTCCTGGGCCTGGGTAAAGGCCCCGAGCGTGTCGAGGAGCATCATGTCTCCGGCCTTAAGGCCAATGTAGGCTCCCACCCGCTTCACAGCCACGAAGGCCCGCGTTTTGGGTACAGCTACCCGTTCACCGGCTTGGGCAAGCTGCTCTGCGGCAGCGAGACCTGCTGAGGCTTTGCGCCAACCGGAGGGCTGCCATGCGATGGACATACCTCTCTCGTGCTGAGGCATGCCTGCCTCAGTCGCTCCACACGGAGCACCACTGAATTTTCCCATACTATGTCAGCAGACAAAGAAATCCCGTTCGCTCAGAAGCGTTTTCTCTTGTATGGCGATTCACTGGCTGCTAGATTCTAGGTGTCTAATCTAAGAATTGCGCTCTGCGCAGCAGCCCTCGAAGCTTCGGTTTCGGGGGTTTTCTTTGTTTACCTTTCCTCCTTTCTGCTCGTCCTCACTTGTCATCCTCCGCGTTTACATCTGTAAATTCGGTGTAGGATCTCTTGATGATGTCCTCGAGGTTGCTCTCAAGCCAGCTTGCGAACTCGGCACTTGTGCCGGACTTCTTCACCGAAAGAGACACGCTCCCTCGGCTTGCTTTGATGACAACGCCATCCATCGGCGTAATCTCACGAGGACCGCTGGACACTTTCGTTCCGCGTTTGCTTGCTTCCTTGATCAGCGCTTCCAACCGCTCATCAGACGTCGATGAGGTGCTAGTATTGGCCAGCAAGTTGAGCGCGATCTTCTCGGTAAGCTTCCGCTCGAGGAACAGCTCGGCCAAGTCCGTCCACCTCGGCCGGCCGGACTTGGGTGCCGAACCAATCAGGTCTCCGACTCTGGACGGGACATTCTGCGTCACCTTCGACAGGTGCGAATGGCCTGATGCAGAAAGATTCAATACTTGGCGCACCGTCGCGCTTTCGTGCCCCGCGGCTTGGATAGCTTCAGCAAAGCGCGCCTTTTCATAAAACGAGAGGTTGCGACGTGCCGCATTTTCCAGCCCTTTGGCCAACAAGGCCGTGGCGTCATCGACATCCTGAACGTTGGCACGGACTTTAATTCCGAGCTCCCGGCAAGCTTTCAACCTGCGGCGACCATAAATCGCTTCGAAGCGCCCCTCGGCAGCTTTGGAGCGCCGAACGAGGATTGGCACCTGTTGACCGCCTTCACGGATGCTGTTCTTGAGCGCCTCAAAACCCTCATCGTCATCCTCGGCGTTTACAGCTGTAAACTCATCCAACCGATCCTGGGGACCCCAATCGTCGATCAGACCAGGATCGATCTCGCGGATAGACGCAAGTGACCCCTGAAGAGCCCCTAACGCAGGCGCGCTCGTCTTGGGGACCCTCTCGGCCGAAGTGCTGCTGGAACGCGCGATGGTACTCGCGATGCCCGACATATCTCGAAGGGATTTCCTAGCCATTATTCACGCCCCCATGATTGGTGGATCATGACTTCCACTTCCTGTCCCACAGCATCCATCGAGCCTTTCGCACGATCGTAGGTCGCTCGGGTCATTTCCGAGCGCACAACCTCATAGATGGACTGCTTGAGCATGGTCGCGTCACTGATTGCAGTGCTCTTGAGAGCGGTCGCAGACATGACGCGGTCTTGGAAAAGCGCACGCATAAACGAGGTCAGCTGCTGTGAGGGAACATCCGTCGGCTCATCCCGAGTGATCAGGAATTTGAAGTGGTCATACTGCAACGTCGCGCCTGCGTCCTCGATTACCCCCATGTAGGCCCCGGCGAGCTCGAGGAACTGAGCGGTCGACGAAACGTCCAACATCGAGGGGGTTAGAGGTACAATCAGAGAACTCGCGGCGGCCATTCCAGCGATTGTCAAGAAGCCCAACTGGGGCGGACTGTCCATCAAGACAAGGTCGAAATCATCCTCAACTTGGTACAATGCATTTCGGATCCGCGTAAAGAACGGCTGGTCGGGGTTCGAATGGACTGCAGATTCAGTCTCGAACTCAGACAACATTAGGCGCGCCGGCGCAATAGAAATCCCCGGGAAGTAAGTGGGAACAACGACATCGGCCATGCTGACCGGATCGTCGTAGCGAATCGCGTCATATACAGTCAGCCCATCAAACTCGATTTCCGGGCTGATGCCGCACATGGACGTGAGTGATCCTTGAGGATCGAGGTCAACGACCAACACTCGATAGCCGCGTAGCGCGAAATAATGCGCAAGATGGATGCTCGTGGTGCTCTTGCTCGAGCCGCCCTTAAAGTTCATCAACTGCCATATTTGCAGTTTCTCATCACCAGACCGACGCGGCAGATAGCGTCCTTTCTTGCGCGATGACTTCTCTAAGATCTCTCGTGCATCCCATATCTCCTGCGCCGTGTAATAGCGCCGCCCTCCACGAATATCCTCGGGCTCTGGGATCGTTCCCTCTGAGTGCACCTTTCGCATGAACTGACCGGAGACCCCAAGAAGTTCTGCCGCCTCAGGTGCCGAAAAAGACCGTAGCGTTTTGGTGCTATCTGGGGCAAAAGCTGAAAGAAGATGCTCCCGGATGGCAGCATTCAACCGCTCGGAAATTTCTGTCGCGAGCGCTGAAGGCTTCTCGTTTGCCAGTGGTGTCACAGGAATCATCTAGTTGCCCCAAAATCGAGAATATGGCCTTTTTCACGCCACTTGGGGATAAAAGCCGTGATTCACGGCGCTAAGTCAAGAATTTTCCTCTATATAGTGTCTACTGAAGCACGAAGAGACTACATGCACGGACCGGACTTACTCTGGAGTTTACAGCTGTAAACGGGTTGGCAGAGGCGAACCCCTGCCAACCCTTCGCTTAGGCGGCGTCTTTCGGCCCCCAGGGGATCACGGCCTGCAGGGACAGATCGTCCTGGTTCGCGGCCTTGCCGAGGTTGGCGTTGAAGCCGTGGTCGCGGATGGTCAGCGTGTAGTAGTCGGCGCCGGTCTCCTTGTTCTGCTTCTTCCAGATGCCGCCACACTCGACCAGCTTGCCGCGCGGGGAGCGGCCGAGGACGCGGTGCGTGGGGGCCATCGGGTTCGCGCTCGCGACGGGTTCGACCGTGATGTCGAGGTCGAATGTCAGGGTCGAGATGGAGCCGACGCCCTTGGCGGTTTCGATGTCGGCGCTGGTGAATTTGATGCAGTTCGTGGTCATTGCTCTTCTCCTTGTTTGCGTTGCAATGATGGTCACCTTGCAGCTGGCCAAGGCC
>NZ_JBNAFZ010000025.1:0-24603 GCF_049800935.1 Microbulbifer sp. S227A | reverse complement strand
TGGGGAATTCGCGGGGGTTTTGCGTGAATTTTCTCAGTTTGTGGATAAGTTCCGCATATCGCAATCTGGTCCTTTGCGCCGCTCCCCAAGGCTACAAAACCGCGCTATATTCTCCCGCTTCCTTTTTTCAGTAAGTAGGCCCCAACAGGGTCAGGAGAGGTCATCCATGCCCAATCGCGCCGTGATAAAAACCGATAAGGCACCGGCAGCAATCGGCAGCTATTCCCAAGCGGTCAAGGTCAACAACACTATCTACCTGTCCGGTCAGATTCCGCTGGTTCCGGAAACCATGGAACTGGTGTCCGACGATTTCCGCGAGCAGGCGGTGCAGGTATTTAAAAACCTGCAGGCGGTGTGCGAAGCCGCAAACGGTACTCTGGACGATCTGGTAAAGCTGAATCTGTACCTCACTGACCTGAGCAATTTCGCTACCGTCAATGAAGTGATGCAGGAGATGTTTACCAAGCCATTCCCGGCGCGTGCGGCGGTGGGTGTGAGTGAACTGCCCAAGGGTGCGCAGTTCGAGGCGGAAGGGGTTCTGGTGATCTAAGCGATTGCCGCGCGCCGCTCGGCAATGGGCGGCGCGAACTTGTGATTCAGTCGTTTTCCAGCAGGGTGCGGTAGCCGGCGCGGTAATCCGGATACAGCATGTCATAGCCGCTATCCAGCATGCGTTTGTTGCTCAGCTTCTTGGAGCGACGCTCGCTGGTGGCCACTTCTTCGCGCAGATGCGCGCTGGTATAACCCATCGACTTTGCTAGCCAGCTCTGCAATTCGTACATGGGAACCGGGGTGCAGTCCGCACCGATATACAGCTTCTCCAGCGGCATATCTTTTTTCTGGCCCTCGATCAGGTGCGCGAGAAAGCCGACGGCATCGTCCACGTGAATGCGGTTGCTGAACTGGGGCGGTGATGGCGGTGCGCAGCGACCGGCCCGCACTTGCGAAAGCAGTCGATCGCGGCCGGGCCCATAAATACCCGCAAAGCGCACCACGCAGGTTTCCACCACACTTTGCTGGGCAATTTTTTCCGCAGCCAACAGAGCTTCGCCCTGGAAGCTACTCGGCATCGGCTGGGAGCGCTCATCCAACCACTGGTCACCACTCTGGCCGTACACACGGGTGGAAGAAATCCACAGCAACAGACGCGGGGGTTTTTCCATATCCGCAAGGGACTGGCGCAGACAGGTGGCCGTTTCGACATAGGCGCGCTGGTAGGCTTGGGGAGTGCTGGCACCGGGAGTGAAAGTGGCGATAACAATATCGGCACCCTGACTCAGGTGACGATGAATATCTTCTGTCTTGGTGGCGTCGCCGCGACGCCAGTTGACGACGTCCGCGCGGCGTTTGCGTGCCAGTGCCTGTAGCGGATTGCGCCGCACACCAAACACGTCGTACGCCTTGCGATCCAACTTCAGAGCGAGGCGTGTCCCCAGATCGCCGCAACCGAAGATCCAGACTTTTTCCTTTGCCATAACCGCTTGCTTTTTCCCCTGGGCACCGAACGCCGGTCCCAATATTGCTCGGTCCACACACTGGTGGGCGCGATTAAAATTATACGTCGAACTGCAATGGACTTTCAGTCAGATTGGCTATTTATAGCCTGTTTCACTGACGAAGTCTGTGAACGGGGCCCGTCGTTTTTCCAGGGCCCCGTACGAATAGACGAACAAAACTTCGTCAACCGCGGGATTTCACCATTCGATAGATAAACAGCAGGATAACTGCACCCACTACCGCAGTGATGATGCTTCCGAGCGATAGGCCGCCGGTAGTGCCCAGGCCAACAAAGCTACCGACCCAGCCACCGATAAACGCACCGACGATACCAATGACCATGGTGACAATCCAACCACCGGGATCCGGCCCGGGCATGATCCACTTGGCCAGCGCGCCGGCAATGAGACCCAAAATAATCCAAGACAAGATTCCCATAGCGATCCTCCGCTTGATGTAATTTGAACGCTTGCCTTCCATGTATAGTAAAAAAAGCGCCACATCGCCCGTTCGGTGCGCAAGTTAATAGCAAATCTTACTATTCATAAACCTGACTAATAGCATTTTTTTCTAGATTGTGACATTTACACAATGGCCCGGCGGTTTTTCTGGCCGCCGGGGGGGGTTTATGAATAAACTCTATCGCCTGGATTTATCTGATTGCGTTTGCCATGACACTGAACGAGCTCCGATACATCGTTACCCTGGCCCAGGAACAGCACTTTGGCCGCGCGGCAGAGCGCTGCTTCGTCAGCCAGCCCACCCTGTCCATTGCCGTAAAGAAGCTGGAAAAAGAACTTGGGGTCGCCCTGTTCGAGCGCTCGAAGACACGGGTGCAGGCCACACCACTAGGGGAGCGTATCGTCGCGCAGGCGCAACTGGTACTGGAGCAATCCGCGGCCATCAAGGATATAGCCAGCGCCGGTAAGGACCAGCTCAGCAGCCCCCTGTCGGTGGGCGCGATTTTCACCATCGGTCCCTACCTGTTCCCGCACTTTATTCCCCAGCTGCAGCAACTGGCGCCGCAGATGCCGTTGTATGTAGAGGAGGGCTATACCTCGACCCTGCGCGGTCGCCTGCGCAAGGGTGAGCTGGATGCGGTAATTATCGCGCTGCCATTTACCGAGCCGGACGTGGTTACCCAGCCGCTCTACGACGAACCGTTTGTGGTACTGATGCCCTCGGACCACCCGCTGGCAAAATACGAGGCGCTGACCCCGGAACAACTGTGCGAAGACAACGTGCTGTTACTGGGTGAAGGCCACTGCTTCCGTGATCAGGTGCTGGAAGCCTGTCCACAGTTACAGCAGTCCATCGAAAAAGAAGCCGGCAGCGGGCATATCCGCACCGCCGCTGACGGCAGCTCCCTGGAAACCCTGCGCCATATGGTGGCCTCGCGCCTGGGCATCACCGTGTTGCCGCTGTCTGCCGCCGCCGCCTCGCAATACGCCACCGGGGTGCTGGTGACCCGTCCGTTTGTTGCCCCCGCACCGCAGCGCACCGTGGCGCTGGCATGGCGCGCCAGCTTTCCCCGCCACCGCGCCATCGATATGCTGCGCGATGCGATCAACCAGTGCCAGCTGCAGAGTCCGTGAACCAGCCGCCGAATCCTCCGCAACAACCCCTGGCAGAAATTCCCGTCACCGCGCTCAAGGGTGTCGGTGCCAAACTCGCGGAAACCCTCGCCAAACTGCACATCAGCTCCCTGCAGGACCTGCTGTTCCACCTGCCTGCGCGCTACCAGGACCGCACTCGAGTTGTACCGCTGGCGGGCCTGCGCCCAGGCATGGACGCAGTCATCGAAGGTGAAGTGCGCGCAGCGGACGTCATTTTCGGGCGCCGCCGCAGCCTCGCAGTGCGCATTCAGGACACCACCGGCAGCGTCACCCTGCGCTTTTTCCACTTCACCGCGGCACAAAAAAACCGCCTGGCGGCGGGCACGCGCGTGCGCTGCTACGGCGAGGCGCGCCGCGGCAGTGCCGGCATCGAGCTGTATCACCCGGAAACCGAGGTACTCGGCGAAACCACTTCACCCAACGCGGAAACCCTGACCCCGGTTTATCCACTGACCGAAGGGCTGGGGCAGGGGCGCCTGCGCGCACTGATCGGGCAGGGTCTGGACTGGTTGGCCCAGGGCAACGTCAGCGAACTGTTGCCGGCCCAGCTGTTGCCGCAGGAAATGCAGCTGCCACTGGCGGGGGCACTGATGTACCTGCACCAGCCACCGGCGGATGCCGACCTCGCGCAATTGGCCGAAGGGCAGCACCCGGCACAGCAGCGGCTGGCGCTGGAGGAGCTGCTGGCCCACCACCTGAGCCTGCTGGAACTGCGCCGCAACGGTGCCCAGGTTGCCGCACCGCCGCTGGCGCTCAATGCCGCGCTGGAGCGGGATTTTCTCGCACGCCTGCCCTTTTCCCCCACCAATGCACAACAGCGGGTGGGTAAGGAAATCGCCGACGACCTCGCCACTGCCACCCCCATGATGCGCCTGCTACAGGGCGATGTGGGCGCCGGCAAAACGCTCGTCGCGGCGCGCGCGGCACTGCAGGCGATCGGCGCCGGCCACCAGTGTGTGGTGATGGCGCCCACGGAAATCCTCTCCGAGCAGCACCGTATCAACTTCAGCGGCTGGCTGGAGCCGCTGGGTATTACCGTGGGCTGGCTCACCGGCAGCATGAAGGCCGCGGAAAGGCGCGCGCAACTGGCCGCGATCGAACATGGCGATGCCCAGTTGATCGTCGGCACCCATGCCCTGTTTCAGGAAGGTGTGGAGTTCCATCGTTTGGCACTGGTGATCATCGACGAACAGCACCGCTTCGGTGTACGCCAGCGCCTGCAGTTGCGCGAGAAGGGCGCGGTCGAGGGCGAGACCCGTACCCAGCCCCACCAGCTGATCATGACCGCCACGCCGATTCCCCGCACCCTGGCCATGTCCGCGTTTGCCGACCTGGACTGCTCGGTAATCGACGAGCTGCCCCCCGGACGGCAGCCAATCAATACCGTGGCCATTTCCGATGAGCGCCGCTTTGATGTGATGGAGCGCGTACAGGGCGCCGTGCGCGAGGGCCGTCAGGCCTACTGGGTATGCACGCTGATTGAAGAATCCGAAACTCTGCAGGCCCAGGCCGCGGAGTCCACTGCCGAGGAACTGACGGACACCCTGGATGGCGTGCGCGTGGCGCTGGTGCACGGACGCATGAAGCCGGAAGCCAAGGAGCTGGTGATGAAGGCATTCAAGGCCGGTGAAGTGGATTTGCTGGTGGCGACCACGGTGATCGAAGTGGGCGTGGATGTGCCCAATGCCAGCCTGATGATTATCGAAAACCCCGAGCGCCTGGGGCTCGCGCAGCTGCATCAGTTGCGGGGCCGGGTGGGGCGGGGCAGTATCGCCAGTCACTGCGTGCTGATGTACTCCAGCCCGCTGTCCGCCAACGGCCGCGCACGGCTGCAGGCTCTGCGTAGTCACTCGGATGGCTTCGCCATTGCCGAGGAAGATCTGCGCTTGCGCGGCCCGGGGGAGATCCTCGGCACCCGCCAGACCGGCGAAATCCAGCACCGTATTGCCGACCTGCAACGGGATGCCCACCTGTTGCCGCAGGTGCAGAGAATTGCCGCGGCCCCGCAGTTAAGTAAAGAAGCCCGCAGCGCACTGGTACGGCGCTGGCTGCACAACAAGCCGCGTTTTGCCGAGGCCTGATACCCCGGTCCCGACGCCTGCCCATCCGCACCAATTGGCGCCTATTTTTGCCAAACATCCCACAGTTTTTTCTAGCTGCCGTTATTGCCAAAACCAATTAGTCACTTCGGGTCACTAATATTTTTGCACTCGCTCACATGTGGTGGCAGCCTCATCAATAAGAGGGTTTAGCGGCACTCAGCAGCGCCCCCTCCATCACATAAGAGTTCGCGGGCACTGCACCCGCGGCGCCCACATTTGCATAGCGAACGCCTGAAAGAATCGGGTGCAGGAGTCAGCTGAATGAGTCAGCGCAAAATATTTAACAGCGCAGCCTTAACCCAGCCCCGCGATAATGTAAAACGTCTGGCCCGCCTCGGGATACTGCTGTGCACAAGCTTATTTGGGGTCTTGGTACATGCGCAGGAGCCGTCGGCACTGCACCTCACTCTCGCCAAGATTGAAGTCGCCGCAGAGGTACCCACTCCGCTGCAGGGTAACGATTTCGAAAGCCTGCTGGCACAAGCCACCAACGGTGGCGGGGTTTCCGCAGCCAAGGAATCTGCCAGCCGCGCGTTCAGCGATTATCTGCGCACACGCCTGGACAGCGCCCTGCGTGAATTCTTTGCCGACGAGGAGATTCCACTGCGCAGCGATAATCACTCGCTGATCCTGTTTAACTTTGTGGATATTTCCGTGGTCAAGCAGCTGAGTGGCCTCAAAACCAAGGGCGACATCGAAATAGAGCGCGGTAACCTCAGCGCCAGTGGCGACTACCTGCTGCGCCTGCAGGCACCGGGTGAGCGGGTGCTGAGAGAAAAACGTTTGGATATCGCCAACTTGCGGCTCAAAGGCAAGTATCAAATCAAGACATCCCTGTACGGCGACGAAAACGAAGACGACACCAGTGAACAGCTGCAGCGCATGGCGGACCAGCTGGTGAAACGCATCCTCGACCGCATCGAAGACGACCTCGAAGCGGACGCACTGCTCGAGATTACCGGGCGCAATTAAGTTTCTTGCACCGCCTCCCGGGGCGGCGCAGCCGCTCCTTCTCCCTCCCGGCGCCTATCCGATTTATTGCACTTTCGCTACGACCCACCTCACAAACCACGAAGAATGTGACGCACAGGTCACGAAATATTTTTGCGTTTACCCGCAATAAGTGGCAGCTTGGTACAGACGTCCAACTTAACTAGAGCGAAACCAATCGCCACGACGTGCATAAAAAACACCATCCCCGTATAAAAATAAAACAGGGAGCGATGTATGAGAAACCAAGGAATCCGCCGGCTGCTGGCCGCGGGCCTGTGCAGCCTTGCGCTATCCACAATCAACGTCGGCCAAGCGATCGCCCAGGAAAGCTTCTGGGGCGGCAGCGACCACATCCCCAGCCTCGTCATTACCCCCGGCAAAATCGACATCGACGTGCCCATGCCCGTATCCGGGGATATGCAGTTGATGTTGGCAATGGCCGGCAATGGCGGCGGGCTCGCCGAGCTCAAGCAAAAGGCGGTGCGCAGCTACACCCAACATATCCACAGCGAGTTTGCCCGGGTGTTATACGAATACCTGGAAGATGAGGAAGTGCCGCTGGTGAAGGAAAACGGTCTCCTGAACCTGGAAAACAATATCCAGATCAAAGTGATCAAACACCTGAGCAGTATGAAGCCCGGGAAGGATTACGACACCGAAAAAGGGAACGTCGCACTGAGCGGCGAGTTCCGCTATACACTCGCCGGGCGCAATGGCAGCACACTGCGCGAACAACGTATCGATATTGGCAAACTGAAAATTACGGAAAAATATCGGGTGCGCACTTACCTCGACGGCCGCGACGCTGAAGACAATACCCAGGAAGCCATTGAAGACGCCCTCAGCGAAATGGTTGAAGAGCTGGTGGAGCGTATGGAGGACCACCTCGAAGCAGATGCGCTGCGCGATTTAGTCTCCACTTGATCGCCGGCACGGCACTAAAAAGGGCGAGGCGCCTATGCGCCTCGCCCTTTTTTATTGGTTCAATTGAGCCCAGATATCTCTTGGCTCAGACAGCTTTTCGCTCCGATACTTCAGGCAATCGTTGAGCGACCATCCCTGTGATCCACAACGCTGTTGTAGTTCTCATCATTGAAGGTGCTGACATCCAGAGCGCCTTCGCTTTTCGCCACCACGGTACTCACCACCGCATCCCCGGTAATATTTACCGCGGTGCGCACCATATCCAGCAGGCGATCCACACCCATCACGATCGCAATACCTTCGACCGGCAGACCAACCTGGCCGAGCACCATCGCCAGCATGATCAGGCCTACACCCGGCACACCGGCGGTGCCAACCGACGCGAGCGTTGCGGTCAGAATTACCGTCAGGTATCCCATCAGGCCGATCTCAATGCCATAGAGCTGGGAAATAAATACCGTGGCCACGCCCTGCATAATCGCGGTGCCGTCCATGTTGATGGTTGCACCCAGCGGCACGGTGAACGAGGCCACCTTGTTATCTACACCCAGGCGCTTCTCCACGGTCTGCAGAGTGACCGGGATGGTCGCTGCGGAGGAAGCGGTACTGAAAGCAAAGGCCATTGCCGGGCGCATTTTTTTCAGCAGTTGCACCGGGTTCAAACCTGACAGCAGTTTCAGCAGCAGCGGGTACACCCCAAGCGCATGCACCATCAGTGCCAGCAGCACCACGCTGAAATATTTCGCCAGGGTGGGAATGGCATCCAGACCCAGCAGCGCAATCTTGTTCGCCAGCAGGGCAAACACACCGTAAGGCGCAAACGCCATCAGCACGCTCACCATGCGCAAAATGACATCGTTTAGGTCATTGAAGAAAGCCGCTACCCGCTGTCCCGGCTTGCCACTGCGGGAAATCGCATAACCCAGCAACAGGGCAAACACGATGATCTGCAACATATTGCCTTCGGCCATCGCCTGCACCGGGTTGGTGGGGAAGATATTGACCAGTACATCCGACAGCGGCGGGGACTGTTTTGCCTCAAACTGCGCGTCTCCCGCCAGGTGGGCCATGCCTGCGCCCGGTTGAATGACCAGTGCCAGCATCAATGCCAGGGAGATCGCCACGGCCGTGGTCACCATGTACAGCGCCAGCGTCTTGCCCGCCAGCACGCCAACGCGGCTACCTTCTGACAGGGCACAGGCCCCGCAAATCAGGGAGACCAGTACCAGCGGCACCACCATCAGTTTCAGCGAGGCGATGAAGATACGACCGACGATGTCGAACAGGCCATTGGTGAGGTAGTTATTGATAAAGGAGGTGACCGCCTCACCCAGAACCTGGCTGGAATTGAGTACGTTGAACAGCAGGCCGAGTCCGATACCCGCGATCATGGCCAGTACGATTTTTTTGGTAAGCCCCATGGTCCTTCCCGTTTATGCGCACCTTGCAGTGGCAATTCATTATTTTGTGCATTGTAGATAATGGCATCGGCACAGGCGCAGCGCCCGTACCGCCAGCATCCGGCAACGGCCAGCGAATGCGCCACTATATCGGCCTCACCCCCTGTGGGCAAAGCGCGTTCCCCTGGTGGCGCGCTCGGGTACAATGCGGTTTGAACTAACCATCACAAGCTTGTGCGGAGTCAGCGTTGTACCACTCCCCCTTCGAGGCCATCGGCGATTGGCACCCTCAACCTCTGGAAAGCCTGCACGGCCAGACACCGCCGGAGCAGTTGCTGCCCTGGCTGCTGCACCCGGGTTCGCTGACCGCCGCCCTCAAGCATCTGGGCGAGGGCGCCTTCCGCGTGCAGATACTCAATCAGGGCTGGCAGACACCCCGGCCCGAGGAGCGCCGCGCGCTCAACCTGAAAGACCGCAGCCGCGCGCTGGTGCGCGAGGTACTGCTGTATGGCAACAGTGAACAGCCCTGGGTCTACGCCCGCAGCGTGCTGCCCGAGCGCACCCTTACCGGCAAATCCCGCTATCTGCGCGGCCTCGACAACCGCCCCCTCGGCGAACTGCTGTTCAGCCAGCCAGACATTCGCCGCGGGCCCATTGTGCTCAACCGGCTCGCGCGCAATCCGCACTGCCAGCAACCAGAGCTGACCGACAGTGCACCCCGCGCCTGGGGGCGCCGCTCCACCTTCTGGCTGCAGGATAAACCCCTGCTGGTTGCAGAGACCTTCCTGAGCGGTTTCAATCCCCATACACCGCCGCTGGCATAAGCGCACAAGCACCTCAACGTACAGAGCGAACACGGGAAGCCACCATGCAAGCTATCAGCCACCAGATTCAGCAGCGTTGGCCCGCAGTCCTGCCATATTGGCAGCTGACGCGCATGGACAGACCGATCGGCGCACTCTTGTTACTGTGGCCCACCTGGTGTGCGCTGTGGATCGCCGCCGAGGGCTGGCCGGGCCTGCACCTGCTTGTGGTGTTTACCCTGGGCGTCATCCTCACCCGCGCGGCCGGTTGTGCCATAAATGACTTTGCCGACCGCAATATCGATGGACACGTTGAGCGTACCAAGCAGCGCCCGCTCGCCACCGGTGCCGCCACCCCCAGGGGCGCACTGATGCTATTCGCCGGCTTGATGCTGGTCGCATTTTTGCTGGTGCTGACCACCAACCGCCCCACCATTCTGCTGTCCCTGCCGGCGCTGGCGCTGGCCTTCTGTTACCCCTTCGCCAAACGCTATACGCATCTGCCGCAGGTGGTACTGGGGGCTGCGTTCAGTATGGGTATTCCAATGGCATTTGCGGCAGTGACCGGGGAGGTGCCAGCGGTCGCTTGGCTGCTGTTTACCGCCAACCTGCTGTGGACCGTGGCCTACGACACCTTTTACGCCATGGTGGACCGGGATGACGACCTGCAAATCGGTGTCAAATCCACCGCCATCCTGTTCGGCGAGCTGGACAAGGCGATGACCGCCAGCCTGCAGGGTATGGTTGTTGTGGCGCTGCTGATGCTGGGTGGGCGTGCGGAATTGGGGCCACTTTACTACTGCGGCCTGGGGATCGTGACCGGGCTGTTTGCCTATCAGCAATGGTTGATCCGTGACCGGCAACGAGAGGCATGCTTCAAGGCGTTTTTGAACAACAACTTCGTGGGAATGGCGCTTTTCTGCGGGATATTTTCCCACTATATCGCATGGTAGCCAGTCACTGTGACCCGAAATTCTACCCGCCTGAATACCTGTCATATATTTGTCACCAAAGTGACGTTAAATGGCCACTCTACAATGGTCAGTTGAGGCTGGCGCTACAGTCGACGAGGCAGGACGCCGGAAAGCGCCGCAGCGGAGGTTGTGAGGCACCCGCCTAGGCGACAGCAAACTCAGTTAGGGTATGGCAGGCAGATGCACAGCAAGACGATCCTTATAGTCGACGACGAAGCCCCGGTACGCGATATGTTGCGCGTGGCGCTGGAGATGGCGGATTACCGCTGCCTGGAAGCGGAGAACGCGCAGGAAGCGCACGCGCTGGTCATCGACGAAAAACCCGACCTTATTCTCCTGGACTGGATGCTGCCGGATGTCTCCGGTGTGGAACTGGCCCGGCGCCTGAAGCGCGACGAGCTCACCGCGTCGCTACCCATCGTCATGCTGACGGCGAAAGGTGAGGAAGACCACAAGATCAAGGGGCTGGAGACGGGCGCCGACGACTATATCACCAAACCGTTTTCCCCCCGCGAGCTGGTTGCACGGCTCAAAGCGGTACTGCGCCGCGCCGGCCCCAGCGCTCCGGAAGAACCGCTCACCGCCGGGGGGCTGGTGCTCGATCCGGTCAGCCACCGGGTCACCATCAACGGTAACCCGGTGGAAATGGGACCGACAGAATTCCGTCTGCTCACCTTTTTCCTCAGTCATCAGGAACGCGCCTACACCCGAACCCAACTGCTCGACCATGTGTGGGGCGGCAACGTGTATGTGGAGGAGCGCACCGTCGACGTACACATTCGGCGCCTGCGCAAGGCGTTGACCGTGGATGGGCATGAACGCTACATTCAGACCGTGCGTGGGACCGGTTATCGCTTTTCGGTCCAGACCGCCGAGAGGGTATAATTCCGCCCATCGAACTTTATCAGTGGGCCCGCTCTGTACCGCCGAATCGCACTTCGACGCGCCCCCAACAAGATGGCCAAAACCTCATGCTCGATCGCAGTATTGGCGAGTTGTCGCGTTTTATCATCATAGCCCTGGGCACCACCATCTTCGGTTTTTCAACCGGACACTGGTGGCTGGCGCTGTGCTCTGGCCTCACTGTTTATCTCATCTGGCTGTTGTGGCAGCAAAATCGCTTCGACCATTGGCTGTCCAACGGCCGCCGTGGCCCGGCCCCCACGAATTTTGGGGTATGGGGCGATATCACCGACGACTTCTATCGGCTACAGCGTCGCCACCGCAAGGAAAAACAAAAGCTGCACGCCATGCTGCGCCGGGTGCAGGACAGCACCAGCGCCTTGCGCGAGGGTATCGTGGCGCTGGAAGATGACGGCAACCTGGCCTGGTGGAACCCCGTCGCCGGCCAAATGCTGCGCCTGCAGGGCGACGACAGCGGCCAGCCGATCATCAACTTTGTGCGCGATCCGCGCTTTGTCGAGCACATGCACGAGCGCATGCGCGGTGCCCATCAGGGCGACCTGCAACCGATTACCCTGCCGGCGCCCGGGGACGACGCGCGTATTCTGCAAATGGAAGTCACCCGCTTCGGTCTGGACGAAGCGCTGGTGATCGTGCGCGATATCACCCGCCTGCATAACCTGGAGCAAATGCGCCGCGACTTTGTCGCCAACGTATCCCACGAACTGCGCACCCCACTCACGGTGATTGCCGGTTACCTGGAGACGCTTCAGGAAAGCGGGCAGGCGCCGCGGAACTGGGAAAAGCCACTGGGGCAAATGAGCGAGCAGACGGTGCGTATGACCAGCCTGGTCAACGACCTGCTGTTGCTCGCCCGCTTGGAGACCTCCGAGCGCGACAGCGGGCGCGATCGTATCGCGGTACACGGACTGATGGAGCGCGTGGCCGATGAAGCCCGCTCACTGAGCGGTGGGCGACACCAGATTTCCGTGGTGTGCGACGAGGACGGCACCATTACCGGCGACGCCGGTGAGCTGCACAGTGCCTTTGCCAACCTGGCATTTAACGCGGTCAAGTACAGCCCGGACGGCGGCCCCATCGAGCTGCGCTGGAGAATGGACGCCAGCGGCGGCCACTTTGCGGTGAAGGATTCGGGTATCGGTATCGATCCGCTGCATATCCCGCGCCTTACCGAGCGTTTCTACCGGGTGGATGCAGGCCGCTCCCGCGAAAGTGGTGGTACTGGCCTCGGCCTCGCCATCGTCAAGCACGTACTGCTGCGCCACAGTGCCAATTTGAGCATCAGCAGTGTACCGGGCCGCGGCAGTACCTTTACCCTGAACTTCCCCCGCGAGAAACTGACCCAGGCCAGTGCCGCCACCAGCTGATTCCACCCAGTCCGGATATTGCAGATACAAAAAAGCCCCTTACGGGGCTTTTTTATGCTGTCTCTGGCGGGAGCCCGAAACTTATCCTTCCAGTTCTTTCAGCGTACGCGCTTCGCCCGCTGCGGAATACTCAACCGACGCGTCGCCCGATACCGGCTCGGCGGTACGCTTCTGCACGGTGATGTGCACCAGCTTGCGCGCGCTGTCGCGGATCAGCAGGTGCTCGCGGCCTTCATCGTCCACCGGCAGGTTGCGTTCGCCGATCAAGGCATCGCGCAGGGCGCGCAGTTGCGGTGTATCGCGGTAGCGATCGAGGTCCTTGGAATACTTGAGCTTCATGCGCTCGGATTCGTGCAGTGCAGCGGCGGTCTCGCGGTACTTGGCAAAGAAAAACACCGCGGCAATGGCGGCGGCGATGGTGACGGCAATTTCAAACCATGGGGGCATAAGTGCGCTCCTGTGTTCTGCTCAGGGGTTTTGTAGTTCAGGCTGGCTGTTCGTCGCGCAGGAAGACCCAGTCATTGCCCTTGGAGTGTTCTTCACTGAAATAATAACCGGCCACATCAAAATCTTGCAGCTGCTCGGCCTGCTTCACGCGGTTGTCGATAGCCCAGCGGCTCATCATGCCCCGCGCTTTTTTCGCGAAGAAACTGATCATCTTGTACTGACCGTTTTTCCAGTCCTTGAAGTGCGGCGTCACCACATCGGCCTGCAGGTTTTTCACCTGCACCGACTTGAAGTACTCGTTAGACGCCAGGTTCACCAGCTGCTTGCTTTTGTGTTCGGCAAGCTGGCTATTCAGGGCTGCGGTAATTTTGTCATCCCAGAATTCGTACAGGTTTTTGCCACCGCTGTTGGCAAACTTGGTGCCCATCTCCAGGCGGTAGGGTTGCATCAGGTCCAGTGGACGCAGCAAGCCATACAGACCGGACAGCATGCGCAGATGCTTTTGCGCGAAATTAAAGTCGCGCTTGCCCATGGTTTCCGCTGCCAGCCCGGTATACACATCGCCCTTGAATGCGAGCAGGGCGGGGCGGGCATTGCTGTCGGTGAACGGGCGCTTCCAGCTATGGAAGCGGTCGTAATTGAGCACACCCAGCTTGTCGGACACCTTCATCAGGTTGGATATGTCCTGCGGGCTGAGCGCCTTCAGCTCCTTGATCAGCGCTGCGGACTCTTTAAGAAAATCCGGCTGGGTGGTGTCGAGTGCGGGTATCTCGCTCTCATAGTCGAGGGTTTTCGCGGGGGAGATAACAATCAACATACAGAAGGCTCTAGTTCAATATTCTAGTTTTTCGAGTCGCCTAAAGCGTAACGAGCGAGTGGCTGGAGGTGACCGCCGGAGCGCAGTAGCTTTATTCGGGCTTCAGGATATCCTGCCACCAATTCAGCGGCGTCTGCCCGTCGACCGGGTCGTACACGTTGCCGTAGTACCAGACGCTGTTGGCGCCGTCGCAGGCACTGTTGAGGATCTTCTCAATCTCATCGAAACCACAGCTCACGTGAATGCTGTACACCAACATACGCGGGGACTCGAGATCCAGTTCGCCACCGAGCTTTTCCAGTTGTGGGGTCAGCTGGTCGGAAAGCTTGGTGCTGTCACCGCGACAGAAGATACGCACGGCCAGGTTGCCGGAACGCTTTACCAGCTCGAAGCTCGGCTTCTCGGGATCTTCGCGGTTGACCTTGATGGTGTCACCGCTGGCGATACCTTTGATAAACGCCGGCGAGCGCACCAGCTGCACGCTGTCGTCCTCGTTTACCTTCACCTGCATGCGCTCGACCACCGGTTCACCATCCGGATTGGTCCCGGCAAACAATTCAATAATCTGCAGTGCGGTCGTCATAACCCTCTCTCCGGACTGTGTACAATAGTGTGCTATTCGCGAACCGCATTATACAGGGAGAGGATTATGTTTCCGCGCGCAATCTCAAACCGCCTTCTGACCATCGCAATTGCCAGCTCATTGTCCACAGGCCTGGTGGGCTGTGCGGTCAACCCGGTGACCGGCAAGAAGGAACTCTCGCTGATGTCCCAGGGACAGGAAGTGGCGCTGGGCGAGCAGCAGTACCCCAAGGCACAGCAGACCCAGGGCGGTGGATACCTGATCGATCCCGCTCTGCAGAGTTATGTGCGCAACGTCGGCCAGAAACTGGCGCGGGTATCGGATCAGCCCAACCTGCCTTATGAGTTCGTGGTGCTGAATAACTCCACCCCCAACGCCTGGGCACTGCCTGGCGGCAAAATCGCGATTAACCGCGGCCTGCTGGTACTGCTGGAAGATGAGGCGGAGCTGGCGGCGGTGCTGGGCCATGAGATTGTGCACGCGGCGGCGCGCCATTCCGCGGCGGCCATGTCTCAGCAGCAGATCCTTGGCGCGGGTATCGCCATTCTCGGTGCCACCACCCAGAACACCGGTTATGGCGACCTGATCTCCCTCGGCAGCCAGTTTGGCGGCTCTGCCTACATTGCCAAATACGGCCGTGACAACGAGCTGGAGTCCGATGCGTACGGCATGAAGTACATGGCGGCGGCCGGCTATGACCCGCAGGGCGCGGTGCGCCTGCAGAAGAAATTTGTCGAGCTGTCCAAGGGCCGTCAGTCCGGTGGGCTCGAGGCACTGTTCGCCAGCCACCCGCCGTCGCAGTCCCGTGTCGATGCGAATATCCAGCACGCGAAGAAGTTCCCCGCGGGCACCGTCAATCGCAGCCAGTACCAGCGCGCTATCGCGCAACTGAAGCGCGATGCGGATGCATACAAGAGCTACGACGACGCTTTAACCGCGGCAAAGAACAAGCAATACGACCAGGCGCTGACCCTCACGCGCCGGGCACAGCAACAACAGCCCAAGGAAGCGGCGTTCTACGCACTGGAAGGCGACCTGCTAGCGAAGAAGAAACAATACCAGCCGGCGCTGCGCTCGTATGAGACCGCGGTACAGAAAAACCCGACTCTGTTTTCCAACTGGCTGATGCGCGGCATGCTCAATGCTGAGCTTAAAAACTACACCGCTGCCGAGCGCGACCTGCAGCGTTCCACGCGCTATC
The DNA here is from genome assembly GCF_049800935.1 of Microbulbifer sp. S227A. Taxonomy (NCBI): domain Bacteria; kingdom Pseudomonadati; phylum Pseudomonadota; class Gammaproteobacteria; order Cellvibrionales; family Microbulbiferaceae; genus Microbulbifer; species Microbulbifer sp. S227A. The sequence continues at coordinate 8,955 of NZ_JBNAFZ010000025.1, read as the reverse complement.
TGGAAACGCCCCATGCCCACTATTATCTGGGGCAGGTGTATGAACAGCAGGGCAATACCAAAAACGCGCTGAACCACTACCAGACCGCCGCCAAGGGCGGGGGTGACATCGGCACTAAAGCACAGGCACGGGTACAGGCACTGAGCGGTCAGGGATAAGTTTCCCTGAACAGAAACAAAAAAAGCGGGCGAATTTCTTCGCCCGCTTTTTTATGCGCAATTTTCGCAGGGAAAATTACAGCTGCACGGTTACGCCGAGGCTGAATACATCCAGATCGTCGAAATCGCGGTTGGAGCCGTAAGCTACCTTGGCGGCAACATTGCGGTTGAAGAAGTGGGTCGCGTCGAAATAGTAGCTTTCGTCTTCCGCGTAGCCAGCACCGATAGAGGTGTTTTCATTGAAGTAAAACTCAATATCGCCACCCCAGAACACGTCGGAGTTGTCGGTATCGGTCAAGGACAGGCCTGCGGTCAGGTACTGGCCACCGGACAGCGCGGTGAAGTACTTGGAAGACACGCTGCGGTAGTCAAAGTCGTCGTCCACTTCAGCGGTAAAGCCGATGTAGTCGTTGCCGGTCAATTGATGGTTGTATTTACCACGGAACAGCAGAACGGTGCTTTCGTCCTCTGGCTTTACCGCTTCTACCTCGGCAAGCAAGTTCGGGGTAAACAGGAAACCCGCACCGACACTGTAATCGGTGGAGAAATCGTCATCCTGTAGTTCACCGAAGACTTTCCACTGGCCGGTGTAGTATTCACCACCAATGGTCAATGCATCACTGCTGCTGCCGTCTGCGTCGGAATAGGCAAAGCCGCCGTAAATATTGGAAACCGGCAGAATGTAGTTGAATTCCTTGCGCGGGCCCAGGGTTTCCAGTGCGCCGAAATAGTATTGGGACTGGAAACTTAGCGTATCGACGTCGACAGTGCCGAAGTCGGCAGAGGTATAGTCAACGTCGGTGAAAGAATTGTATTGCTCTGCGGAAGCGACCGCAGAAGCCAGCATCAATGGAAGTGCTGCAAACTTGAACTTCATAGAAGTATTCCCTGTTTAAGTTACATCTGTACTTGCGTACCCATCCGATTTGCACAAAAGCAAAGTCGGCGCGGATTCTATGCAAAGGAGAATATGGGTGCAATAAAAAGTAGAAATTGCGACACTCGTACCAAATACCAAGTTATTTTTAGTATGAAGATCAAGTTCGCGAGCGCAGTGTGACAGGGCGAGACTGAACGGATGCTGAATTAAAAAAGGCCGCGGAAGCGGCCTTTTTGGGTAGGTGCGATCTGCAAACTACTGCTTATTTTGTTAGCGCAGGTTTTGCTCGTTGCCGTGGCGAATATCCGCACCCTGCACCAGGTATACCACCTGCTCACAGATGTTCTTGGCGTGGTCGCCGATACGCTCGAGGGAGCGCAGGGTCCACAGCACATTCATCACCCGCGAGATGCTGCGCGGGTCCTCCATCATATAGGTCACCATTTCGCGCACGGCGCTGCGGTAATCCATATCCACCTGTTCGTCTTCGGCGAGGGTTTCCATTGCGGATTTCACGTCGAAACGAGTGTAGGCATCGAGGGCGTCGTTCAGCATCTTGCGCACGGCATTGGCGATATGCCGAATCTCGGTGTAACCGCGCGGGGCAGAGCCTTGGTCCGTAAGTGCGATGGCCATCTTGGCGATTTTGCTCGCCTCATCACCCACACGTTCCAGGTCGCGGGCGATGCGAATAACCGACATCACCATGCGCAGGTCGGAGGCGGCGGGCTGGCGCTTGGCAATGATCAGCGTCGCGTGCTCGTCCACTTCCATTTCACAGCGGTCGATATCCTCTTCCACCTTCAAAACTTTTTCCGCCAGCTCACTATCGGCATTGGCCAGCGCTTCTACGGCGTCGGCTACCTGGCGAGTTACAAGGCCGCCCATTTCCAGCATTTCCGTCTTGAGACTCTCAAGATCGTCGTTGAACTGGCGGGAGATGTGTTGATCGAAATGCATATCCATGGTGTTTTGTCCGCTTCCCTCAACCTTAGCCGAAACGGCCGGTAATGTACGCTTCGGTAAGATCGTGCTCAGGATTGGTGAACACGGTCTCGGTGTCATTGACCTCAACCAGCTTGCCCAGGTGGAAGTAGGCGGTGCGCTGGCTTACGCGCGCGGCCTGCTGCATGGAGTGGGTCACGATGGCGATGGTGTAGTTTTCACGCAGCTCATGAATCAGTTCTTCAATGCGCGCGGTGGCAATCGGGTCCAGTGCGGAGCAGGGCTCATCCATCAGGATCACTTCCGGGCTTACCGCGATGGCGCGGGCGATACACAGACGCTGCTGCTGACCACCGGAAAGGCCGGTACCCGGCTTGTCCAGGCGATCTTTGACTTCGTCCCACAGGCCGGCGCGACGCAGGCTGTTTTCTACGATCTCATCCAGTTCCGCGCGACGGCTGGCGATGCCGTGGATCTTGGGGCCGTAAGCAACGTTGTCGTAAATGGACTTGGGGAAGGGGTTCGGCTTCTGGAACACCATGCCCACGCGTGCACGCAGCGGCACCACATCGACCTTGGGGCCGTAGATGGCTTCGCCGTCCAAAGTCAGGTCGCCTTCGACACGACACCCTTCGATGGTGTCGTTCATGCGGTTCAGGCAGCGCAGGAAGGTGGATTTACCACAGCCGGAAGGACCGATCATGGCAACCACCTGGTTGCGACCGATATCCAGGCTGACATCGTGAATTGCCTGGGCCTCACCGTAAAACACGTTCACGTTGCGCATGCGCAGCTTGGCTTCATCACAGAAGGGGCTGCCGACGGTTTCGGCAATATCTTCCTGGGTTTTCACTGAGGTGGACTCCGTGGCCGGCTTATTGGGTAAGTCGGTGGCTGAATTGGTTTTGTCTTGCGCCGGTACTGCTGCGCCGGCGTTCAGGGTCATGCTTGTCATGGCTCACTCTCGATTCGCAATCTTAACATCCGAAGGTTACGCAGACGCGCGTTACCAGCGGCGCTCGAGTTTCTTGCGCAGCCACACTGCGCAGGTGTTCATGGTGATCAGGACTGCCAGCAGTACCATGATCGCGGCGGAGGTACGCTCAACAAAGGCGCGCTCCGGGCTGTCTGCCCACAGGAAAATCTGTACCGGCAGCACCGTGGACGGGTCGGTAATGCCGTGCGGCACGTCCACAATAAAGGCCACCATACCGATCATCAGCAGCGGCGCGGTTTCGCCCAGCGCCTGGGCCATACCGATGATGGCGCCGGTGAGCATGCCGGGCATCGCCAGTGGCAACACGTGGTGCAGTACTACCTGCATGCGCGAGGCGCCCATGCCCATGGCCGCTTCACGGATCGATGGCGGCACCGACTTCAGCGCGGCACGGCTGGAAATAATGATTGTCGGCAGGGTCATCAGCGTCAGTACCAGACCACCCACCAGCGGTGCCGAACGCGGCAGCTCGAAGAAGTTGATAAAGATCGCCAGGCCCAGCAGACCGAACACGATGGACGGAACCGCGGCGAGGTTGTTGATGTTCACCTCGATCAGGTCGGTCCAGCGATTCTTCGGCGCAAACTCTTCCAGATAAATGGCCGCAGCTACGCCAATGGGGAAGGACAGCGCCAGGGTGACCAGCAGGGTAAACAGCGAGCCCATCAAGGCCGCACGGATACCGGCCTGCTCGGGCTCACGGGAGTCACCATTGGTAAAGAAGGTCGTGTTGAAGCGCTTCTCCAGTTCGCCCGTCGCCAGCAGGGACTTGATCCACCCTGCCTTCTGCTCGGAGGTACGCCCCAGGAAACCCTCTTCGGACTTGGACAGGCTTTTTACATAGGTGTCCACGTCATCATCGGCGTTGAACCACAGGGTTTCCGTTTTACCCAGCAACTCCGGGTTTTGCTGCAGGCGCTCGCGCAATTCAAAGCCGGCACCATTGGACACCAGCGAGTAGAGCTCGCGCTTGTCGCGGCGGCCACTGACATCGGGGAAGCGCTCGCGCAGGGCGTTGCGAATCACCGCATCAAAGTTGGCCCACGCCAGGCTCTCGTCATCCACGGTATCGATGCCGAGGGTATCGGGGTCATAGGTAACCTTCAGCTCGATATCGGTTTGAACGAACGCACTGCTGCCCTTACTGATAATGTCGGTGAACAGCACTACGACCGCGAGTATGCCAAAGGCGATACTGGCGATACCAAAACCGCGGAAGATCTTTTCCTTGCGGTGACGGCTGGCAAGGCGCGACTCGATTCGCTCGCGCACTTCTTTCTGCGTCAAATTGGATTGAGTCAGATCAGTCATACTGTTCCCGGTATTTTTTCACTACGTGCAGGGCAATAAAGTTCAGAATCAGGGTGCTGATAAACAGCATCAGACCAAGTGCAAAGGCGGCGAGAGTCTTCGGACTGTCAAACTCCTGGTCACCCACCAACAGCGTCACAATTTGTACGGTAACCGTAGTGACCGACTCCAGTGGGTTTGCGGTGAGATTTGCGGCAAGGCCCGCGGCCATCACCACGATCATGGTTTCACCAATTGCGCGGGATACCGCCAGCAGTACACCACCGACGATGCCCGGCAGTGCGGCAGGGATCACCACCTTGCGCACGGTTTCTGACTTGGTGGAACCCAAGCCCAGCGCACCATCGCGCAGGGACTGGGGTACTGCATTGATCACGTCGTCCGACAGGGACGATACGAACGGAATAATCATTACCCCCATCACCAGACCAGCGGCCAGTGCACTTTCACTGGATGCCTGCAGCCCCATGGACTGGGCAAGGTCGCGGATAAACGGAGCTACGGTCAGCGCGGCGAAGAAGCCGTACACCACGGTGGGTACACCGGCGAGGATTTCCAGCAGCGGCTTGGCCACGGAACGCACTTTCTTGCCGGCGTATTCCGCCAGGTAAATGGCAGACATCAGACCCACCGGCACCGCCACAAACATGGCGATGGCGGAAACCAGCAGGGTACCGGTAAACAGGGGCACCGCGCCAAAGGCACCACTGGAGCCAACCTGGTCCGCACGCAGTGCCATCTGTGGGCTCCAGTGCAGGCCAAACAGGAATTCGGTCACCGGTACCGACTGGAAGAAACGCAGTGATTCGAACAGTACCGACAGCAGGATGCCCACGGTGGTAAAGATGGCCGCGCATGCGCATGCCAGCAGAATAATGCGCAGGACCTTTTCGACTTTTTCCCGCGCGCGCATTTCCGGGGAAATACGCAGGAATGCGTAGGCACCAAGACCGATCGACAGAATCAGGATCAAGGCGGTCTGCATCCAGCGACCACTCTCGCGCAAACTTGTGAGATGCGCGGCAGCATCCTGCAGTTGCGGGGTCACGTTGCCAACCAAGTTGCCCGCCGCCAGATTCTGGATCTGCGCGTACAGCAGATTTTGCCCGGCAATGGACTCCGGCTTATCGGCGATAGCGCCCATCACCATTGCGCGGATAATCGCATCGTCAAAAATGAGCCAGCAACCCAGAATAATCAGGGCGGGAAGACCACACCAGAGTGCGGTGTGCACGCCGTAGTAGCTCGGCAATGAAGCCAGGCTGCGGACACCACCACCACTACGGGCAGCGGCAATCGCGCGGCTAAAACCAGTGCCGTAGGCCACCAGTATCAGCAACAGCAGCAGGGCGAAGAGAGTAGGAGTCTGCATCGATTCGCTCGGTTATCTCTAGGTACAAAAAACGTCGGCCATTATCAACGGTGTATCCGCAATTGCATGGCGCGGTAAAAATTGCGGTGTATATATACGTAAAAAGCCAAGCCCTTGAAAGGGCTTGGCCGGTAAATCCATCTACCTTTTATTTAGCTGTTATTTAGCAGCCAGGTTGGTCAGAGCGTTCAGCTTGCGAACGTTGTTGGCAACCTTCTGACGCTCGGCGGTCGGCAGCGGGATCATACCCTTGTCTGCCAGGTAGCCTTCCTCGCCCCAGGCGCGATCGTTGGTGAACTCGGCCAGGAACTGCTTGATGCCCGGTACCACGTCAACGTGCGCTTTCTTCACGTAAACGAACAGCGGACGGGAAACCGGGTAGCTGTTGTCAGCGATAGATTCGAAAGTAGGCTCTTGGCCTTCGATCAGGGAACCCTGAACCTTGTCGGCGTTCTGATCCAGGAAGCTGAAGCCGAAGATGCCCAGTGCGTTCGGGTTGGCAGCCAGCTTATTCACGATCAGGTTATCGTTCTCGCCCGCTTCTACGTAGAAGCCGTCTTCACGTACGTTGTGACAAATGGCTTTGTAAGCGTTCTTGTCAGACTTCTTCTTGGCAGCGATCCAGTCAAACTTCTTACAACCACCTTCCATCGCCAGCTCGGCGAAAGCATCGCGGGTACCGGAAGTCGGGGGCGGACCCAGAACTTCGATCTTCGCAGCCGGCAGAGTCGGGTTTACGTCTTTCCAGGTTTTGTACGGGTTAGGTACCAGAGTCTCGGAACCGTCTGGGTTCGGCACGTCTTTGGCCAGGGCCAGGAAGATGTCCTTGCGGCTCAGCTCGAACGGCTTGGCAGTCTTGGCGTTGGCCAGCACGATGCCGTCGTAACCGATCTGAACTTCAACAACGTCAACACCATTGCCGTTACACATCTCCAGCTCGGACTGCTTGATGCGACGGGAAGCGCCGGTGACGTCGGCAGTGCTTTCGCCAACGCCCTGGCAGAACAGTTTCATGCCGCCGCCGGTACCAGTGGATTCAACAACCGGCGTCTTGAACTGAGTAGCGCGGCTGAAACGCTCGGCTACAACGGTGGTGAACGGGTAAACGGTTGAGGAACCGACGATGCTGATGTGGTCGCGCGCTGCCAGGGCCGCATTAGAGGCCGCAATGGTCAGGGCCGCCAGGGCCGAAGCCAGAACTTTTTTGCTCGCGGAACGGTTGTTCATGATATCTCCATAGGTGGTCGAATTATCTGCACGCGGAGCATGCTACTTCCAACTGGTGACGATTCTATGAATCAAACATTACAAACAAGTTACAGTCGCCCGGCCATTTTATGACCAGTGATGGCGTACAAGTCAGTTATGCCCAGTACCCACACCGCGCTGGCGCAATTTCTGGCCAAAAGGTAGGCTGTGCCCCACTGTTAACAGAACAATAAAGATGAATTGAGAGTGTTCACATGATGTTTCTGCTACGTGCCGCCGGTGCTTTGGACCGATTTGCCGGTAGCTGCGGGCGTGTTCTGGGCTGGTTCACCCTGGCGATGGTGGTCATTCAGAGCCTGGTGGTGGCGATGCGCTACGGCTTCGACGGCGGGTCTCTGGCCATGCAGGATGCGGTGGCTTATTTGCACGGCGCCGCATTGATGCTCGGCCTCGCCTACGCCCTGCAATCCGGCGCCCATGTGCGCGTGGATGTGGTGTACCGCCAGCTCTCGCCAAGAGGGAAAGCCTGGGTGGATGCGGTGGGCTGCCTGATCTTCCTGCTGCCACTATGTGCTTTTATCGGTTACGGCAGCCTGCAGTTTGCCGCCAGCAGCTGGGCCGTGCAGGAAACCAGTAATAGCGCGGACGGTCTCGGCGGAGTTTACCTGCTGAAGAGCCTGATCCCACTGGCCGCCGCCACCCTCGCACTGCAGGGGTTCAGCCAGCTGGCACGCGCGCTACACACGCTGATGCAGGCCGAGTCCAGCGATCACACCTCCCATACCGTGAGCAAACCAGCCGACACACCTGCGGCGCGGAAAACAGAACCAGAACAGCAACCGCGCCCGCTGGTGCGCGAGGCCACCGGGGAGGCCAGCGCATGATGGAACTCATTCCCCTGCTGATGTTTGTCGCCGTGTGTGCGGCACTGATTGCCGGTTATCCGGTGGCATTTACCCTGGGTGGTACCGCACTCCTTGCCGCCGGGCTGGGCATCGTCGGTGGCGTGTTCGATGCCGGCTTGCTGCGTGCCTTCCCCGACCGCCTGTACGGCATCATGCAGAACGGCACCCTGATGGCGGTGCCGCTGTTTGTGTTGATGGGTGTAATGTTGGAGCGGGCGCGGATCGCCGAGGATCTGCTGGTCAATCTCGCGCGGGTATTTTCCGGCATCCCTTCCGGCATGGCGGTGTCCGTAGTGGTGGTAGGCGCACTGCTGGCCGCAAGTACCGGTATCGTCGGCGCCACCGTGGTCACCATGGGCCTGATGTCCCTGCCCACCATGTTGAAGCGCGGCTATTCCCCCAGGCTGGCCACCGGCACCATCTGTGCCACTGGTACCCTCGGCCAGATTATCCCGCCGTCCATCGCGCTGGTGCTGTTGGGAGATACTCTGTCCAACGCCTACCAGCAAGCGCAGCTCTCCCAGGGTATCTTCAACCCGAAGCCAGTGAGTGTGGGCGACCTGTTTATGGGCGCGATTATCCCGGGACTGCTGCTGGTCGCTGCCTACATCCTGTATCTGCTGTTTATCGCACGGCGTGAACCCGCGGCAGCCCGCAGCGCCAGCGAAGAGGTGGACCTGCTGCAAACCCTGAAAAGCCTGTTCCCACCCATCGCGCTGATGCTGCTGGTGCTCGGCTCGATCATTACCGGCGCCGCCACCCCGACCGAGGCTGCGGCCGTGGGCGCACTGGGTGCCGGCATCCTGGCCTGGGGGCGCGGCGCCCTGAACTGGTCCCGCGCCGGCGAAGTGGGGCAGAGTACCCTGCAGGTCACCGCCATGGTGTTCGCAATCCTGATCGGCGCCTCGCTGTTCTCGCTGGTATTCCGAGGCTTTGGCGGAGAGGAAGTGGTTACTCACTTCTTCGAGAGCCTGCCCGGCGGCGTCGTGGGTGCGACCCTGCTGGTGATGCTGGTGATCTTCCTGCTCGGCTTTATCCTCGACTTTATCGAGATCACCTTTGTGGTGGTGCCCATTGTCGGCCCGGTGCTGCTGGCCATGGGGCTGGACCCGGTGTGGCTGGGTGTGATGATCGCCCTGAACCTGCAGACGTCCTTCCTCACCCCGCCGTTTGGCTTC
>NZ_JBNAFZ010000024.1:0-25373 GCF_049800935.1 Microbulbifer sp. S227A | reverse complement strand
GTTTTGGCTTTGGATGGTGCGTTGTGTGGGTCTGTTTGTGGGGGGCATCGTTGGGTGGATGAGATTGCATTGCAGCAGGGAGGAGATTGCATGTCACCGACGCGGGATGAGCAGCATTGGATGTATCGCAACATGGTCACGAGCCGGCGGTTCGAAGAGGCCATTGCCAGGATTTACTTTGAGGGAAAGACACCGGTTTTCAACATGGCGAACGGCCCGATCCCCGGCGAGATGCACCTGTCTGACGGGCAGGAGCCGGTGGCGGTGGGGGTCTGCGCGCACCTGACTCCCGAGGACGTGGTCACGGCCACCCACCGCCCGCATCACCAGGCCATCGCCAAGGGCGTCGACCTTGACCGGATGGCGGCCGAGATCTTTGGCAAGGCCACCGGCCTGTCCGGCGGGCGCGGCGGCCATATGCATATCTTTGACGCCGACGTGAACTTTGCCTGTTCGGGGATCATCGCCCAGGGCATGGGCCCCGCCGTGGGGGCGGCATTGTCGCGCAAGATGCGGGGCCTGCCCGGCGTCGCCGTGGCCTTTGTCGGCGAGGGCGCGGTGAACCAGGGCGGCTGGCACGAGGCGATGAACCTGGCCGCGGTGTGGAACCTGCCCTTTGTCTGCGTCATCGAGGACAACGCCTGGGGCATCTCGGTGGCCAAGGAGACCTCGAGCGCGGTGGCCAACAACGCGGAGCGCGCGGCGGCCTATGGCATCCCCGGCAGGCGGATCGAGGGCAATGATCCCTACGCGATCCACCAGGCGGCGGGCGAGGCGATTGCCCGTGCCCGCGCCGGCGAAGGGCCAACGCTGCTGGAGGTCGAGACCTACCGGCTGGCCGGGCATTTCATGGGCGACGCCGAGGGCTATCGGCCCGAGGGGGAAAAGGACGCGCTGTTTGAAAAGGACCCGATCCCGGCGATGCGGGCGCGGATGCTCGCGGATGGTGCCGCCAGCGCCGACGAGCTCGACGGGATCGAGGCGGCAGCGGCGGCGCGGGTCGAGGCGGCCATCGCCTTTGCCCGCAACAGCGCCGACCCCGCGCCCGAGGATGCGCTCACCCGTGTCTTTGCCGCGTAACTGTCTGGGAGGAAACCACAATGACCAAGTCGAATGAAAGAAAACTGACCATCGCGCGCGCCATGGCCGAGGCCGTGGCCCAGGAGATGCGCATCGACCCGGACGTGTTTGTCATGGGCGAGGATATCGGCCCGCTGGGCGGGGTTTACGGCAACACGCGGGGGCTGATCGAAGAGTTCGGCGCCGAGCGCATCCGCGACACGCCGATCTCGGAAACCGCGTTCATCGGCGCCGCCGTGGGTGCGGCGCAGGACGGGATGCGCCCGGTTGTCGAGCTGATGTTCGTGGATTTCTTTGGCGTGTGTTTTGACGCGATCTATAACCTGATGGCCAAGAACACCTATTTTTCCGGCGGCAAGTTCAAGGTGCCGATGGTGCTGATGACCTCGACGGGGGGCGGCTATTCGGATGCGGGACAGCATTCGCAATGTGTCTATGGCACCTTTGCGCACCTGCCCGGCATGAAGGTGGTCGCGCCGTCCAACGCCTATGACGCCAAGGGCCTGATGACCGCGGCGATGCGCGACGACAGCCCGGTGGTCTACATGTATCACAAGGGGCTGCAGGGCATGGGCTGGCTGGGCACCGAGGCCGGGGCCACCGTGCATGTTCCCGAAGAGAGCTATACCGTCGAGATCGGCAAGGCCAAGGTCGTGCGCGAGGGCAAGGACGTGACCATCGTCAGCCTGGGCATGGGGGTTCACAATGCCCTCAAGGCGGCCAGGACGCTGGAGGCCCAGGGCGTCAGCGCCGAGGTCGTGGACCTGGTCAGCCTGGTGCCGCTGGACCGCGAGACCATCCGCGCATCGGTGGCCAAAACCGGGCGGCTGATCGTGGTGGACGAGGATTACATGTCCTACGGTGTCTCGGGCGAGATCATCGCATCCGTCACCGAGCATGACATCTCGGTCCTCAAGGCCGCGCCCAAACGGGTGGCCTTCCCCGATGTGCCGATCCCCTTTGCGCGGGTGATGGAGCAGTTCTGCCTGCCCGATCCCGACAAGATCGTCGCCGCCTGGGACGCGATGAAAGCCGCCTGAACCTCCCGCCACTCACACCGGCAAAGCAAGCAACGGGGCCGCCCCTGGCGTCCCCCGAACAGAAAAGGAATGTCAAATGGCCACCGATATCGTCATCCCCTCGGATCTATGGGAAGAAGATGAAGAATGTGTTATCACCGCATGGCTTGCCGATGACGGCGCCAGCGTCCAGGAGGGCGCGCTGATCGCCGAGATCATGACCGCCAAGGTGCAATACGAGATCCTCGCCCCCGCCTCGGGCACGCTGAAGATCACCGAAGAGGCCGATGCCGTCGTCGCCAAGGGCGCGGTCATCGGGGCGGTGGAATGACCAGGGTGGTGCCCCTCAAGGGCATGCGCGGCATGATCGCCGACGCCATGGTCAAGAGCCTGGCAACGGCGGCGCAGCTCACCCATCACGCCAGCGCCGATGCCTCGGCCCTGCTGGCGCACAAGGCGCGGCTGGCGGATGACGGGGTCAAGGTCTCGGTCGAAGACCTGCTGATGCTGGCGGTGGTGCGGGCGCTGAAAAAACACCCGGACGCCAACGGCCGGGTCGAAGGCCGCGACATAACACTGGCAGATCAAATCGACCTGTCCGTCGCAATCGCTCTACCCGGAAACCTCCTGGTCGCTCCGGCGATCTTTGCCGCCGGCGACATGCAGGTGAGCGAACTGCGCGCCGCCCGCCAGGACCTGGCGGCGCGGGCCAAGGCCAACAAGCTGAGCGTGACCGAAATGACCGGCGGCACCTTCACCGTGAGCAACCTGGGCCTCACGCGGGTCGAACATTTCACTCCGATCATCAACGCACCGCAAATCTGCATCCTCGGGATCGGCCGCATGAGCGACCGGGCCGTGCGCGGCGATGACGGCAAAATCGACCTGCACCCCCATGTCGGCCTGTCCCTGACCTTCGACCACCGCGCCCTGGACGGCGCCCCCGCAGGCGACCTGCTCACAACCATCTGCGAGGAAATCGAAGACTTTCCGAAATGAAAACACAATCATCCAAGGCCGCCTGACGGCCACCCCCGTTTCCCGAACAAGGCCCGCCGCGACTTGGCGAAGGCAGAACACCCGTCCGGCCGTATTGCGGCCCGCGACCCCGTGCCTGCCGCCGCCGGGGAACACACCGATCAACAAGGAGGAGCCAAGAACATGACAGCCTATTCCATTCTCGCCGTTACCCCCAGCGATGACAGCTGGGTCCCCGGCTATATCGAACCCGTCGGCAAGATCATCGCCAAGCATGGCGGCAGGTATCTTGCCCGCACCACCAGCCACGAACAGGTCGAGGGCACCGACCAGCCCGCCGCCCTGCGGGTGATCCTGGAATGGCCCAACGCCCAGGCGGCCCGCGATTTCGTGAATGACCCGGAATACGCGCCCTATCTGCAAGCGCGCACCAACGGTTCGACCAGCCTGCATTTCATCGTCGAAGGCAAGGACGATCTGGCCTAGCGCGCACCCCAACCTGACGGGGTGCCGCCCTGCCACGCCAGTGAACCTGCCCGCCCAGGAGGAGGGGCCGTGGCAGGATCACAGCCAACGGAGGAAAAACATGAAGATCAGATTTCACAAATACGTCCCGCCAAAACAGGACTATGCCGGGCTCAACCGGCGCATGTTCCTGATGACAACCGCCATGGCCGGTGTCTCGACCGGCGTGCTCTTTGGCGGCGCACGGCCGGTGGTCGCCGCGGCGCTTGACGCGGATCAGACCGCCTTGATCCTGCGCATGACACAGGACATCTATCCACATCCCGACCTGCTGGATATCGACGTGTACCAGGCGATCACGGATGGCATTGTCAAAGGGGCCGATGACGACGAGGCCAACGCGGAAACGCTCAGAACCGGCCTGGCGCAGATCGAAGAACAGGCCACGGCGCTGTTCGGGACCGGCTATGCCGACATCCAGGATGCCGACGCCCGTGAAGGCATCCTGCGCCAATTCCAGAACGAGGGCTTTTTCCAGGGCATCCGCTGGGCGGCCTATTTCGGCATCTACAACAATCCCGAGATCTGGCCGAAATTCGGCTACCAGGGCTCATCGGTCGAGCATGGCGGCTATATCGAGCGGGGCTTCTCGGACATCACATTCGTGCCGCAAGGCCCGACACTCGAAGAACGCATGGCGGCGGTCGCGGGATCGGAGGGATAAACCATGGCTATATTTGATCTGAATGACGAAGGTGTCGTGGTTATCATCGGCTCGGGGGCGGGCGGCGGAACCGTCGCCAACGAACTCGCCCAAAAGGGCATAAAATCGGTGGTGCTCGAGGCGGGCCCCCGCTTTGACTCCAGCGACATGATCAATGACGAATGGGAATCGTTCCAGCAACTCTCGTGGCTCGACAAACGCTATTCGGCCGGAGGCTGGCACGGGGCGGTCAACCACCCCAATCTGCCGGCGTGGATCGTCAAGGGCTATGGTGGCTCGACGATCCACTGGGCCGGAGTCGCGCTGCGCCTGAAGGATTACGAGTTCAAGACCCGCTCGACCTATGGCGAGATTGCCGATGCAAATATCGAGGACTGGCCGGTTTCCCTCGAAGAGATGACCCCCTGGTACGAGAAGGCCGAGATCAAGATGGGCGTGACCGGCAAAACCACCGGCATGCCGCATCTGCCCTGGAACAACGGATTCCGGGTGCTTGCCGAGGGCTGCCGGCGCACCGGGCGAACCGATTACGACTCGGGCCCGATGGCGATCAACTCGGTCGACCGCGACGGTCGCCCGGCCTGTCATCAGCTTGGCTTTTGCATGCAGGGCTGCGCGATTGGCGCGAAATGGTCGACCATGGCCGCCGAACTGCCAAAGGCGGAAGACACCGAATTCTGCGAGGTGCGCACCGACGCCATGGTGCTCAGGATCGAACACGACCAGACCGGCAAGGTGACGGGCGTTGTCTATGCCGACAAGGACGGCAATCAACACCTCCAGAAAGCGCGGATCGTCTGCGTGGCCGGCAACTCGATCGAAAGCCCGCGGCTGTTGCTGAACTCCGCGTCGTCGTTGTTCTCGGACGGGTTGGCGAATTCCTCCGGTCAGGTGGGCAAGAACTATATGGTCCACACCACCGGCGGTCTTTATGCCGCCATGCCCGAACCGGTCCACATGTTCCGGGGCACCTCGGTGGCGGGGATTGTCGGCGACGATGTCTATCACGATGCCGCGCGCGGTTTTTCCGGTGGTTTCTACCTGGAATTCCTGTCCCTGGGTCTGCCTTTCATGGCCGCCTTCATGGAACCGGGCAACACCGGATGGGGCCGCAGCGTCGCCGCCGGCCTGGAAAAATACGACCACATGTCGGGCGTCTGGGTTCTGGGCGAAGATCTCGCACAGGAGCAGAACGGCGTGACCCTGCACGACAGCGAGGTGGATCAATACGGGCTGCCGGTGCCGATCGTCGCCAAGACGCCGCATATCAACGATGTGAACATGACCAACTACATGTTCGAAACCTCGGCCCAGATCTACGAGGCGGTCGGGGCCACCGACATCTACGAGCTTCCGGCCTATCCGGCGTCCCACAACATGGGCACCAACCGGATGCATGCGGATCCGACCAAGGGCGTGGTGAACGCCTATGGCCAGTCGCATGACATCGCCAACCTGTTCGTGTCCGATGGCAGCCAGTTCACCTCGTCCGGCGCCTGCAATCCGACGCTGACGATCGTGGCGCTGGCCATTCGTCAGGCCGAGTACATCGCGCAAGAGATGAACGCACGGAACATCTGACCCTGACACCTCCCCGGGTGCGGTCGGGCCTGCGGGCCTGGCCGTGCCAGGAGGCGGACGCCCCCCAACAGCCCGATCAACTCAGGAGGAGATCATGATCAAAACCCTTTCCAGGCTTGCCTGCGCGACACTGGCCGCGCTGCACATTCCCCTCGCGGCAAGCGCCGAACTTCCCGGTATGCGGGGCACCCAGCATATCGGCATCACCGTCCCGGATGTCGACGAGGCGGTCGCCTTCCTGGTCGATGTCATGGGATGCGAATCCTTCTTTTCCTTTGGCCCCTTTGGCCCGTTCGAAGACGATTGGATGGAAAAGAACCTCAACGTGAATCCGCGCGCCGTGATCGACATCATCACGATGGTGCGCTGTGGCAATGGCCCTGCTCTTGAGGTCTTCAAATACAGCTCGCCCGACCAGCAACCGACCCCGCCCCGGAACAGCGACATCGGCGGCTATCACATTGCCTTCTATGTCGATGACATCAATGTCGCGACCGAATACCTGCGCGAAAACGGCGTCCGGGTGCTCGAAAGCCCGCACCCTTTGACCGGCACCGGGCTGGAAGGGATGGAATGGGTCTATTTCCTGACCCCGTGGGGCATGCAGATGGAAATCGTCAGCGCGCCTGACGGTATTGTCGACGAACAGCAGAACAACCGCAGCTTCTGGGACCCCCGTTCGGGGTCCTGACGCCCGATCCGCGCCCGGCCGGGTTCCGGTCGGGCGCGCCCCTTTCCAAGCGGAGGCATTTAGATGACAAGGCGCATGACACCGCTGCTCACCATGGGTTTGCTGATCTTGACCCTGTGCGGACTGACGCTGCCGCATCGCGCCGATGCACATTTCAGCTATTCCGACCCGCGCATCGTCCATGTGAGCGAAACCGACAGCGGCGGGATGACCATTCTGGTCCGGATGCCCGCCCCTCTCGCCCTGCTCCCGGCCGACTGGCAAGGCAGCGCCGACCCCCGCCTGCCCCCGTTTGCCAGACGGTCCGGCGCGGCGATCCTGCTGGATGCCGAGGCGCTTGCGACGGGCGCGAACGATTTTCACCAGATCCTGAAAAACGGGCTGTCGGTCTGGGTGGACGGGCAACCGCAAGAACTGCAAGTCAACCGCACGCGGTTCTGGCCCGATAGCGACCGACCCGCCTTTGGCACCGCGAAATCCGCACTCAAAAGCCTTGGTCGCACCCCGCCCGACCCGGGGTTGCCATATTTCGACAGCACGCTGGATGTCGAATTTCTGCTGCCCGATGGTGCCCTGGACGCGGCGATCCGGATCGAGTCGGACCAGGGCGCGACATTCCGGGTCATCGAGAAATTCGGCACGGTGGTCAAACTTTACCGCGCGGGCGGTTGGGAAACTCAGGCCATGATCGGCGTTCTGCGGGCGGATTTTCCCGGCGTCCGGACCGGCTGGCAAAATCTGGCGGCCATCGCCCTGATCGGGGCCGAGCATATCTATCTGGGTCTTGATCACCTGGCCATGATCCTGCTGATCGCCATCGCCGCCAGCGGCTGGCGCCAGGCCCTGGTCTGGGCCTCCGCCTTTACCGGTGGCCATATTCTGACCCTCGCGGCGGGGCTATACGGCTATGCCCCGCAGGCCGGCTGGTTCATTCCGGTGATCGAATTCCTGATCGTGTCCTCGATCGTCGTGGCCGGTGGGGCCATCGTTCTGCGGATGCCCCATGTGGTGAGCGGGCCGGTGCTTTTCGTGATTGGCCTGATCCACGGCTATGGCTTTGCCTCTGCCGCCGATGTCGCGCTGTTCGCAGGCGACGTGAACGCCGCCGCCCTCGCCGCCTTTGCGCTCGGACTGGAGCTCTGCCAACTCGCCGTTTACCTCGCCATCCTGCCGATCATCGTGGTTCTGGACCGCACCGATTTTGCCAGCGGCCCGCGCTGGCGCCGGCCCGTCGCCCTTGCCCTAGCCGCCGCGGCCGGCCTGTCCGTCATCCAACATCTCATCCACGCGGCCGGATACCCGGTCACCTGACCCGTCTGAAAAAGGAACCACACCATGCCCGAAGACACCTATGACATGATCGTGATCGGCGCCGGCCCCGGTGGCTATGTCGCCGCGATCCGGGGCGCGCAACTGGGGCTGAGCGTGCTCTGTATCGAGCGAGAGCACCTCGGCGGCATCTGCCTCAACTGGGGCTGCATTCCGACCAAGGCCATGCTGCGATCCGCCGAAGTCCTGCACCTTGCCCAACGGGCCAAGCAATTCGGCCTGACCATTGCCGACCCGACCCATGATCTCGCCGCCATCGTCAAACGCTCCCGTGCCATTGCCAAACAGCTTTCCAACGGTGTCGGCTACCTGTTTCGCAAGAACAAGGTGACCAGCCTGATGGGCGAGGCGCGGCTCGCGGGTGACGGGCAGGTGGTCGTCACGACCAAGGATGGCGTGCAAACCGTCCGCTCCGACAACATCGTGATCGCAACGGGCGCGCGGGCGCGTCAGGTGCCGGGGCTGGAAGCGGATGGCAAACGGGTCTGGACCTACAAGGACGCGCTCGCCCCTCCACATGAACCCAAAAGGCTTCTGGTGATCGGCTCGGGCGCAATCGGGATCGAGTTTGCCAGTTTCTACAACGGCATCGGCGCCGATGTGACGGTCGTCGAGGTCATGGACCGCATCCTGCCCGCAGAAGACGCGGAAATCGCGGGGCTGGCGAAAAAGGCCTTTGTCAAACAGGGCATGACCTTTTTTGAAGGCGCAAAGGTTGCCGGGCTTGAGCGGCATGACGACAAGGTCATCGCCCGTATCGACACCGCGGACGGGGTTCAGGAGTTGGAGTTCGACACCGTCATTTCCGCCGTGGGCATCGTCGGAAATGTCGAGGGCCTGGGACTGGAAGAGCTCAACATCAAGATCGACCGCGACCACATTTCGACGGATGCCTGCTGTCGCACCGGCGTCGATGGCATTTACGCCATCGGTGACGTGGTGGCCGGACCCTGGCTTGCACATAAGGCGAGCCACGAAGGCGTCATGGTCGCCGACTTGATCGCGGGCAACCAAGCCCATCCGGTAAAGCCGGAAAGCATTGCCGGGTGTACCTATTGCAACCCGCAGATTGCCAGCGTCGGCCTGACCGAGGCGCAGGCAAAAGAGGCCGGGCACGCGCTTCGCATCGGGCGCTTCCCGTTCCAGGGCAACGGCAAGGCCATCGCCCTGGGCGAGGCGCAGGGCATGATCAAGACGGTGTTCGACGCCAAGACGGACGAACTGCTTGGCGCACATATGATCGGAGCCGAGGTCACGGAACTCATCCAGGGTTACGTCGTTGGCCAGAAACTTGAGGCAACGGGCCAGGACCTGATGGAGACGGTTTTCCCGCATCCGACGCTGAGCGAAATGATGCACGAAAGCGTTCTGGATGCCCATGACCGGGCCATCCATATCTGACGCTGGCCGGGAAAGGCGGGCGCGGCGCGGCATCCGGGCTGGCTGTCGTCTGATGACACTTGCGCGCCGCTCTCGCACCATCACCCCGGCCCGGCACTAACACCGCACCACGTCAGGGCAATCCCCCGCATTCACAGGGGGATTGCCGATGGACGGGCGACCCTCTGCCCCGGCCGGCGCTCAGGGCGCGGCGACATAGCTGCCCGGCGCGGCTTCGATGACCGCCAGCGCCCTGTCCCCCGGCACTCGTGCGGGAACCTGATCGGTACCACCCTGCGCGTCGAGCCACTCGGCCCAGATCCCCCACCAAGAGGCCTGGGAATACCCGGCAGAGTCCAGCCAGCCCTGCGGCGTTTCCGGGTGCGTGTGGGAATGCCAGTAGCCGTATTTCACCTTGTCCTTTGGCGGGTTGATGACGCCCGCGATATGGCCCGACGCGCCAAGCACGAACTCGACCGGGCCACCGGTCAGCCGCGTCGTCGGGTAAACCGATTGCCACGGCGCGATGTGATCGTCCTTCGTGGCCAGAACGAACAGAGGCGTTTCGATCGCGGCCACATCAAGCGGCGTTCCGCCAAGTGACAATCCGCCGGGCTGGCGCAGCTTGTTGGCCAGATAAATCTCGTTCAGGTACCAAAGCAGCATGTCACGCGGGAGCCGTGTCGAATCTGCATTCCAGAACAGCAGATCAAACGCCGACGGCCTTTCGCCCATAAGATAGTTGTTCACGTGGCTCGACCACACCAGGTCATTCTCGCGCAGCATCGAGAACATGTCCTGCAGGTGGTAATTCTCGAGATAGCCGGACCTGGCCATATGAGCATCGAGGGCGCGCACCCGGTTCTGGTCGATAAACACGCCAATTTCCCCGACATCGGTAAAGTCGATCATCGACGCCAGCGTGGTTGCCGATCTGATCCTGTCATCGCCCTTCGCCGCCAGCCAGGCCAGGGTCGCCGTGACCAAAATCCCGCCGATGCAAAAGCCCAGGATATTGGCTTCGCGCTCGCCGGTGGCCTGTTCGATGGCATCGAGTGCAGCCAGCGGGCCCTCGCGCATGTAATCCTCAAAGCTCTTGCCGGCATGTTCTGCGGTCGGGTTCACCCAGGAGATGACAAACACCGTGTGTCCGCGCGCGACCAGGTAACGCACCAGCGACGTATCGGGGCGCATGTCCAGAATGTAATACTTGTTGATCCAGGCCGGAACAAACAGCATCGGCCGCCGGTTTTGCGAGCGGGTCATAGGGTCGTATTGGATGAGCTGCATCAGGTCGTTCTGATACACCACCTTGCCGGGCGTCGTCGCCAGATCCCTGCCGACCACAAAGGCGTCCCGGTCCGTATTGGACAGGTCCAGCCGCCCTTCTCCGCGGTCGAGATCGTCCAGCAGGTTCTCGAACCCGTCCAGTAGCGATGCGCCACCGCTGACCATCGCCTTTTTCAGGACGGCGGGATTGATCATGGCCGAATTGCTCGGCGCGAGAATACTCAGCAACTGGCGCGTGTAGAACCTGGTGCGCAGATGCGCCAGCGAGCCTTCGGGCAGGGTGGACAGCAGGTGCTCGGTTGCCCGCTCAAGGGCGACATGCGCCTCTTTGGCAAATCTCGGAACCGGGGCCCCGTCCCACGCGTCCCCCTTGAAACGGCGGTCATTCCGGCTGCGACTGTCTCGCGTCGCAAAGGCCCAGCCGGCGTTCAGCGTATTCAACGCCACCGATTGATAGAACCCCGCCAGCGCCGCCGGTTTCCCTGCCAGGTGCAGGGCTGAGGTGGCAAAGGCGCTGACCACCGAAGCCGTGTCCACAATCGAGAATTCCTGCCCGCTGGTCCTGGCAATCGACCTCGCGCCGACCATCGGCACCAGCGTCGCGGCACGTTGGGTCAGGGCCATCAGCCTCGCGTATGGGTTTTCCGTGGGTCGTTCGGACATTTGCCCTGTCCTTTCCGCGTGGCTAGGTGAACATCATCAACAGGCTGGTCGCGACAAGCGCGGGCTTGGCCTGGCCTTCGACCTCAAGCGTGTTTTCCAGCTTCACAAGCCAGGCATTGTCCTTTTTCTGCGCCACGCTGGCGCAGACCGTCCTGTTGCGAATGCGCGCGCCGGCGGGAACCGGGCTGATAAAGCGGACCCCGTCCAGCCCGTAATTGACGGTCGAGGTCACATCCTGTGGCCAGGCACCGGCGTCGCGCTGAAGTTCGGTCAACAGCGACAGCGTCAGGAACCCATGCGCGATCGTCGTGCCGAAAGGGCTCTCGGCCTTTGCCCGCTCGGGATCCGTATGCAGCCACTGGTGGTCATTGGCGCAATCGGCAAAGGCGTCGATACGGGTCTGTTCGATTGCCATCCAGTCGGACAGGGCGATCTCCTTGCCCACATGTGCGGTCAGCTCGGTCAGTTGCATGTCTTGGTCTGGTCCTTGTCAGGGGTGCTGCCTGCGCGCATTCGCGGCACCGGCAGCGGTTGGTTCACATGGTTTCGACGATCAGGGCGATCCCCTGCCCGCCGCCGATGCACATTGTCGCCGCACCGATCCCGGCTTTCCTGCGCTGCATCTCATACAGCAGCTTGGTGCTGATGATGGCGCCGCTGGCCCCGATCGGATGGCCCAGGGCGACGGCACCGCCATTGGGGTTGACGATGGCCGGATCCAGCCCCAGCTCGGCGGTCACGGCACAGGCCTGCGCGGCAAAGGCTTCGTTGGACTCGACAACCTCCAGATCGCTGATCGCAAGCCCCGCCTTGCGCAGCGCGATCTGCATGGCCGGCACCGGGCCAATCCCCATGATTTCCGGATCGACACCCGCATGACCATAGGACAACACCCGCGCCATGGGTTTCAGACCCCGTCGCGCGGCCTCTTGCGCCGTCATCAGGACAAGCGACGCAGCCCCATCATTGATGCCCGAGGCATTGCCGGCGGTGACTTTGCCGTCCTTGCGAAAGGCCGGGCGCAGGCTTGCCATCCGCTCGACCGTGGCATCGCCGCGCACATGCTCATCGGTTTTGAACACGATGGTGCCCTTGCGGGTCTTGACCGGAACCGGCACGATCTGGCTGTCGAAATGCCCGGCCTCGATCGCGGCGGCGGCACGGCGGTGGCTTTCGACGGCAAAGGCGTCCTGCTGTTCGCGCGTGATACCGAATTTCTCGGCCACGTTTTCCGCCGTGATCCCCATATGCCCGTGACCGAACGGGTCGTTCAGCACCGCGATCATCATGTCGGTGGCCTGAACATCGCCCATCTTCTGACCCCAACGCGCCGCCGGCACCAGATACCCGCCCCGGCTCATGCTCTCGGCACCACCGGCCAGAACGATGTCCGCATCCCCAAGCGCCAGTGACTGGATCCCCGAGATGATCGCCTGCATCCCGCTGCCGCAAAGCCGGTTCACCGTCAGCGCGGCAGAGGAGCTGGCCATGCCCGACCCGATGGCGATCGTGCGCGCCAGGTACATGTCGCGCGGTTCGGTATGGATGACATTGCCGCAAAACGACTGCTCTACTTCGGCGGGCTCAAGACCGCTGCGCTCAATGGCGGCCCTGGCCGTCATGATGCCCAGATCGGTGGGCGCAAACCCCTTGAGCGATCCACCAAACCCCCCAATGGCGGTCCGGGCGGCAGAGACAATAACAACGTCTTTCATCAGTGTTTTCCTTGACTTACGGAGAAGAGGAGCGTCTGGCGGTTATTGAACCGGCGTGATGCTCTGTTCAAAACGCGGGTAGTTGATGTAATCCGTGTGACTGACGACCAGCCCGTCCGTCACTTGCAAAACGGTCACGCCGTTGCTGGCAAAGGACAGGTTTCCCTCGCCCATACCCATCACGGCTGCGGTTGCAGCGATGGGTCTCACGGGTTTCCTTTCAATCGCCATGGGCGTGTCGCGTTCCGCAATCAGGCGGCGGTAACGGTTGCAAGCCGCGCCACCGCCGCGTCATATTCCCGCGCGATCCGCGCGATCAGCTCCGCCGCCGGAACAACATCTGTGATCGCCCCGACCCCCTGCCCGGCGCTCCAGATATCGCGCCATGGCTTTGGCCCCGAACTGCTCTTGTCCCCCAAAAGCGACAATTGCCCCGTCGTGGCGGGATCCACCCCGGTGTCGGTCAGCGATTCCGACAGGTAGTTGCCGTTCACACCGGTCACCGCTGCGGTGGTCACGATGTCCTGTGCCTGTGCGCGGCGCAGCATGTCCTGATAGGCCGGGGCGGCATTGGCCTCGGCCGTGGCGATAAAGGGCGTTCCCATATACCCGAAATCGGCCCCCGTTGCCTGTGCGCCCAACAGGGATGCACCGGTCGAGATCGCCCCCGACAGGGCAAGCGGGCCGTCGAACCACTGCCGGATTTCCTGGACCAGGGCAAAGGGCGACTGTGCGCCGGTATGCCCCCCTGCCCCGGCTGCAACCGCGATCAAGCCATCGGCCCCCTTCTCGATTGCCTTGCGGGCGAAACGATTGCTGATGATGTCATGCAGCACAATCGCCCCCGCGTCATGGGCCATGGCGTTCACGTCCTCGCGCGCGCCCAGCGAGGTGATCCAGATCGGCACCTTCCAGCGGGCGCAAATCTCGATGTCACGCTCCAGCCGCTCGTTCGACTTGTGAACGATCTGGTTGACCGCATAGGGGGCGGCGGGCGTATCCGGGTTGGACTGGTTCCAGGCGTCCAGCGCCTCGGTGATCCGCCTGAGCCACGCCTCGAGCATGATGCCCTCGCCGTCCTTGTCCCGCGCGTTCAGGGCGGGCACGCTGCCGACGATCCCCGCCTGGCATTGCGCGATCACCAGTTCGGGATTCGACACGATATACATCGGTGCCGCAATCAGCGGCAGGCGCAGGGATTGAAGTTGAATGGGAAGTGTCATCGGCCTGCCTTATATCTTGCGGAAATCGGGTTTGCGCTTGTCCAGAAAGGCCGACAGCCCCTCTGCCGCCTCGGGGCCGAACCGCGCCTGGTTGATGTGATCCGCCTCGGCCCAGAGATGGGTGCACAGCTCGGAATCGGCGGCGATATTGACCAGATGCTTGATCGACCGGATGGCCGAGGCCGGACCCGCCGCGACCTTGCCAGCCAGCGTGAGGGCGCTGTTCAGAACCTCGCCAGGTTCGGCGATCTCGTTCACGATGCCAAATTGAGCCAGGCGCTCTGCCGTGGCCGGACGGCCCAGAATGCACAGCTCGTTCACCAATTGCCGGGGCAGCGCCGCGCGCAGGAAATGCGTGACCCCGCCATCGGGGCTGAGACCGACACGCACATAGGCCACGGTAAACCTGGCCTCGGCATTGGCAACGATCATGTCACAGGCCAGCGCCAGGGCGACACCGGCACCGGCGGCACCGCCTTCGACCGCTGCGATCACCGGAGTCGGACAATCCGCAATCGCCCGGATCATCGCATTCAGGTAATCGGTGTTCGAATTGACCGCCGAAAGCGGCCCGTTCGCGCTGTCCCTGAGGGCATTCACATTGCCGCCAGAGCTGAAGAACCCGCCCGCGCCGGTCACGACAATTGCCCGAATCTCCGGATCCTGCCCGGCATTGACCACGTGGTCACGTACCGCCCGGTACACGTCCGGATTGATCGAATTGCGGCTGTCCGGACCATCAAGGGTCAGTGTCAGGATACCGGCATCGGTGGTGGACAAGACTTTGGTCATGCGGAAACCTCCATTGCAAATGTCGCGGCGTCCTTGCGGGCCGCATCCGCCACCTGCCGGCCCAGCCGTTCCGCGTGGGTATCGGACGTGCCAAACAGCATGTCCGCCATCAGGATGCGCTTGACCAACCGGTCCAGCTCGTATTCCTCGGTGGTGCCAATGCCGCCATGCATCTGGATACAGGCCGCCGCCGCATCGCGCATCCGCGTGCCGCAGAACCGTTTCAACGCGGAAACGAGCTTCTGGCGGGCCGGCGCATCGTCGCCGTCACAGGCGCTCGCCGCCGCGAGAACCAGCGATTCAAAATGCTCGGTTTCGTGGAACACATCGACCATCTGGTGCTGAAGCACCTGAAAGCTGCCGATCGGCCGGCCGAATTGCTTGCGCGTCGACAGGTATTCCCGCGTCAGTTCCCGCATGGCCTGCGCCGCGCCAAGGGCCGTTGCACACAGGCAAACCGCCGCGGCATCACCCATCCAGCCGGTCAGGTCATCGCCCGCCTGCGACAGCGACACCGCCACCTTGTCAAAGGTGATATCGGCGGCAACCTGGCCATCCAGCAACGGCAAGGGCGTCACCGTGATACCCTCGGCCGTCAGGTCCACTGCACCACAGGCCGACCCGCTTGCGGCGTCCAGACAAAGCAGCAATACCTGCGCCTCTGCCCCGCCCAGAACCGTTTGCACGGTGCCGTTCAACACGCCATTTTCAACCCGCAACCGGGCGGCGTTTTCAGGCAGGGCAACCGCCACAGGCGTGGCATTTTCCAACGCCGCAGCCGCGTCAAACCCCGGCAATTCACAGCGCGACGCCAGCAAGCCGGGCAGGATCGCACCGCCCACGACCGGCGGGCTGTCCGCCCCGCGCCCCGCCGCCGCCAGCGCCGGCGCCAGGGTCAGCATCCCAAGCCCCGCGCCGCCAACCTCTTCGGCATAGGTCATGCCCAGCAGGCCCGACTCCACCAGCGACTGCCACACCGCCGCACCTTCTGCATCGCGCATGACATCGGCAACCGTGTCCGCAATCATCCGCTGTTCATCTGTCAGATCAAAATCCATGACGGGTCCCTCAAAGTCCGAGTGTCTGTTTGGCGACGATGTTCTTCATCACTTCGCTCGAGCCGCCAAAGATGGTGAACGCACGCGACAGCATCCAGCCATGCGTGCCGTAACGATCCAGAACCGCATCATCCGAGCCGTCCTTTTGCCAGACGGCCGCACGCGGGCCGACGGCCTCCATCGCCAGCTCGTTTGAGCGCTGCTGAATCTCGCTGCCGCGCAGCTTCAGGAACGGGGCCAGTTCGGCGGAATCCCCCCCCGGCCTGATCGAAGACAGCATCCGGAGATTGGTGATCTCCAGCGCCATGAAATCGGCCTCAAGATCGGCGAGCTTTGCCGCAAAGACCGGGTCATCGACCAGCGGCCTGCCATTGCGCTGCGCCTTCAACGCCAGCAGGCGAAGCAAGCGCAGCTCGGCCTTGTTCTGCCCGACATTGGCGATCCCGACCCGTTCGTTGCCCAACAGGAACTTGGCATAGGTCCAGGCCTTGTTCTCTTCTCCCACCAGCATGTCCGCCGGCACTTCGACATCATTGAGGAACACTTCGTTCACGTGATGGTCGCCGTCGATGGTGATGATTGGGCGCACCTCGACCCCGGGCAGGGTCATGTCGATCAGCAAAAGCGAAATCCCCTGCTGCGGTTTTTCGGCCGTGGGATCGGTCCGGACCAGCGTGAACATCCAGTTCGCGTGCTGCCCCGTGGTGGTCCAGGTCTTTTGCCCGTTCACCTTGTAACTGTCGCCTTCGCGCACGGCGCGGGTTTTCAGGCTGGCCAGGTCCGACCCGGCCCCCGGCTCGGAAAAGCCCTGGCACCAGTAATCCTCGCCCGACAGGATGCGGGGCAGGAAATGCGCCTTTTGCTGCTCCGACCCATAACGGATCAGAACCGGCCCGATCATCTTGAGCCCAAAGGGGCGCAACCGTGGCGCACCGGCCAGCATCGCCTCTTCGTCAAAGATATACTGCTGAACCGGCGTCCAGCCCGTTCCGCCATGTTCGACCGGCCAATAGGGCGCGGCCCAACCCTTGGCGGCAACGATCTTGTGCCACCGAAACATCTGCTCCCACGTGTGGCGGCGAAAGCCGAAATGCGTGTCGCGAATATCTTGTGGCAGCTCTGCGGCCAAGAAGGCGCGAACCTCTTCACGAAAGCTGTTTTCCTCGGATGTGAAACTGAAATCCATAGCGTGCCTCACTGTATGTTCGCCCCTCATATACAACATCGCAAGATTATTGCAACATTATTTGACACAATATCGTTTGTTGTTATAAATAATGAAACAACTGATAGAAGTCGGCATCAAAGGAGCCCACACCATGCTGAACAAATCTGGCCAAGGACCACTCTCCGGAATCCGCGTTCTGGATATCTCGACCGTCATCGCCGGCCCCATGGCGGCAACCTTGATGGCCGATTTCGGGGCCGAGGTTATCAAGTTCGAACTGCCCGGCATCGGTGACGGGCTGCGTGGCTTCCCGCCACTGAAGGATGACAAACCGCTTTGGTGGAAAGTGACGAATCGCGGCAAGTACTTTGCCACGCTGGATCTGCGCAAACCCGAGGGCCGCGATATTTTCCTCAGGATGGTGGCCGACGCCGACGTGGTCGTTGAAAACTTCCGGCCCGGCACGCTGGATCGCTGGGGGCTCGATATCGAAACCCTGTGGGCTGCGAATCCCAACCTTGTCGTGCTCAGAGTCAGCGGCTTTGGACAGGACGGCCCCTATGCCAAGCTGCCGGGTTTCGCGCGAATCTTCGAAGCCATGGGCGGCCTGACCCATATCACCGGTGACGAAGATCGCCCGCCGATGCACACGGGCTATCCGTTGGGCGACCCGATTGGCGGGCTGTTTGGCGCCTTTGCCGCCGTCGCCGCGCTGTTGAACCGCGACCGCAACAACGGCAAGGGCGAAGAGATCGATGTCTCGCTGACCGAGGCAACCTTTCGCATCCTGGAATTCCTGGCAATCGAATACGATCAGCTTGGCCAGGTCCATCAGCGCAGCGGCAACCGCAACCAGTACTCGGCACCGGCCAGCGTCTATATGACCAGCGACAAACGCTATGTATCGCTCTCCGGCAGCACCAACCGGATCTTCCAGAACAACGCAACCGCGATCGGCCGGCCCGAGCTGATCGAGGAAGAGCGATTTGCCACCAACCCGGCGCGCGTCAGGAACTCGGCCGAGCTCGACCGGATATTCGGTGGCTGGATCGGCGCGCACACACAGGACGAGGTCGTCGAGGCGTTTCGCAACGCCAGTGGCACGATTGCGCCCATCTATTCGATCGACCAGATGTTTCACGATCCGCATTTCATCGCCCGCGATGCCATCACCGAGATCGCGGATGACGACTTTGGCACGGTCAGGATGCAGAACCTCGTACCCCGCTTCCGCAACAGCCCGGGCGAGATTCGCTGGGCGGCCAAGGCCATGGGCGCACATAACGACGCGGTGTATGGCGACCTTATTGGGCTTGACGAAGACTCGTTGATCGACTTGAAAAAGAAAGGCGTCGTATGAATACACATACCGACGTTCAGGCATCGCCATGCGAACAGGGAACGAGCAAATTGAGTCAGCCGGAAGCATCAGCCCTTTCAACCACGTTGATACGTGGTCTCGAGGTGCTGCAATGCTTCACCGACAAGGATGCCTCGCTCAGCAATGCCGAACTGGCCCGCAGGCTGGACATGAACCGGCCCGCGGTCTCGCGGCTGTGCAAGACCCTGCTGCATGTGGGCTATCTGCGCCGGGACGATAACGGCGCGTACCGGCTCGCGCCGAACCTGCTGACACTCATCTATCCGCTGTTGACGGCCATGCCCTGGCGGCATGAAGCCACCGACATGATGGAAGAGGTCGCCCAGCTGACCGGCGGCTCCATGACGCTGTCGATCATGTCGGATGACAAGTTCGTGCAGATCAAGACCGTCGGCGTCAAGGACCAGTACCCGCACATCCCGGAGATCGGCCTGAACGGCCCGTTGCTGCGGTCCTCGACCGGGCGGGCGCTCTTGTCGCTGCTGGATGACGCCGCGCTTGGCGAGAAGCTGCAACAGCTGGACGGGCTGGACACGCAGGTATCGGACGATTCCCGCGAACTCACCCGCAAGGGCATCGCCCGCTGCAAGAGCGAAGGGTTCTGCGTGTCCTACGGCGAATGGCGATCCAATATCGTCGCCGCGGCGACCCCGCTGGGACGAACGGATGACGGCCTGCTGGTTGCGATGGCCTGCGGCATGCCGAACTATCGCGTGGTCGAGGACAAGTTCGAAACCAGCATCGGACCCCGCCTGGCCAATGTGGCCGACGCGCTGCGGGCCAAGGGGCTGTTTCACCGCGGCTGACCCGCCTGCCCCGCTAGGGTAGCAATCCGTCGGGGCCACCCGACGACCGGTGTGGCGCGCCCTGCCGGGATCGTGCCGCAACCGCCCCCCTATATCCGAACATCTGACAGGAGAATTCCGGATGGAATACCAGACGATTCTGTGGTCGCTGGAGGCCGACGTGGCCGAGATCACGATGAAACGAAACGCCAGCGCCACGGCGCTGAATGCGCGGATGTGCGACGAACTTTTCGATGCCGCCTGCCGCTGCGAGGCCCGGGGCGCGCGCGCCGTGATCCTGGCCGGGTCGGGAAAGACATTCGATGTCGGCGGCGACCTCGCTGAATTCTCGGCGGCCGGGGACAAGGCCGATCACGTGACGCGAATGGCCACCATGGTCCATGCCGCCATCTCCCGCTTTGCCCATATGGATGCGCCGCTCATCAGCGCCGTCAACGGCCCGGCGGGCGGGGCCGGGTTCTCCATGGCGCTGGCGGCCGACATCGTGCTGGCTTCGGACAAGGCCAGGTTCGTTTCGGCCTATACCGCCTCCGGTCTCTCGCCGGATGGCTCGCTGACATATTTCCTGGCCAAGCATGTGGGCCTGCTTCGCGCCAAGGAGCTGATTCTCACCAATCGCGTGCTCGATGCGCACGAGGCGCGCGATTGGGGCCTGGTGACGCGGGTTGTCGCCCCCGACCAGTTGCTTCCCGAGGCCCGCGCGCTCGCCGCCACCCTGGCGGCAGGGCCGACAAAGGCATTCGGCGGCGCCAAGCGCCTGCTTGAAACCGCCTACAGCGAAGGCCTTGAAACCCAGCTCGACAAGGAAACCCGCGGCATTGCCGCGATGATGCGCACGCAGGACGGCCAGACCGGCATCGAGGCCTTCCTGGCCAAGCAAGTGCCGAAATTCCGTGGCGCATGACAGGTATAGGCACATCAGATCGAATTATCCAACACGTCGGTTAGTTGTTACATTATATTGAACAGTTGCTATATATCGGTGCAAATAGGGGAACTGGAGGGGAAAATGTATCATCTCGCACAAGGCAACTATCGACTCTCCCGGAATCGGCCATGACCGCGCCGACACCCCGGGCAGCCGCTTTGACTGCCGCGCCAACAGCACTGAGCACCCGCCAGTGTCCGATCATTCCAAGCAGATGGTAGACGCCCAATGCAAAGACCTCTCTCGATAACAAGCATCCCCCTGTTCATGGCCTATGCCATCGCGGCATTTGTCTCGATCCAGTCGATCTATGTGGCCTATTTCGGCCCGTGGGACATCGCCTATGGCCTCAACATGCTGGTCTGTGCCGCCGTGGTCATCGTCCTTGTGACCAAACCCACGATCGCCCCCGAAACCCACCCCTCCGCCGCGCCAAGGGCCGCGGGCATGGTGTTTGACTGGCTGTTGATCGCCATCATCGTCGCCGCCAGCATCCGCTTTACCCAGGTGGCCTACCTGATGGAGCAAACGCTGTATTTCTTTACCGGCTTCGACGTCTGGTTGGCGCTCGGGGGCACTGCGGTATTGCTCGAAGCCACCCGCCGCCTGTTCGGGATGCCGATCGTCGTCATTGCGATTCTGACACTGATCTACTGCTTCTTCGGCAATTCGCTGCCCGGCTTTCTGAACCATCCCGGCATCAGCCCCGACCGCGCCATGGACACCATCTGGTATGGTTATCAGGGCGTTTTCGGCTCGCCGACCAGCGTTGTCATCCGCGTCGTTCTGATCTTTGTGGTTTTCGGGGTGGTTCTCGAAGGCACCGGCGCGAGCGATACGCTGATCCGGGTGTCGGTGGCCCTGACCGGCAAGACCCGTGGCGGTCCCGCGCATTCCGCCGTCGTTGCCAGCGCGTTGCTGGGCTCGATGTCGGGCAGCGTTACCGCCAACGTGGTCGGGTCCGGCACTTTCACCATTCCGATGATCAAACGGCGCGGGTTCCCCGCGGCCACGGCGGGCGGGATCGAAGCCGCCGCCTCTACCGGCGGCCAGATCATGCCGCCGGTCATGGGGGCTGCCGCGTTCATGATGTCGGACCTGACGGGCGAACCCTATACGACCATCGCGCTGGCGGCGCTGGTCCCTGCCCTCTTCTATTATGGATCGCTGTTTGCCGCGGTATCGGTCGATGCAAACGCCGCCGGCATCCAGCCGATCCCGGAAAGCGAGCGCATCACCCTGACACGCGCCGACTATATTGCCTCGTTCCAGTTCCTGCTGCCGATCCTGTCGATCATCGTGGTGCTGCTGCTGGGGCGGTCGCCGACGATGGCGGGGCTTGTCGCCGTGACGCTCGCCCTCGTGCTCGGACTGTTCCGGAAAAAGAATCGCAGCAGCTTGCGGCTCTATCGGGACATCGCCGTCAAGGCCGGTATCGCCTGTGCCTCGATCCTGGTGGCGGTCGGCTGTATCGGCGTCATCCTGGGTGTCATGAACCTCACCGGTGTCGGCCTCAGCTTTGCCTCGATGATCTCGTCGCTGAGCGAAGAGTCGCTCCTGTGGTCGCTGATCATCACCGCCTTTGCCTGCCTCGTGCTGGGCATGGGGATGCCGACATTGCCGGCCTATATCATCATCGTGCTGGTGCTGGGTCCGGTTGTCACCAATCTCGGCGCCGACCTGCTGGCGGTTCACATGTTCGTCCTCTACTTTGGCGTGCTGTCGGCGATCACCCCGCCCGTGGCCATCGGTGCCTTTGCCGCCGCGCCGATCGCGGGATCGAACCCGATGCGCACGGCCTTCGTATCGGTCCGGCTGGCGATTGTCGGCTTCATCATCCCGTTCATCTTCATCTACGAACCGTCGCTGCTGCTGGTGCTCGACTTTGACCTGTTCAGCTTCATCCGTGTGTGCATCGCGCTGTCACTGGCGATCTGGATGCTCAATACCGGCGCGGCGGGTTACGCGGGCATCCGCCTGAGCCTGTTTGGCCGCGCGGTCCGGATTGCTCTCGCCATCGGCATGATCATCCAGATCCCGCAACTGCAATACCTGTGCATCCTTGCCGCTGTCGGGCTTCTCGTCCTGCACAGGACCCCGCGCCTCGCGGCATCGGCAAAACTTGTCAAAACCCCCTGAACATCGACCGGAGGAGACCTGAATATGTTCAAACACCACTTCAAGACCGGCACCCTTGCCCTGGCCCTGGCCGCCCTGACCCTCGGCGGCAGCGCCCAGGCCCAGAACAAGTCGCTGCGCATGGCGTCGCTTGGTCAATCCTCGCCCACAACCGTGTTCTCGATCGCGGTCACTCAGGTGCTCAAGGACGAACACGGCTATTCGACCCAGCTTTCGACCGGGTCGCCCGCCACCCGCCAGGCCGTCGAAGCCGCCAACCAGCAGCTTGACCTGTTCGTGTCGGCGGTGTCGGTCAACGGCTTCCTTCGCGACGGCACGCGCATGTATGAGAAAATGCCCAACGCGCCCGAACTGTTTACCAACCTGCGCGGCATCCTGAACTATCCCTTTGGGGCCTATCACGCGATCGTCTGGGACGACTCGGGCATCACCTCGCTGGACGAGATCAAGGACAAAAAGGTCTTTATCGGCCCACCCTCCGGTGCCGCCCGCGCCACCATTGGCCAGATCATCACCGGTGTCACTGGCTATGAGGCGGGCACCGATTTCGAAGCCATCAGCGTCGACTGGTCCTCCGCTGAACAGGCCTTTCAGGATCGCCAGATCGACGTCTATTTTACCGCCGCACCGATCCCGAGCGCCGAGCTGCAGCAATTGTCGGCCCTGGGCAAGTTCCGGGTGCTCGGCATCCCGGACGACAAGGTCGAAAGCGAAGCCATCCAGAAGGCCTTCAACATCCCCGGCCGCGAATTCACCATGCTTGAACCGGGCTCCTATAGCGGGCTGGCAAACGAAGATCCGGTGCGGCTGGTGAACACCATCGTCGGGCTCAGCACCAACAAATGGCTGTCCGAGGAAGATGGCTACAATATCACCAAGGCGATCTTCGAGAACCATGACGATCTGGTGGCCGCCGCCGCGTGGATGCAGGTCATCACCCCCGAGAACGCCCTGTCGCAAATGAACGCGCCGCTGCATGTCGGGGCCTATAAATACTACAAGGAAGTGGGCATCGAGATCCCCGAGGACCTGATCCCACCCGAGGCCAAGTAACAGCCGGCGGCGACGCCGTCCTGATCATCCCCTCTTGCATGCAGGACCGGGGGTGATTTCACTTTGCCTGTCAGGGCAGGCTGTGCAGAATCGGCGCAGCGGACAGGCCCGGCCCATGAAACGGCATTCCGTTGACAGCCGGACATCCATCGATGTTTGCCCATGACCAAGAAAGAACCGAAGCCTTCACGCGGTGCGGGCTTCGCCGGTTCAAACCAGATAAACCCAAATTTCAGGAGAGACGCATATGAAGGTATTGGTGCCTGTCAAGCGCGTGATTGACTATAACGTCAAGGTTCGAGTGAAGGCGGACGGAAGCGGTGTTGATCTTGCGAATGTCAAGATGTCGATGAACCCGTTTGACGAGATTGCGGTGGAAGAGGCGATCCGTTTGAAGGAAGCGGGCCAGGCGGATGAGATCGTGGCGGTTTCGATCGGTGTCAAGCAGAGCCAGGAGACGCTGCGCACGGCGTTGGCGATGGGGGCGGACCGGGCGATCCTGGTGGTGGCCGCGGATGACGTTCACAGCGATATCGAGCCGCTGGCGGTGGCCAAGATCCTCAAGGCGATCGTGGATGAAGAGCAGCCCGGCCTGGTGCTCTGTGGCAAGCAGGCGATCGACAACGACATGAACGCCACCGGTCAGATGCTGTCGGCGCTGCTGGGCTGGAGCCAGGGCACCTTTGCCTCCGAGCTTGGCATCGATGGCGACAGCGCGGTGGTGACCCGCGAGGTGGATGGCGGCCTGCAGACCATCAAGGTCAGGATGCCGGCGATCATCACCGTGGACCTGCGCCTGAACGAGCCGCGCTATGCCAGCCTGCCCAACATCATGAAGGCCAAGAAAAAGCCGCTGGATGAAAAGACGGCGGCGGATTACGGCGTCGACGTGGCGCCGCGCCTGTCGATCGTCAAGACCGCCGAGCCCGAGGCCCGCGCCGCGGGGATCAAGGTGGGTTCGGTGGACGAGCTGGTTGCGAAACTCAAGGAAGTGGGGGCTGTATAATGGCTGTACTTTTGCTTGCCGAGGTTACGGATGGCGAACTGGCGCTGGACGCGACGGCAAAGGCGGTGACCGCCGCAACCATGCTGGGCGATGTGACCGCGCTGTGCTGTGGCGCCTCAGCCGCCGCCGCGGGTGAGGCCGCCGCGAAGATCGCGGGGGTATCCAGGGTTCTGGTGGCCGAGGATGCCAGCCTGGGCCACCGCCTGGCCGAATCGACGGCAGCGTTGATTGCCAGCTTGGCCGGAGAGTATGAACATATCGTTGCCCCGGCCACGACCGACGCCAAGAACGTGATGCCGCGGGTGGCCGCGCTGTTGGACGTGATGGTGATTTCCGACGTTTCCGGGGTTGTCGACGGCGACACGTTCGAGCGCCCGATCTATGCGGGCAACGCGATCCAGACGGTGAAATCGGGCGATGCGAAAAAGGTCGTGACGATCCGCACCTCGACCTTTGACGCGGCGGGTGACGGCGGGTCGGCCACGGTTGCGACCGTGTCGGCGGCGGCGGATCCGGGCCTGTCGGAATGGGTCGAGGACAAGGTTGCCGAGAGCGATCGCCCCGAGCTGACCTCGGCGGGGGTGGTGGTTTCCGGCGGCCGCGGCGTCGGCTCGCAAGAGGATTTCGCGCTGATCGAGAGCCTCGCCGACAAGCTGGGCGCCGCCGTCGGAGCCTCGCGCGCGGCGGTCGATTCGGGCTATGCGCCGAACGACTGGCAGGTGGGCCAGACCGGCAAGGTCGTCGCCCCCGATCTCTATGTCGCGATCGGCATCTCGGGCGCCATCCAGCACCTCGCCGGCATGAAAGACAGCAAGATCATCGTCGCCATCAACAAGGACGAAGAGGCCCCGATCTTCCAGGTCGCCGATTTCGGCCTCGTCGCCGACCTCTTCACAGCCGTCCC
>NZ_JBNAFZ010000023.1:0-28570 GCF_049800935.1 Microbulbifer sp. S227A | reverse complement strand
GGCATATTGCGATGCCTGCAGATGGCGGCATCCACACCATCATATCCCTTTCTCGGCTGAGAATTGACGGCGTCTGAACACCGCCATGATATGCCGCCCCTCAGGGCATCACCAACTTTCGCGCGTTTCTCCCGCCCTTCTTGCCCGCCATAGAGTGCCTCATAGTGTCCACTATCGATGGTGGACACTATCAATACTCTACAAACCGCGTCAGAGCAGGCACGCCGGACGGCTACAGATGATCTGGGTCGACAACGGAACCGAGGAGGGCATCACGACCTTCACGGACCGCGGCATCGAATGCCTGCAGGAATTCCTCGCCGACGTCCGGACATGGGAAGGCGGGGTCCGCGAGCTCCTCTGCGACGAGCAATGTGACGCCGACATCATCGAACGCATCATGGCCGACGAAACAAATCACTGAGGCAAGACGGCCTACGGCGTAGCTTTACCGCTGAAACTATCAGACCTCGTGTGCTCAAGGAGAGCGACCGCCGCAATCACACCATGTCATTCATGTATCGTGCGCGAATCTCGAGGCCATGAACTCACAGGTCGCGGAGATGGCGTGAAAACACCTTTGTCTGAAGCTAGAGGTTAATTGGGAGCGCCCAGAAAACTCAACGTGTGTTCAAGACCTTGCTGCATGTGATGCTCCAGGTGGCGAAGCATGTTGTCCAGGCTGCCACCTTTGGCAAGCCGGATGTATTCGTCGTGGGATTCCCTCAACGGTCCGGCACGTTCATGCGCTTTCTGATGCATGGCGAAATAGAACTGAAGGTTGGGTTTGAGGCGCTCCCAACTTTGCAGAAGTAGGCTGTGACCTGACAACTCATAGCACCAGTTGTGCAAATGTAGCTCCGCCATGATCGCACCATAGGAATCATTGTCTGCAATACGCGCGCAAAGTCGGTCATTTCGCATCTGCAAATCGGCCAGGCTCACCAGATCGCGGTTGTCCCAGCAAAATCGAAACGCCATTTTCTCCAACCCGGTGCGGAATGAATAAATCTCCTGAAGGTCCACCCGGTCGAGCTTGCGAATATATGTGCCCCGAAAAGGCAGGTTCACCAGAAGCCCGATCTCACCAAGGCGTATCATAGCCTCGCGCAATGTCGCGCGGCTGACATTGAGCCGGGCTGCCACCTGCGTCTCAAGCACTTTCGATCCAGGCGTCAGATTACCTGTCACGATCAGTTCCTGCAGTCGCTCAAGGGTGCGCTCCTTTAGGGTGTCGCCGGAGGCGTCTGGGGTTTGGTCATTTGATTTCATTGCAGTCCCTTACCATTGTCGTTGCGGTCCGACACCAAATTTTTCCAGGGCTGCCAGCCCAGCCGTTGTAACAAACAACACGAGCGTCCCAACCCGAAAGGTGCTGACTTTCCGATATCCAGAATGTAGCAAATCGGAGATTATGTCGGCAATATACTAAATTGTCGACAATTGTATTGGTGGAGCGTAAGGTTTGAGAGAGAGGATTCGACGCCTCTGGCGGACTGCGCCTGTCGTGACCGGGCCCGGTACAATCTGACCGAACTGCAATCGGAACTGCGTAAAACACGAAAAGGGAGTAAAAATGCTATCGTCTAAATCATTTCGAATGCGTCTTCGCACGGGCGTTGCGACGCTTGCTGCATTGACTGTGATTAGCGGCGGAACCATCGCCAAAGCGGAAGAGTTCCTGACTATCGGCACGGGCGGGGTTACCGGAATATACTACGCCGTCGGCGGTGGAATTTGCAGACTTGTAAATCAAGGGCGCAAGGAACATGGCATCCGATGTTCGGTCGAAAGTACGGGTGGGTCAGTGTATAACCTAAACACGATGCGTCAGGGCGAGCTGGAAATGGGCATCGTTCAATCGGACTGGCAATTCCACGCGCTAAACGGGACAAGCCTATTTGAAGAAAACGGTCCAGATGAAGAGCTGCGCAGTCTTTTCTCGCTGCACCCCGACACCGTAATAATCGCGGCGCGACGGGACGCAGAGATCAACTCGCTGGATGACCTTGGTGGTAAGCGAGTTAACTTGGGCAACCCAGGCTCCGGCACCCGCGGCACGGCGGAAGTTCTTGTTGAAGCCCTAGGCTGGGATATGGACCACTTTGGTCTTGTCACTGAACTCAAGTCGGCTGAACAGTCTTCTGCGCTCTGTGACAATACAATTGACGCATTCCTGATGGTGGCTGGCAATCCGGTTGCCAATGTCCTCGAAGCGGCATCGTCATGCGATATCAACATCATCGCAGTCGATGGTGACAAAGTGGACGCGCTGGTCGAAAGCAAACCGTACTATGGCAAGGTGACTATTCCCGGCGGGCTTTACCGCGGCGTGGAAAATGATGTTCAATCATTTGGGCTTCCCTCTACTTTTGTCACGTCGACAAATGTGCCCGAGGAAACCGTGTATGTAATGGTCAAGACAGTTTTCGAAAACTTCGACAAATTCAAAACCTTCCATCCCGCCTTCGCCAATCTCAAGAAAGAAGAGATGGTGGTGAACGGCCTCTCTGCCCCGATGCACCCGGGTGCAGAGAAATACTTCCGTGAGGTCGGCCTTATCGAATGAGGCTTCTCCCGAATGGTGGTGGCTTCGGCTGCTCCCCTAACTTTCCACGACCACCTTCGAAAAGAGCGACGCAATGAGCGAACAACCCGCCAGCCATTCCACTCACGATGCCGAACAGGATCAGCGCAACCAGGACATCAAGATTTTCCTGAACGGCAAGATCGTCCCCCGGGCCGAGGCGGTGGTATCCGTCTATGACAGCGGCTTCATGCTGGGCGACGGCATGTGGGAGGGGCTCAGGCTTTACAACGGCACCTGGGCGTTTTTCGACGAACATATGGACCGGCTCTTCAACAGCTGCAAATCGGTTTCCATCGACATCGGGATGACCAAGGCCGAGATTCTCGACGCGCTAAATGCTACGGCAAAGGCCAACGGCATGACATCGGACGCGCATTGCCGCCTGATGGTGACACGCGGGCCAAAGGCCAAACCCTTTCAGCATCCAGGTCTGTCGCGGTCCGGCCCGACGGTTGTGGCCATTGTCGAACATTCCAAACCGGCCGAAAGCCTGATGAAAACGGGCATTCGTCTGGCCACAGTCCCGCAGGTGCGCGGATTGCCGATGAGCCAGGATGCGAAATATAACAGCCACTCCAAGCTCAACTGCATCATCGCCTGCCTTCAGGCCGAGCAGGCAGGTGCCGATGAGGCCCTGATGCTCGATCCGCATGGATTCGTGAACACCACCAATGCCTGCAACTTCTTCATCGTACGGCGCGGCGAGGTTTGGACCTCAACCGGCGATTACTGCATGAACGGCGTGACCCGGCAGAAGGTGATCGACCTCTGCCGCGCAAATGACATCCCCGTCCACGAGAAGAACTATTCGCTCTACGAGGTTTACGGTGCTGACGAGGCGTTTCTGACCGGTACATTTGGCGCGCAGACACCCGTTGCCTCGGTCGATGGGAAACCCATCAGCACACATGAGGGGGCTGGGCCTATGACACAACGGCTCCGGGCGCTTTATAAGGAATTGGTGGCGCAGAACGCGCAAGGAGCACCCTTATGACTCGTCCTAATGCACTTGCCATCGCGCTATGCCGCCATGTGCCCAGGGGCAGAACATGAACGTCGGGGAGCACGGTCTTCTCCTGTTGGGGTGCGGCAAGATGGGGTCGGCGTTGCTGGCGGGATGGCTGAAATCGGGTTTGCTCCCCGATGCCATTACAGTGTTGGACCCACACCCGTCCGAGTGGTTGACGGGTCTCGCAGAACGCAGGCTCAGGCTCAACCAACAACCGGACGAACCGCCCTCTGTCGCCGTTATCGCAACCAAACCGCAGATCATGGCGGAGGCCCTGCCGGGGCTGCGTGACTACGGCAACGGACCAACGCTGTTCATCTCGATCGCTGCGGGAACGCTGATCTCGACCTTTGAAGATATGTTGGGGGCTAATACGCCGGTCGTACGAACGATGCCCAACACGCCCGCCGCCGTGGGCGCGGGCATTTCGGCGCTGGTGGCCAATCATGCGACATCAGCCGGGCAATTGGACTTGGCGGAACAGCTGATGCTATCCGTCGGCGAAACCGTGGTTCTCGATCAAGAAGGCATGATGCATGCCGTGACCGCGATCTCGGGTTCCGGCCCGGCCTATGTGTTTGCCATGACCGAAGCCCTGGCAAAGGCGGGCGAAGAACTAGGGCTGTCCGCAGAGATCGCGGCGAAACTATCTGTGGGCATGGTCGCGGGCAGTGGCCGATTGATGTCATCAAGTTCCGAAGCACCAGCGCGTCTGCGCGAACAAGTGACATCGCCCAACGGTACCACGGCGGCCGGGCTGGAGAAACTATTCGCATAGGGTTTTGGTATCGAGAAGTTGAACATGCAGACTGCGCAAGCAGCACATGATCGGAGTGTTGCTTTGTCGCAGGCCAATAGTTGATGTTTTTGTCCCGTTTTTGGCTAGTCTAAGCGTCGTGCGGCGAAAGCGCTGTTTGGATACGGCCTCCAAGCCCGGTCGGCAACGGCCGCTTCAGTGACGTCAGGATGTCAGCGCGCCCCAACACTGGATTGGCGAAGGAGCGCACTGGCACTGCCGGCTCTCTAACCACGGCCTTCCACGCTTGTCTGATAGCGCGCAAGGTCCGATATCAGCACCTTGCCCGTAGCGACCTCCATTCGGTCACAGAATTCAAGCCAAATGGCACCGTAAGGTAGATCCTTTGTCTCTTCGGTCACCACAAGACGGGAAGTGAAATCAAGCTGTGTTTCTGCGTCTTTCAGTTTGTTCCAAGGCGCCAACAGCGCGCGCAGCAGCGCCTTTTGCATATTGCGCGTCCCAATGACCCACGCCGCGGTCCGGCTGATCGTGGCATCAAAGAAATCAAGCCCGATGTGCGTGCGATCCAAAAGACTTGCACTGACCAGTTCTTGCGCCACTTGCAGAATTGCATCGTCCAGCAGGATCACGTGATCGCTATCCCACCGCATCGGACGGCTGACATGCAGCAAAATTTCATCGACCGAAAGCGCAACGGAACTCAGCTTGTCTGCGACATTTTCCGTCGGGTGAAAATGGCCCATGTCGAGACACAAAAGCGTTTCATTGCGGATTGCATAGCCCATGTAAAACTCGTGGCTACCTACGGTGCAGGCCTCAACCCCGATGCCAAACAGCTTGCTTTCGACAGCATCCAGCATCTGGGTCTTGTCGTATTTCTGGGCCATCATCGCAGTCAGGGATTGTTCCAACCGCTGGCGGGGCGCCATGCGATCGACAGGCGTGTCCTTGTACCCGTCGGGCACCCAGATGTTGTTCACCGGTGCGCTGCCAAGAGCCGCTCCCATCTGCGCCGCAATATCGCGCGACCGCTTGCCATGCTCGATCCAAAAATCGCGGATACCTTGGTCGGGGTGGCTAAGCGTCAGGTTATCATCCGCCTTGGCATGGGCAAAGAATGTCGGGTTGAAATCCAACCCCAACCCCTGATCCTTCGCCCAATCGACCCACGGTGCGAAGTGGCTATATTCAATCTCGTCGCGGTCGGGGTGTTGGTCCGTGTCCAGATAGCAGGCATGCAGGTTCAGGCGATGAGAGCCCGGGATCATCCCATAGGAAAATTCCAGGTCAGCCCGCAGTTCGTCTGGCGTACGGGCACGGCCGGGGTGGCTGCCGGTGGCCTGAATGCCACCTCCGGAATTTCCAGATTTCGCTTCAAAGCCGACAACGTCGTCGCCTTGCCAGCAATGCATCGAGATCGGGATTTCCGCCAGCTTAGTAAGGGCGGCTTCGGTATCTACGCCCCAGTCGGCAAAGGTGGCTTTTGCGCTTTCATAGCTCATAATTGCTCCTCCCAGAGTTGCTCACGCTTAACGCGTGAACGCCTCTTTGTTGCCTGCATCGACGTTGATGATGTTGCCTGTAGACTTGGCACTTAGATCGGACGCCAGAAAATACGCGGCTTCTGCAATATCCTCGGGCAGGACTGAACGTTTGAGCATGGAGCGTTCCCGATACATCTCTTCAAGCCCGTCTTTGTCGGTGCCATAAGTGCCCGCGCGTTGATCCAGCCATTCACCCTGCCAGATTTTGCTTCCCTTGAGCACTGCGTCAGGGTTCACTACATTCACGCGCACACCGATTGGCGCGCCTTCCAGCGCCAGACAGCGGGCGAGGTGAATTTCGCTGGCCTTGGCGGTGCAATAGGCCGAGGCGTTGGGCGATGCGGCCAAACCGTTTTTAGACGCCACAAAGACGACTGCACCGCCCATGTCTTGCGCCTTGAACAGTTTGAAGGCCTCGCGACTGACAAGGAAATACCCTGTCGACAGGATCGCCATGTTCTTGTTCCACAGATCAAGTGAGGTGTCTTCGATCGGGGCCGAACTGGCGATACCCGCGTTGCTGACCAGAATGTCGACACCTCCGAACTCAGCTGCGATGGCGGTATACGCTTCGGCCACGGCGACCTCATCCGTGACGTTCATATTCACGGTGCGCACAACGTCAGAAGAGTATTTGCCGCTGAGCCCCTCAAGGGTATCCACCAAGGCCGCGTCATCAATATCGGCTAACATCACACAGGCCCCTTCGCGCAGGTACCGTTCTGCGGTGGCCGCACCGATGCCGCCTGCCCCGCCTGTGACTAGGGCCACACGTCCTGCCATAGATTTTGGCGCAGGCATGCGTTGCAGTTTGGCTTCCTCCAGAAGCCAATATTCGATATCAAACGCCTCCTGTTCGGGCAGGCCTTGGTATTCAGACACGGCGTCCGCTCCGCGCATCACATTGATAGCGTTGACGTAGAACTCTCCCGAAATCCGCGCCGTGGCCTTGTCCTTGGCAAAGGTGATCATGCCCACACCAGGGATAAGATAGACAACCGCATTCGGATCGCGGATCGCGGGGCTGTTGTCCTTTTTGCAGCGGTCATAATAGGCTTGGTAGCCCACGCGGTATTCGGAAATCGCTTCGGACAGGCCAGCGATGGTCGCGTCGACATCCGGCTTGGCCGGGTCAAAATCCACCACGAGCGGGCAGATCTTGGTTCGCAAGAAATGGTCAGGGCAGGATGTGCCCAATGCCGCCAATCGTTTCATATCCTTGGCATTAACGAACTCCAGCACCGCTTCGCTGTCGGTAAAATGCCCGACCATATGCTGCTGGCGGGACACGTAGCCGCGGATGGCGGGCATCAATCGTGCGGCCGTGGCACGGCGATCTTCGGCGGACAGGCTCTGATGGATCGCTCCACCGAACGCATCCTTGTCGGTGGTTTCGGTTTCGAACCAATCCATGGCAGTTTGGATGATCTCAAGCGTCAGTTCATAACAGT
Organism: Microbulbifer sp. S227A; assembly: GCF_049800935.1. Taxonomy (NCBI): domain Bacteria; kingdom Pseudomonadati; phylum Pseudomonadota; class Gammaproteobacteria; order Cellvibrionales; family Microbulbiferaceae; genus Microbulbifer; species Microbulbifer sp. S227A. Next base: position 21,216 of record NZ_JBNAFZ010000023.1, on the reverse strand, counting down.
CCTGAGCGTCATCCGCCCATGTGAATAACCCGTGGCTCTCCAGAACGACACCTTTGGCATCAGGGTTCTTTTCGCAGAAATCCGAGAGCCAAAGCCCCAGCTCATAACCCGGCTTTTTCCAGGGTAACCAGCCGATGCTGTCGCCGAATATCTTTTGCGTCAGCGCCTTGCTGTCCTTGGCGGCGGCAATCGCGATGATCGCATCGGGATGCATGTGGTCCACATGCTTCTTTGGTACGTATGCATGCAGAGGTGTGTCTATCGATGCGGCTCGCGGGTTCAGATTGAACGTGCAATGGGGCAGAAAGCCCACCATTTCATCTTCGAACTCGACCCCGCGATAAATACCGCGCAGCGCGTTCAATTTGTCCATATAAAGCGTAGAAAATCCGTCCATCTTGATCGAGCCGACATCCCCGCCCGACCCTTTGACCCAGAGCACCTCGACCATGTCACCCGTGAGCGGATCCTTTTGAGTTACTTTCGCAGATGTGTTCCCGCCACCGAAATTGGTGATTCGCTTGTCAGACCCAAGAAGATTTGATCGATACAGCAGCTTCTCCGGCTCACTCATGGTATCAGCCAAGGCGACATCCCATTTATTTTCAAGGTGTTGCGATGATTTGGACGATGTCATGTGTCTCTCCGTCAGGGGCAAGTTACTACAAGTTTGTTGGCGTCAAGCTGACCGGAGAAGCAAATTAAGTCAATCAGTTTCAGTCAATATCGATCATGTTGTGCCGCAGAATGACTGTTGATGCAAATTTGTGATTGACAAATTGCCCTGATTCAATCCAACCTGTCCGAACGAAAGGACCACCCATGCACGAGAAAGACCGCCACCGCGTTATCCTCTCCGCCGTACAAGATCGCTCACTGGTGACAGTGGTTGATCTATGCGCTCTCACTGGCGCGTCTGAGGCAACGATACGCCGTGACATAAACACATTGGATGACCAGAAGTGCCTGCGCCGTGTGCGTGGTGGTGCCGAAGCCATCGCGACAAAACCTTTCGTGGGCTTGGCGGGGCGGCCATTCTCGGTCAACGAGACAATGAACATCGCCGAGAAACAGGCGATTGCAGCAGCAGCTGTCGAGTTGTGCGATGATGGTGAGCCCATCATCATAAATGGCGGCACGACGACCTTTCAAATGGTACACCCACTCGCGTCGCGGCGCATGCAGGTGTTCACCAACTCATTTCCCATTGCCGAACATCTGCTCAAGAATACAGGCAATACCGTGATGTTATCCGGCGGTATTATTTACCGGGAACAAAACATCGTACTGTCCCCGTTCGAAAATGACGTGACGCGCAATTTTTATGCCAAACGCATGTTTATGGGGGCACAAGGCATCGGTCCGCTGGGCCTAATGGAACAAGACCCCTTGTTGATCCAGGCCGAGCACAAGCTGATCGGGCAAGCCGAGGAACTGATTGTCCTGGTAGACAGCACAAAGTTCGCAAACCGCTCAAGCCTGGTGCTTTGCCCGCTTGAACGTATCGACACTATCATCACCGACGAAGGCATCGACGACCGTACAGCGGCCATGCTCGAGGCGGCTGATATTTCGCTGATCGTGGCGCCCATAGGCACCGCGCAGAAGGAAGAGGCGGCATCGTAGGCTACCAATCACACTACTCCAGGGAGGAAACCATGAGTGTATTCAAGAAACTGGCAACATCTGTTGCTCTGGCCGGCGCGATGCTCGGCGCTCCGGCATTCGCGGCCGAGAATGTGCGCATCGCGCTCGTGGTCAAAGCACTTGGCATCGGGTTCTTTGAGGCAGCCGCTGAAGGCGCCAAGGAAGCCGCCGACGAATTGGGCAATGTCGAGATTATCTATACTGGCCCAACCGACACGACCGCCGAAGGCCAGATCGAGGTCATCAATGCGCTGATCGCCCAGCAGGTTGACGCAATTGCCATCTCCTCCAACGATACCGATGCACTGGTCCCTGCCCTGAAACGCGCCATGCAGCGCGGCATTACCGTGATCAGTTGGGATTCCGGAGTCGCCCCCGAAGGCCGGCAACTGCATCTGAACCCGTCGTCCAACCCACTGATCGGCAATATGATAATCAAATTGGCCGCCGATCACCTGCCAGACGGCGGCGAAGTGGCCCTGTTGTCGGCAACGACAACCTCAACCAACCAGAACATCTGGATGGAAGAAATGAACAAGGTCATGGGAGATTATCCCGGCATTGAGGTTGTCGCGACGGTTTATGGCGATGATCTTGCCGACAAATCCTATCGCGAGGCCACGGGCCTGATGCAAACCTATCCTGATCTGGATGCGATCATAGCCCCGACCTCCGTTGGCATCGTGGCAGCGGCGCAAGCTGTGGTCGATGCGGGCAAGGTCGGCCAGGTCAACGTAACTGGCCTTGGGCTGCCCTCGGAAATGGCGGGTGCCATTGAATCTGGTGCATCAGAGTCATTCGCTATCTGGAATCCGATCGATCTTGGGTACTCGGCGACGATGCTGGCCTATGAGCTGAGCCAGAACGGCGCTGAAGCGGCTCCCGGTGCGGAAATCCCGATGGGCCGCATGGGAACACTGACGCTGGATGAAACCAACGCAGGCGCGATGGCCGATCCGTTTGTGTACGACGCGAGCAATATCGACGACTTCAAGTCGATCTTCTAAACGCTCCCGCTGGCTGGTCCGATGCCATCTGCACGCATCGGTCCAACCACACCGCCCCCCGTTTGACAGTGAGGCCCTGATAGATGACGCATGCCGCGACAATTTCTCAAGACGTGACTCCCGTTGTTTCAATGGACATGATCACCAAGACCTTTCCCGGTGTCAAAGCGCTCGATCAGGTCAAGCTGGACCTGTACCCTGGCCAAGTCACCGCATTGGTTGGCGAAAACGGCGCGGGAAAATCCACCACCGTCAAGATCCTGACAGGTATCTATCGCACCAATGGTGGCACGATCCGCATTGATGGCGATCCTGTGACTTTTGGCTCGCCGAATGATGCGGCCAAGGCCGGCATTACCGCCATCCACCAGGAAACCGTGCTGTTTGATGAGTTGTCGGTCGCGGAAAACATCTATTCAGGTCATGCGCCGCGCAACCGACTGGGATTGATCGACACGACCCGGATGCACCGTGACGCGGACAAATTGCTGACCGATATCGGGGCTCCGTTCAAGAGCCATACCCAGCTAAGCGAGCTTGGGATTGCCAACAAACACCTTGTTGCCATCGCCCGCGCATTATCGGTCGATGCGCGGGTAGTCATTATGGATGAACCCACCGCCGCGCTGTCGCACAAGGAGATCGAAGAGCTTTACGATCTGGTCGATGCTCTAAAGGCGCAGGGCAAAGCGATCCTGTTCATCAGCCACAAGTTTGACGAGATCTTTCGTATCGCCGACCGCTATACCGTGTTTCGTGATGGAGGCTTCGTGGGCGACGGGCTGATTGCTGACATAACAGAGAACGACCTTGTTACCATGATGGTCGGGCGCTCGGTTGAGCAGATTTTCCCAGACCGAAACCATGATGTGGGCGAAGAAGTGTTGAAGGTCGTCGGCTACGCCCACCCGACCGAATTTGCAGACATCGGCTTTACGCTGAACCGTGGTGAAATCCTCGGATTTTATGGGCTTGTCGGGGCCGGACGTTCAGAATTCATGCAAGCGCTTTTTGGCATAACAAAGCCATCCAAGGGTGTGTGTAAGATAAACGGCACGATCAAAGTCATCCGCTCTCCCGCCGAAGCGGTTGAAAACGGGATCGTCTATGTTCCCGAGGATCGCGGCAAACAAGGCGCGGTGATCGGCCTGCCTATCTTCCAGAACATCACCCTGCCGTCGCTGTCGCGCACCTCAAACAATGGCTTCTTGCAACTGGCCGAAGAATTCAAACTTGCCCGCGAATATGCCGAGCGGTTGGACTTGCGCGCCGCATCTCTTGACCAGGACATCGGCAACCTGTCCGGCGGTAACCAGCAAAAGGTCGTTATCGCAAAATGGTTGGCGACCCAACCGCAAGTCATCATTCTGGACGAACCAACCAAGGGTATCGACATTGGCTCAAAGGCGGCGGTGCATGAATTCATGGCCGAACTCGCCGCACAGGGGTTGTCTGTCATCATGGTCAGCTCGGAAATTCCTGAAATCATCGGCATGTCGGACCGGGTGATCGTTATGCGCGACGGGTTGATCGCGGCAGAACTGACCCGCGATGAGCTGAACCCCGAAACATTGGTGCGCCATGCGGCCGGAATCACCACGACCACGGAAGGCACCACCCCATGATGCGCTTTGTTCCCCTCCGCGAGATAATTCTCGGCGCTGCAATCTTGATCCTCATACTGCTTGTCGCGTCGCGTTTTCCGGGGTTTGTCGCCCCGTCGAATCTGGCCAACGTGTTCAATGACACAGCGCCCCTGATCATTTTGGCCCTGGGGCAAATGGTGGTGATCCTGACACGCTGCATTGATCTGTCCGTCGCTGCCAATCTGGCATTGACGGGCATGGCCGTCGCTATGATCAACGTTGCCATGCCCGGCTTGCCGATCCCCATCATCATTGCCATCGCTATAATGATGGGAGCGATCATGGGGGCGATCAACGGCGTACTTGTGTGGAAATTGTCCATCCCACCGATCGTTGTGACCCTTGGCACCATGACCATATTTCGCGGTATTATCTTTCTGATATCAGACGGTAAATGGGTCAACAGGCATGAAATGAGCGCCGCCTTCACTGGCTTTCCGCGAACCGTTCTTCTGGGTCTTCCGGTCCTGTCCTGGATCGCTATCATCTCCGTCATCGTCTTTGGCATGATGATGTCGCGCACCCCATTCGGGCGATCCATCTTTGCCGTGGGCGGCAACCCACACGCCGCCGTCTACACCGGCATCAACGTTGGCAAAACGCAGTTCTGGGCATTTGTGGCATCGGGCGCATTGGCTGGCCTCACGGGCTATCTGTGGGTCGCACGTTATGCCGTGGCCTATGTGGACATCGCGGGTGGGTTCGAACTTGAAGTCGTGGCGGCATGCGTCATTGGCGGCATTTCGATCGCCGGGGGCATCGGTACAGTTGGTGGCGCGGTACTGGGCGCAATATTTCTTGGGGTGGTAAAAAACGCCCTGCCCGTCGTAAATATCTCGCCCTTCTGGCAGCTCGCCATCTCGGGGTCCGCAATCTTGATCGCCGTGGCATTCAACGCCCGATCGGGTCGGAACAAGGGCCGCATCATCCTCAAATCTGCGGAGGCAACCTAATGTCGGACACCACTCAGACCCGCCACATCCCCGACCGGCTGAACAGTAACTCGGCGCGGATTTTCAAGAGCTGGGAAGCTCTGCTACTGGCCGTTGCCATCGCGATCTTCGTGGTGAACAGTTTTGCCTCGCCCTATTTTCTCGACGCCTGGAACCTGAGCGATGCGACGTTCAATTTCACTGAAAAGGCAATGATTGCCTTTGCAATGGCGTTACTGATCATTTCGGGGGAAATCGACCTTTCTGTTGCGTCCATCATCGCGCTGGCCAGTACCGCGATGGGCCTGGCGATGCAGCATGGCGCCGGCACACCCGAGCTGGTGATCATCGGGCTTGCGGTCGGTTTGTTGTGCGGTGCGTTCAACGGGGTCTTTGTGACCATTCTGGGCCTGCCCTCGATTGTTGTTACCATCGGTACGATGAGCCTGTTTCGCGGGATCAGCTATATCATCCTTGGCGACGATTCATTTCGCGGCTACCCGTCCAGCTTTTCGTGGTTCGGACAGGGATATGTCTATTGGGTATTCACGGTTGAAATGCTATTCTTTGTCATCATCGCGGCGATCTACGCGGTGCTGTTGCATAAGACCAACTTCGGGCGTGCGGTCTATGCCATCGGCAACAACCCCACAGGCGCATTATTCAGCGGCATCCGGGTGCAGCGGGTCAAGTTCATCCTGTTCCTTTTGACCGGTCTGATGTCTGGTGTGGCGGCGATCTGCCTGACCTCGCGTCTTGGCTCCACGCGCCCCAGTATCGCCTCAGGAATGGAGCTTGAGGTGGTCACTATGGTCGTCTTGGGCGGGGTCAATATTCTGGGCGGTTCCGGCACCATCCCGGGAGTAGTCATCGCCGCCTTTGTCATGGGGCTTGTCACCTTTGGGCTCGGACTCTTGAATGTGCCGGGGCTGGTCATGTCGATCTTTATCGGCCTGCTGCTGATCGGTGTCATCGCCCTGCCCCGCCTGTGGGCCATCGCCGCACAGAGGCGCAAAGCATGAGCGAGCGGTATGTTTTCCGAATGACGCTGAATGACGGTATGGCGGATGAATACCGTCGCCGCCACGATGCAATCTGGCCGGAATTGGTAGAGCTGTTGCACGATGCGGGCGTCAGCGACTATTCAATCCACCTCGACCCAGAAACTGGACAGTTGATCGGCGTTCTCGCCCGCACCTCGGATCACCGGATGGACGATTTGCCAAATCACCCCGTCATGAAGAAATGGTGGGCGCATATGGCCGATATCATGCAGACCAACGAGGACAGTTCCCCAGTGGTCTTGCAACTTATCCCGCTGTTTCACATGCCATGACCGAACCTCGCCACATCGCCGTCATCGACATTGGCAAGACCAATGCGAAACTCGCCCTGGTTGATCTAGCCACGCCAAGTGAAATTGCCGTTGTCACACGGCCCAATGTCGTTTTGCCCGGTCCCCCTTGGCCGCACTTTGACATTGAGGGGCATTGGCGATTCATTCTTAAGGCCTTGGCGCGGTTTCACAACGAACATGGTATCGATGCCATATCGATCACGACACATGGGGCCTGCGCGGCCTTGCTGTCCGAGGACGGGAAATTGGCTGCCCCTATTCTGGACTACGAACATGAATACGGGCCGGAAACCGTCAAGGACTACGCTCGCCTCAAGCCTGATTTCATTTTTACGGGTTCTCCGGCCCTTGCCGGTGGACTGAACATCGGTGCGCAATTGCACTGGCAATTTACCACCGATCCTTCCCTGAAATCGCGCACGAAACAGATTGTGACATACCCGCAATACTGGGGTCATCGGCTGACGGGCGTGGCCGCAACCGATGTCACGTCACTGGGCTGTCATACCGATCTCTGGAATCCTCACGATCAGACATTTTCTGACCTTCCGGCTAAACTTGGCATTCACGACAAAATCGCACCGGTGCGCAGACCTGGTGATATCCTGGGACCCATTCTGCCCGAAATCGCCCAGACCACCGGACTCGATCCGCAAACTCCTGTTTGTGTTGGAATACACGATTCCAATGCCTCGCTTTATCCGCACGTCATCTCTCAGGCCGGCCCGGCTTCGGTTGTCTCAACCGGCACATGGGTGATTGCAATGTCGTTGACGGGCGATACGACCCACGACATCCCGCCGCTTGATCTCGACCGTGACACGCTCATCAACGTGAATGCACTTGGCCAAGCAGTTGCAAGCGCACGATTCATGGGCGGACGCGAATATGAGGTCATTCAGAATGGCCAGAATGAGGCGCCGAGTCGGCGGGACGTAGACGCCGTGCGGGACGCGCCACTAATGTTATTGCCGTCTGTAGAACCCGGTTCAGGCCCCTTTCAAGGCCGGAACATGCAGTGGCTTGGGCACGAACCGCCCGTGGGATCGGGCCAGCGTTCCGTGGCACTTTCCTACTATCTGGCTTTGATGACAGGCACCTGTCTGAAACTGATCGGCGCTGCGGGTCCGACAATCGTCGAAGGTCCCTTCGCAAGAAACGCAGAATTCATCGAAATGCTTAAAGCAATAACCGACCGCCCTGTTTACACCAGCGAAGCAAGCACAGGTACAAGCATAGGCGCAGCCTTGTTGTTTACCAAAGATCAAACGCTTGCCAGCCCGACCGAAGCGGGAATACGGGGCGATAAGCTGGAACTAGCGGCCTACGCAGCACGCTGGAACGACACTGTCAAAGCGAGTAGATAGCTGACGAAAAGAAAGGGGGGGCCCAAAGCTCCCCTTACTACATTTGCGTTATTCGATGTGTACCAACGGCATACCGACCTTTTTCCCCGGCGGTCCTTGATGATAACCTTGACAATTGAAGCGCACATCAAGGCTATCTTGCGCGACACGCAATGTGGCAAGCGTGGCCTGCCCTCATGCCCGCCAACCACCGTTTCCGATCCGACATGTCGCCGGGCGTCATCCGTGTCCAGGCCGCCCGGATCGGGCCGAATGTCGAGACCTTCGTGGACGTGCTGATGCGCAACCGCCGCCACCCCGAACAGGCCTACCGCGCCTGCCTCGGCGTTCTGAAGCTGGCGCGCAGTTACAGCAAAGACCGTCTCGATGCTGCCTGTGAACGCGCGCTCGAGATTAACGCCCACAGCTACTCATCCCTCAATTCCATTCTCAAGAATGGATTGGATCGCCAACGCCGAGACCCTGCTCCGGACGGCCCCGCGATCACACATCAAAACATCCGGGGCGCAGGATATTTCCACTGACAGGAGACAACATGCTGGATCATCCAACACATACCCAACTGCGCGAGATGAAACTCGACGGAATGGCGGACGCCTTTGAAGAATTGCAAGGCCAGGATGGCACCGCCGGCCTGACCCATGCTGAATGGCTGGGCCTTCTCATCGACCGCGAGGCCGCAAGCCGCGAGACCAAACGCTTTGAAAGCCGCATGCGAACCGCGCGTCTGCGCCATGTCGGAGCTGCCCCCGAGGACGTGGATTACAAAACAAGGCGCGGCCTCGACAAACCCCTGTTCCAACAGCTCCTCACCGGCAAATGGATACGCGACAAACGCAACCTGATGATCACGGGCCCCTGCGGAGTGGGCAAGACTTGGCTCGCCTGCGCGCTTGCTCAAACCGCCTGCAGGGATGGCATGACCGTGCTCTACAAACGCACACCGCGTCTGTTCGATGAACTGGAACTGGCCCACGGCGACGGTCGTTTCCCACGCCTGTTCAAGGCGCTGACCAAAACGCAACTGCTGATCCTGGACGACTGGGGGCCAGACCGACTGAACGCCAGCCAACGCCGCGACCTGATGGAGATCGTCGAAGACAGGTATCAGTCCGGCTCCACCCTCATCACCAGCCAACTGCCCGTCTCGGCCTGGCACGACGTGATCGGCGAGCCGACTTTCGCGGACGCTATCCTGGATCGCCTCGTTCACAACGCATACCGGCTCGAACTCGAAGGCCAGTCCTTCAGGAAGAACGGTGCCAAAGCAGGTGACGAAACACGCCCAGAATGATAACGAAAAACTCAGGCCTCAAGACGGCCCGCCACAGGTGGCCGGATACTCCGGTTTAGGTGGCCGGATGCCGTCGGAATGACCGGCCGGATAGCCCGGAATGCGCAAGGGGGCTGATCTGCTGTACATCTTTTTGTTATGTCGCCGGGAGCGAACTGGTTTTTCTGACTGACCACACCGCAAATAGGGCCTGCCTCAAGGCATTGCGTGAGGGCGATGTTCTGGTTGCGTGGAAGCTCGACCGTGTGGGCCGCAGTCTGCATCACTTGGTCAAGACCGTCAGTATGCTGTCTGAGCGCGGGGTTGGCTTCAGGGTGCTCGCTTCAATAATCATCTACTGGAACACTGACCAACTTGGACGCGCCGTGGCGGCCCGAAAACATGCAGGTCTCGATAGTTCGCATGAGCTTCTGTCACACATCTCACCGCTCGGATGGGCGCACATCTTGCTCACAGAAGAATATCGATGGCCAAAATCGGGACCAAAAGAGCTTATGATACGATTCCGCCGCCAGCCGGACTCGACCCCAAAAACGAAAGCGGCCCGACGGGGCTGCCGGGTCGCTTCGCGTTCAGGTATTTAGGTTTGTGAACCGCGGATCAGCCAAGCGTCGGCATGGTGAATTCCGGATCGGTGCGTTGACCGGAGGGCCAGCGCGTTGTCGTGGTCTTGATGCGGGTGTAGAACCGCACGCCCTCCATCCCGTGCATGTGATGCTCGCCGAAGATCGAGGATTTCCAACCACCAAAAGAGTGGTAGGCCATAGGCACGGGGATTGGCACGTTGATTCCGATCATCCCCACCTCGACATCCTGACTAAAGCTGCGCGCCGTGTCCCCGTCACGGGTAAAGATCGCCGTTCCGTTCGCATATTTGTGGCTGTGCACCAGATCGAGCGCCTCTTGGTAAGAGTTGCGGCGCACAACCGAAAGAACCGGGCCAAAGATCTCTTCTTTCCAGACAGTCATGTCCGGGCTGACATTATCGAGCAAGGTGCCGCCAAGGAAATAGCCACCTTCATAGCCTTGCATATCCTGATTGAACGCGCGGCCATCAACGACAACCTTTGCGCCTTCGGCCTCGCCGGTATCAATGTAGCCGCGGACCTTCGCAAGGTGCTGTTCGGTGACCAGCGGACCCATTTCTGATGCTTTATCCGTGGTCGGGCCGATCTTCAGCGCGTTGATTTTGGGCACCATGATGTCGATCAGCGCATCAGCGACGGCATCGGTCACAGGAACCGCCACCGAAATCGCCATGCAGCGCTCACCGGCAGACCCATAGGCCGCGCCCATCAGCGCGTTTGCGGTCATTTCCAGGTCCGCATCAGGCATGATGATCGCGTGGTTCTTGGCACCGCCAAGCGCCTGAACGCGTTTGCCATTGGCTGTGCCGGTCTGGTGAATGTACTTTGCAATCGGGGTCGAGCCGACAAAGCTGACCGCTTTGACATCCGAGTTGTGTAGCAGGGCGTCGACAGCTTCCTTGTCGCCGTTGATGACGTTGAACACCCCATCGGGCAGCCCGGCTTCGGTCAGCCACTCGGCCAGTTTAAGCGACGCGGAAGGCACGCGCTCGGATGGTTTCAGAACGAAAGTATTGCCTGTCACCAGCGCGACCGGGAACATCCACATCGGCACCATGGCCGGGAAGTTGAACGGTGTAATACCTGCAACAACGCCAAGCGCCTGACGGATGTTGTGGCTGTCAACGACCGAGCCAACGTTCTCAGAGAACTCGCCCTTCATGAAATTCGGTGCACCAACGGCGAACTCCACAACCTCAAGACCTCGCGTCACTTCACCGACGGCATCGTCATGGGTCTTGCCGTGCTCGGAAGCCAGGATAGAGGCCAGTTCATCGGCACGATCCCAGAGAATGTTCTTGAACTTGTCCAGGATACGCGCGCGGCGCAGAACAGGGGTCTTGGTCCAAGCGGGCCACGCGGCTTTGGCAGCGGCAACGGCACCGTTGACTTCATCAGTGGCCGCCAGCGGGACGTCCCGCTCGGACGCGCCGATTGCGGGGTTGAAGACAGGCTGCGAGCGGCCTGATGTGCCCTGCACATGTGCGCCGTTAATGTAGTGGGTCAGTTCGGGCATGGGTATCTCCTCTCAATGCTTGGCCCATCTCTTACTGCCGTGCTACACTCGAAAATATACACAAATATAACGATCTGTTATTCGATAATAGGCGTAAGATATGAACTGGGACGACCTGCGCTTCTTTTTGGCTGTCGCGCGTGAAGGGCAAATTCTTCGCGCGGCGCAACGGCTTGGTACCAGCCAGGCGCGGGTCAATCGTCGCATCACCCAGTTTGAAGAGGCTTTGGGCGAAAAGCTGTTTGACCGACGGACGGTGGGCTGCAACCTGACGCAATCCGGGCGTTCACTGATGCCCAATGCCCTCGCGGCCGAAGAGGCAATGCTCAAGCTGGGTGCGACGCCGGGAGCATCTGGTGTGGGCAAGATTAACGGGACTGTCCGGATTGGCGCCCCAGACGGTTTTGGTGTGGCCTATCTTGCCGCACAGCTGCCAAAACTTCGGGCGCTGTATCCAGATCTTAAGGTGCAGCTTGTCCCGGCACCTCGCGCCTTTTCCCTGTCGCAACGCGAGGCGGATATCGCCATCGTCATCGGACGCCCACAAAAGGGGCGGCTCAAGGCGACCAAGCTGACCGATTATTCACTGGGGCTCTATGCGTCAAAGTCCTACATTGCCGAACATGGAGCGCCCCAATCCATCTCTGATCTCGGCGAGCACGAACTTGTCGGTTATGTGGACGATCTGATTTATACGCCCGAGCTTGAATTCAACAAGAGTTTCTGGCCGGGCTGGGATTCTCAGATTGAAATTTCGAGTGCGCAGGCCCAGGTTGCGGCTGTGCGATCCGGTTCCGGGATCGGTGTCTTGCATGATTTTGTCGTCCGCAATGACCCGGAGTTGATAGCACTTTTCCCCGAAACGAAGGCCCATCGGAGTTACTGGGTGGTCTGGCATGAGGCAATGGATGCCATTCCGCATGTCTCTGTAACGACACGTTTCATTGTCGATACTGTGCGGCAAGACCGCAAACGGTTTGCGCCCGACACATGATGCCGGGCGAAAGAAAAAGGGGGCACATGACCCCCTTTGTATAAATTATTATTCAGCGTGAATTGCCTGCACGCCGTTTCTGGCACGGATGCCGTCTCTCACAATAGCCTTGATCAGCGAAACACACATCAGAACCATGACGAAGGAGAATGGCAACGCTCCGATGACCATGGCGGACTGGATTGCCCCAACACCACCTGCAATCAGCAGACCGCCCACGACCAAGGACAGCGCCACACCCCAAAAGATGATGTGCGGGCGACCAGATGGCTTTTCTGCTCCGGCTGCGTTGATTGTGTTCACGATCAGGACCGCTGAGTCAGCAGTTGTCACGAGATATGTTAGTAGCAGAACAACAACGATGATGGCCATCATCCAAGCCAGACCGGACCCGAGGATAAGGTCGAGCATCGCGAACAATTGGTTCTGTTGACCCGCGCCAGAGATCGCATCGCCGGCACCACCATTCAGAGTGAGGTCGATGGCCGTTCCCCCTACCATCGTAAACCAGAAGAAACACATAAGGGACGGGATGATGATTGCCCCAAGAACGTACTCACGCAACGTGCGACCACGGGAGATACGCGCAAGGAACACGCCGACGAAGGGTGCAAACGCGATCCACCACGCCCAGTAGAAAACGGACCAACCGCCTTGCCAGCTTGCCAATTGCGCGGCTTGGCTGCCCTCAACGCCATCGGAGGTCCAAACTGTGAACAGCATTTTCGGAAGTTGAACGATGTAGGTGATCAGGCCTTCGAAAAGGGCGCTCAGCCCGAAAAACGTCGACCCAAAAAGCAGAAAGAAGGCAAGCAAGAAAAAGCTAAGCCCCATGTTGACGTTGGAGAGCCATTTGATGCCTTTGCCAACGCCGGACAGGGCCGAAAGCGTTGAAGCGCCCATGATCACCAGAAGCGCCGCAATGACCCCAGCATTTGATGGTTTTCCGGTTTCGGCAACGATCAGCCAATCGCCAAAGCCGATGCGATGCAGGCCGGATACGAATTGCTCGACACCAAAGCCAAGGGTTTGTGCCACACCAAGAATAGTCGCGACAACCGCTACGATATCCACGATGTGACCCAGGATGCCGGAGAGGCGTTCGCCAAACAGCGGCGTCAGCGCGGAACGGATCGTCAGAGGCAAATTGCGACGGTACGAAAAATACGCCAGCGACAGCCCGACGATGGCATAGCACGCCCACGCCGAAAATCCCCAATGCAGGAAAGACCAAAGGTAAGCGTTGTTCACGTTGTCGGCCGCCGACGCTCCAGTTTCTCCCATGATGACATTTGGGTTCGTGGCAAAGTGAAACATGGGTTCGGCAGTCGCAAACGTCAGCATCCCAATGCCGATACCGGCTCCGAACATCATCGAAAACCAAGAGAAGTTGGAGAATTCCGGTGTGTCGCCTTCAAGGCCAAGCTTCAGCCGGCCCGTGGTTGGGATCAATGCGAGAACCACACAGACAATCAGGAACAGCGCGACGACGTAGATGTACCAGCTTGAGAATGTGACGAGCAGCGAGCCGTTCAGGTCGCCAAGGATCCTTGCAGCTGTTTCAGGAACCGCGATGGCCCAAACGATGAGAGCGGCGATGAGTATCTTGGAAGTGATCGCGACGTCCTTACTGAAACCAGCATAGAACCCGCGGTCGGCGGTTGCGATGGATAGCTCCATCAATGGTGGTGTCTTGGCCATTTTTCCTCCTGAATGGCTGGTGAACGCCAGACACAAACGGTCATCCCACACAACATGAGGTCGCGTGGATTTCCTGTGTCATTGGCGCGGCTAAATGGGCCTTAGCTTGATTTGCGGCCCCAAGGCTCGTGTGACGTGCCACCTGCCATCAGTGAGGCCGGTGGCGCATCCGGTCAGCTCGGCAGATATTCGTCACTCCAAGATTCACTGAGATGGCCGGACTTGATCATGGCTTCGATGGCGGTGTCCGCATAGCCAAGCTCTGCAAGAATCTTGCGTGTCGATGAACCAAACTTTTCAGACGGGGCCACGGCAAAGACCCTTCCACGGGTGGGTCGCACTGCATAAGGGTCCAACTGGATCACCTCGTGCCCGCTTGGATGGTCGGCGTAGCGTGAGAAGGAATAGCTGCCATTGCCCGTACCCGGATCGCCATCGGCGTCGCGCAGGTTTCTGGCGCGCAAGGCGTCGAGGTTTTCGCAAATCACCGCGCCGATGTCTGCTGCTTGCAACCTTTCGATCCATACCGCCGCAGTTTGGGTCTGAAAAGCACTCGCAAGGTAGGCTGAACGTTCATCCTCTGCTAGATCGGGCAGGTCTTCCAACCCTTCCACGTTGCGGAACAACGGCAGGTCGGCCTCATATGCGCTCAGCAAGATGGGGCGCGACGCGGTGCTGTAGAACCGTGTGAGTGCGTCATATCCGCTGACCTCTGGACCCGACGGTTCGTCAAACAATCCACGGCCCTTGTAGTCAAACGCGAACGGTACCTGCAGCAACCCACTATTTGCCGACAGCGATGTGCGGCCACGACCAATACGCCCATGACGGTATTTTTGATACAGCGCTGCCGCGACGCCCAAGGCACCACCAAACCCGCACATCACGTCGATCGTGCCAACGTGGGCGTGTTCCTCCGGGCGATCCATCGCACCGCCAAAGCGCAGCATGATGCCGGTGGTCGCCTGCACTAGGTCATCATAGCCGATATAGTCGGTGCGTGTGCCGCGACGCACACCGCTGAAACAATCCAGCTTGCAGAACAGTGCATCGGGGTTGAGTTTGCGCAGGTTATCCGCATCTAGGCCAACGTTTCTGATCTGGTTGTCAGGCGCGTTCCAGACGATGACGTCGACCGATTTTACCAAATCCTCAAAGACCTGGCGCCCGTGACGGGACTTGATGTCCGCCAGAATTGAGCGCTTGCCGCGCATCTGCGACATGCCGTAAATAACGGTGTTCCAGCTGTCGTACATCGGCTCTGCCGGTTCGAGCTTGATCACCTCGGCACCGAACCGCGCAAGATAGCTGGCCGAATGCGGGCCTGCGATCACGTTGCACAGGTCCAGGACCCTCACACCCGTAAGCCATCCTTCCTGCACCACCTTTTCGGAGATTTCAGGAAGCTCGGTCTGGATTTTCTTTAGGGTCTTGAGCGCCTCGTCAAATTCGACCCAACGACGGGGTTCAGGCTGCAACGCCTCTTCGCCGCTTTCTTCCATCCAGACCACAGGGCCGGGCTGTGTCATGTCGCCATAGACCGGATCGTGCACGTCGATCATTAAGCCGGATGTTTCGGCATACTCGTCGTGGATCCACTCCTGCAACCATCGCTGGGGTGCTCCGGGAATGAGCCCACGACCAAACATCTTTTTCCATTCGTGCGAGGTGCGGGTCATAAAGACCTCTTTCATCCGCGCCGCGATCCTGTCAGCCCAGTCCTTGGGCATCGGATAGACTCCAAGCGACGTCTTGCTTTCCCATTCGGACCAAGGTTTGTAGGTGTCTTCCTCTGACGTCAAACCTTCTTCGACCAATTCATCATAAATGCCGAGAACCTCAAGACAGCGTCGCGCGTGATGCTTGTGGCTGGGACAGACGACATAAAATCCGCGTCCGTCCTTGCACTTGTAGCTGCGAAAGAAAGGGTCCATCAATTCCTGAAGGTCCTCGTAGCTGACATTCATCGGCAGGCCTTCGACACGGCGGCGTTCGATTTCTACCTCGCGTTGGGTCAGATACCGCTCCGGCATGCCATCAACGTGAATCGAGTTGTAGCACAGACCCTCCATGACCGCGGCGGCCAAAGGCACTTCGATCTGGTCGCCAAGGCCGGTCACCTGACGCGATTGCAGCGCCAGAACCGTCGCGGATGCCGCGATCTGTGAGGCGTAGGCCGAGGCCAGAGGCAAGGGCGAGAACGACGGGTTCAATCCCATCAGGACACGGTTCAACCCCATGTCTGTGAACACGCCCGAACTGGCCGCAACGATGCTCTCATAAGCGCGCAGCTCACAGCGCTCCGCGTCGTCAGACGCAAAACCGGGCACGGATATCGTGATCAATTCGGGGCGTTCCTCGCGCATTGCAGCGAAGTCAAATCCCAGCTTGGCAATCTTCCCGGGGCGAAAGTTCTCGACGATGATGTCGGCCTCGGCACAGAGCGCACGGGCCTGTTCCAGCCCTTCGTCGGACTTCAGGTCAAGATTCACGATGAGCTTGTTGCGGTTCAACGTGGCGTTGGCCGGACTGTCCCACATCGGGCCTTGCGGCGGGTCGATATGCACAACAGTGGCCCCAAGGTCACCAAGCAACATCGCCACCGCAGGACCAGCAATATACTGTCCAAAATCAACGACCTTCACACCGGTGAGCGGCAACTTGGAAAACGAATTACGCATGGGTCCTCCACAGAGACTTCTTGATTGTTGATAGGGGCTGTTACTGGCCGGCCAATATCCAGCCAGCGGCTTTTTCGGCGATCATGATCGTGGGTGAATTGGTGTTGCCGCTGGTAATCTCCGGCATCACAGAGGCATCTACCACGCGCAGACCGGCGACCCCTTTGAGGCGCAGATGTGGATCAAGCACAGCGGTTTCATCATCGTCGCGGCCCATTTTGACGGTCCCGACAGGATGAAAAATCGTGCTGGCGATATCGCCTGCAAGCCGCGCCAGATCGTCGTCACTTTGATATTGAACACCGGGTTTGTACTCTTCGGGGTCATAAGGCTGCATCGCCGGTTGTGACATGATTTCGCGGACTTGGCGAAGGCTGTCGGCAGCGACCTTCCGGTCGTCGTCTGTGTCCAGGTAGTTCGCTGTGATTTTGGGTGCATCACGGAAGTCATCAGAGGCAATCCGCACATACCCACGGCTGGTCGGGTTCAGGTTGCAAACGCTGACCGTCATGGCCGGAAAGTCGTGCAGATCATCGCCAAACGCCTCAAGGCTGAGCGGTTGCACGTGGTATTCGAGGTTGGCATGACTGCGGCTCGAGTCTGAGCGGGTAAAGGCACCCAACTGGCTTGGCGACATGCTCATCGGGCCAGAGCGCTTGAACAGATACTCCAGTCCAATCTTGGCTTTGCCCACCATCGAATTGGCGAGCGTGTTCATCGTTTTTGTCCCTTTGACCTTGAACACCGCGCGGATTTGCAGGTGGTCCTGCAGGTTTTCCCCAACGAAGGGCTGCTCCATGACCACGTCGATGCCGTGCTCCTGCAGCAATGCTCCTGGACCAATCCCCGATAGTTGCAGGATTTGAGGAGAGTTCACGGCACCCGCAGACAGAATCACTTCTTTAGTGGCGGTGACAGTGACGGGGTTGCCTTTGTGGTAAACCTTTGCGCCGACACAGCGCAGCGCGCCATCGGCGTCTTTCTCGAAGCTGAGCTTTTCGACCTGGGCCTCTGTCCAGATCGTCAGGTTTGCACGATCCTTCGCCGGACGCAGGAACGCCTTCGACGTGTTCCAGCGCCATCCGGACCGTTGGTTCACATCGAAATAGCCCACCCCGGCATTATCGCCGCTGTTGAAGTCGTCGGTCTTCTGGATGCCCGTTTCGACTGCCGCGTCGGCAAAGCTGTCCAAGACATCCCACCTCAAACGCTGTTTCTCGATGCGCCATTCGCCGCCATGCCCGTGCATGTCCGAGAACCTGCTGTTGGCACCCGTGACCGGATCGGCACCATCATCCAGCTTGTAGTGGTTTTCATGGGCTTTGAAATCGACAAGCGAATTTTCCCAGTTCCACGCCTCCTCACCGGTCAACTCGGCCCAGTTGTCATAATCGCGCGCCTGGCCACGCATGTAGATCATGCCGTTGATGGAAGAGCATCCACCCAACGTCTTGCCTCGCGGATAAAGAAGACTGCGTCCGTTCAGGCCTTTGTCCGCCTCGGTTTTGTACATCCAGTCGGCCCGTGGGTTACCAATACAGTAGAGATAGCCAACAGGGATATGGATCCAAGGATAGGTGTCCGGCTTTCCAGCTTCCAAAAGAAGCACCCTGTTGGCCGGATCAGCGCTAAGACGGTTGGCCATCAAGCATCCAGCAGAACCGCCGCCAATCACGACATAATCGAACCCGTTCAAACCTTCAGACATCTTGGCCTTCCACTTATCAGTCGTTTCATTGCGAAGTGCGTATTGAGAAGGGGGCCGAGCAACGCGCTAACACAGGCCATTTCGGGCGGCTGCATAAAGCTCTCAGTTCGGTCTGCGTTCCCTCCCAGAACGCCGATTTTGATGTTCTCTGGGCGATGAGCGCGAAAAAACCTAATGACAAATCGCAAAATGCGATATTATTAATTCCTATATGGATCGATTTTCTAACATTAACAGCATTTTAGCGTTCGTGACCGTAGCACGCGAAGGCAGCGTTTCGCGCGCGGCCGAAGTGCTGAATCTGACGCAGCCCGCCATCAGCCATCAACTTAAGCGGCTTGGTGAAGAGACTGGAATCACGCTGTTCAACAGAACACCCACGGGACTTCAGATCAGCCACGATGGCGCAGCAGTCCTGGCAAAGGCCGAACGGGTTCTGGATGCGATGACTGACTTTCAGCGCAGCGCCCGCCAACGGTCTGGTCGGATCAGTGGCAAGCTCAGGATCGGAACGATCGTTGATCCTGAGTTTATTCGGCTTGGTCGAATTCTGGCGCGGTTGCGAACAGAACATCCGGACATAGAAACAGAACTGACCCACGGTGTTAGCGGCGATATTATGACATGGCTGAAACGGGGCCAGATTGATGTGGGGTTCTATTTGTGTGGGCCGGACGACCTTGCCACGATGGGATTGGACAGCGAAGATCCAATACATGCACTCAAACTTGCCGATTTCACCTACCGCGTGATCGGTCCTGTTGGGTGGCAAACGAAGATTGAGAAGGCTGACTGGCCAGAGTTGGCAAAACTGCCCTGGATTGGCACCCCCGAAAGGTCCGTTCACTATCGCCTATTGTCCAAAATCTATACTGATCCCGCCGATCGTTTGGGGGTGGTAGCGCGTGTCGACCAAGAAGCCTCGATGCTAGAGATGGTGCGATCCGGCATCGGCTTAAGCCTATGCCGCGATTCCATCGCGCTCCACCAGAAACAATCCTTTGGTCTTGCAGTCTGCAATTCAGTTTCGGTGCCTGCTTGTCTTTGTTTCGTTGCCTTGAAGCGTCGCAAAGATAGTCCAACCGTCTCAGAAACATTCAACCTGTTGCAGAGGTCGTGGTGACTGGCTGACCGCGATCTGCACGGACGGCTGGTATGCTCGCTGCACGGTAGAGCTAAACACGGTAGAGCTGACGATGTTGCATGAAGACGGTTCGGGCCGCATTTGCCCCATTCCCCGTTTTGTTATGCGACACGCTCATAGGTCGCACGACCGAAACGGGTCATGCGGTTAAGGGTTTTGACGGCTATCCTGGTTTCGGTTGTCTGGGGCTCCATTTTGCGACTGCGCAGCTCTGATCCGATGACTTGTTTGTAACGTCCGATCTGGGCCTCGCCGCGTGATCTTTGGCCATAGCCAGTGGCCTTCTGCCAGGCCATACGACCGCCCTTGGCGATCATTTCGACATGGGCGTTGCGTGCGGCGCACTCTCCGGGAACGGCGTTCTTGGGAGGCGGAATGATCAGCTCGACATCCTCACCGAAAGCCTGTCGGATCGTTGCGGCGGTTGGTGTACCGTCATAAGCTCCGTCTGCGATGAAACGGTGAACGGGACCAGCCACCTCGGCAAGAAGAGCAGGCAATGCGCCGGGATCTCCCGCATGTTCGGTTGTCAGGCGTGACGCGACGAACTCGCCGCTCTCCGGGTCGAAGCCGATATGCAGTTTGCGCCATGTTCTGCGAGCCTTTGGCAGCCCATGCTTCTCCCGCATCCGGTCGCGGCCGCTGTGGACACGCAACCCTGTGCTGTCCACAATCAGCGTGATCGGGCCACCGGCCGTGCGGATGTCAGACACGATCAGAAGCGTTTGCGCACGCCGGCAGAGCGTCGAGTAATCCGGCACGGGGAGATCCAGTTCCATGAGCTGGAGCAAACTGCGCACAAAGCCCTGAGTTTGCCGAAGCGGCAGGCCGAACACCACGCGCAAGGTAAGACACATCTCAATCGCCAAATCGGAGTATCGCTGCTGACCGCCGCGTTTGCCTGAGCGCATGGCGCACCATCCAGAATCCGCGTCCTCGTCAAACCAGACCGATACGTCACCACGCAGGCGGAGCGCCTCGTTGTATTCGGCCCAGTTCGTCACACGGTACTTTGCCTTCGCAAACCTACCCCGCCGCGACGCATTGAATTTGAAAGGCATCCCAGCATCCCGCAGTGAACGACCCACCGGCTGACGCCGGTGGCATCATTTGGAGGAATGTAATTCCAGATACTGCAGGATGATATCGTCGGTGACATTCCCAGACGTGGTGGAGAAGTAGCCACGGGCCCAGAACCGCCTGCCCCAGTAGCGCTTGCGCAACTCTGGGAACTCTATCTGGATGCGGCGCGATGATCGGCCTTTGATGCGCTGCATGACACCAGACAGCGATAGCTTGGGCGGGATCGACAGAAACATATGCACGTGATCTCGCGCCAAAACGCCGCGCACAATATGTACCCCCATCTCATTGCAGGTCTGCATGATGATCTCCCGGATACGCGCGCGCATCCGTCCCCGTAGAACTTTGTACCTATACTTTGTGGCCCATACGACATGGAATCTGTGGTAAAATCGCGTGTGCGCGGATGCCGAGTAGCGCATGATCTCTCCTCCTGAAATTTGAAGCCTTACCGCCTCAGCGGGCTTCAAATTTCAGGAGGAGAGATCAGCAGAAGATTCGCTGAAGCGGACCGGCTGGAAGCCGGTGGCTTCGATCCGTTAGATGGAAAGT
>NZ_JBNAFZ010000022.1:0-30684 GCF_049800935.1 Microbulbifer sp. S227A | reverse complement strand
CACTCGACCAGCTTGCCGCGCGGGGAGCGGCCGAGGACGCGGTGCGTGGGGGCCATCGGGTTCGCGCTCGCGACGGGTTCGACCGTGATGTCGAGGTCGAATGTCAGGGTCGAGATGGAGCCGACGCCCTTGGCGGTTTCGATGTCGGCGCTGGTGAATTTGATGCAGTTCGTGGTCATTGCTCTTCTCCTTGTTTGCGTTGCAATGATGGTCACCTTGCAGCTGGCCAAGGCCCGGCCACACCGATGGCGAAGCGAAGCGGAGAGGGGCAGGCGCAGGTCTTTTTGCTTCGCGAGGAATGGCCCGCAGGGTCAGGGGAAAAAGATCGGCGACAACCTTTGTGGGCGGGACGACAGCTGCGACCAGCATGTTATGCAACTCAGACATCGGGAGAAGTGCGGCGGCCGCGAAGGAATGTGGGTGAACAGCCGATGGAGATGCCGCGAGGGCCCTGGCTCCCTTCGAACTCACCGGAGGTAAGACACAGAGCAGATGTCAAAACCGCATCCCCCAGGATCACTACCGCGCCGATTGTCTTTGCTGAAGCGCCCACGATGCGGAGGAGTGCTCCAGGCGAACAGAGCGCGGAACGAAAGGCCGGGTCGCCACGAGACACCGCAACCATCCAATAGCCCTAAATGACAGCCCGGCTGGTTGGTTTGGTCAGAAAATGTGACAGGACATTTGACCAAGGACCGCCGCTACCAACGGACTGGACATGCTCTCTAGCTCCGGCAAGCGTCGCCGACTTGCCCTTCTAATGCTCATGCTATACGTCATTGACACATACGCCGCCGAAACCTATATGGTACTGAAGATGACACGATTGCAGACAGTGGTCGAACTGCCCGAATTCCAGAGGCGCGCCAAGGCAATCATGTCGGACCAGGAGCGCGAGGCCGCTATCAGCTTCATTGCCGCCAATCCGGAAGCGGGCATCTCTCTTGGTGGCGGATTGCGCAAGGTCCGCATCCCGAGAGAAGGGGGCGGCAAGAGCGGCGGCTTCAGGACGGTGTATGTCTTTGGCGGGACCCATATGCCGATCTTCCTGATCACGGTCTTCGCCAAGAATGAGAAAGCCAACCTGTCGAAAACCGAACAGGCCGCGGCAGTAGAGATGAGCAAGGCGCTTGTCGCGAAATATGGAGACGCAACATGAGTGCATTCGAATCCATCTCCAAGGGGCTGGAAGAGGCGCTGGCCTTCGCAGATGGCGACTTGGCCGACGCGAAGGTCCATGAAGTCTCCGTGGCGGAGGTTGATGTTGCCAAAGTCCGGCAACGGACGGGCCTGTCCCAGGCGGAATTTGCCAAGAGCATTGGCGTCGCGAAGGGCACGCTTCTGAACTGGGAACATGGGCGCCGACACCCGACCGGCCCGGCGCAGGTTCTGCTGGCCTTGATCGCCAAGAAACCTTCTGTTGTGCAAGATCTCTTGCGCGGCGCATGAACCGGGGCCTAAGCCCCGATCCTCTTGATGCGGATCCCGAGCTTGCGGGCCTTGTCGACGATGTTCTCGGTGATACCCGAACCGGGGGTGGCGATCAGACCCTGCGGCATGGTCTCGAGCATCTTGTCATTGCGCTTGAAGGGGGCGGCCTTGCCGTGGCTCTTCCAGTCGGGTTTGAAGACCACTTGGGTGACGCCACGGGTATCTGCCCAACGGGCCGCGATCATCTCGGCGCCTTTCGGCGTGCCGCCGTGAAGCAGCACCATATCGGGGTATTTGGCGTGCGTGGCGTCGAGCACGGACCAGATCAGATCGTAGGCGTGATAATCGCCCCCTGAGAAGGCGATCCTTGTACCTTCGGGGCAGTGCACTTCGGTCTCCTTGCGGCGCTTTGCCGAGAGATAGGCCCGGCTGTCCACCACGGCGGAGGTCAAGCCGCGATGCGAGACCTTGGATCCGGTGCGGGGCAGCCAGGGCGAGCCCGTGGCGGCCGAGAAGTGGTCCACGGCCAGATCGCGCATCTGCTCGAAAGCGTCGCGATGGTCCCAGAGCTTCAGCCCGATCATCTGGAGGCGTTCCAGCTCGACCGAGGCGACCTCGGAGCCGTCTTGGATGGCCAGACTCTCCCGGACCTCGAATTCGTTGTCGTCAAGGAGCTTCTGGATATGGGTGAGCCGGCGATGGAAGATCGAAGTGAGGGACCAGAGCATCTCTTCGAGATTGTCTTCCAGCTGGCTGCCGGTGAGGAGGCCGATGGTGGTCTCAAAAAGCGTCGCCATGGCGAGCTCGACCTCGTCGGGCTGGGGCAGGGGGCGGTGATCGATTTCGCCCGGTCCCGGCGTTGCGCCGTGAAGCGCAAGGTGGTCGAGGATGGCGGCGGTCACGCCGGTCTCCTCTTGGATGTCTGTCTGATGGGGCATTGTCTGGTTCCTCTGTTTGATCTGACCCGATTTGGATGGGGCGATACCAGGACCGGCGGCGACCGGGCCGCATCCGTCAGGATCGGAGCGCAGCGGAGAATGCGCCGTGGGCCAGAAAATTGGTCCCGCGAGGAATGAGCCGAAGGCTCAGGGGAATTTTCCGGGTATCGGCGCATTGCTGCCCGGGCGAGGGGCACTCAGCCCCGACCCGCTGGTCCATCGCACCCCTTTTCCAAACGGGATCAGATCGAACCCGCGGAACCTTTGCCCTTTCAGACTTCGCTGAGGAAGTTGGCGGTCACCCGTCCTCAATCTCCAGACCTTGTGCTTTCATGGCCTCTAACAGGGACCGGCGCAGCGCATCCTTGCCGAAAGTCCGCAGATCGTCGTTGAAATCGCCCATGTTCGGCACGAGATCATAACAGGCAATTCCAAGTGATTCCAGTTGGTTACGCAGTCTCTTTGATGCGTTGCGTCCGGCTTCGTCATTATCCCGCGCGATCCAGATACGCTTGATCCCCGGCGGCGGGATGAAGAGGCTGAGATGGGTGGCGGTGAGACAGGAGGCGAGATCGAACTCCGGGAGAGCCGTGCCAACCGAGAGGATGTTCTCGAGCCCCTCGCCGACGATGAGATCGCTGCGAGGTGAGCCGGACCAGAAGCGGATGGCATGGCCGTGAAGCTGCCCGAGGATCCGTTTCGGACTCTCGATCGCGGCCAGACCGCCGGTGGACGGGTCGAGATAGACCCTTGCGCATCCGGTGATCTGGCCCCGATTGTCGGTGATCTTCGCCAGTAGGGCAGGGGTCCTTTGCCGCGGATCGGGATCGTCCTCGCCCTTCCGCAAGAAGACCCGCGGGTGATAGCGGAGGGCAGGTCCAAGCCGTATGATCCCGCGCCGCTGCAGATAGGTGGCGGCCAGGGTGCCCAGGACCGGCTTGCCCGCGGCAAAGAGGTTGCGCGCCCGCGCGATGCGTTTGCTGGAGGCTGCATCCGGGCGCTCAGCGCTTTGGGTTTCACGAGATGCTGGAGGGCAGGGGGCCTCGCCGAGAAAGGATCGAGCCTCCCTCAGCGTTTCCTTGAGCGTGACTGACCCAAGCCGTTCACGCAGCAGGTCAATCAGGTCGCCGTATTCACCCGTCGCATAATCGGTCCAGGACCCGGCTTTACGACCACCCTGCGCCTGGAGCCGGATGGCAAGGCTCTGACCCTTGGAGCCTGAGGTATCGCCAACCTGCCAATAATTGCCCTGCTTGCGCCCCTCGGGGAAATACAAGCGGCAGAAACTCTCGGCACGGTCCGCAAGATCGGCCGAGAGGTCTGCGATGCTGCGCCGCACGCTCATGCGGCGACATCCGAGGCGCTGGCGCCAACCGGATGTTCGGCGAGGACCCTCGTCAGCACGTCGATGCCGTCCACCGGGATGAACACCCGCGTCTTCCACTGGATCACCTCGGTGAAACAGCCCAAGACTTTGAGTCCCGGCAAGGCCGCACCCGACGCACCGATGAGCTCGAGCCTCGGCTGTCCCATGACCAACGACCGGCGCAGCTGATAGCCGCCGAGCAGGCTCAAGGTCGTTCGCGCCTCCATCACCGCGCAGAACACCTCCTGCGGCGTCATCTCGACCTGGCAGTCGAGTCCGAGCCGCGCATAGACATTGAGAAGCTGCTCCTGACTGACCAGACGGCCAATGGCACGCTCCCCATCCTCAGTCTGCAGACGATAGATGCGCATGTTGTCGGCGGGCAGCCGATCCCAGATCGGAAGGAGCAACCCACAGATCAGCGTGATCTTCGAGGTTGTGAACTCGGGCACGGCCTCAACCTCGGCCTGCCAAAGCTGTTCGAACATCGCATCATCGACCTCTTCCCAGTGTGATTTCGAGAACTCGGTCAGCGCGAGGATTTCTGTTGCCATGGGCCGCAGCAGTTTCACACGCAGGATCGGCACGCCGTCTTCATCCATGAAGGCCGGCGCCTTCACCATCAGGGCCGCGCGTTTGGAGGAGGTGTTCCAGCAGAGCGTGGCGCCTTTTGTATCCGCGCAGATGGCTTTGACCAGGGGCAGGGTGAGCGGATCGTTGCGATCGGTCCGCTCGACAGTCAGGGCGGTGGCCGTCGCGCCCGTCGCCTCATGCTCGAAGATGACCTTGCGGTCGGTGATGACGAACTTCTCGGCGCGCAGGGTTTCGAGGCCGACATCGAGCGTGCCCGCCTGGCGCGCATCTTCGATGATGGCCGAAAGAAACCCGCCGAAGGCCTCAAAAATCGCGTCCTGCATGTCGATGCGGAGTGCCAGGCAGCGGTTCAGGAACTGCTGGATCGGCGGCAGGTTTTCCTTCATCGTGCCATCCGCCTCCTCGAGCGTCAGCCCGGTCATCTCCTGAAATTTCGCATAGCAGCAGGCGTCGATCTTGCCCGCACGCAGCTTGTAGAAGAACTGTCGCAGCGCCGTCTGTGCGTAGGGGCTCTCGAGATTGTCCTCGGCGCGGAACATGTTCTGACCGCCGGTCTCGCGTTGCCCCTTGGTGATGGCACCAAGCGTGTCGAGGCGGCGCGCGATGGTGGAGAGAAACCGCTTCTCGCCTTTCACATTGGTCGCGACGGGGCGGAAGAGCGGCGGCTGCGCCTGATTGGTGCGGTTGGTGCGCCCGAGCCCCTGGATCGCGTTGTCGGCCTTCCAGCCGGGCTCCAGCAGGTAATGCACCCTGAGGCGCTGGTTCTTGGCGCCTAAATCAGCATGATAGCTGCGCCCGGTGCCACCGGCATCGGAGAAGATCAGGATGCGTTTGGCATCGTCCATGAAGGCCTGCGTTTCACCGAGGTTGGAGGAGGCGGGGCGGTTCTCGACCTTGAGCCGCCCTTCACGCGTCCTCGCGATGCGCCGCTTGCGCCCCGTGACCTCGGCCACAGCGTCCCCGCCGAAATGCCAGAGGATCTGATCGAGCGCGCCCTGCACCGGGGCGAGGGCACCCAGATGCTCGACAAGATCGTCCCGTCGCCGTTCCGCCTCACGGCAGATGATCGGATTGCCATCGCCATCGAGGGCGGGGCGCGACCGCAGATCGCCATTCTCGTCCGTATAGGGCTCGAAAAGTTGCGTCGGGAAGCTGTGCATCAAATACTCCATGACCGCCTCCCTCGGCGTAAAATCGACCTGCAGGTCGTCCCAGTCGGAGGGCGGGATGTCTTCGAGGCGGCGTTCCATCACCGCCTCGCTGGTCGAGACCACCTGGATCACCGCCGAATGACCCGCTGCCAGGTCCGCCTCGATCGCGCGGATCAGTGAGGGGCATTTCATGGCGGTGATGAGATGATTGAAGAAACGCTGCTTGTTGCTCTCGAAGGCCGAGCGCGCAGCGGATTTCGCCTGGGCGTTCAAGGTGCCGGTCTCGGAGGAAATACCGGACGCCTGCAGCGCTGCCTCAAGGTTGGTATGGATGATCTGATACGCATCAGCGTAGCTGTCATAGATCGCGACCTGCGCAGGCGTCAGCTCATGCACCAGCATCTCGTATTCGACCCCGGCATAGGAGAGCGAGCGTGCCAGATACAGCCCGAGCGCCTTCAGATCGCGCGAGATCATTTCCATGGCGGCAATACCCCCGGCTTCCATCGCGGCGACGAATTCGGCCCGCGTCACGAAGGGGAAATCCCCGGTGCCCCAGAGCCCGAGACGGGAGGCATAAGCGAGATTGCCGACGACCGTGGCACCGGTCGCTGAGACGTAGAGCACCCGCGCATCGGGCACGGCGTTTTGCAGCGCGAGGCCAGCGAGACCCTGCTGGGACGCCTTTTTGTCGCCGCGGTCGGACTTTTCGCCGGCGGCATTCGCCATGGCGTGGCTTTCGTCGAAAGCGATGGCCCCGTCGAACCCCTCGCCGAGCCAAGACGTCACCTGATCGAGGCGGGAGGCTTTGCCCTCTCGCTCGGCTGAGCGCAGAGTGGCGTAGGTGACGAAGAGGATACCCTCGGGCAGACGAATGTCGCTGCCCTGACGGAATTTCGAGAGCGGCACGATATCGCTTTCGCGCCCACCGAGCGCCATCCAGTCGCGGCGCGCATCTTCGATGAGCTTGTCGCTTTTCGACACCCAGACCGCGCGGCGGCGTCCCTGCAGCCAATTGTCGAGGATGATCCCCGCGACCTGCCGCCCCTTGCCGCAGCCGGTGCCATCACCCAGGAACCAGCCCTTGCGCAGACGGAAGGCACCGTTGTCGCCCTCAGTCGCGGCCATCAACTGGCCCTCTATCTCGCCGCGCTTAAACCAGCCCTTGAGATGCGTCTCGTGCGCATTGCCCGCATAGATGACGCTTTCGAGCTGCGGCGCGGAAAGTAGGCCGTCGGCGATGAGGAACTTCGGCAGGACGGGGCGGTAGGTCGGGATGGGTGGCGGAACCGAGGCCATGGCGGCGGACTGCACGAGAGCAGTCGGATGCTCCACCGCACCATCGATCCGGATCGCCTGAAGGTCATAGGCCTCGTAGACCGTGTCCTGCAAAGCGCCGTCAGGCTCGCTCCAGGCTTTCGGCAGGTAGTCGAGCGGGGCGGTTTCGACGTCATCGAAGGGATGCCTCGCGCGTTCTTCGGCGAGGGCGCGGGTTTCCTGGCGCGCGGCGTTGCGCAGGGCATGCAGGTTGGTGCGGGTCGGGCGAGGTGGCACCGAAAGAGCCGCGCCAGTGGGGCAGGGCAGGGGGTTGCGGCGCGCGGGACAATGGGTGAGCACTGCGGAGAGAAGATCACTCGTGGTCGCGCAGATCGGATGATAGGCGGCGTCAATATCAGCTGGTGCGGTCTCTTCAGCACCAGCCACGCGCTTGTCGATCACCGTCAGCCTAGTGTCGATCGTTGTGCCATGCCGAGCGAAGACCTTGCCGTCGATGGCTGCGGAAAACACAACGTCAGCGCTCTGCCCGATCCGCTGAAACGTCGACTGGAAACTCTTCGTGGAGGGGCGAAAACTCTCGCCAGTGATGACGACGAGACGCCCGCCGGGCACGAGACGCGCCAGGGCGGAGAGAACATGCTGGCTGGTGGCCTGCCGGAACTTGCCCTCGACATGGTTGGCCGCAGAAAACGGCGGGTTCATCACAATAACCAAGGGCGTGATTGACCGATCCAAACGGTCGTCGATCGAGGCGGCATCGTGTTCCGAGACTGCAGCGTCGGAGAATAGCTGCTCCAGCAACGCGCGGCGCGTCTCCGCGAGCTCGTTCAGCGCCAGGCGAGCGCCTGCGATCCGGGCGAAGATCGCCAGCATGCCGGTGCCCGCCGACGGCTCGAGCATCAGGTCGTCGTCCCGAAACCCCGCCGCATGCGAGACGATGGCCGCCAGGGGAAGAGGGGTCGAGAATTGTTGCAGCCGGACACTGTCTTCGGAGCGCCGCGTGTGCGACGGGGCCAGACAAGCCAGCCGTTCGATCATGGTGAGAAAGGCTTGCGGCGAGGGTGCCTGCCGCTGCATCAGCGCGCCGTAGCGTGCGAGCATCAGGATCTGGGCCACCTCGGCGGCCTCATAGGCGTCCTTCCAGACCCAGGCACCACTCGTGTCGCTTGCGCCGAAAGCATCCTCCATCGCGGCGCGCAGGGCAGCGGCGTCGATGGACCTGCCTGCCTCTAACAAGGGGACGAGGGTTCTTGCAGCCTGGATCAGGTTTTGGGCGAAGCGCGAGGCTTCCGGGCGGGCAGGGGCCTCGGCCTCGGGCGCAAGAGGGACGGAATGGGGGTGAGCGTTCATCGGCAATCTCCGGGGTTTAGGGTTGGCCCCGAGCCCCGCGTGCACTCTCTCACCCGGGAGGGGTCACCCCTCCCGCCCTGTCTCTCGCTCTTTTATGGCAAAGCCCCGGTGCAAATTTGCCCGTTATCAGGACGACCGCAGATGCCTCGGCACGTCCATGGACTGATGCAAGACCCGGATCACGAAGATCCTGTCCGGGTACACCTCGTAGAACACGAGGTGGCGACCCGTGATCAGTTTCCGCGCACCCTGCAAGAGATCGGAACAGTCAGGCCCCATTTGCGGGTTGGCGATGAGACCCTTGAGGGCGCGATCGATATCATCGAGATAGCGGTCCGCCTGCGCCTCGCCCCACTGCCCATGTGTCTCGACCCAGATATCGACGAGGTCGGATTTTGCCGCCTGGGAGTGATGAATCCTACGCATCAGGAGCGCCGGAACGGCTCCGCGCCTCGCGCTTGATCTCATCCATGTCAAGCGGACCGGCGTCACCGGATTGTTTGCCCTCCATCAGCGCAACGCGAAGTCGCGCCCGCTGCCCCTCCTGCTCCTCCATCAGGCGCAGAGAGGCGCGGATCAACTCGCTGGTTGACCCGTAACGCCCCTCTTTAAGCATCAGGGCGATGAATTCGTCCCAATGGGGGCCAAGTGTGACGCTCGTGCTTGCCATGCTCATCTCCGATTACGCATGAATACGATATATGAGTATTGCGCGCATTTCAACTCGGGGGCGGGCTTGCGCTCTGTTCCGCGGCAGCGGGGCTGTGTACGTCTCGCAAAATCAACTGGTCCACAAAAGCACGCGCCTCGGACAGGCAGTCCAGCTCATAGTCTCCGACGAACCCCCAACAGGCGTCGATCTCCTCGCCGTCCTGCTCGATGACATAGCCATAGACCCGGCCGCCGAGATAGGCGTCGTAACTGACGATTTCGCCGCGCAGGATGTCGGCTGCCTTTTCGCGCAGCGCCTTGGTGACGCGCTTCAAGCCGAATTCTTGCCTGACTGCCTCAAGCGTCACATAGATATAGCCAACCTGGCCGGAATCCCACGGACAGTGGAATCCGATGGTATTCATGGCGAGCCCGGAATGGTCGTAGAGAAACACGGGCAGAATGACCGCCTTGCGCTCGGCTCGGTCGCGCAGCTGGTCCATCGAGAGGTCGCTCTGCGCTGAGACACCTGCAAGATCGCTAAGGAATGCCTCGGGGCTGTCGAACTGATGCCTGTCACCGAGCCGATAACGCCGATGCCAGCAGATCAGCGTGCCGAGGTTGGACCACTCCCGTGGGCTTTCCGCGTCTGGATCGTAGTAGATTTTGATGGTGTGGCCGTGGTGGGCCTCCTCGTAGACAGGGTCTTGCATGCCGATGTCCTTTCTTGAAACGCAATCGACCCGCCGAGCCGGTTGGGACTCAGGCGGGCCGATCTGGATGGGATCAGATGGTTGGTGGCTTTGCCGTCCGGTAGATCAGGCGGCGGCGCAATTCTGGCGATGCTGGACGTGCTCGACCGAGACCTTGAGAAGCCAATCCTCAAAGCCAAGAATGGTTTGGTGATTGGCAACCGCCTCGATCCAGACCGCACGCGGATCGCTGCCAATCTGCGTCGGATCGTTGTCGATCCGGCCATTGGCCATCCACGGCTCCGGCTGAATGCGTCCGAGCCAGTCCGCCAGCGACGGGATCCGCCCCTGGCAGTCTTCGCGCACATGCTGCTCGCCGATCCAGCGGATCGGGACGACCCGGCCCGCGCTGTTGGTCAGGCTGCGACCGAAGTGGCGTTCAGCATCATAGATCCCAACGGTATGATGTTTTTGGGCTCTGTGAACAAAGAGACCTAGGTGCTCTTTGGATGAATCAAACCAGTCATGCACGAACTGATAGTCATCTGGCACACCGCCGAACTTTCGGGCTGAGCTTTCGGCGTGATGGAGGGGATGAGCCATATCAAAGCCCCTCGTGTTCGGTGGTGTTGGTTTCGATATAGCGGTTCGAGTGGCTGACATCGATTTTGTCAGTCGCGAGTGCCCAAGTGAGTTCGCCATAACCGCCTTCGTTGTTCTCGAAGCCGGGGCTCAGCGCATAGGCAAAGTCCCAACCGAAGTCTTCGACCCGGCGGCGCAGCTCTTCTGTCAGAGTGATCGTGTCAGGCGTCACGACGACATCCTCGACATTGCCGGAATCGCCGTAACCTTCGTATTGCACCTCAACGTTCGTCACACAGAGGCCGCGCAGCTCGGAGAGAAGGGCAGCACGGTTCTCGACCCGCTGTTCGGCAGCACGTCTCTGAGATTCGAGCATCTGCACGTAGAAATTATTCACTTGTGTCACGTCTTCAGTCCTTTGAAATTGAGGGGAGGGCGACCGTTGTACGAGGCCGCCCTGGAGGTTTCCTGCGGGGGCTTCAGGCCGCAGCGTCGCCGCGTTTCTCGTTCGTCCGATCAACGAGGTTGAAATAGAGGTTCTCGGTCACGCGCTTGAACCCCGGGGGTTTGCGCGGGGCGAGACAGCGCACCGAGGCGCTGCAGCTCTCGCCATGCTCCATCGCGAACTGCGTCACCTGGTCGATCAGGTCGACCATGCCCGCGGCCTGGATGCGCTTTTCAGGGTAACTCGCCATCATCTTGAACTCGGTGACGACGAAAGCGCCATCACGATGCGCCGGGTAGAGGGTGATCTGGTAGTCGAGTGTCTTGGCCATCTCTGGTCTCCTGCGGCGGGCGGGGCGCGGGTATCGCGCCCCTTGGAATCCGCCAGCACGAAAGGACCGCCCTTGGTGCAAGGGCGGTCCGGGGCGGTGTTGGGAAGAAAGGTCGTCAATATTCCGACGGAAGAAGCAGGGTCAGGACCCTGCGTGTCTGCGTTGGATCGGACGGCTCGGGGGAGCCGTATTGGTAGTCGACATCGTACAGGTCGAGTTTGAACCAGACCGTCGTGCCATCAAGTTCGATGACGCCCATCTCGTGCCAGCCATAGGGGTCGCTATCAGCATTGAAGGCGCCGAAGGCCGCAACGCGGCGTGTGAGTTCCAGCCGGGCATCGGGCCCAAGCGCCGCGACGCCCCGCGTCATCACGAACTGTCCCTGCGGCGCATCGGCAACAGGGGTATTTCCGAGGATCGAACGGCGAAACGCATCATTTTGCGCAGCGATCAATGCGGCTTCCCGCACAGGGTCAAGGTCGAGTGTGGCGGTCATGTGAACTCTCCGGGACGGGCCAGCCGATCCGATATCGGCTGTAGGCAACCCGTCAGTCGGAAGGGGCCGCACTCGATGTGAGGACGGCCCAAGGTTCAGGTCAGGTTCAGGTTGGTGCTCGGCTCGTCAGGCCGCATCCTCGCTGAGGAAGGCGGGCAGGGACGACGGTTCATTGCTCTCAGTGTCAGTCAGGGAATCTTCGGCGGACACATCCCCCTCCTTGGCCTCCGGCACATCGCCAGCCATGTCGGCACCGGCGTCTGTGGCACCGGAAAACACCATCCCGTCGGGCAGCCAGCGCGTCGTCTTCGCAACCGTCGCCGTGTCGAACCCTTCCGTCTCGCCGGCCGTTTCCGCGAAAGCCCGCTCCATCGCGGCCGCGATATCGCCTTTGCGCTCGCGATTGCGATCCTCGGCGTAGTCGTCGCCGATCAGCTTGCGTGCCGTGGTCACTGCATGGCCCTTGTTGACCCGGCCCCAGTAGTTTTGCGCGGTCGGGCGCCAGCAGGCTGCCACATCGACATCGAGCCGCGCGCCAATCTCCTCGATGATGGGGGAGGGGCGATTGTCGGAGGAGAGCTGCGGCTTGACTGCCAGACCCGTCGCCAAGGCAAAAAGCGCCTGCTTGTCCGCGATGGGCAGCGCCGACATCGCCCGGAAGTCCTCAGGTTTCTCCAGGGTCATCCAGTCGGTGGCGAGGTCCTGTTCCAGCGCCTCGAGCATCTTTTGGGCGACAGTATCCGCGTGCAGCACCTCGCGGTTTTGCGCCTGGAAGGGCCGGATCGAGATGTCGAGCGCTTCGTTGTTGTAGGACCGCCCCAAAGCCTGCTCGCAGAGCGCATAGAGCATCGCGTCAAACGCCACGTCGAAATCCGCCGCCAGATGCGCCCGCAGGATGTGCTGGCGCGTGGCGCGCAGATCATCCGCCAGGCTCGCCGAAATCCCATCTGCCTTGCGAAAGGTCGCGGCCGGGTCGGAGGTCGGCACGGGAGTTGAAGAGGTCGGCAGCGTCACATGCGGCCGGGAAGGGGAGTGGGCATCACTCGCATCAGCATGCGCCTCGTCCGGCTCGGGTGCGGTGGGAATATCCTCGGGCCGCACCAGGCCTTTCTCGAACCGTAGCGCTCCGTCATGGCCGATGGTCAGAACCACGCCCGCAATGGCGCGATCTGCATCCGCGTAAGGCTGCCGCTCACGCTGCAGGGCCTCGATTTCGCGCAGGCGCGGTTCGATGGCGTAATATTCTTCGGTCTCGGCGTCGGCCCAATCCTCGCCGTCATTCTGCGCCGCCAGTTCTTCCTCGCGCGCGATGAGACGTTCCTCCTCGGCAAGCAGATCCGGATCGGGTTCGACATCCTGCGGATAGACCCGTCCGAAACTCCGAAACGCGCCGTAGTCCACCGAGAGATGCACCTCGACCCATTTCCACGTTCCCTCGAAGGGTTTGGCCGCTGCCTGCAGCTTCTCGATGGCGAGGCGCTCCAGGAGTTCGGGGTTTTCCATATGGGCGCTGGCGCGATCGTCGAAGAGATCGCGAAGCAGAACGCCGCCCGCCGCCTCATAGGCCTCGATGCCGACAAAGCGCCCGAGGGCCGAGTTCGCCGAATGCGCGGTCTCGGTCAGCTGGCGTTTGATGCTCTGCGGATGGATGTGATAGCCGCCCTTCACTGCGTTCCAGACCGCCAACTGGCGATCATGATCGTCGGTCAGGGTGAACGCCATCACGCATTCGAGGGTCAGGTCGCCGGCACGGAACTGCTCGATGATCTCGGGCGCGACACGGGCGAGTTTGAGCCGACGGCGCACCAAGTCGACCGAGACGCCAAACTTCAGCGCGATCTCGTCTTCACTGCGACCCTCGGCGATCATCTTCTCAAAGGCCTCGAACTGGTCAGCGGGGTGCATTGCCGCGCGCTGGAGGTTTTCTGTCGCGGAGGTGAGGATGGCGTCGCGCTCATCTTCGATGAGACAGGGCACCGGGTGATCCGCAGGGATGACGCCGTCCTCGGCAAGCTGCTTCAGCGCCTTAAGGCGACGGCCACCGGCATCGACGGCAAACCGCGACTCTGATAGCGCGTGCACCACGAGGTTCTGCTTGATACCCGTCTCGCGGATGCTGGCGAGAAGCTCGGCGTCATCGGAGGCGCTTGCCGCAACCTTGCGCACGTTGAGCGCGCTCGGTTCCAGTTGATTGAGCGGAATCATCCGGATGTCGGCGGCGCCGTCAGGCGTGGCCGATCCGGCGGCTTCGGTCTTCTTTTCGGTGGAGGGTTTCG
This sequence comes from Microbulbifer sp. S227A, assembly GCF_049800935.1. Classification (NCBI taxonomy): domain Bacteria; kingdom Pseudomonadati; phylum Pseudomonadota; class Gammaproteobacteria; order Cellvibrionales; family Microbulbiferaceae; genus Microbulbifer; species Microbulbifer sp. S227A. The sequence goes on along the minus strand of NZ_JBNAFZ010000022.1, from coordinate 17,103 downwards.
GGCGGGTCGTTTTCTTGGCCATGGGTCAGGGTCCTTGTCACGCCGGACCCGGATGAGGCTCTCTCTATCCTTTCAAGCCCGGCACCCGGGCTTCCCTTTCTCTGGCTCCAGATAGCTTTGATGACATGACTGTCCTCCTCCTTGGGTCCTCGCAGACCCACCTTGTTGGACTGGACGGCCCCCAAGCGGCATCGAAATGTGCCAGAGTGAGTCGTTGAAGATCTCACACGAAGGAGCCGTCCGAGGGTCAGATTATCCGTATTGGCATGGATACGTCAAAGCACGCGTTTCAACTGCATGGCGTGGACACCGCCGAACAATCGGTTCTTCGCAACAAGATGCGCCGGAAAGAGATGGTGGAGTTTTTTGCGAAATACCCGCCGACCGGCATTGCGATCAAAGCCTGTGGTGCCTCGCATTACTGGGCACGGTTGCTGACCGGGTTCGGCCATGAGGACAAGCTAATTGCGCCGCAGCTTGCGAAGCCCTACGTGAAGCGTGGCAAGAATGATGCGGCCGATGCTGAAGCGCTGTGCGAGGCGATGAGCCGCCCGACGATGCGGTTCGTTCCGGTAAAGAGCGCCGAGCAACAGGCGGCACTGATGCTGGCAGGCATTCGCGAGCGCGCTGTCGCAACCCGGACGCAACTTGCCAATACGATCCGTGGTTATGCCGCAGAGTTCGGAGTGACCGCGGCCAAAGGCGTGTCTCATATTCCGCGCCTTTTGGAACGCATCATAGCTGATGAAAACGTCCCCGCTTTGGCGCGCGATCTGTTTACGTCACTTGCGGATGAATTTGCGCAGCTGAGGGAGCGCCTGGAAGAGATAGAAGCGAGTTTGATGACCTGGTACCGCAGCAACGAGTGTTGTCGCCGCCTCGCGAAGATTCTCGGTGTCGGACCGATCGAGCGGTATTACTGGTGATGAAAGCGCCGGCACCGGAGCAGTTTGCATCCGGAAGACAGTTTGCGGCCTGGATGGGCCTGTGGACAGTCTCGCCTTCAATCAATGTCTCCGCCACAATCCGAGCCTTCAGCTCTGACGGCCAATTCCGCTTGCCGTCCGCACGGCGAGGCACACTTGCCAGAAACTCGCTTATAGCTCCCATCGAGAAACTCCCAACAAATCAAAGAAGCCTCTGAATCGCAGATCAGGAGTCAGCTCGAAAGTGTGGGGGCTGCGCATCGCTTACCGGTCTTCACAAGATCACCCGCCTTCACCGGAATGAGCGATGGTGCGACCACGATGCAGTCATGCCCCATCTCGACGAGTTGCCGGTGCAGACCGTAGCCGCAAGGCCCGGCCTCATAGCAGAAACACAACCGGTTTCCGTTCGCAGCCAGCTTCTCCACCAGCTTACGGACATGATCAGGGCGGTGCGGCACCGTCCCCCAATGCCGGACCTCTCCGCCGCGCTCTCCCATCGCCACCGCGACTGAGATCGTCGCCTTATGGACATCCAATCCGATAAACATGCTACTCTGCATCTGGTCTCTCCCCCATTATTGAGGCTCGGCGCCCGCCAACCGGACGCAACCCTCAAAAGGAGAATGCCGCAGGAGAGGCCACCAGCCTAGTCAAGTTCACTCCGCGATCATGGGGTCTAAGGCTAACAAGAGTCGCGGTTCACGCAGCGCTCACACATCGCAACGACTCTTGAGTCACCATTCATGATTTGCGTACGAAACTAAACGAGAACGCAGAGCCGCGATGATAATCCTTGGCAAAAAGGACACGGGTCCCATCCTCGGCAAAACAGGTTTCCTCAATCAAAAGGGCGGGGCCAAAATTTTCTAGGCCATGCAGTTTTGTTGGCATATCAGGGAGCATCGTTGCGGTGATATGTGCCGTGGAGGCAACCGGGCGGCGATCAATTTCGGCCATCAGCGTCACGATGGAGCCAGCCCAATCGGCTTCGCGCTGTTCGCCATTTTTGAACAAATGGGTGGGGATCCAGTCGACCGAATAGACCAGAGGTTCGTCATTGGCGTGGCGTAGCCGTTCGACCCGCAGAACCGGAGAGTCCGGGTCAAGATCAAGCGCGGTTGCGACCTCTTCGCTCGCGGGGACAGTGGAAAAGCCCAGAATTCTGGTTTTTGCGCTGTAACCGTGGCTGCGCACCATCTCGGAAACGCTTTCAAACTTTGTAATCGGTCGCGCAATCGTCAACATCGCGCCTGCGGATACGAAGCGGCCTTTGCCTTGCTGGGCTTCGATCACCGAGTCGCGTTCGAGAAGTTTGAGGGCTTCGCGCAGCGTCGGGCGGGAAACGTGAAAGCGTTCGCTCATCACTTTTTCAGAGGGGAGCTTGTCGCCGAGAGACAAAGCGTCTTCCTGAATCATTTCCAAAATGCTGGTGCGAAGCCATTCGATCCCGCTCGGTTTCAGTTTTTCCATACTGTCGGTCATCCTGCACTCACCCTGTCAAACAACTCAGAAATTTCTTTGGAAGATTTTTGTTGTGATACGCACAATTGCAAGAGAATTCTCGCTTTTGCGGGCGATAGGCTCGCTGCGGACATAAAGCCGTGGCTGTGATTTCGACTGTTTTCCGGGACGCGGCCAGAGGCGTGGGAGGCGGCGATCACGATGCCGCCCTTTGTCTTCGACCAATGCTCAAGGGCCTGCGCCTGTACGCTTGTCGCATATCCAGGGGCAAATCCGGCTATGACAATGCCTTGAGCGCCTGCGGCAAAAAAGGCCTCCAATGCGGTTGTGTCCCCGTCGCTGTGGCAAAACAGAATGTCGACGCGCGGGAGGTCAGACAACTTTTGCCACGCTTCAGATGCAGTTGGAATTAGATGTGAAACAATGGGGCGGAACAGGTCGAGCGTATTTCCAGTAAACCGCCCAAGCGACCCGCGCCAAGGCGAGCGAAAACTGCCTAGCGCGGCATTGTCGAATTTCGAAACGTCGCGCGGATCGTGAAGTTCGGCATTGATCGCAACGACAACACCGGAGCCTAAAATGCGCGGGTCCGCTGCGGCCTTGAGAGCGTGGAAGAGGTTCATTGGCCCGTCGCTGCCTTGGGCGGAGGCTGGGCGTTGGGCGCCGGTGACGACGAGGGGGACCCCAAGGTCCCAGACGAGCGAGAGGAAAAACGCGGTTTCCGCCAAGGCGCCGGTGCCATGCGTCAGCACAAACCCTTCGATGTCAGGATTCTGAGCAAGCGTCACGCGGCACGATGTATAGATGTCGCGCCATTTCGTGAAACCCATGTCAAAGCTGGGCACGGGATCGAAGGGCACTTCGGTGACGCGAAAGCGTTGGTCCAGATGGCCGAACTGACGCATCACCTCAGGAACGGTATAGCTGCCTGCCTGCCCATAGTCGCAGATTTCATAAGGGTCTTCGGCGAGGGCGGTGAGCGTGCCGCCTGAGATCACAAGGCCGATATGCGGAAGATCAGTCATGAGTGGCTCTTTCTATACACGTTGCAGAAGTTCAGTATGGGAGTGCGCAAGCGGCGTGCGAGGATCGAGCCAGTAGTCGGGACTTACGAATTCAAAGCTATAGGTTCCAGTATATCCTGATTTTTCAAGGCTATGTATATAGTCCGCAAGGGGGAGTGTTCCGTCGCCCCATGCCAGATGGCCTTCGGGTGTGCCGTCGCAAATATGGACATGGCGCAGCCTTTCGCCAAAGCGTGTGTGATACGCCTCAGGCGTTTCTCCGGCGGCGGTCATCGCATTCAGGTCCAGGATTGCCGCGATCTGATCCGAACCGATGTCCTCCATCATGCGGGCCAAATCTGTGCTCGACACGATCAGGTTTGATTCCGTTTTTGACAGTGGTTCAAGCAGCAATGTCACGCCTTTCTTTTGGGCCTCTTGCGCAAGCTTGCCCAACTGGTCGCAGGCGCGGTTCCAAGCGTCGGTCGGGGACTCGTTTGCATATCCCCATCCGGCAGTGACGAGAAGCTGGGGGCACTCCAAAGCCTCCGCGACCTCAATTGCGCGCAAGAAATAAGAAAGGCTTCTTCGTGCCGTTCCGGGGTGTTCGGAGGCGAGGTTGATGGGGTACAGGCATTGCTCCGGCGTCAGGCAGATGGGCGCCAGTTCGCGTTCCAGCAAGAGTTGCTTTGTATGCTTGATGTCGTTGTCTGTCGCATCCTCGAGGCTGAGGTGTGGCATGCCGGCCCAAAGCTCGATCTTGGAAAATCCAAGTGCGGCAGCATCATCGAGAAAGTGAGCCAGGCTGTGACGAAAATAATGGATGTTCATGGCGGCCAGGCGCGTAGATAGGGGGTCGAACATGAGCTGTGATTCCTAATTTGTTTGACAACATTAAGCCCTCCCCTGTCGTAGACTTCAATTAAAACTTATAAAAATAAGGGAATTTTAGGTTTTTGAAGAAAATTCAAATCCAGCATTGACAGAAAACAAGGCGTTGTGGTGATGTGTTGTCAAACAAGTTGAGGCAAAACACGGTCCTCACGAAAAACGAAAGGTCAGGGATGTCGGAAGCTTCGGGAGATCAGGGCGGGATTCAATTCCGAAAGGTCAATAAGTGGTTCGGATCAATGCACGTCCTGTGCGATATCGATCTGGACGTGGCGAGTGGTGAAAAGGTGGTCGTGTGTGGGCCCTCGGGGTCAGGCAAATCCACGATGATCCGCTGCATCAATCACCTCGAAGAGTATCAGTCGGGCTCTATCGTGGTGGATGGCATCGAGGTGAATAACCACAAAGCCAACATCGACAAGGTGCGCCGCCGGGTCGGGATGGTGTTCCAGAACTTCAACCTCTATCCCCATCTGACCATCCTCGACAATTGCACCCTTGCGCAGCGTTGGGTGCGGGGCAAATCCCGCGCCGAGGCCAATGAGCTTGCCATGCACTACCTCGAACGCGTTCGCATTCCCGATCAGGCACATAAATATCCAAGCCAGCTTTCCGGCGGGCAACAACAACGGGTGGCAATCGCGCGTTCACTCTGTATGTCGCCGGAGATCATGCTGTTCGACGAGCCGACATCTGCGCTCGATCCTGAACTGGTGCGCGAAGTGCTCGACACGATGGCGGAACTGGCGGGTGAGGGCATGACGATGGTCTGTGTCACCCATGAGATGGGGTTCGCGCGTCAGGTCGCGGATCGCGTCATTTTCATGGATCAGGGCTCTGTGATCGAAAGTGCGCCGCCGAATGAGTTTTTCGACAACCCGCGTGAGGAACGCACACAGCGCTTTCTCAGTCAAATCCTTCACTGAACCCACAAGAAGGTTCAGGCCAAAGGGCAAAACGCCCCTACACCACAAACCAATCACTTAAAAACCAACCACAGGGAAATCCCATGACAACCAAATTTTCTTCTGTTGCTGCCCTTCTGCTGGCAACCAGCATCGTTGGCACCCTTGCGGCCCCGGTCGCGGCCCAAGACTTTCCGCCGCTTCCCGAGGCCATTCAAGAGCAAGGCGTCATTCGCATCGGCGTGAAATGTGACAGCCCGCCCTTCGGCGCGTCCGGTGTCGATGGCACGCCGATGGGGATCGAAGTCGAAATGGCCAAGAAAATCGGCGAATACGCCTTTGGTTCCGAGGATGGCGCTGAGCTGTCTTGTGTCACCAGCGAGGCACGCATCCCCTCTCTGAACTCCGGCAAACTTGATCTTATTCTCGCGACTCTCGGTCGTTTTCCGGCCCGCGAAGAGGTGATCGACTTCTCGAACATCTATTTCTGGGGCACGTCCAACGTGCTCGTTCCAAGCGACAGCCCGGTGGAAAAACTGGCCGATCTTGAGGACAAGACGCTCTTGATCGTCAAAGGCGGTTCTCAGATCAAATGGCTCGAAGACAACATTCCGGGCATCAAGATGATGCAGCTCAACACCACGGCAGATGGCGTTCAGGCTCTGCTGCAAGGGCGCGCGGACGGTTTTGTCGGCGATGGCGGTCTCGTGTACACGCTGGGGTCGAACTATGACGACCTGCGTGTGGTCGAAGAGGGGCTTGATCTTGGTCAGAACGGCATCGGTCTGCGTAAGAATGAGCCTGAACTGATGGCCTTCGTGAACGCAGCGCTCGACCAGCTTCGTGAAGAAGGGTTCTATGAAGAGGTCATTCCCGAATTCGTCGAGGAACCGGCCGTTGTCGAGGTCATGAAGCGCGGCTTCCTCGAAGAACCGCCGCATATGTGATCCTGACTCTGCTTTGGGGGCCGACATCATGGCCCCCAAACACCTCTTGAAGCCATGAACCGAAACGGATCTCTGCCATCATGATAGACTGGGCCTATATATGGGAAGCCGTGCCGGACCTGATCAACGGTCTGGGCATGACGCTGCTCGTCAGTTTTCTCGCCATTATTTTCTCTCTGCTCGCGGGGGCTGTCGGCTGCGCATTGCGCGTGTCATCGGTCAAGGCTTTGAATTATCTCATCGCCGCCTATGTCGAATTCATCCGTGGAACGCCGTATCTGGTTCAGGTCTTTTTCGTTTTCTACGGTCTTCCGAGCCTCGGTTTGAAACTGTCGATTTTCTGGTCGGGCGTTGTCGCGCTTTCGATCTGGGCCAGCGCCTTTCACATCGAAAGTTTCCGCGCCGGGCTGACCTCTGTCAGCAAAGATATTCGCAATGCCTCCGCGTCCTTGGGGCTGCGCGCCTGGCACCACGGGCTCTTCGTGGTCTTTCCGATCGCGGCGCGCTCTGCCTTGCCCTCGACGCTCAACACGGTCGTGAGCACGATCAAGAACTCGGCCTATCTTCAGGCCATCGGGTTGGTCGAATTGACCTTCGTGGCCGTCGACCGCATCGCCTATGAATTCCGTTCCATCGAGATGTTCCTGGCGATCTGCGTCATCTATCTCGCTGTTGTGCTCGTCGTTTCGGCGCTTGGGCATCGTCTCGAACGCCGCCTCGACCGGCCGTATGTGGGAAGGTAACCATGTCGCTTCTTTATGAATATCGCGTCTTCCTGTTCGCAGGCTTCATCGAAACCCTCCTGATGTCCCTGACAGTGGCCATCGGGGCCACCGGGATCGCCATCCTTCTCGTCGCCATGTTGCAGTCGAAAATCCGGGTGATCAAAACGGCAGGCTACACCTTGTGTGAGGTGCTGCGGGACATTCCGCTTATGGTCAACGTGCTGATGGTCTATTTCATCTTGCCGCTGATCGGTCTTGGCTTTGGTCCCTTCTGGTCGGCCTGTATCGCCATCTCGATCTGGGGCGGGGCCAATGGGGCGCATATCCTGCGCGCCGGGCTTCAGTCGGTCGGCTCCGGCCAGCGCGAAACCGCCGCTGCGTTCAATTTTGGCCCGATCAAGACCCTGTTCCTGATCGTCCTGCCGCAAGCCATGCCCGTGATCATTCCGCCCTACGTCAGCCTTTTGACCGCTGTTGTTCAGGCGACATCGCTGGGGGCCATCGTTGGCGCGCAGGAGTTGCTTCGGGCTGGTCAGATCCTGATTGAACAAACAACGATCATGCGCGGCGGTAGCCCGGCCTATCTGGTCTATGGCTCGATCCTGGTGGTTTATTTCGTCCTGTGCAGCCTGATCTCGCTCGTCGGCGCCCGCGTGGAAGCCTATTACCAGCGTCCCTATCGTGGCGCGGGTGCTCAAAAGATCGACAAGAAAATCAAGGACATCGAAGCGTCGATGCAGACCAGCGCATGACACTGCCGTCCACGATATCCCCGCGTTCCGGGGCTCCCCTCCCCGGAGCCTCACTGGCCGGAGGTTCGATCGAGAGACGCCTGTCGCATCTCGTCGGGCTCCCGGTCGGGGAGAGTGAACGCCGGGCTGCCACGGATGCGATCTGCGACACGCTCGCCGTGGCGCTTGCGGGGGATGCCGATCCTCGGTCGGATCAGCTGATGCGCACGCTTTCGACCGCGCGTGAGCCTGCGCCGGGTCTCAGTTTTGCGCTGGGGACGGATCACTGGCTGTCCACCTCGGATGCCGCGCTGTATTTCGGGTTTTCTGCGCATCTTCTGGATTATGACGATGACGAAACGGAATTGGCGATGGCGCATCTTTCGGCGCCAAGCCTGGCTGCGGCTTTGGCGGCGGTCAATCGGTTCGGACAGTCCGCCGATGAGGCCCTGCTGGTCGATGCTTATGTGACGGGCTGCAAAGCCATGTTGCTCTTGGGGGCCGTGTGGAACCCGGCGCTGCATGCCGCAGGGTGGCATCCGACCTCCGTTTTGGGCGTGTTCGGGGCCACGTTGGCCGCGGCACGGTGCATGGGGCTGGATCAGGCACAGAGCCTTTCTGCGGTCCGTCTGGCTGCCTCGCTTGCATCGGGGGGGCGCGGCGCGTTCGGTGGCATGGGCAAACCGCTACAGGTCGGTCAATCCGCAGCCTCGGGGGTGCGCTGCGCCGAGCTGGCGCGCGCCGGTTGGCAGGGCAGTTCAGACGCGCTCGATGGCCTTGCTACCGCGCTGTTCTCCCAAGGCGCCATGACCGCAGACGCGGATGTCTCTGAGTTTCCGCCAGCGGGCTTTGTTACCAAGCTCTACCCAAGCTGTACCGCCACCCATGCGGCGATCTACGCCACGTTGACGCTCTGCGCCGAGGTGTCGGAGCACGATTTGCCGCAACGGATCACTTGTGCGCTCGACCCGCGCGCGCTCGCGATTTTGCAAAGCACTCCGCCGAAAAGCGGAGACGAGGGGCGGTTTTCTCTGGCCTATTGTCTGGCTACAGCGGCCGTGACCGGGCGTGTGGGGCTTGATGCTTTCGAGGCAAAGGCGTTTCAAGATGGCGCCCCTGCCGATCCACGTATCCGCGAGATGATGCACCGGATCGACATTGCCGAGGCGCATGATCTGCCCTTTGGGCCCAGCGGCATTGCGACCGGCGCGCATGTGACGGTGTTCGTGGGAGATGACGAGCCGCACAGCATGACCGCAGAGGCCGCGCCGGGCAGTCTGAGCCTTCCGGCGACGGAGGGGGATCTCTCGGACAAATGGTGCGATTGCCTGACGAAATACACGGTTGGGCGATATGGCGCTCTCGCCAACACCGATGTTGCATCGGACCTCCTTCCGATGCTGCGCAACGCGACAACCCCCGGAGGTCTTCAGACGCTCCAGAGGCGGCTGACTGAAATGACATCAATTCAAGGCAAGCAAGAATGCAAAACTCCGTAAGTTCCCGTCTGGCCGAAGCGACCGCACCGGAAGTCGCTCAGACAATTTATGCCCCTCCGATGCGTGGGTTTGATGCGGTGGTGCTTGAGCGGATGTGTGCGCTCAACGAAGCCCACGCGCTCATGCTCGCGACACAGGGGCTGATCGCGAAAGAGACCGCAGAAGCGATCCTCAAAGGCATAGCGCAGGTGCGTGCCGAAGGGCCGGACGCGATTGACCTCGATCCGCAATTCGAGGACAGCTATTTCGCCTTCGAAAACCGTTTGGGTCAGATCATCGGCAAATCTGCCGCCGGTTGGCTTCATATCGGGCGCAGCCGCAACGACATCGGGTCGACGCTGGACCGGATGGCGGCGCGGGACTGGTGTCTACATCTTCTGAGGCAGGTGAACGTCGCGCGTCAGGCCTGTCTTGCGGCGGCGGAGCGCCATGCCGAGACCGTGATGCCCGGCTACACCCATTTGCAACCCGCCCAGCCGATCACCTTCGGCTATTACCTTGCCAATGTGGCGCGCGGGATTGAGCGGGAATACGACCGTATCGCCGCCGTCTATCCGCGCGCCGACGCCTGTGCGCTCGGTTCGGCGGCCTTTGCCGGCACGTCCTTTTCGATTGACCGAGACATGACGGCGGAGCTCTTGGGTTTTGCCGCCATCGCGACGCCGGGTCTCGATGCCGTTGCCTCGCGCGATTATGTCACCGAGCTTCTCTGGGCCGTCACCAGCTGTCAGGTGTTGCTGTCGCGCGTGGCGCAGGATCTTTACACCTTCACGACATGGGAATTCAGCACCTTGCGCTTCCCGGACAGTGTGGCAGGCACCTCCTCGATCATGCCGCAGAAAAAGAATATGCTGCCTCTGGAGTTCTTCCGTGCCGAAGCCGGGCGCAGCATTGGCGCACTGAGCGGATCGTTGTCGGCGGTCAAAGGGTCGAACTATTCCATCGGGCTCGACAGCGTCCGCGAAGGGTTGATCGATGCCTGGCCGGTTTTTGCGCGGTTCGCGGATGCCTTGCCGCTGCTGCGCCTGATCTTCGAGACCGCGGAACCGAATGCAGAGATGCTTTTGGCGCGCTGTTCGGCCAACTTTTCGACCGCGACCGATGTTGCGGACGGTCTGGTGCGCGAACATGGCATTTCCTTCCGCGACGCCCACCATGTTGTCGGGCGCGCGGTCCAGATGGTGATTGCTCGGGGGGAGGATGCTTCGGGTCTGGATATCACCACGCTGAATGCTGCCGCAGAGGCCGAGATCGGCCGTACCTTCGACATCTCCGAAGAGACCCTGCGCGGTTGGACAAACCCAACCTCTGCGGTCGCAAGCCGCGTTGTCACTGGCGGCCCCGCCCCCGTTTCCACCCGCGCGATGATCTCGGAGATGACAGGTCGACTCGAAGATGATCGCGCCACCCTTGAAACCCGCTCCTCTCACCTGCGCCACAGTGCGCAACAGCTCTCGGAGCGAATTGCCACCTTTCTAGGCTGACGTCGCTCGGCTCTAGCGCCCCGAAGCGGGCAAACCGTCGCCTCACGCGGGGCGCCGGACAGATGAACTTTGCCCAAATCGGGCCATATGAAAAGGAAAGTCCATGTTCAACTTTGACGAAGCGCGTTTTTTGAGGATCCAAGGCGGGGCAGTCTCTCTGGCTCCCCGGATTGACGAGGTGATCTCTGCCGCCATCGAGAATGGTGCAAGCAACCTCTATTTTCTCGGCACCGGCGGTGTCGCCTATCTGATGGAGCCTGCGGTGCAACTCCTCCATCGCCGGTCCGGGTTTCCAGTCTACAAAGATTACCCGGCCGAGCTTGTGCTTACCGGATCCGCGAACCTGACCGAGAGCTCCATTGTAATCATGCCCTCTCTGTCCGGCACGACCAAAGAAAGCGTCGCGATGATGGATAAGCTCCAGGAAATCGGCTGCACGCTGATCACCCTGGTCGGCCATGCAGAAACGCCGCTGGGCCTTGGCGGCAATCCCGCATTGGTAAATTTCGCCGAAGACGATACATCGTCCGAGTCCTTCTACATCCAGTCGCTTCTGGTCGCCTTGTCGGTGATGAAAGCGCGCGGCGAGATCGACAATTACGATGAGCTGGTCGCAGAACTGCAAACCGTGCCGGAAGCGCTTTTGAAGGCTAAGCAAGCCTTTGAGCCGAAAGCCGAAGACTACGCCAAAATCATCGCTGGCGCAGATTACCATATGTTCGCCGGCGCCGGAAACATGTGGCCGGAGACGCTCTATTACGCGACCTGTATCCTTGAGGAAATGCAATGGATCCGTACCCGCCCGGTGCATGCGTCCGATTTCTTCCATGGTCCGCTTGAGCTGATCGAAAAAGGTGTGAGTCTGATCCTGTTCCGGGGCGAAGATGCCTATGACGCCTTGGCCGAGCGTGTGGCAAGCTTTGCGCCGCAATACACCGATCGCTTCACGATCCTCGACATTCGTGAGTTCGCTCCCCGCGATCTGTCCGACGAGATGCGCGCCTTGCTTTCTCCGGCAATGATGGCAACGCTTCTGGAGCGTTTGAGCGCCCATCTTGAAGCGCTGCGGGACCACCCGTTGGTGACACGTCGTTACTACAAACGCGTCGCCTACTGATCTAAAGCGTGGGCCTGATTGCGGGCCCACGCCCCCTTTATGGAGAGTTTCGTGACAGGATTTCGTCTTGCAGCCGTTGGCGACAATTGCATCGACCGTTTTCTCACCCAAAAGATTGCTCGCGTCGGCGGCAATGCCCTCAATGTCGCCGTTCATTTCGCCAAGACGGGTCATGACGCCGCTTATTTCGGGGCTGTGGGCGATGACGCGGATGGGCGCTGGACCCGGCAAGAGCTTGTGCTCAATGCGGTGAATGTGGATGGTCTCGACATTCGTCCGGAAGTTACGGCCTATACCGACATCGCGCATAGCGCAGAGGGCGATCGTCAATTTTTATTCGAAGAGTTCGGGGCAAGTGCGGCCTATTTTCCCGGGCCGGACGCAATCAAGATATTGCGCACGGCGGACCATGTGCATTTCGGGCTTTTGAATGAAAGTGATCTTCTGTGTGAGAAGCTGAAAGGAAGCGGTGCCACGCTGTCAGTCGACTGTGCCGTGAACCCTTTGACAACAGCTGTCGATCTCGCATTCGGCTCCGTGGGCGAGGATTTGCCAGCGGCTCAAGCCGAGATGGAGCGCCTTTTGGCGGTCGGGCATAGGCTTGTTGTCGTGACGCGAGGCGCTGAGGGGGCGATGGCCTCCGACGGCACAAGAACATGCAGCATCGCCGGCAAACCAATCCGGGCTGTGGATACGACCGGAGCTGGGGATACATTCATCGCGAATTTCATCGCGACTTGGAAAATGTCAGGAGATGTCGAGACGGCTCTGGACAGAGCGACGACGGCTGCGGCGGACAATTGTCTCTACCATGGTGGTTTCTCCCAGGACGGACGCGTGCTTCCCACTTAGTGACGTGAAGCGACCATTGGGCTTGGTGAAATGAGGCTGATCACTAGATGTCCGGGATGCTTCGAGAGATCGGCCATGTGACCCCAGTCTGCAATCCATCGGGGAAGAATTGATTGCTCTACAACATCCCTGTGAATGATCGATTTGCGGTACCGGCAACTCCCTCCGGCGCCGCCCTTTTCCGAAAAAACGATTGAACGGCCCATAATGCTAGCGAGACGGATCATCCCGTGACCTGCGTATCGGCAGGTATCCCGTTCCGGCGATCTCGCGCCGTTCCAAGAATTCTTCTCTGCACCTCCGAATGTAACATATATCGCGTGGCGATATTTCGCGCACCATGTCCGTTTCGCGGGCATGAACTTGCGGGACCGTGTAGCACTGAACATCCAGGAATTGAGACGCGCCCGCGGCCTCAGCCAGGAGGAGCTCGCTCATCGGGCCGACGTGAGCCGCGGCCATATGGGCAAGGTCGAGAACGCCAAGTTCGCGGCCTCCCTCGACCTTCTCGAACGGATCGCCAAGGCGCTCAATGTCGACCCCGAAGAGCTCTTCGCGAAACGATAGTCCGTTGCCTGAGGCTCTGATCCCCCCCCAGCACGAAAGATACGAACGACAAGAACAGTACGAGTGACGCGGGTACATGGCGAAGAGAAAGACAGGCTGGCCTTTCCAGGAAGGGTTTCTGAGCGACGGGGTGCAGGATCTTCACCTGTTCACCGATTACCGTTGGAATGATGGCTCGGTGAGCCGCCGCTGGCATGTCGATCCAGAACGCTTCGATGCAGACCTTGCCGACCTGCGCCCAGTTTCCCTCAAGGCATCAGGCACTCCGGATCAGTAGGAGAACCACTCCGAGTGGCCCATGTTGCCCTCGTAGTCGCCGTATTCGACCATGATGCTACGGGAATAGAAGTGCCATAGGCCACCGCTGGTCGGGTAAGCGATCTCCTGCCCGCTTTCAGAGATGAATGTCGCGGGCCAGGGCGCGTGGGATCCGTAGACCCGCTGGATGTAGCGGCAGGTCCGGTTCTCGCGATCACAGGAGCGGATCGACCAGTCCCATTGACGCGGCTCGTCACGCGGCTCATAGGAGCGACCGGTGAACCAGATCACATGGGTCCGGTTCAGCCATTCGTATTCCGGCAGGTTGGTGTCGAGCTCGCCCTCCCCACCGGGCCCGCCCAGCTCAACCGGCACATGGGCGAAGGTGCAGACCCCGAAGGGCGGTAGACTCGGCCAGGGCGTGATGCGACGAATCATGGTGCGGTAGGCACGCGCGCAGACGGCACTTGGTGGAAATCCACCCGCCATGCAGAGCATGATGGCGCAGTCGATGTCATAGGCCTCCGCCTTCCCTGGGGCTCCGAACACCGCCACCAGTCCCATCGCCGCTGCCATCACCTGTCGCTTCATGTCGCTCTCCCGCACAAGTTGCGGCAACTATCGTGCAATATGTGTTTTCCTGCAATATGTCGTATTGACTCTATATGACTTTATGGCCTTAGTATCGTGAAGTAGAAGGGCTCTCGTGGGGAGAGTCCGAACATGCCGATAGCGCGCAACCAGATCCTGATCACCATCGACGGTGTCAAAGACCTGTCCGAGAAGGGCATCGCGTTCCGCTGCCGGTATGAACTCGTGGGGTTCACGGACGATGGCAAGCCGCGCTACCAGTGCATCTACCTGCGCGAGGGCGAGCCGGAAGCCATTCTGGTCTCGACCCGGATCACCCCGCACGGGCCAGAGCCGCGGTATTTCAACATATGGCCGGGGCTCTTCAAACATCATTTTGAGTTCGGTGACGGGCGCGATCTGCGCTTTGGTCCTGATTACAGCATCACCCTCGAGGAGCGCGGCTGACGTCATCGCCTTCGGCCGTGACGGCACGGCCCGGACATCCGGCTGGATCTTTCATGGCGAACCACCTGCCTGGGCGAGGCTGGGTTATAGTGCTGAGGCGGAAGTCGTTCTGGCCTCGTTGGACGCCACGCCGCCTTCCGGTCGCGACGGCATCCTCTCCCTGATCGAAGCCACGGCAGATCGCCACAAGGGAAACCGCGCCCTGCGGCAGGTCGACCTCGATGCGGACGACTGGCAGATCCTCTTCCGCGCCCTGGTCGAGGCCGAAAGCAGCTACAATCCGACCGCCGTCAGCCCCAAGGGCGCCTATGGTTTGGGCCAGCTAATGCCCGACACGGCGCGCGCACTCGGGGTCGACCCGCGCGATCCGTCCCAGAACCTCGATGGCGCGGCGCGCTACCTGCTCGCCCAGCTCGCCACGTTCAAGGACATCGACCTGGCGCTGGCAGCCTATAATGCCGGGCCGCACAGGGTGGTCGAGTATTCCGGCATCCCGCCTTTCACCGAGACCCGCGACTACATCGCGCGCATCCACCGGATCCGATCCCGACTGGCGGGTACACCTGTTTCCGCGCTGGACATCCGCGTCGCTGCCCGGGTGCCTGCGCGCGCTCCGGTCCTCATCGATCTTCAGTAAAACAAGGGAACTTCGCATGCTTCGACATCGCCTCAGCCGCCTCTTGCCTGTCGCCACAACCCTGGCGGCTTTCGCAACACCCGCTCTCGCGCAAGACTTGTCGCCGATCCAGACCATGCTGGAAACCGTCGAGGCCGCGCTGACCGGTCCCATCGGGATCGCGGTCGCAACGCTCGCGGTCATCGGCACCGGCTTCATGTGCATGATGGGACGGCTGAACTGGGGCTGGTTCGCCTCAGTCATCATCGGGATCGTGCTGATCTTCTCGGCCGGCACCATCGTCGACGGCTTCTCCTGAGAACCGAGTAGAGCAGTGGCAGAACGATCCCCCCTCTTTTTGGGCCTCGCCCGACCGCCCAAGTATCTGGGCCTTCCCGTCGGATACCTCGTGGTGCTGGCGACAGGGGTCGTTCTGCCGTTCATCTGGACAAAGTCGATGCTCTTCTTCCTGATCGGCCTCGTGGCCTATCCGATCCTCTGGTTCGTCGCCGATCGCGAGCCACATTTTTTCGAAGTTCTGCGCGTCTCCTACGGCTCGGTGCGCCCGACGAAAAACCGGGCCTTGCATGGGGGTGACAGCTTTGGCACTTGATGCAGGCACACTTTCCACTGTTGGGGCCGCCCTGCATCAAGCGGGCGGTGGGGCGTTCGCGCGGGAGAGCTATCTCGCGGAGCATCTGCCGTATTTCGCCCTCGCGGACGACGATGTGATGGTCCTCCGCGAGGGCGATCTCCTGGCGACCCTGCGCCTTGATGGTCTGAACCCGATGACCAGCGAGGATGCCCGGCTCGACGCGCTCAAACGCGCGGTCGCGGCCATCGTCGCCCAGACCGGCAATGCCTTCGGCTTCTACATCCATCGGATCTCGGTCCCGCAGGATCTCGGGATGCGTCCCATCGACGGGGACAGCTTTGCCGCCGCGATCGATGCGCGCTGGCAGGCCCATGTCAAAGACCTCCGCCCCGCCAAGCGCCAACTCTATCTCAGCGTCATCCGGCGCCCCGACATTTCGGCGCGCATTCCGCTCCTGCGGGCGCTGGCCCGCAAGGCCTGGGTCAAGGACCGCGCGACGCGGATGCAAGAGCTGAACGAGGTCATGGGTTTTTTCGAGGTGGCGCTTGCGTCGGCCAACCCTGTGCGGCTGACCTGCAAGGGCGGTGAATGGCTGGGCTATCTCAATACGCTGAACGCGGGCAGCTTCTCCCCCATCGCCTTCGGGCAAAGCGCCCTGCCCCTCTCGCATACTCTGAGCAATTGCTGCGCGACCTTTGATGGCGACGTCGTCACCCTGACCGACGCCGTGACCGGTGAAGTCAAATACGGTGCGCTCTTTTCGATGAAAACCTATCCGGCACTCACGGATGTCACGCTCCTCGATGCGCTCGACCTGCCGCTCGATATCGTGCTCACGAACTCCTTCAGCCCGATCCCGAACAACATCATGGCTGAACGCATCCAACGCATCATCCGCCAGATGCATGCTTCCGACGATGCCGCCGTCTCTCTGCGCGAACAACTGGGCCAGGCCGCGGACGACCAGGAGGCAGGGCGCATCGCCTTTGGCGACCATCACCTCTCCATCGCGGTCTATGCGCCGGACCGCGACACGCTCGAACGGGCCGCCGCCCAGATCAAGCGCGTGGGCCAGGAAATCATGTCTGTCATCGTGCGCGAGAACATGGCGCTTAAAGCCACGTATTTTGCGCAATCCCCGGGCAACTTCGGCTACCGGGCCCGCAAGACGCCGATTTCCTCGATCAACTTCGCGGATTTCGCGGCCCTGCATGGCAGCGTCGAAGGGCGTGGCCCGGACCAATCCCCTTGGGGTCAGACTATTTCGGTCCTGCCAACGGTCGGCACATCGGGATATCGCTTCAATTTCCACGAGGCGGGCAGCCCGGGTAAGGAACCCACGGTCGGTCATACGCTCTGTGAACGGCGGAGCAATACTCGGCCACGGTAGCGACGGCATAGTGTTGTCGCGGGCGGCGTAAAAGTCGTCCACTTTTGCCCTTTCGGATTTCGGGAGGGCTTGGGGATATACACCGTGGACTTGT
>NZ_JBNAFZ010000021.1:0-42114 GCF_049800935.1 Microbulbifer sp. S227A | reverse complement strand
GGGACGGCTGTGAAGAGGTCGGCGACGAGGCCGAAATCGGCGACCTGGAAGATCGGGGCCTCTTCGTCCTTGTTGATGGCGACGATGATCTTGCTGTCTTTCATGCCGGCGAGGTGCTGGATGGCGCCCGAGATGCCGATCGCGACATAGAGATCGGGGGCGACGACCTTGCCGGTCTGGCCCACCTGCCAGTCGTTCGGCGCATAGCCCGAATCGACCGCCGCGCGCGAGGCTCCGACGGCGGCGCCCAGCTTGTCGGCGAGGCTCTCGATCAGCGCGAAATCCTCTTGCGAGCCGACGCCGCGGCCGCCGGAAACCACCACCCCCGCCGAGGTCAGCTCGGGGCGATCGCTCTCGGCAACCTTGTCCTCGACCCATTCCGACAGGCCCGGATCCGCCGCCGCCGACACGGTCGCAACCGTGGCCGACCCGCCGTCACCCGCCGCGTCAAAGGTCGAGGTGCGGATCGTCACGACCTTTTTCGCATCGCCCGATTTCACCGTCTGGATCGCGTTGCCCGCATAGATCGGGCGCTCGAACGTGTCGCCGTCGACAACCCCGGAAACGTCGGAAATCACCATCACGTCCAACAGCGCGGCCACCCGCGGCATCACGTTCTTGGCGTCGGTCGTGGCCGGGGCAACGATATGTTCATACTCTCCGGCCAAGCTGGCAATCAACGCTGCCGTCGATTCGGCCAGGCGGTGGCCCAGGCTGGCATCCTCGGCCACCAGAACCCTGGATACCCCCGCGATCTTCGCGGCGGCCTCACCCGCGGCGGCGGCTGAGGCGCCACAGCACAGCGCGGTCACATCGCCCAGCATGGTTGCGGCGGTCACCGCCTTTGCCGTCGCGTCCAGCGCCAGTTCGCCATCCGTAACCTCGGCAAGCAAAAGTACAGCCATTATACAGCCCCCACTTCCTTGAGTTTCGCAACCAGCTCGTCCACCGAACCCACCTTGATCCCCGCGGCGCGGGCCTCGGGCTCGGCGGTCTTGACGATCGACAGGCGCGGCGCCACGTCGACGCCGTAATCCGCCGCCGTCTTTTCATCCAGCGGCTTTTTCTTGGCCTTCATGATGTTGGGCAGGCTGGCATAGCGCGGCTCGTTCAGGCGCAGGTCCACGGTGATGATCGCCGGCATCCTGACCTTGATGGTCTGCAGGCCGCCATCCACCTCGCGGGTCACCACCGCGCTGTCGCCATCGATGCCAAGCTCGGAGGCAAAGGTGCCCTGGCTCCAGCCCAGCAGCGCCGACAGCATCTGACCGGTGGCGTTCATGTCGTTGTCGATCGCCTGCTTGCCACAGAGCACCAGGCCGGGCTGCTCTTCATCCACGATCGCCTTGAGGATCTTGGCCACCGCCAGCGGCTCGATATCGCTGTGAACGTCATCCGCGGCCACCACCAGGATCGCCCGGTCCGCCCCCATCGCCAACGCCGTGCGCAGCGTCTCCTGGCTCTGCTTGACACCGATCGAAACCGCCACGATCTCATCCGCCTGGCCCGCTTCCTTCAAACGGATCGCCTCTTCCACCGCAATCTCGTCAAACGGGTTCATCGACATCTTGACATTCGCAAGATCAACACCGCTTCCGTCCGCCTTCACTCGAACCTTGACGTTATAGTCAATCACGCGCTTGACAGGCACCAATACCTTCATATGCGTCTCTCCTTGTTAGATGTGCAGAGCCTTGCCGAGCGATTTCAGGGCAGTTTCCTGAACCGTCTCGGACAAGGTGGGATGGGCGTGGATGGTTGCCGCGATATCGGTCAGGGTCGCGCCCATCTCGATTGCCAGGGCAAATTCGCCCGAGAGTTCGGAAACGCTCGCGCCGACCGCGTGCAGCCCAAGCACCAGCTCGGTTTCCGGATCATGGACAATGCGGACGAATCCGTCATCGCGCTCCATGGTCATCGAACGGCCATTGGCGGCAAAGGGAAACAATGCGGTTCGCGCCCCATCGATGTCGCCGGGCAGGGCGCCGACCGTGACGATCTCGGGGTCGGTAAAGCACACCGCGGGAATGGCGCGCTTGTCCCAAACCGAGGGTTGTCCCGCGATATGTTCGGCAACGATCGTGCCTTGCGCCATGGCGCGGTGGGCCAGCATCGGATCGCCGGTCACGTCGCCGATGGCATAGACGCCGCGCATCGAGGTGGCGCAGTGATCGTCGATTGCCACAAACGGGCCGTTCATCGTCAGGCCCAGGTCATCGAGACCAAAGCCCTGTGTCACCGGGGCGCGGCCGACGGTCACGAGGATCTTGTCGGACGGGATTTCCAGCGCGCCATCCTGCGTTTCCGTGAGCAGGGCGTTGCCGTCCTCGGACAGACCCCTGGCCTTGGCGGACAGGTGCAACGTGATGCCAAGCGCCTTGAGCCGGTTCAGCACCGGTTTGGTCAGTTCGGCATCATATTGCGGCAGAATCCGGTCGGCGGCCTCGACCACCGTGACAGCCGCGCCAAGCTTGGCCATGGCGGTGCCGATCTCCAGCCCGATATAGCCGCCGCCAACCACGGTCAGCTTTTGCGGAACCTCTTGCAGATCCAGGGCTTCGGTCGATGAAATCACCGGACCGCCAAAGGGCAGGAAGGGCAGCTCGAAGGGGCGCGAACCGGTTGCGATCACGAGGTTTTCGCAAGTTATCCGCAGCGGCCCCTCGGCGGTGGCGACCTCGACGGTCTTGCCGTCGATGATCTGCGCATTGCCCGAGACCGTGCGCGTCCTGGCCTTTTTCAGCAGCCCGGATACCCCGGTGGTCAGCCGTTTGACGATCCCGTCCTTCCAGGCCACCGTTTTTGCCATGTCGATGGTCGGGGTCGCGGTTGCGATGCCCAGGTCGTTATCGCCGGTGAAATGTGCCACCTTGGCGAATTCATCGGCGGCGTGGATCAGCGCCTTGGACGGGATACAGCCCACGTTCAGGCAGGTGCCGCCGGGTTTGTTGCCCTCGACCACGATCGTATCGATGCCCAACTGCCCCGCGCGGATGCCACAGACATAGCCGCCCGGGCCCGCGCCGATGATCAGCAGCTTGCAGGTTTCGGTATTCATGGATCACTCCTCCATAAAGATCAGGGCCGGGGTTTCCAGCAGGGTCTTGATGCGCTGCACGAACACCGCCGCGTCCCAGCCGTCGATCACGCGGTGATCGAAGCTGGCCGAAATGTTCATCATCTTGCGCGGCACGAACTGGCTGCCGTCCCACATCGGGCGGGTGGCCATCTTGTTCACGCCAAGAATGGCGACTTCGGGGTGGTTGATGATCGGCGTGGTGGCAAGCGCACCCAGCGGGCCGAGCGAGGTGATGGTGATGGTCGATCCGGTCAGCTCATCGCGCTTGGCCTTGCCGGTGCGCGCCGCTTCGGACAGGCGCGAGATCTCGGCGGCGGTCTGAAACAGGCCAAGGCTTTCGACATGCCGCAGAACCGGCACCACCAGCCCCGCATCGGTCATCGTCGCCATACCGATATTGACCCCCGCGTGGCGAATGACGATGCCGTCATCATCCATGTAATGGGCATTCATCTCGGGGTGATCCACAACCGCCCTGGACAGGGCCGCGGCGATAAAGGGCAGCACCGTCAGCTTGGGTTTGTCGCCGCGCCGGGCATTCATGTTGGCGCGCAGATCTTCCAGCCCGGTGACGTCCACCTCTTCGACCACCGTGATATGCGGGATCCGCGCATTCGCCAGCGCCATGCGTTCGGCGATCTTGCGGCGCATGCCGATGACCTTGATTTCCTCGGTTCCGGTGCGGGCGACGCGCCCGGTGCCGCCGCCTTGCGTGGCGGGCTGTGGCGGCTGGGCGAAGACCGTGTCGAGATCCTGCTGGGTGATGCGCCCTGCGGGGCCGGTTCCGTGAACCTGGCGCAGGTCGATGCCACCCTTGCGCGCCCGGGCGCGCACCGAAGGCGAGGCCAGCGGCGCGATGCCTTCGGCGCGCGGCGGTGCCGAACGGGCCAACGTGGTCGGAGCGGCGGGTGTTACCGGTGCCACCGGGGATGCCTCGGGTGCCTTGGCGTCCGGGGCGGGCTCGGGCGTGTCGTCCGCCGGTTCCGCTGCCGTGCTGGTCTCGGCCACCGCTTCGGCATCGGTTTCGATGCGCACGAGGTCGGAGCCGACGGCGAGGATGTCGCCGACTTCGCCCGCGATCCAGGTGATCTTGCCATCATAGAGCGAGGGGATTTCGACGGTTGCCTTGTCGGTCATGACGGCGGCGATAACGTCGTCTTCCTTGACCACGTCGCCGACCTTGACGTTCCATTCCGCCAGCTCGGCCTCGGTCACACCTTCGCCCACGTCAGGCAGTTTTACGGAAAGAATGTTCATTCAGTCCTCCATCGCTTTCTGAAGGGCGCGGATCACCCGATCCGGACCCGGGAAATAGTCCCACTCGGTAGCGTGCGGATAGGGCGCATCCCAGCCGGTGACCCGTTGCAGCGGTGATTTCAGGTGCCAGAAACAGGCTTCCTGAACCTCGGCGATCAATTCGCCGCCAAAGCCGCTGGTGCGCGTGGCCTCGTGGATCACCACACAGCGACCGGTCTTTTCGACCGACGCCTTGATGGTTTCCAGATCCAGCGGCAACAGGCTGCGCAGGTCGATGATCTCGGCATCGATGCCCGATTTTTCGACGGCGGCCTCGGCCACGTAGACCATGGTGCCATAGGCGAGGATGGTCACATCCGACCCCGCGCGGCGGATATCCGCCTTGCCCAGCTCGATGCTGTAGTGGCCCTCGGGCACCTCGCCCGCCGGGTGCTTGGCCCAGCCCACCGATTTGCCCGAGTGATCGCCATAGAACGGGCCGTTATAGAGCCGCTTGGGTTCCAGGAAAATCACCGGGTCCGGGTCTTCGATGGCAGCGATCAGCAGGCCCTTGGCGTCATAGGGGGTCGAGGGGATCACCACCTTGAGCCCGGCGACATGGGTGAACAGCGCCTCGGGGCTCTGGCTGTGGGTCTGGCCGCCGAAAATGCCGCCGCCCGTGGGCATCCGCACCACCAGAGGGCAGGTGAACATCTCGTTCGAGCGGTGACGCAGACGCGCCGCCTCCTGGGTGATCTGGTCATAGGCGGGATAGACGTAGTCCGCGAACTGCACCTCGGCACAGGGGCGCATGCCCTGCGCGGCCATGCCGACCGCCATGCCGACGATGGCGCTTTCGTTGATGGGGGTGTCAAACACCCGGTTTTCGCCATGCTTGGCCTGAAGCCCGGCGGTGCAACGGAACACGCCGCCGAAATAGCCGACATCCTCGCCAAAGACCAGAACCTTGGGATCCTGGCTCAGCTTGACATCCATGGCGTCGCGCAGGGCTTCGATCATTGTCATTCTTGGCATGTCAGTACCCCATTTCCTGGCGTTGGCGGCGCAGGTGCTCGGGCATGTCCGCGTAGACACCTTTGAAGATCGTCGAGGGCGATGTCGGTTTCGGGTTCACGAATGTCCCGTGGCTTTCGACCTCTTTCTGGATGGCGGTCACACCGTCCAGGATCTCGGCCTCGGTCTGTACATGGCGTTCGTCGGACCAGTCGCCGCGCAGCACCAGATGCGCCTTGAGCCGGTCGATCGGGTCGCCCAGCGGCCAGGCCTTGGCCTCGTCCTTGGGGCGATAGGCCGACGGGTCGTCCGAGGTGGAATGCGCGGCAACACGATAGGTAAACCATTCGATCGCCACCGGTCCGTGCCCGGCCCGCGTGCGTTCCACGGCCCATTTCGACGCTGCCGCCACCGCGAGATAGTCGTTGCCGTCAACCCGAAGCGCCGGGATGCCATAGCCCCGCGCGCGGGATGCATAGGTGCGCGAGCCGCCGGTAGCGACGCCGGTATAGGTCGAGATCGCCCATTGGTTGTTGACGATGTTCAGGATCACCGGGGGCCGGTAGACAGAAGCGGTCAGCAGCGCGGCGTGAAAGTCGTTGGACGCGGTTGCGCCATCGCCGATCCAGGCCGCCGCGATCTGGCCATTGTCGCTCAGCGCGTTTGCCATCGCCCAGCCGACCGCCTGGATGTACTGGGTGCCCAGGTTGCCGGAGATGCTGAAAAACCCATGCTCGCGCGAGGAATGCATGATCGGCAATTGCCGTCCTTCCAGCGGGTCGAGATCGTTGGAATAAAGCTGGCCCATCAGGGCTTCGAGCGGGAAGTCCGCGGCGATCAGCAGGCTTTGCTGCCGATAGGTCGGGAAGTTCATGTCGCCCTTGGCAAGCTGGCGCTGAAAGCCGCAGCCGATGGCCTCTTCTCCGGTGCATTGCAGGTAGAACGAGGTCTTGCCCTGGCGTTGCGCATTCAACATGCGCTTGTCCAGGGCGCGCATCCGGAGCATGTCGCGCAGGCCCTGCAACAGCGCTTCGGAGTCCAGGTCCGCGATGTAATCGGCCCAGGGTCCGACGGCCTTGCCCTCGTCATTCAGCACGCGGATCAGGCCGTTGGAGTAATCGCGGCTGTCATTGGCCGTGATGTCCAGCGGCGGCACATCCAAAGCGCCGGCGGGCGGAATGTCGAGCGCCGAGAAGTCCGGGGCCTCGTTGGGTCGCGCCGGCGGATGGGGAAAGTTGAGCTTGGTGGTCATTTCGCCTGCATCCTTGTGCCCGCATCCAGGCGGATGACTTCGCCGTTCAGCATGGTGTTCCCCGCGATATGCAGCGCGAGATCGGCAAATTCCTCGACCCGGCCAAGCCGTTGCGGGAACTCCGAGGTCTGCGCCAGCGCGTCCTGTACCTCTTGCGGGAACGCGGTGACCATCGGGGTGGCAAAGATGCCGGGCGCGATGGCGACGACACGGATGCCGCTCTTGGCGAGATCGCGCGCCATCGGCAGCGTCAGCCCGACCACACCCGCCTTGGACGAGGCATAGGCAAGCTGGCCCATCTGGCCTTCATAGGCGGCGATCGAGGCGGTGTTGATGATGACCCCGCGCTCGTTATCCTGGTTCAGCGGATGCGCCGCCGACATGCCAAGCGCCGATTGCGTCGCGACGTTGAACGTACCGATCAGGTTGACGCCGACCACCTTGGCATAAAGGTCCGGATCATGTGCCGCGCCGCGTGACACGGTCTTGGCGGCGGGGGCGATGCCCGCGCAATTGACACAGATGCGTTCCTGCCCCTGCGCATCGCGCAGCTGGGCGAGGGCGGTCGCAACCGCACCGGCATCGGAAATGTCGCATTGCGCAAAGCTCGCGCCGATCTCGGCGGCAAATGCGGCACCGGAATCGGCGTTCATGTCGAGAATGCCAACCGGGACATTCTGGCCGCGCAGGGCCGTGGCCACCGCGGCACCAAGCCCCGAGGCCCCGCCCGTGATGATGGCGGGTGTGGTTTCGCCGATCTTCATCGCTGATACCTCCGTTTCAGATCGCGTGAGATGTTGATGCGCTGAACGTCCGAAGTGCCTTCGTAGATCTGGCACACGCGCACGTCGCGATAGATGCGTTCAAGTGGGAATTCGGACAGGTAGCCATAGCCGCCAAGCGTCTGGATCGCGTCCGACACCACCCGCTCGGCCATCTGGCTGGCGGTCAGCTTGGCAATCGAGGCTTCGCGCAGGCAGGGCTGGCCCAGGTCCTTGAGCCGCGCGGCGTGCAGCACCAGCTGCCGTGCCGCTTCGATCTGGGCATCCATGTCGGCCAGGCGGAAGGCCACGGCCTGATGGTCAAAGATCGGCTTGCCGAACGCCGTGCGTTCCAGCGCATAGTCAACCGCATAGTCCAGCGCCGCCTGCGCCATGCCCACCGATTGCGAGGCGATGCCGATGCGTCCGGCTTCGAGCGACGACAGCGCGATAGACAGGCCCTGGCCCTCTTCGCCAATCAACGCAGCCTTGTCGAGCTGCATGTCCTCAAAGGTCAGGGCGCAGGTGTCGGATGCCTTCTGGCCCAGCTTCTTTTCCGGTTCGGCGACGATATAGCCGGGCGTGCCCTGTTCGAAATAGAACGCGGAGATGCCCTTTTTGCCAGCGTCTGGGTCAGTGACCGCAAAGCCGATCGTGGCCCCACCGATCCGGGCCGAGGTGATGAACTGTTTCGAGCCGTTCAGCACATAGCCGTCATTGCTGCGCGTGGCGCGCGCACGGATTGCGGCGGCATCGGTTCCCGTGCTTGGTTCGGTCAGGGCGAAACACCCGATGAACGCCCCCTGTGCCGCCGGTTTCAACCAAGCTTCCTGTTGTTCGGCCGAGGCGTATTTTTGCAGGATCGCGCAGAACGGGGCGTTATGCACTGACATCATGGTCGACACAGCACCGTCACCCGCCGCGATTTCCATCAGGGCAAGCGCATAAGACACGTAATCGGCCCCCGCGCCGCCCATCTCATCGGGCACGGTCATGCCGAGAAAGCCAAGCTGGCCCATCTCGCCGATGATTTCGGCCTCGATCTGGCCCGCCGCTTCGCGGTCTGCCGCGCCGGGTGCCAGTTTTTCCTGGGAAAACTGGCGCGCCATGTCGCGGATCATGGACTGTTCTTCGGTCAGGATTCCCGACATCGGATCACTCCCTTTCAATCGCGACGGCAAGCGCTTCGCCGCCGCCGATGCAGATCGCGGCGATGCCGCGCCTGGCGTCGCGCTGCTCGAGCGCGCTCAGCAGGGTCACGAGGATGCGCGCGCCCGAGGCTCCGATGGGATGGCCAAGGGCGCAGGCTCCGCCATTGACGTTCATGCGGTCGTGATCGATGCCCAGATCCTGCATGAAGGCCATGGCGACCACGGCAAAGGCCTCGTTGACCTCCCACAGGTCCACGTCGTCAACCGACCAGCCGATGCGATCCAGCAGCTTTTGCGCGGCGGCGACAGGCGCGGTGGTGAACCAGCCCGGCTCTTGCGCATGGCCGGAGAAACCGACGATCTTGGCGCGGATCGGATAGCCTTCGGCTGCGGCCACATCGCGCGCCGCCAGCACCAGCGCCGCCGCCCCGTCCGAGATCGACGATGCGTTTGCCGCCGTGACGGTGCCGTCCTTGGCAAAGGCGGGCTTCAGTGTCGGAATCTTGTCGGGCCGGGCATTGCGCGGCTGTTCGTCGGTTTCGATGGTGACCGACCCCTTGCGCGACTTGACGGTGACCGGAGTGATTTCGGCGGCAAGGATGCCGTTCTCCGAGGCGCTCAGCGCCCGTTTGAGCGAGGCGATGGCGTATTCGTCCTGTGCCTCGCGGCTGAACTGGTACTTGTCGGCGCAGTTTTCTGCAAAGCTGCCCATCAACCCGCCTTCATAGGCATCTTCGAGCCCGTCCAGGAACATGTGATCGACCAGCCCCACATGCCCCAGCCGCGCGCCCGAACGCGTGTTCGGCGACAGGTAGGGCGCGTTGGACATGCTTTCCATGCCGCCCGCAACCACGATATTGCTATGGCCCGAACCGATCTGGTTGCAGCCCTGGATCACCGCCTGCATGCCGGACCCGCAGACCTTGCTGATCGCGGTGGCGGGTGTCGCCAGCGGCAATCCGGCACCCAGGCTGGCCTGCCGCGCCGGGGCCTGTCCAACACCCGCGGGCAGCACGATACCCATCAGGGTCTCGTCCACGGCGGAACCCGGTGTGCCGGCCTCTGCAAGGGCGCCGCGAATTGCCGCCGCCCCCAGTTCGGTTGCGGTTACGTTACTCAATTCACCCTGAAAACCACCCATCGGCGTGCGTTTCGCACCGACGATAACAACCTCTGCCATCGGACTCCCCCTGGCTGTCTGAAACTTGTGGGGCACTATGCCATGCCGGTCGGGGCTAGGTATTCCAAAGGTGGACATATCCGGCAAAGTTTTGCATGGTTCAGCGACGAATATTTAAAATCGGGGCTAAATCATGCTTGATCTGGATGAAACGGACATGCGCATACTTCGGGCGATGCAGGCTGATGGCAGCCGCACGGTCACCGAAATCGCCGAGCGGGTGGGGCTGTCGCAATCGCCCTGTTCGCGCAGGATCAATCATCTGCAAGAACTCGGAATCATCCGTGGCAAGAATGTCGATCTGGACCGCAGGCGGCTTGGATTCAACATGCTCGTGGTGGCGCGGGTCAAGCTGAACAAGCATGACAGGAAGGCGTTGGAGGCGTTCAAACGCGAAATTCGCGCGGTTCCGGAAATCCAGTATGCTGTCCTGTTGCTTGGGGGGTTCGACTATCACCTGCATATCGTGGTGCGTGATATCGATCATTACCAGGCGCTTGTTCAGGACAAGCTGGTGACGATGCCGGGCGTTCAGGAGATGGAAAGCTCGGTGATTCTGGACGTGGTCAAAAAGACCACGGCCCTACCGATCTGACGCAATATTCATGCGCAGGGTCAGTTGATTTCAACGATCTTGCCCGGATTCATGATATTGTCCGGATCCACCGCGCGTTTCAGCGTCGCCATGAGCGCATAGGCGGCGCCGTGTTCATCGGCCATGTATTTCTTTTTGCCGATGCCCACGCCATGTTCGCCAGTGACCGTTCCGCCAAAGGAAAGGGCAACGTGGTTGACCTCGGCGGCGAGCGTCTTGGCGCGGGTCAGCTCATCCGGGTCATTGGGATCGAACAGGATCAGCAGGTGGAAATTGCCGTCGCCCACATGTCCGACAATCGGGGCGATCATCCCGGCCTCGGCAATCAGCGCCTTGGTGCGGGCGATGCAATCGGCCAGGGCCGAGATCGGCACACAACAATCGGTGACAACGCCTTCGCAGCCCTGGCGCAGGGATTTTCCGGCATAATAGGCATTGTGCCGCGCGGTCCAGAGCCGGTTGCGGTCTTCGGCCCTGGTGGCCCATTGGAACCCGGAAACGCCGAATTCCCCACCCACGCTCTCGAACAGTTCGACCTGTTCCCTGACCCCGGCTTCCGAGCCGTGGAACTCGAGGAAAAGATGCGGTTTTTCCGGCAGGTTCAGGTCGGGATTATAGATATTCATCCCTTTCATCTGCACATCGTCCAGCAATTCGATCCGGGCCATGGGGATGCCAATCTGGATCGCCATGATCACCGTGTTCACCGCATCGTCGACCGTTTCAAAGGCGCAGGTGGCCGCAAGGATCGTGTCAGGCTGGCCAAACAGGCGCACGGTCAGTTCGGTGATGATGCCAAGCGTTCCCTCGGAGCCGACAAACAGATGCGTCAGGTCATAGCCCGCCGAGGATTTGCGCGCCCGCGAGCCGGTGTTGATCACCGTTCCATCGGGCAGCACGACCTCGAGCGCCATGACGTTTTCGCGCATCGTGCCATAGCGCACGGTATTGGTGCCCGAGGCCCGGGTGGCGGCCATCCCGCCCAGGGTGGCATCCGCGCCGGGGTCGACCGTGAACATCAGGCCGGTGGCCCGCAGGTCATCGTTGAGCTGGGTCCGCGTGACCCCCGGCTGGACCACCGCGTCCAGGTCGCTTTCGTGGATTTCGAGAACCTTGTTCATGCGGCTGGTATCAACGCTGATGCCGCCACGGACGGGGATGACGTGACCTTCAAGCGAGGTGCCGATACCAAAAGGCACCACCGGCACGCCATGGCCCGAGCAGATTTTCATGATCGCCGAAACCTCCTGGGTGTTTTCGGGAAACACCACGGCGTCGGGCAGGGCGGGTTCCGAATAGGCTTCGTCCCGGCCGTGAATTTCCCGGATCGATTCGCCGGTCGACAGGCGGTCTCCCAGCAGGTCTTTCAAGGCGGCGATGGCAATAGCGGTCTTGTCCTGAGTCACGTCAGTCCCCTCGTTTCATGTGTCGGTGCGGCTGTCAGAGTTCGGGCGGCGGGGTTGCCGATGGCGCGCCCATCGTTGCGGCAATGGCCTTGCCCCCATACCCCTCGATCATCGTTTCCTGATCGGCAAAGGCCCGAGCATTGACCGCCTGCGGGTCGCAGATTTTCCCGAGTTCGTCACGCAGCGCGCTCAGAGTATCGGCATGGCGGGGGTCCTGGGCAAGGTTGACGGTTTCTTCCGGGTCTTCGCGCAGGTTGAACAGTTCCGGGTCAAAGCCAACATATTCGATCAGCTTCCAGTCTCCCTTGCGCAGCATGAACGCCCCCGAGACCGCGCCGATCGCGTGATATTCGCTGAGTACGGCGCGATCGGTATCGTTTTCTTGGCGCGCGATGTCATAGAGCGACCGCGCCGGCCGTTCGCCGGGCAGGGTTGCGTCGAAATGGTCGATGATGGTTTCCGAAACATCCAGCAGCGAGGCGGTGGTGGCGCAAACCTCTCCCCCGGCGGGCGCGGTGCTGGGCGCGGGGGCAACAATCAGCGGAATACCGGCGGATTCCTCGTACATGTTCATCTTGCCCCATAGCCCGCGCACGCCAAGGTTCTCGCCGTGATCGCTGGAATAGATGATGGTGGTGTCGTCAAACTGTCCGCTGGCCCTGAGCGCCTCGACAATCCGGCCGACATTATGGTCCATCCAGCTTGTCAGCCCGTAATAGGCGGCGATCGCGGTGCGGCGTTCCTCTTCGTCTTTCCAGCCGTCCTCGGCAATCATCGACGCGGCCTGTTTCTCGATCCAGGGGTGCTGGCGATATCCGTCACGCGGGTGCAGCTTGTCGGCGGGCAGGGTGTCGAGCGGGTAGAGATCATAGAATTCCTGTGGCGCCACCAGCGGGTGATGCGGTGCGACCAGCCCCACATAAAGGCACCAGGGTTCATCGTCATCGCGCGCGCCGGCCAGCCAGTCACAGGTCCGGTCGGTCACTGCCCGGTCATACCGGGTGTAATTGCTCTCGCCGGGGCCGATATAGTCGCCCATCATCCGCACGCCTTGGTGAAAGACGCGATCCTCTTCCTTGCGCAGAGAGCCCCAGACCATGCCAACCCCGTCAACGACCTGCATGGCGATATGTGACACGTCGAAACCGGCGTCGTCGTCATCCTTGCGGTAGTGCAGCTTGCCGATGGATTCGACACGCACGCCCTTGTCCTGCAACGCATGGCCCCAGCCGCGCGGCGTGCCGGTATAGGGCATCGCGTTGTCCCAGCAACCGATATCGTGCACGTAGCGCCCGGTGGCAAAGGCCGCCCGCGCCGGTACGCAGATCGGTGAGGGCGTATAGGCGTTGGTAAACCGGGTTCC
Organism: Microbulbifer sp. S227A; assembly: GCF_049800935.1. Classification (NCBI taxonomy): domain Bacteria; kingdom Pseudomonadati; phylum Pseudomonadota; class Gammaproteobacteria; order Cellvibrionales; family Microbulbiferaceae; genus Microbulbifer; species Microbulbifer sp. S227A. The sequence goes on along the minus strand of NZ_JBNAFZ010000021.1, from coordinate 29,077 downwards.
CCGCGCGGCCAGCGCGTCAAGGTTGGGCGTTTGCGCCACAGGGTGCCCGGCGCAGGACATGGCGCGCGCCTGGTGTTGGTCAGACAGGATCACAAGCAGATTGGGCGTTTTGGTCATTCGTCAGGCTTTCTCGGAGGGTTCGGCGGCAATGCCAAAGTCGGTTTTCTCGGCGGCCTTGGCCAGCGCCTTGATGGCGTCATGCAGGACCGATTGTGCTTCGGGGCTCAGCGCGGCGAGCAGGTGCTTTTGACGGGCATCAAGCTCGGGGCCCAGCCTGTCATGTGCCAGACGGCCCTTTTCCGTAAGTTCGATACGGTGCTGGCGCTTGTCGTTCTCATAGGGAAGGCTGCGCGCGTATCCTTGCTCGACAAGCACGCTCAGGGTCTTGCTGAACTGGCTCTTGTCGATGCCGGCGGCCTTGCGAACCGAGGTGGTCGTGTCGGCGATTCCCCATGCCACCAGCCGGATGATGCGCCATTGGGCCAGGTTGAGATCGCCATGCCGCGAGATGATCGCTTTTGCCTGCGCATTCAGCGCGGAGTGAAGCTGCGCGATCTGAAACGACAGCGGCAAATCCAGGTCAATCGCACCGTCAGAAGGAATCGTGGTCATTGTGCACCTCTCTTGCCGCCAGAATTGTCCGGGTTAGTGGAAATGTCAACCTTATCGTTGACTTTTCCACCTCTTTCTGCGATTCGATTGGCATCAGAGGAGGAAAACCCATGCGAATCCTGAAAACCTGCGCTGCCCTGTCTGTGATGATGTTGACGCCGTTGGCCGCCCTTGCGGAGGGATGGACGCCGCCCGGCCCGATCAAGCTGATGATCGGTTTTGCCGCCGGTGGCGGCGCCGACACCCAGGCCCGTCTGATTGCCGAGGCGATCGAGGCCCGGACCGGCTGGACCGTGATCCCCGAGCAGGCCACCGGCAATAGCGGGCTGAACCTGTTGACCGCACTCAGCAAGGAACCCGCCGACGGCACCGCCATTGGCATGGGGATCACCGAGACGCTGTCTTATAACCTGCTCGCCGCCGCGGGCAGCGGACTGTCGGCGGGGGATTTCACGCCGCTGGCCACGACCGCCGCGTTCCAGGCGGGGCTGGTTGCCATGGCAGGTGGCGATTTCGACAGCTGGGACAAGGTCAAGGCCGCTTCCCAGGCCGGAACCGCCATTCGTTTTGGCACCGCGACGACACGGCAGGGCGATCTGGCCTATCTCTTTGGCCTGGAAAGCGGCATTGATTTCAACATCGTCTCGGTCAAGGGCGGCAAGGCCATCATGAATGGCATGCGCGCCGGTGACATCGATATCGGTTGGGTTGCCGGAGCCCAGGCCAAGCCCGTGACGCAGGGCGAGATGGTGAACATTGCCACCGCCATTGCAACGCCGCTCCGCGAATCTCCGGATGCCCCGTCGATCGTTGACCTGGGCAGCAAATATTACCTGGACGGCTATTTCATGTTCCTGGCCCCCGGAAACATGGACCCCGCCGCGCGCGAGGCCATCGGGGCAGCCATTGCCGACGTGTTGAACGACCCGGAAACCGATGCGGCCAAGCTGGTGACCAAAGGGTTCGGTGGACCGACCGTCATCACCGGGGCCGAGCTTGATGCGCTGATGGCGACGGCGGTCGAAGAGTCCCAGGGGCTGCTTCAGGCGGTGTCGGAATAACCGCGTTCTGATCGAAAGGGGTCAATTCGATGCCTGACAGACTCAAACCGGAAATCGTTCTCGGGCTGCTTGTCGTGTTGGCGGGTGTGCTGGCCATCCTGTTCTGGCTTCCCGCCGATACCGGCTCGGGGATCGTCGTCAAGTCGCGCGGCAAGTTCAGCATCGGTGACGCCTTTGCGCCGACGGTTGGCTTTTCCCTGCTGGTGTTCTCGGGCCTGCTCCTGTTGCTTGAGAGCCGTTCGAAACCTGGCGGGCCCGCCATCACGGCGCGTCACGCGGGATTTGCCATGATCGCCTTTGCGGTCTTTGCAATCTCGCTTGCGGTGATGCGCTGGACCGGGCCGATCCTCGTGACGATGATACAGGGCGAGGGCATCAGCTATCGCGACTTGCGCGATACCGTGCCGTGGAAATATCTCGGCTTTCTCGCCGGGGGCTGCCTGTTGGTCGGTGGATTCATCTGCCTCGCCAGCCGCCAGGTCCGGCCGGTGTTCTTCCTGGTCGGACTGGCGGCGGCGCTGGTGATGATCGCGATCTATGACCTGCCTTTCGAAGACCTGCTCCTGCCTCCAAATGGTGACGTATGACAGAGATTCTCCACTATGTCTGGCTTGGCGTGTTGTCCGTGTTTACCGGACCGGCGCTGTTTGACATCGCCGGGATCGGCGTTCCCACGGCGCTGGTGATGCTGTTTTTCGGCCTGCTGACCGGGATTGCCGTCGGGGCCACACCGGGGCTTGCGGGGCCGATGGCGATGGCGGTGTCCTTGCCGATCCTGCTGTCGGTGTTCGGCGTCTCGGCGGATGCGCTGCTGCCGGTCTTTGCCTTCCTGATCGGGATCATGAAGGGCGCCACTGTCGGCGGCGCGGTGCCGGCCATCCTGTTCAACACGCCGGGCACGCCGGATGCCTTCATGACCACGCTTGACGGGTATCCGATGACCCTGCGCGGCACCCCCAAGCGGGCGCTCAAGATCGCGCATTTCTCGTCGGTGTCGGGCGACACGATTTCGGATATCGTGCTGTTTGTCTGTGCGCCGTTCCTGGCGGTGATGGTTGAATCGGTGCTGGACCTGCCGGAAAAGACCGCGTTGATCATCCTGTCGCTGTCTTTCATTGCCTCGGTGATGGGGAAATCGGTGGCCAAGGGCCTGATCTCGGTCAGCCTCGGGCTGATCGCTGCCTTTGTCGCCACCGGCAACACGTTTCATCCGCGCATGACGATGGGCATCGATGCGCTGTCCGAGGGGTTTCCGCTGATTGCCGCCGTGCTGGGCGTGCTGATCCTGGGCGAAGTCTATATGGCGATTTTTTCGATGTGGTCGGGGCTGCGCGACACGTCCGCCGACATTCGCGAGGCCGAGCATGAACCCGATGGGCTGCGCCCCGGCGACCTGCGGCGTACCTTGCCCTTTATCGGCAGATCATCGATGATCGGTTGCGTGATCGGCGCGCTGCCGGGGGTTGGATCGACGCTGGCGGCGACGCTGGGCTATACCATCGGCAAACGCGTGCACGATGCGCGCAAGGCCCCCGACGCCAAGAGCTTTGGCGACGGCATTCCCGAAGGGATCGCGGCGACCGAAGCGGCCAATTCCGCGGTGTCCGGTGCCAACCTGATCCCGGTCCTGTCGCTGGGCATTCCGGGCAATGCCGCCGCGGTTTTCCTGATCCTCGCGGCGGACAGTATCGGCGGTTTCAATCCGGGGCCTTCGGTTTTCACCTTTACCGCGCCCCAGATCAACCCTGAGCTGGTGATCGCCTTTGGCCTGTTTACCCTGATGGCGCTTGGCAACTTGCTCAACTGGACGATCGGCGGCGTGTTCATGCGCGGAATGGGGGTCATGGCGCGGGTGCCGAACCGCATCCTGTTGCCGGTGGTGCTGTTGGTGACGCTGACCGCGATCTACGTTCAGGAAACCAGCCTGACCGCCTTGTGGATCGCGATCCTGTTCGGGTTTCTCGGCTTTTTCCTGCGGGTATTGGAAATCTCGATCCTGCCCTTTGTCATCGCCTTCATCCTGGCCGGTCCGCTGGAAAACACCGCGCGGCAGGCCTTTGGAGCCTCGGGCGGTGATCCGTTCTTTCTGCTGCGCAGCCCGGTGGCGGTTGGCCTCTTGATCGCAACCGCCGTGGTGATCGTGTTCCTGATGCGCAGGAAATAGCCCCGGGGCAGGGATCAGGGGCGCAGGCGCAGTTCGGCGGCGCGGGCGTGCCCTTCCATCCCTTCCATCCGGCTGATCCGCGCGGTGCGCAGGGCCAGTTCATGCGAGGCGTCGGCGTTGCAGCGTTGCCAGGTCACGGTCTTGGTGAATTTGTGCACCGACAGCCCGCCCGTATACCGCGCCGCGCCGCTGGTGGGGAGCACGTGGTTCGGTCCGGATGTCTTGTCGCCAAAGGCCACGGTGGTTTCCTTGCCAAGAAACAGCGAGCCATAGGCCGACAGCCGCCCCAGCCACCAGTCGAGATCCTCGGCCAGCACCTGAAGATGTTCGGGCGCATAGCGATCCGCCACCTGTGCCGCCTCTTCGCGGGTGTCGCACAGGATCACGTCGGCGCGTTCCGCCCAGGCGATGCGCGCGGCGGTGGCGTTGGGTTCGGGCAGGCTCGCGATCAGGCGCGACACCCGTTCAAGCACCGCATCGGCCAACGCCCGGTCGGTGGCCACCAGCCAGACCGGGCTGTCCATGCCATGTTCCGCCTGGCTGACCAGGTCCCAGGCCACGGTTTCCGCCGACGCGGTGTGATCGGCAATGACCAGCGAATCCGTCGGGCCGGCGAACATGTCGATGCCGACCCCGCCAAACAGCATCCGTTTCGCTTCGGCGACATAGCTGTTGCCCGGGCCGACAAGGATATCCGCCGGTTTGCCGCCAAACAGCCCCTGCGCCATGGCCGCGATCCCCTGAACGCCGCCAAGGTTCAGGATCAGGTCGGCCCCGCACAGGTCCATGGCAAACACGATGGCATCCGGTATCCCGGTTTCGGGGCGCGTTGGCGACACCGCGGAAATATGTTGCACCCCCGCGACCTTGGCCGTGGTGATGGTCATCAGCGCGCTGGCGATGTGGCTGTAGCGGCCACCGGGCACATAACATCCGGCACTGGAGACCGGGATTTGCTTTTGCCCGGCGATCAGCCCCGGCATCACTTCGATCTCGCATTCTCCCAGCGTCGCCTTTTGCGCCTCGGCAAAGCGGCGGATATTGGTCTGGGCAAAGCGGATGTCGTCCTTGAGGCTCTCGGGAACCCGGTCACAGGCGGCCTTGCGGGCGGCGTCCGACAGGACGATTTCGCCGCTCCAGCCGTCGAGCTTTTGCGCGTAGTCCCGCACCGCCGCTTCGCCATCACGCTCGATATTGGCCAGCATGATGGCCACGATGTCGCGAATGTCCTTGTTTTCCACAGCCGGGCGAGGGTCGGCGGATTTGAGATAGGTAATGGCCATGGTGTCAACTCGATTGTGTCAGGGTGTGGTCATGGATCGCGTCGGCCAGCACATCGATCGTGTCGATGACCGGAACCTCGGCGGACAGGGCAGGGGCGAGCAGCGAGAATTCCGAGCAGGCCACAAACAACAGCGTGGCCCCGGCATCGGCCAGTTCCTGTGCCGCGTCGGCCAGAACCTGATGGGATTGCGGGGTTGCGCCCTCGGCCTTGATCGCGCGGATCGCGCCCAGCATCCGGTCGCCATCCCCGGGCCAGAGCGCGGTCAGGCCGGCGCGTTCTAGGGCCGCGTCAAAGACCCCGGCAAGACGGACCGCTGGCGAGGCGAGAATGCCGATCCTGCTTGCGCGCGGGGCATGTTCCGCAGCCCGGTCCACGGCGCGTTCGACCATGTTCAGAAACGGAACGGAGACCGCCGCCGCAATCCGTGGCGCATAGTGATGCGCGGTGTTGCAGGGCATGGCCAGCGCCGTCGCCCCGGCGGTTTCCAGCCGCCGCGCCATTCCGGCGAGCACGGGGGCGGGGTCGGGCCCGGTGCCCTCGATCAGATGCGCGATGCGCGACGGCACCTGCGGGTTCATGTCGATCAGCAGCGGCAGGTGATCGGCGTCGTCGCGGGCGGTGACGGTCGCCAGCAGGCGCTGCTGAAGCAGGATCGTCGCTTCTGGCCCCATACCGCCGAGTAGGCCGACAACCCTGCGCGTCATTGGCCGACCTCGCTGACCGCTTCGCCGATCAACTCGGCGATCAGGACGCAATCGGTCTCGGAAAAACTCAGCGGCAGGCGCATGTCGAACAGGGTCGCCATGATGCGGTCGGTTTCGGGCAGGTCCTGTTGCCGCACATAGCGCCAGCTGTGATGCGACGAGGTAAAGCCGGCAGGCTCTTTTGCGCCGAACCATTTCAGTTCCACGCCGCGTTGGGCGGCTGCGGCGATCACCGCGCGGCATTGATCGGCGGTGAAACCCGGCAGGCGGAACTGGATCGACGAGCCCACATGCACCTCTGCGGCGGGCAAGGCGATCGTGGCGATGCGGTTATGCGGTTTCAGAACCCGCTCCACCGCGTCATAGCGGGCGTTCCACCGCGCGATGTTGCTGTCCAGGGTCGCCAGTTGCGGGCGCAGGATGGCGGCACGCAGGGCGTCCATGCGGGCCGAGCAATTGGGCATCTCGTAGCGGGGCGGGTCGAACGCTTCGGGCGCGGGGCCGGCACCGTGACGTTCATAGAGCATGTAGCTGCCGGACATGATCGTCGCGCGGGCGGCAATGTCGGGGTCGTCGGTGGTCAGGAAACCGCCTTCGCCGGAGTTCATGTGCTTGTAGGTCTGGGTCGAGAAACAGGCCACCTTGCCGAAATTGCCCGAGCGCCTGCCATTCCATGATGCGCCCATGGTGTGGGCGCAATCCTCGATGACCGCGACTCCGGCGGCGTCGCAGATATCCATCAGCCGCTGCATGTCGCAAAGGTGGCCACGCATGTGCGACAGCAGGATGACACGCGCGCCGGATTGCGCGATCTTGCCCGCCAGGTCATCAAGGTCGAGGCGCAGGTTCTCGTCGATCTCGACCAGCACCGCTTGCCCGCCCACCGCCTGGATCGCGCCGGGAACCGGGGCCAGCGTAAAGCCGTTGGTCAGGACCGTGTCGCCCGGCGCAACTTCGCAGGCGCGCAGGGCGATTTGCAGGGCTTGTCCCCCCGAGGTGAGGGCAAGGCAATAGGCGCTGCCTTGCCAGTCGCGATAGGCGGCTTCGAGCATCGCCACCTCGCCGGTTTCGCCAGCGGCGAGGTTGTATCGGTGCAGCCGCCCCGATTGCAGAACGGCCACCGCGGCGTCGATGGCATCTGCCGGGATCGGTTCCTGTTGGGTGAACGAGCCGGTAAACCTGCGTGCCACGGTGGTGATCCTTTCTAGAGTTCGACCCAGCGGTCGGTGTTGTCAAAGGCGAAATCATATCCGCCAAGCGCTGCGGCCCCGCCGGTGTGCAGGAACACGATACGCTGATCCTTGAACGCGCCCTTGCGTGCAAGATCGATCAGCCCGGCCGCGCCCTTGGCGGAGTAGCAGGGGTCAAGCAGGATGCCTTCGAGCTCGGCAAACATCCGGATCGCCTCGATGCCGCTGTCGGTGGGCAGGCCATAGCCTTCGCCGACATAGTCGGTATTGGCCATCACGTCCTCGCGGCTGACCACGCCTTCACACCCGAGTTTCTGCGCCGTGCGGCAGGCCAGGTCATAGACCATCTGCTCTTGCTTGGGCTGGGGTGCGCGGGTGCCGATACCCAGAACCGGGATCTGCGCATTCATCGCGCTCAGCCCGGTGACCAGCCCGGCCTGCGTACCGGATGATCCCGTCGCGTGAACCAGCCGGTCGATGACCAGCAAGGCATCATTGGCCTGCGACACCATCTCGAAGGCGCAGTTGACATAGCCCAACGCGCCGGTCGGGTTCGATCCGCCGCCGGGGATCACATAGACATTGCGCCCCTCGGCGCGCTTTTTCTCGGCGGCACGTTCCATTTCGCCGGGCATGTCGTGGCCGCCGGGGAATTTCTGGGTCGTTGCGCCGTGCAGGTGATCCAGCAGCACGTTGCCGTTGTGATTGTAGTTGGCGTTGTTATAGGCGGTGCGATCCTCGAGCAGGATGTGACAGTCAAGACCCAGCTTGGCGGCATAGGCGGCGGTCTGGCGGCCATGGTTGGTCTGGGTCGCGCCCTGGGTCATCACCATGTCGGCGCCTTGTTCAAGCGCCTCGCCCATCAGGAATTCCAGCTTGCGGGTCTTGTTGCCGCCGGTTGACATGCCGGTGCAATCGTCGCGTTTGATCCAGATTTCAACGCCCAATTCCTTGGACAAGCGTTTCATCGGCTCCAACGGGGTGGGCAGATGTGCGAGACGAACACGCGGAAAGCGGGAAAGGTGCATCTTGGGGTCCTTGTGACTGGAGATCGTTTCGGGCGTCATGCGCCATGGCGAGGAAGCGGGTCTGGTATTTCGTGGGAGAGATACCGAATTCCCGCGTGAAAAGCTTGGAAAAATTCGAGGTGCAGCCAAAACCGCAGGCCAGCGCCACTTCGAACACGGGCAACGCCGTCTGTTCGAGCAGCACCCGGGCGCGGCGCAGGCGCAGCGCCCGGTAGAATGCTGCCGGGGTCTGGCCGATGAAGAGCTTGAAGCGGCGTTCGAACTGGCGCACCGAGACACCGGCATGGGCCGCCAGTTGGCTGATTGGCAGCGGGTCTTCGAGATTGGCCTCCATCTCGGCAATCGCGCTTTCCAGCCGCGCCACCCGCAGGGCGTTGACGTCATTTTCGCTGCGCGGCTGCTCGGCGGCCCCCTGGCGGATCCGGTCGACCAGCAGGATATTGCCCACCGCCTGGGCCAGCCGCGTGTTATAGCGCGCGACGATCAGGCTCAGGGTGACATCCGCCGCCGACAACATCCCCGCCGAGGTCGCGATGCGGCCGGTTTCGGTGAACAGGGGCAATTTGCCGTGGCTCTCGCAGGTCACCGTGTCGCGCAGCTGCTGGTGCTCCCAATGGGTCGTAAGCTGCTCGGTTTGCGGGTTGATCCGTTGCCATTCGGTTGCGGCGTCGGACATCAGGATGATGTTCTGGCCGCGCCGTTCGCACCACCGCAGCCGGGCGCGCAGATTGGCAAAGCTGGTCCTGATCCCCTTGCCGCCCAGAACCACCAGATGGTCGGGCAATGTCGTTTCATCCAGCGGCAGCGGCGTGGCGCGGACCAGCAGCCCGCCGAGGCTTTCGACCAGGTCCGAGCCGCTGGTGGTGCAGATGCGCAAGTCGAATTCCACGCCAAGCCCAAGCCGGTTTGCGATGCGCAGCGGATCCTGAACCAGCGCGAGTTCGGTTGGAATGAACCCCGGTTCAACCAGAATGGTGACGGAAACCCGCTGCATCGGCTGTTTATCCCCGCATCAACGCATAAGAGGGATCATAGGGGGAGGGCGCAATCACCTCGGCTCCCACCAGGTCTCCGCACAGGTCGAGCTGCATGGAGCTGCCGGTATCGGCCAGGTCCGGCGAGACAAACGCATAAGCCAGGTTCAGGCCGACGCGATGACCCCAGTCGCCCGAGGTGATGGTGCCGACGACCCTGTCACCCTGCATCAGCGAGGCACCGCCATGCGCCGGGGCGTGGCTGGTATCGATCCTGAGTGTCACCAGCTTCTGGCGCGGCCCGTCGGCGTGGCGTTTTTGCAGCGCGTCCTTGCCGACAAACTCGCCCTTGTCCAGTTTTACGAAACGGTCCAGCCCGGTCTCGAACGGGTCGAATTCGGTCAGGAGATCGGCCTTCCAATGCATGAACCCTTTTTCCATCCGCATGGACTCAACCGCCCGTGCCCCGAACAGCCCGAGCCCATGTGCCTCGCCCGCCTTGCGCAGCGCCAGGTAGGCGGCATAGAGCGAGGCGTTCGGCACGTGGATTTCATAGGCCAGCTCGCCCGAAAAGCTGACACCCAGCACCGTTGCCGGGGCAAAGCCGATGAAACATTCGCGCACGCTCAGCCACGGGAAGGCTTCTTTCGACCAGTCGCCCCGCGCCGCCGCCGACAACACGTCGCGCGCCTTGGGTCCGGCCAGAACGAGGATGGTCTGATCGTTGGTCAGCGAGGTGATCTGCACGTCCTCGTCGGCACCGATATGGGCGCTCAGCCAGTCCATGTCGTGATATTCGCTGGCCGCCGCCGAGCCGTACCAGACCCGCTCGGGGCCACGGTCGCTGGCGGGCAGGTTGGCGACGGTGGCCTCGCCCTTGACCATGCCGTGATGGTTCAGCAGATAGCCCAGCCCGACCCGGCCCGCGCGCTTGGTGACATTGCCGCAGAACATGCGGTCAAGGAATGCGTGGCGGTCGGCACCGGTGATTTCGAAGCGGTTAAACCCGTTGACCTCGCAGAGGCCGACGTTTTCCTGCACGTTCCTGACCTCGGCGGCGACCACGTCGAAGGCCTCGTCAAAGTTGAAAGACAGGGTCGGATGGAAATCGGCGGCGGGCTTGATGTAGTCGACCCGTTCCCAGCCGTTGACCACGGTAAATTCGGCCCCCTCGGCCGCCATGATCGGGGTCAGCGGCGTGGTTTTTGCCGGGCGGCCCGCCGGGCGGTGCTCGTGCGGGAAGTGGAAGCGGAATTCGTTCTGGTAATCCTCGATCGCCTTGAGCGCGGTCAGTTCCACATTGGTGTGGCCGGTAAAGCGGCGCGGGTCGATGCACCAGGTGTCGTATTGCGCTTCGCCATGCACGATCTGTTGCGCCAGCAGCCAGCCATGGCCGCCGCCCTCGCCCAGGCCGGCGCGCAGGCCGATGATGCAGAACGCGTTGCGCTTGCCGGGGATCGGGCCGACCAGCGGCGCGCCGTCAATCGTATAGGTGATCGGGCCGTTGACAATCGACCGGATGCCGGTTTCTTCGAGTACCGGCATGCGTTCGAACGCCCCGGTCAGCACATCCATTACACGGTCAAGATCATCGGGGCAGAGGGCGTTGACGAAGTTCGGGTCTATCCCGTCCATGCCCCATGTCTTGCAATCCTGTTCATAAAAGCCGACCAGCAATCCGCCCTTTTCCTGACGGCTGTAATAGTCGCTGATCGGACAGCGCAAAAGCGGCATCCGGTGCCCGGCTTCGGCAATGGCGGGAATGTCCTCGGTCAGGAAATACTGGTGCTCCATAGAGGCGACGGGGTGATGCACACCCATCATCGCGCCCACCTCGTTCACCCGATATCCACAGGCGTTGACCACGATGTCGCAGTCGATGTCGCCCTTTTCCGTATGCACGGTCCAGGTGTCATCCTTGTGCTGGGTCAGCGCGGTCACCGGGGTTTCGCGATACACCTCGGCCCCTGCCTTGCGGGCATGAAAGGCCAGCGCCTGGCACAGCTGCGCCGGATCGATGTCACCATCCAGCGGATCCCACAGCCCGCCCAGCAGGTTGGTGGTGGAAATCAGCGGGTGACGGCGGGCGCATTCCTCGGCGTCGATCACCTCGAAATCGACCCCCATGCCCCGCGCCATGGATGTGAAATGTCGATAGCCCTGCATCTGTTCCGGCGTGTTGGCAAGCCGGATGCCGCCATCCGCGTGGTGATAGTTGATCGGGTAATCGGGATTTTCGGACAGTTCCTTGTACAGGTTGATCGAATGGGTCTTGAGCCCCACCATTGTCTGGTTGCCGCCAAAGTTGGTGACCTGTGCCGCCGAGTGCCAGGTGGTGCCGCTGGTCAGCTCGTTGCGCTCGACCAGGACCACGTCGGTCCAGCCTTCCCGAGTGAGATGATAGAGGGTCGAGCAGCCGGCGATGCCTCCGCCGATAACAACAACCTTGGTCCGCGATTTCATGGCAACGCCTCCGATGCAAGTTGCGCATAACAGGCACCGAGTCGGGATGATATCGCAAATGCTTCCCATGAATTTCGATAATTTCAAAAGCTATATTCGATAAACTCTGACATATGGCGGGACAATTGCGCGCGCTCCTCTCAAGGGGCTTGAATCCAAGGGGAAAGGGAGGTCGGATATGCCTGCTATACGTGGTCGCAGAACCGGAAGACGCGAAAGAATGGCCCTGCGCGCGGCCAAGCCCCTGCGCGATCCCTGTCCGCCGGGGCAGATCGGGGGCAGTTACAAACCGCTCTCAGATGCCGAGCTGCGCCGCATCTATGACACCGCGCTCGACCTGCTCGAGAAACTGGGCATGGGAGAGGTGCCGCCGCGCCTGCGCGATGATCTGATCGCGGTTGGCGCCGTGGATGACGGGGCCGGTCGCCTGCTGTTTCCGCCCGCGCTTGTCGAGAGCGCGGTGGATCAGGCCGCCAAGACCTTTGTACTGCACGGGCGCGATCCGGACCGGTCGATCGAGGTGGGCGGCAACCGGGTGTATTTCGGCACCGGCGGCGCGGCGGTACAGACGCTGGACATCGAAAGCGGCTTGTACCGGCCCGCGACGCTGACGGACCTGCATGATTTTACCCGGCTTCAGGACGTGTTGGCCAATGTCAGCTGGTTCACCCGCTGCTGCGTGGCGACCGACGTGCCGGATAATTTTGATCTGGATGTGAACACCGCCTATGCCTTGTTGCGGAACACCACCAAGCCGACGGCCACTTCGTTCACGCTGGCCGGCCATGTCGCCCCGATCGTTCAGATGCTGGACATCGCGGCGGGTGGCGAGGGCGAATTTTCGCGCCGGCCCTTCATGAAAACCCATATCAGCCCGGTCATTTCGCCCATGCGCTATGGCGAGGACGCGGTTGACGTGGTGTATGAATGTATCCGCCACAATATCCCGATCTCGTGCATCACCGCCGCACAGGCGGGGGCGACCGCGCCGGCAACCCTCGCGGGGTTCCTTGCGCAATCGCTGGCGGAAACCCTGGCCAGCCTGGTCATGGTTCATGCGATTCAGCCGGGCTTTCCCATGGTTTTCTCGAACTGGCCGCTGGTGATCGACCTGCGCTCTGGTGCCTTTTCAGGGGGCAGCGGCGAGACCGCCGTGCTGAACGCCGCATCGGCGCAATTGTCCAACTGGCTGGGGCTGCCTTCGGGAGTGGCCTGTTCGATGACCGATGCCAAGGCGATCGACGCGCAATACGGCATGGAAAAGGGCATCACGTCGATGGCGGCGGCGCTTGCAGGGGGCAACCTGATCTATGAAAGCTCGGGCATGACCGCATCGCTCCTGGGGGCGAGCTTTGAGGCATTCGTGCTGGATGACGAGATGCATTCCAACACCTACCGGGCCCTGCGGGGCATCGAGGTAACGGACGAAAACCTGGCCTTCGAAGCGATCCGCGACACGGTTCTGGGGCCGGGGCATTTCCTCGGCGCGCAAGAGACCTATGCGGCGATGGAGCGGGACTATTTCTATCCGCTGATCGCGGATCGGGACGAGCCCCGGACCTGGGCCGAAAAGGGGGGCCGGGATGCCTGGTCGCGGGCGCGCGCCAAAGCCCGTGAGATCCTGCGGGATCACCGGCCCGACTATCTCGGGCCGGAACAGGATCGGGACATTCGCGCCCGGTTCAACATCCTCTGAGGTTAGCCCAACAGCTTGAAGCTGTCTCCGAGCCAGGGATTGGCCTTGTGCATCGGGACCAGCGCGTGATCGCGGATCAGGTTGCGCATCTTGCCATCGACCAGTTCGATCACCGACCGCGAGCAATCCGGCGTGGCCACCAGCGCCAGCGTTCTGGAAAAGCTCTTGCCCGGAAACCGGTGCATGCGCAGCTTGGGCTGGAACCGCTTGGCGCGTGAAAACAGCAGCGGCGTGGTGATCGTCCACCCCGCGCCGGCGGCGACCATTGCCATCAGCGTCTGGTTGTTGCTGCATTCGAACTTGTGCGACATGGCGACCCCCAGCCGGCGCAGCTGGCTTTCGATCTGGCGGGCGATCATCAGGTTGCTGGAGAAATGCAGAAAGGGCAGCCGGGTGCGGTTCTCCACGATATCGGTCAGCGACTGCTCCTCGATCAGCGGCAGAACCACCACAAAGGGGTCGCGCAGCAGGGGGCGGTCCTGCAATTCGCCCAATCGCTCGCCGGGGGCTGCAGTGATCCCGAGATCAAGCTGGCGATTGCGCAGCATGTCGATGATCGCGTGGCTGGACTCGGTCTGGTACATGAAATCGCAGGCGGGCATGTATGAGGACAGGAACACCGCCAGTTCGGGCACGATGTCGCTGTCGAAATCCTCGATGGTGCCGATCCGCAGATAGCTGGCCTCGGTCAGGCTGCCCGCCGATGCCTCGGCCTTGGCCTTGCGAATGGCAAACAGCGCACCGTCGATATTGCGCAAGAACGCCGCGCCCTTTGGCGTCAGCACCATCGGGCGGCGCGCATGGTTGAACAGATCGACACCCAGGTGATCTTCGAGATTGCGCAGGTGGTGCGAAACCGTGCTGACCGTCAGCCCGGTTTCCCGCGCCGCAGCCTGAAGCGATCCTTTCTGGGCGCAGATCTGGAACAGCTCCAGCGACTTGAGGCTCAGGTCCTTGGAGGCGGCTTGTCGGGGCATCGGGCATACCGGTTGGTTGCAGTTTCGGCATCACCTTAATCGTAAAATTTACGAATATAAATCTCAATAATTCGCATAACGCCAAATCCAGTCCGAACCCGCCGGAAAACATGGAAGCCTTGCGCACCACGACCGGCCGCACGGATTTTCGGCACGGCGCAGTTTTGAAGGAGCGATCATGAAAAGAGTATTGCTGGCATCTGTATGTGCCCTGGGTTTCGCGGCCCCGGCCCTGGCGGACGAATGTGGCGAGGTCACGATTACCCAGATGGATTGGGCTTCGGCGAATGTGGTCACGTCGGTGGCCAAGTTCCTGATGGAGCAGGGGTATGGATGCTCGGTCACCACGGTTCCGTCCTCGACCCCGACCGCGCTGACCTCGGTGGCCGAAACCGGCACGCCCGACATTCTGACCGAACTTTGGGTCAACACCGCCCCGGCCTATGCCAAGCTGGTCCAGGAGGGCAAGCTGGTCGAGCTGACCGACGTGCTGTCGGATGGCGGCATCGAAGGCTGGTGGGTGCCGCAATACGTGGTCGATGCCAACCCCGAGGCGGCTACGCTGGATGGTATCCTCACCAATCCCGACCTGGTGGGTCGCCGGTTTGACAATTGCCCCGATGGCTGGGGGTGCCGGACGGTTAATGACAACATGAACCGCGTCATCGACATGCAAGGGGCCGGAATCGAGGTGTTCAACCACGGCTCGGGCGAAACGCTGGCCACCGCCATCGCCTCGGCCTATGCGGACAAGGAACCCTGGTTCGGCTTCTACTGGGCACCGACCGCGATCCTGGGCAAGTATCCGATGGTGCTCGTGGAAACGGCGGATTACGACGCCGCAACCCATACCTGCAACAGCAGCAAGGACTGTGCCGAGCCGGGCGTTTCGGCCTATCCGCGCGCGGCGGTCAAGACGGCGGCGACCACCAGCTTTCAGCAGAAGGAACCGGTAATCGCCGAGTTGATGTCCAAAGTCACCTTTACCAACGAACAGATGGGCGGCGTTCTAGCCTGGATGGAAGACAACAACGCCTCTGCCGAAGAGGGGGCGGTGTATTTCCTGACCAGCAACCCGGATATCTGGGCCGATTGGCTCAGCGATGCGGCGAAGGACAAGCTGTCGGCCCTGTTGAAATAGGCCGATCTCACCAACGCCCCGGCTGGCTGATCCCGCCGGGGCGCAGGCAATTCGCGCGCAGGAGACATGCCGGTGTCGAGCTACGACAAGATTTTTGATGGATTGGGGTTGCGGGACTGGTGTGACGCCGACGCATCCGATGCGCCGATGAGCATGGCGCAGCTGCTGGCCAAGAGCGGCGGCGGCGAGGGCGGCATCGGCGGGGCGCTGCCCTTCCCGTCGCTGGATGCGCTGCACGAGGCTTGCGACGCGATCCCGCAGACCCGCGACATGACCGTGAGCGTCGAAGAGGGCTTTCTGGCCATCAAGGACGGTCTTAAATTCGTGCTCGACCCGCTTACGCAGCCGTTGTCATGGATGCTCGAAGGCGCGCTCTGGGCCTTTACCGCGACGCCCTGGTGGCTGTTGATCCCCTTGCTGGTCTGGGCCGCATGGGCCGCGACGCGCAAGATCGGCGTCACGGTCTTTGTGGCCGCGGTCTTTGCGTTTTTCGGGTTCATCGATCATCTGGACGTGGCGCTTCAGACCCTGTCGATCATCTTTGTCTGTACCGGGCTGAGCGTGCTGCTGGGGGTGCCGGTGGGCATCCTGATGTCGCGGTCGGACCGGATGCAAAAGGTGATGTTGCCGATCCTCGACATGCTCCAGACCCTGCCCAGCTTTGTCTACCTGATCCCGCTGATCTTCCTGTTTTCGGTGACCGAGCCGAAACTCTATGGCATCGCGATCATCCTGTATGCCATCGTGCCGGTGATCCGCTTGACCGATCTCGGCATACGGCTGGTCGACAGGGACGTGATCGAGGCGGCCGACGCCTTTGGCATGACCGACCGGCAAAAGCTTTTTGGTGTGCAATTGCCGCTGGCGCTGCCAAATATCATGGCCGGGGTGAACCAGACGATCATGATGAGCCTTGCGATGGTGGTGATCGCCTCGCTGGTGTCCGCGCCGGGGCTGGGGGTGCTGGTGCTGCGCGGTATCCGCAATCTTGAACTTGGTGTCGGGCTGGTGGCCGGTTTCGGCATCGTCCTGCTGGCGGTGGTGCTTGACCGCTGCTCCAAGGCCGCTTTGCAACGCATCGATCCCACTCACGAGACGGACTAGACCGCGATGACCTCACCCAAAATCCGCGTCAGGAACCTCTACAAGATCTTCGGCCCCGACCCGCAGCGTGTCCTGTCCAGGGTGCGCGATGACGGGATGGGCAAGGCCGAGTTGATGGAGCGGCATCGCCACGTTCTGGGGCTGCGCGACATCAGCATCGATATGCAGGCCGGGGAAATATCGGTCATCATGGGCTTGTCCGGGTCGGGGAAATCCACCCTGATCCGCCACCTGAACCGGCTGATTGAACCCACCGCCGGCGAAATCCTGATGGATGGCCAGGACGTGATGCAGCTTGGCGCAGAGAGCCTGCGCTCGCTGCGCCGCAAGTCGATGTCGATGGTGTTCCAGAAATTTGCACTGTTGCCGCATAACACGGTGCTGGAAAACACCGCCATGGCCCCGCGTATTCGTGGCGAGGCGCGGGACGCCCGCGAGGCCGAGGCGCGCAAATGGCTTGACCGCGTGGGACTCTCGGGGTTCGAAGATCGCTATCCCCGGCAGCTGTCGGGCGGGATGCAACAGCGGGTCGGGATCGCGCGGGCGCTGACCGCTGACACCGATATCATGCTGCTTGACGAGGCGTTCTCGGCGCTTGATCCGCTGATCCGCACCGACATGCAGGATTTGTTGTTGGAATTGCAGACCGAGCTGCACAAGACGATCATCTTCATCACCCATGATCTGGACGAGGCGCTCAAGCTGGCGGATCACCTGGTCATTCTCAAGGATGGCGCGGTGGTACAGCAGGGCGCGCCGCAAGAGATCGTGATGCGCCCCGCCGACCCGTATATCGAGGCCTTTGTCGGCGACATCAACCGCGCGCGGGTGCTGCGGGCGGGTACGATTGCGACGCAGGGCGAACCGGATGGTGCCGTGGTCGGCGAGGTCGATTGGCAGGATACGCTCGAAGCGGTGATCCGGGTTGCCGAGGGTCGCACGGATGCAACCGTGATCGTGTCGCGCGACGGACAGCCAACTGGCAAGATCGAGACCCGCGACCTGTTGTCGGCACTGATCCCCTATGCGTCGGGGGCGGTCGAGACCGCGGAGGCGCGCTAGGGCAAGCCCCGCCTTGGCGCGCCGGTGGTTTCGCGAATGACCAGTTCGGCGGAGATTTCCGAAACCAGCACCGGCATGTCCGGTTCGCGGATGCGATCGAGCAAGACCTGCGCCAGCTTGCGGCCCAGTTTCTGTGGCGACACCGCCATGGTGGTCAGCGCCGGGGTCGCCAGCGCCGCATCGGCAATGTCGTCAAACCCGATCACCGACAGGTCGCGCCCCGGAACCTGGGCGGATTTTTGCAGGCCAAGACAGGCGCCAAGCGCCACCATGTCGCCGTTGCACACCACCGCCGTCACCTTTGGATGCGCCGCGCGCAGGGCGTTCAGCGCCTGCATCCCGGCCAGCTTGGTATCTTGTGATGGCCAGATGATCGGTTCGGCAAGGGCGCGGGCCTGCATCGCGCGCTCATATCCGGTGATCCGCCGCTGCCGCACGGCAGTCATTTCGGTTCCGCCCAGATAGGCGATGTGGCGATGACCCAGGTCGGCAAGATGGCAGGTGGCGGCGTCGGTTGCCACCGCGTTGCGGATGCCGACATGATCAAAGCTGTCGCTGGCAGGGCGCAGAAAGGACACGGTGGGCACCGCCTGCGCGCGCAACAGGTCAAAGGTTTCGTCCGGCGTATCCCGGGCCGGCACCCAGAGCAGCCCGCCCCGGCCATTGCGGATGAACGCTTCGAGCTGTCTGCCCTGCCGCGCGGCGTCGTCGCGGGTATCAAGCACCGAGACGAGATAGCCTTCGGCCTCGAGCAGATCGACCACCCCCGACATGACTTCGGCATTGAACGGGTTGGCCAGCTGGTTGATGACAAACCCGACCTCGCGATTGTCACCCGACCGCATTGACGCGGCCCGGTTGTCGGGAATGTAATGCAGGCGCTTGGCAGCCTCGAGCACCTTGTCGCGGGTCTTGCCGGAAATGCGGCCGGTGCCACGCATCACCTGGCTGACCGTGGGGACCGAAACGCCGGCTTCCTGCGCAACGCTCTTGAGCGTGGGTTTGCGGGCCATGATCTTCCAGCCTTTGATATAACGTTCTTTCGGACATTGTGGCGGATTTGGCACCGGTTTTTCAAGGATAATCTGCATTCCTTCGGTGGATTTGCTCAGCGCTGCCACAAATACGTTGACAGCTGGTATATCGTTACATCATATTTGCGTTACCTTATGGGCGAGTCGGTTTCGGCTCGCAAACGCGGCATGTGGGGCGGCGAAGGAGCGCTGCCCCAGGTCTCATACTCGGGAGGGCGAGATGTCATTTCACACCAAGTTTGCCACGGTAGCGTCCGGTCTGGCATTGTCACTGGCGGCGGGGCTGGCACAGGCCGATGTCCTGTTCTGGTCGACCCAGGCCAATCCGGTCGAAGAGCAGCAGGCCATGCGCGACCAGGTTCTCGCCACCCATGATGACGCGGTCGATTACCAGTCCAACGAGGCCGGTGCCTGGCTGACCCGTTTGCAGGCCGAACTTCAGGCGAATTCGGGGTCGATCGGGCTGCTGGGCGCGTTGCATGGCAACTTTTCCGCGATGAACCCGGACGATCTTGTCGACCTGTCGGATCTCGGGCTGCAATCGTCGTCGGACACGTTCAACAACCTCGCCATGCTGGGCAGTGACAGCCTGCAATACATGCCGTGGATGCAGGCGAGCTATATCATGGCGGCCAGCCGGGACTCGCTGCAATATCTGCCCGAGGGCGCGGATATCAATGCGCTCACCTATGACCAGCTGATTGAATGGGCCGCGACTGTCCACGAGGCGGCGGGCGAGCCCAAATTCGGCTTTCCGGCCGGGCCGAAGGGGCTGAAACACCGGTTCTTCCAGGGGTATCTCTACCCGTCCTATACCAATGGCGTGGTGCGCACCTTTGCTTCGGACAAGGCCGTGATCGCGTGGGAGAAATTCAAGGAACTGTGGGCGCATACCAATCCGGCCTCGACCAATTTCTCGTTCATGCAGGAGCAGCTGTTGTCAGGGGATGCGTGGATCGTCTTTGACCATACCTCGCGGCTGGCGCAGGCGTTCAACGAACGCCCGGACGATTTCGTGGCCTTCCCGGCGCCCGCCGGCCCCGAAGGGCGCGGATTCATGCCGGTTCTCGCCGGCATCGCCATTCCCCGCACCGCGCCGGACATGGAGGCTTCCAAGGCTCTGCTGGCACATATGATGAAGCCGGAAACCCAGATCGCAACGCTCAAGGCCACGAATTTCTTTCCGGTGGTCGATGTGACGTTGCCCGATGATCTTCCGCCGTCGGTCAAGGCGGCGGGTGATGCGGTTGCGCGCATGTCGTCGGCGGCGGATGCCAACCCGGGGCTGCTCCCCGCGGGGCTGGGTAGCAAGGGTGGCGATTTCAACCGCGTATTCGTCGATACGTTCGAACGTATCGTGCTGGCGGGTCAGCCGGTCGAAGCGGTTCTGCAAGACCAGAAACGCCGCCTGGAAGCCATCATGAGCGAAACCGGCGCGCCCTGCTGGGCTCCGGATGCCCCCTCCGAAGGGGCCTGCCCGGTCGAGTAACCGCGCACCTGGTCCGGGCCCTGCGCGGCCCGGACATCCCGACCTTTCAACCAGCCACCCCAAGGCGCGGACCGCGCCGGAACAAGGAGCGATTCCATGAACGCTCGACTATTGCCTTACCTGCTGATCCTGCCGGTGACGCTGTTCTTGTGCCTGTTCTTCCTGTATCCCTTCGTGCTCGTCGCGAAACAGGCATTCACCACCGGCGCGGGCGTTACCCTCGATAATTTCCGCGAAGTCGTGAGTTACTGGAAATTCCCGATCTCGCTCAAGAACACGCTGCTGCTGGCGGCGGCGGTTGTCCCGGTGCAGCTGGCGCTGTCCCTGCTGATGGCCACGATGGTCACCAGGATGAAAAAGGGGCGCGACCTGATCCTTTATGTCTGGACCATCCCGCTGGGCATTTCCGATCTGGCGGCGGGGCTCATCTGGCTCGCGATCTTTGAGCAATCCGGGTTCCTGAACTCGATGATGGACGGGTTGGGGCTGATCGACAAACCGGTCAACCTGCTGACGTTCCAGAATCCCGGCCTCGTTTTCGCGGCGATTGCGCTGGCGGAAATCTGGCGGGCGACGGCGATCATGCTGGTGATCCTGGTGGCGGGCATCGGCCTGATCCCCAAGGAATATTACGAAGCCGCCGAAGTCTTTGGCGCCAGCCCGTGGAAACGCTTTTTGCGGATCACCCTGCCAATGCTGCGGCCTTCGCTGCAAACGGCGCTGGTGCTGCGGGTGATCATGGCGTTCGAGGTGTTTGCCGTGGTGGCCGCCCTTGGGGGGACGCTGTTCCCGGTGCTGATGGGGGAAACCTATGCCTACCAGTTCGATCTGCTCAATAGCGGGGCCGCTGCCGCGATGGCGCTGATCATCCTGGCGATCTCGATTGCCGCGACCCTTGTCATCCTGCGCGCCCTGCGCGTCCCGAAAGGAGCAACGATATGACCGATGCCGCTGTTGCCGCTCCCGTGTCGGCGGACTCTCGCAAGGCGGGCAGGTTCGTCTATGTCTCCGCGGTGGTGCTGCTCTGTGCCTGGGTGATCGTGCCGATCTATTTTCTGACGATCAACACGCTCTCGTCCCCGGATACCGTGAACAGTTTTCCCAAGCCGTTCTTTCCCGAATTCGACCTGGGCAGCCTGACCTTCTTTGCCAATTTCTCGGGGATGCTGACGGCGCTCAAGAACTCGATCCTGGTGGCGGGCATGACCATGATCATGTCGATCCTGATCGGCGCGCCGGCGGGCTATGCCCTGTCGCGGTTCGATTTCAGGGGCAAGGAGCTGTTCCGCCTGCTGATCCTGCTGACGCGGGCCTTTCCGCTGCCTTTGCTGGCGCTGCCGCTGGCGGTCATGTTCATCCAGACCGGGCTTGACGATACCACGTTCGGGCTGGCTCTGGTTCACACCACGCTGGCGATTCCGTTCGCTGTGTTGATCACCTTCTCGCTCTTTTCGGGGATCCCGATCGAGTTGGAAGAGGCCGCGTGGACGCTTGGATGTACCCGTCTCACGGCCTTTACCAAGGTGGTCCTGCCGCTGATCCTGCCGGGGATCACGGCGTCGGCGATCTTTGCCTTCGTGATCTCGTGGAACGAGGTTTTTGCCGCCGCCGTTCTGACCATCGAGAACCGCACGCTGACCGCGTTCCTGCTGCAAAGTCTCGACACCTCGCCGCTGCATCTGAAATTCGCAGGGGGGTTCATCCTCGTCGTGCCCGCGCTGATCTTCATCTTTGCCGTGCGCAAGTATCTCTTTGCCATGTGGGGCATCGCCAACCGCTGACGGGTGGCCCCAGAACAATTGGACACCGGTGTTTCGTTCGGGCGTGGCCCGATGGGACACCGGGCGACCAGAAAAGGAAACCAGACAAATGGCTGAAATCCAGATCAAGAACGTCGCCAAGCGTTTCGGCGAATACCAGGCGCTGCACGACATCAACCTTACCATTGACGACCAGGAATTCATGGTGCTGCTCGGGGCGTCGGGCTGTGGCAAGACCACGCTCTTGCGGATCATCTGCGGGCTGGAAACCGCGACCACGGGCGAAGTGTGGATCGGCGGGCGGCGGGTTGACCACCTTGCCCCCAAGGATCGCGGCATCGCCATGGTGTTCCAGAACTATGCGGTATTTCCGCACCTGACCGTGTTCGAGAACATCGGCTTTGGTCTGCGCATGCAGAAGCTGCCCGAAGACGAGGTCAAGCGCCGGGTCGAGCGTACCGCCGGGCTGATGCATATCGACATGCTGTTGCAGCGCTATTCCGGTGAACTGTCCGGCGGGCAGCGGCAACGGGTGGCGGTGGCGCGGGCGCTGGCGATGGAGCCGGACGTGATCCTGATGGACGAGCCGCTGTCCAACCTTGACGCGCTGTTGCGGATGGAAATGCGCGCCGAGCTCAAGGGGGTTCTGGCCGAGTCGAAAACCACCGCGGTCTATGTCACCCATGACCAGGTCGAAGCCATGTCGATGGCCGACCGGATCAGCGTCATGCACAAGGGCAAGATCGTTCAGGCGGCATCGCCGATCGAGGTCTATCGAAACCCGGCCGCCGAATTCGTGGCCAGCTTCATCGGCAACCCGCCGATGAACTTTCTCGATGCGACCTCGGCGGGGGACGGCAAATGGCAGGTGGCGGGCAAGGTGCTCGATGGTCCGAAATCCGGTGGCAAGCCGCTGCAATTCGCCATCCGGCCCGAAGATTTGCAACTCGCCGATGACGGGCTGAGCGCACGGGTCCGCATTGTCGAGCCGCTGGGCGCGCATCTTCTGGTGACCTGCGATGTGGACGGGGCGTTGTTCCGCGCCGTTCTGGACAGTGATCTTGCGGTCAAGGCCGGCGACACGCTGACGCTTGCCCCGCAGACCGACCGGGTCCGGTGGTTCGACCCGGGCACAACGCTTGCTGTTGCGTAAGGCAGATAAAATGGAAAAAAGCGAAATGATCGACCACGCGCGGCAGGTTCTGCGCGACAATGACCGGGGCAGCTATACGGTTCCCACGCATGGTTTGTACCCGTTCCAGTGGAACTGGGACTCAGCACTCAGCGCCCTGGGGTTCTCGCATCATGACGAGGCGCGCGCATGGACCGAGATCGCGACCCTGCTGGCGCATCAATGGGAAGACGGGATGGTGCCGCACATCATCTTTCATCAGCCGGATGACGGGTATTTTCCCGGTCCCGAGGTCTGGGGAACGGGGCGGGCGGTGCCGACCACCGGCATCACGCAGCCGCCGGTGGCCGGGTTTGCCGTGCGCCGTATCCATGACCGCGCCCGCGACACGGCGCTGGCGGCGGAACAGGCGCGGGCCTTGCTGCCGGGCATTCATGCCTGGCACCAGTGGTTCTATCGGTGCCGCGACCCGCAGGGCACGGGGCTGGTGGCGTTGCTGCATCCCTGGGAATCCGGGCGCGACAATTCGGTTGATTGGGATGACGCGTTCAGCCGCGTACCCACCGAGGGCGTGGGGGCGTTCACCCGCCGCGACACCACCCATGCCAACCCGGCGCATCGCCCCACCGACGAGCAGTACAAGCGCTATATCTGGCTGGTGCAGAAATTCCGCAGTCTTGGTTGGGACAATTCGCGGCTGCATGATGCCTCGCCTTTCCAGGTGGTAGACCCGGGCTTCAACGCCATCCTGATCCGGTCCTGCCATGATGTCGCCGACCTCGCACAGCGCCTTGGCATGAACGCGATCGCGGCCGAGTCGCGGGCCATGGCCGACAAGGGCGTCGCGGCGCTTGAAACCCTGTGGCAGGAGGAGCAGGGCCAATATCTCTGTTTCGACCGGGCGCGCGGCACCTTGGTCGACAGCCCGTCCATCGGGGGAATCCTGCCGGTTTTCGCGCCGATCCCGCAGGACCGCGTCGCGGCCCTTGTCCGCCGGATCGAGACGCTGGCAGAGAGCTGTGAGTACCTTGTTCCCAGCCATGACCCGAGCACCCCGGAATTCGATGGTTTGCGCTATTGGCGGGGGCCGGTCTGGCTGATCGTGAACTACATGATCGCCGACGGCCTGCAACGCTGCGGTCATGGCCGGATGGTCGATCGGATCCTGGATGATTGCCTGCGCCTGATCGAGACCAGCGGGTTTGCCGAGTATCACGATCCGATCACCGCCGAACCCTGCGGCGGGGCGCATTTCACCTGGACCGCCGCCATGGTCATCGAAATCCTCAACACCCACAAGGTCGACGCATGAAACGCTCTCGCATCAACGAGATCATGGCCGAAGCGGACGAGATGATCCGCAGCCATGGTTTTACCCTGCCGCCCTTTGCCTATTGGACGCCGGACGAATTTCGCGCGCGCGCGACTGATGCCCGGCACGTGATCGATGCGCGCTGTGGCTGGGACATCACCGATTACGGCGATGGGCGCTTTGACGAGATGGGCCTGTTCCTGTTCACCCTGCGCAACGGCCTGTTGTCGGACCTGCAACGGGGCGGCGGCATGTGCTATGCCGAAAAGCTGCTGATCTCGCGCCAGGATCAGCTTTCGCCGATGCATACCCACGTGATCAAGGCCGAGGATATCATCAACCGGGGCGGCGCCACGCTGGTGGTCGAGTTGTTCGGTTCGGATGACGCGGGCAATTTTGCCGGGGACAGGGGCGGCACCGTCTGGCTTGACGGCATTCGCCACGCCTATGCGCCCGGAGAAAAGCTGCAACTGCGCCCGGGGGAAAGCGTCACCCTGCGCCCCGGCGACTGGCACGCGTTCTGGGGCGAAGGCGGCGATGTTCTGATCGGCGAGGTGTCGACGGTGAACGATGACGAAACCGACAATATCTTTCGCGAGCCCATCGGTCGGTTTGCCGAGATCGAGGAAGATCAGCAACCGACACATCTGTTGGTCAGCGACTATCGCGGCTGGCTCGGCTGACCTCGTGTCGCGCCGGTTCCGGTGATCCGGAACCCCGTGCTCTGCCTGAGAATTCCGATTGCCCGGTGCGCTCCCCGCGCGCCGGGCTTTTGCGTTCATCACCCGTGGATTCGGGTCAAATCGCCATGGGTGTCGGCTTTGCCTTTGCAATTTTTCCAAAGATCATTCCGTAAACACCCGGCTATTGTGTAAGCCCCCGCTCGCGTATCTGGGCGTTGGCCGCACGGAAAACCCCGGTTGGGACAGGCAGGCCGCCTGGCCGGTCCGGGGTGTCGGTCTGGCCGGAATGTCACCAAGACACTGCAATCATCCCCGGTATGCGGGGAAAGGGAGTACAAGATGACTTACAAGACCATGATCGCCTCCGCCGCGCTTGCAACACTGGCAACCGGCGTCCTTGCCGACGACAAGGCCACGGTGTCGGCCTTTTATGACATGCTCAGCGCGCCGGCCTCCCAGGAAAAGACCGACGCCTTTGAGGCAGCGGTTTCGGAAAACTGGGAAAGCATCGGCGACTATTCGGGCAAGGCCAAATCGCGCGATACCTTTGCCGGACAGGTTGGCGGGTTCTTTCAGCTGATCCCCGATCTCGATTGGGACGTGCAGGAGATGCACCAGGACGGAAACATCGTCACCGTTCGCAGCCGGGCAACCGGAACGCCGGTCGGGCCGCTCTTTGGCGTCGACGGGCAGGGGCGCGGTTTTGACATCATGACCATCGACATCCACGAGTTGCAGGACGGCGTGATTGTCCGCACCTACCATGTCGAGGACTGGTCGGGCGCGCTGCGGCAGCTCTCCGGGCAATAGGTCCCGCAAGACCGCCGCGCCGGCGCGGAACATCATCGTGCCGGCGCATTGGCACAGCTGATCACACGCAACCAAAGGACATCACAATGACCTATGCAGTTACCGCCGCTTCGGGCCAGCTGGGGCAGGAAATCCTGCGCAAGCTTGTCGCGTTGCCCGATGGTGCGCCGGTTGTCGGCCTCGCCCGCACCCCCGCCAAGGCCCAGGGGCTGGGGATCGAGATCCGGCCCGGCGACTACGAGCAGCCCGAGGCGCTCCGGGCGTCGCTGGACGGGGTGGACGCGCTGATCCTCATCTCGGGCATGGAAGACCCGGACGCCCGCATCGGCCAGCATCGCAACGTGATCGAGGCCGCTAAGGCCGCCGGTGTACGCAAGATCGTCTATACCAGCATCCAGGGCCCGGAAGGGGGCACGCGGTTTTCCCCGGTGGTGCAGAGCAACCGCCAGACCGAAGCGGATATTCGCGCCAGCGGTCTTGAATGGGCGATCGGCCGCAATGGCATCTATATCGAGCCCGACGTGGAGTATATCGACAATTACCGCGCCCGCGGCGAAATCGCCAACAGTGCCGGGACCGGCAAATGCGGCTATACCACCCGCTCCGAGCTCGCACATGCCTATGTCAGCCTGCTGACCCGGCCGGACCATAACGGGCGCACGGTGGATTTGAACGGCACACCGATCAGCCAGCAGCAGCTTGTCGATCACCTGAACGCTACCTTCGGGACCGAGCTTGGCTATCGCGAGATGACGGCGGAAGAATTTGTCGCCGACCGGTCCGCCGAGCTTGGCGATTTCATCGGTCCGATCATCGGTGGGATCTATCAGGGAATACGCCTTGGGGCCTATGACCGGGCCGGCGATTTCGCCGCGGTCACAGGTCGTCCGCATCAGGAATGGGACGCCTATTTCGCCACGCTCAATGCGTGACGCCACAGAAAGAAATGGCCGCAATCCTGACGTGATTGCCGGCCGCCACGATCACCAAGCACAATGGAACATCAGATGACAAACATTCGCAGCGCGGTTTTTGCCGCAACCGTCACCGGCCTCGGCCTCGCAGGCGCAGCCCATGCCGAAGGCTTTTACGGCACCGGGATGCTGGGCTACAGCGCACAGGCCTCGGATTCCAAACCATATGGCAACAATATCGCGGCTGACCCGGATTTCCCCGGCGCATTCGACAGCGGCGATGGCGGGGTTGCCGCCCTGGGTGTCGGTTATGATTTCGGCAACAACTTCCGGCTGGAGGGTCGCCTAGGGTATCATCAGGGCGATTTCAACAGCACCCGTTATGGCACCGGCGCGCGCGCGGGCGCTGAATATGTCCTGGACGGCAAGATCGAAAGCACGACGCTGACGGTCGAAGGGTTCTACGACTTTCCGACCAACTCGACCATCAAACCTTATGTCAAGGCCGGGCTTGGTGTCGCGCGCAACAGCTATTCCGCGCGCCTCGGTGGCAGCGGGGTTGCGGGTTTCGATGCGTTCGACGGAACGGTCGACGGGTATTACGACGCCTATGACGATCAGACATCGACCGAGTTTTCATGGAATGTCGGGGTCGGTGCCAGCGTCTTGCTGAATGACAAGGTCACCTTGTTTGCCGAGTATCAATACGTGTCTTTCGGCGACGCCAGCACCGGTCAGGATGCCTTTACAGACGGGTTCCGGGTAGATGCGGCCGCGCATGAAATTCTCATCGGTGTGCGCGCCCGGTTCTGATCCGGGCCGGCACATCCGGGTTGCAAGGGTCATTGGCGATGCGCCAATGGCCCGTTCGTGGTCCGCGCCCCATGCCGAAATGGCGTAGGGCGGACGGAAATTTCCGCCCGGAACGCGACGGAAATGCCGTGCCCCCGCGTTCAACTGGAAATCGCCGGAGTTCTGCCCTTGTCCTTTATCAAATCCTTTCTCAATCACCCTTACACGTTCTGGGCCATTCTTTGCCTGCCTGCCATTCCAATGTTCATGTTCCTGACCTCGGGTGATCCGCGGGCGATCCACGGGTTGCTGCATCCAACCGGAGAATTCGCGGCGCGCTTCATGATCATCGCGATGATGATCACCCCGTTGACGATGCTGTTCAAAGGCTGGCGCGGCCCGCGCTGGCTGATGAAACGGCGGCGGTATCTTGGGGTTGCGGCGTTTTTCTACGCGGCTGTGCATACGGTGCTGTACCTGTTCGACATGGGCGCGGTGGCCTTTAGCGGCGGTGAATTGTCCAAACTCTATATCTGGACCGGGTGGATCGCCTTTCTGATCTTCGTGCCGCTGGCGGTGACCTCGACGGATGGATGGGTGCGCAGGCTTGGTCCAAAATGGAAAATGCTGCAACAATGGGTTTATGCGGCGGCGGTTCTGACCCTGTTGCACTGGGCGGCGCTGCACGACTGGGGTGGGATCATTCCGGCACTGGTGCATTTCCTGCCCCTTGGCCTGCTCGAATTCTACCGGGTCTGGTCGATCCTGCATCGCCGGAAACTGCGCGCCACCCAGCAGGTATAGGGCGGGTCCGGACGGTTTGGACACACTCAACACGCCTGATTGGGCGATTGCCCCGTCGTTATTTCTCAGATGTTAATTTTGCCACCGTCTACGTTGATTGTTTGTCCTGTAACGAAGTTGCTGTCGTTTGATGCGAGGTAGATGAGTGTTCCGAGCAGGTCTTGTGGTAGCATGTCGCGTTTGATTGATCTGGAGGCGACGGTTGGGGCTCGGGCGATGTCAAATCCTGTGTTTGCGGCGAGGCCTTCGCTTTCGGTGAGGCCGGGGGCGATGGCGTTGACCTGGATGTTCTTGTCGCCGAGTTCGCGCCCGTGGCAGCGGGTCAGGGCGATCACGGCCCCCTTGGAGGCGGTGTAATGCGACAGGCCCGGTGGTCCGTAATAGAACGTGCCCGAGGCGATGTTGACCACCTTGCCGCCGCCCGCCGCGATCATGGTGGGCACGATGGCGCGCATCACCTGGTGCACGCCGCGGGCATTGACGCGCATGATGGTGTCGAACTCGTCATCGGAGATTTCGAAGAACGGTTTGGGTTGCAGCGTGGCAAAGATCGAGGCGTTGTTGACCATGATGTCGAGCCCGCCCATGGCCTTGGCGGTGTCGACCATGGCGGCGAGATCGTCATTGCTGGTGACATCGACGGTCAGGCCCTGCGCCGTGCCCCCGGCATCGGTGATCGCCCGCACCGCGGCGGCGGTGTCCTGCACATCGGTCACCAGGACCCTGGCGCCTTCGTCGGCCATCGCCCGGGCCATCAGCGCACCGATCCCCTGCGCCGCCCCGGTGATGACGGCGACTTTCCCTTCAAGACGTCCCATGACGTTCCTCCTGTGTTATCTGCCCTATCGCTTCGCTGCTTGAGGGCGGGATTCATGCCCTATCGCTT
>NZ_JBNAFZ010000020.1:0-44674 GCF_049800935.1 Microbulbifer sp. S227A | reverse complement strand
CAGTGAACGACCCACCGGCTGACGCCGGTGGCATCATTTGGAGGAATGTAATTCCAGATACTGCAGGATGATATCGTCGGTGACATTCCCAGACGTGGTGGAGAAGTAGCCACGGGCCCAGAACCGCCTGCCCCAGTAGCGCTTGCGCAACTCTGGGAACTCTATCTGGATGCGGCGCGATGATCGGCCTTTGATGCGCTGCATGACACCAGACAGCGATAGCTTGGGCGGGATCGACAGAAACATATGCACGTGATCTCGCGCCAAAACGCCGCGCACAATATGTACCCCCATCTCATTGCAGGTCTGCATGATGATCTCCCGGATACGCGCGCGCATCCGTCCCCGTAGAACTTTGTACCTATACTTTGTGGCCCATACGACATGGAATCTGTGGTAAAATCGCGTGTGCGCGGATGCCGAGTAGCGCATGATCTCTCCTCCTGAAATTTGAAGCCTTACCGCCTCAGCGGGCTTCAAATTTCAGGAGGAGAGATCAGCAGAAGATTCGCTGAAGCGGACCGGCTGGAAGCCGGTGGCTTCGATCCGTTAGATGGAAAGTCAATTCGAAGGACCAGCTACGCATCGGATACGATTTGTGCAACACGCTCTGACGCGGCTGGCATCCATTATCTCGACGCCCCGATTTCCGGCGGGTCGATCAAGGCCGCCAGCGGGCAATTGTCGATCATGGCCGCCGGTACGCCAGAGGCTTTTGCCGCCGCCCGGCCGCTGCTTGACAGTATCGCGGAGACAGTGTTCGAGCTGGGCGGCAGCGCCATGAAGGCCGTGAACCAGCTTCACTGGGCGCGGAAACTCTGGTTGATATCGATCTTGGCTGCACGCCGAACACCATCGAACCGATCACGGCACCGATGGCTGGTCAGCATGACCTGACGCTCGGCTCAAAGATCGAGATCGGCTTTGCGCCCCGTGATGCCATGCTTTTTTACGCCAATGGAGATACCGTTCCTGCAGCCTTTGCCTGACAGGCCTCGTCAAAGCAACTCGGTAGGAATGGGGCTATCGGCGAATTGGCTTAAGGTTGGAGCGCAGGGGCAAGTTATAAACTACGAGGACCTGTATTGGTTGTACACCGGGGAAAGGCTCGGCGTAAGAGGGCGGCGTGGCCCGAAACGGGCGCGGGGATTTCCGACACCTGAGCGGCATCGTCAATCCCCGTCTCAGATTGGGTGCGGCGCTAGCGCAATTCGTCCATCGCAACAAAATCCATGTCGGTGAAGTCTTGGTTGTCGCCAGCCATTGACCAGATAAAGCTGTATCGGCCAGTCCCCGCTCCGCTGTGAATGGACCAGCCAGGCGACAGAATAGCCTGCTCGTTGGCGACGACGAGATGACGGGTTTCTGTTGGCTCACCCATTAGATGGAATACCCGGGTATCCTCTGTCATGTCGAAATATAGATAGACCTCGGAGCGCCTGTCGTGGGTGTGACACGGCATCGTATTCCAAATACTACCGTCCGCAATGGTCGTGATGCCCATGACCAGTTGGCAGCTATCGCACACCTCGGGATGGATATATTGTCGCAACACCCGAACATTTGCGTCTGATTGGCAGCCAAGCTCCAGTTTGTTTGCATCCTTCGGCGTGATCTTTTTCGCGGTATGGGCGTGGTGTGCCGGTGTGCTGATAAAGTAGAAATACGCAGGCGTGGCGGCAGAATTGCTCGTGAAGGTTACCGTCTCGATACCCATCGGGAGGTAGAGGCAATCAAGGGCGTCAACAGCAAAGTCCTTGCCATCTGCCGTAATCGTCCCTGCCCCGCCGATATTGATGATACCGACCTCGCGACGGTCGAGAAAATTCTTGGACCCGACCTGCTTGCAAGACGTAAGCGCTAGTCCAGCTTGCTTCGGCACCGCGCCACCAACAATCGTCCGGTCCAGATGGCTATAAACCATGGTGACTTTACCGGTACGGAAGATATCCACAATGAGGTAGTTTTCACGCAGTTTCTTGGTGTCGAATGACTTGGTTTCTGCAGGGCTGCAGACTTGACGAATTTCGATAGTCATAGTGTCTCCGGTGTGTTGCGAATGGCAGGTTAGATGTTGACCAAGGCGTCGAGGTCCGCATCGTGGATGAAATAGTCTGGATGGGAATCAACGACATTTTTGATGTGCAGGTGGAGGCCGGTCAGATGACGTTCCATTGCCGCACTCGCCTGTTCGGCATCCCGAGCCTCGATTGCATCAACAACAGCAGCGTGTTCCTCGATGACCATGTTCATTCGCCCGACTTCAGGAAGGGTCAGGCGGCGGAACCGGTCTACCTGAAGTTTGATGTCCTGGATCATAAGCCAAAGTCCGGGCAACCTGCCGGTCGCCGCTAGTTGCTCGTGGAAGGCTTCGTCCGCGAGATGAAAATTTGGCATGTCTCCCTGCGCAGCCAGTTCGCGCTGCCGCTCGAGAAGCGCCCGTAACTCGAGCACCTGACTGCGCGATGCAAATATTGCGGCGGCGCGTGTGGTCGCGCCTTCAAGAGCGCATCGGGCAATCAGCGCCTCGGGCAGAGCCGAGACGGGAATGCGGGCGACAAATGTGCCTGACTTAGGGACGACCTCCACGAGATTCTCACGCGCAAGCCTCAAGATCGCCTCGCGAATTGGAGTGCGGCTGACACCGGATTCCTTGGCGAGTTCCGTTTCCGAGATGGGCGCACCAGGACGAAGTGTCATCGAAATGATGTCATCTCGAATTTTCGTATAGAGGCTTTGCGCCAGGGTCGGTGTGGCCCCCAAAGGGAACCGAGCTCGACCCTTCGGGGCGGCATTTTGTGCGCGTTTTCTGTGTTCAGGCACCTGAAGGCTACTCTCTGCAAGGGTCATCTGATCAACGTATCTTATTCCTCAGGTTATAACGCCACTGCAAATAAGCCTTGTTATTCGCCATAACTTGTATATTAGATATTCAAGATGTCGTCAACCGCGCCGAGAGGGCCCACTGGGTTGCGGCATAATTCGCCCGTTCTGAGGGCCAACAGGGAGAGAATGATGTCGATTCGAGATTTTGCTTCAATTGTAACGGCGGGATGCTTCGTGCTTGCTGGCACAGGTTCTGCTTATGCGACGGAAACGCTCAAATGGGCTCATGTATATGAAACCGGCTCGGCCTATAACGAGGTTGCAGAATGGGCAGCGGAAGAGGTCAATCGGCTCACTGATGGCCGTGTGGAAATCGATGTTTTTCCTGCTTCAACACTGGGAAAGGAAGTCGAGATCAACGAAGGGTTGGGTCTTGGGGCTGTCGATATCATCTATACCGGTCCAAGCTTTGTTGAGCGCTACTATGGTCCGATCGCGATTTCCGACTACCCGTTCATCATGCGCGGCTGGGATCATTGGTCAGCGTATCGCGATAGTGAACTGTTTGCCGAACTTTCCGAGGGTTATCACGACGCGACCGGAAACCAGGTGCTCGGCCTCGTCTACTACGGTCAGCGCCACGTGACGTCCAACAAGCCAATTCTGACCCCCGCGGATATGGAGGGGCTGAAAATACGTGTACCCAATTCGCCGGTTATGTTGATGTTTCCGAACGCTGTTGGCGCCAACCCGACACCAATGGCGTTTTCCGAAGTCTACCTTGCCCTGCAGCAAGGCGTGGTTGATGCTCAGGAAAATCCGCTTCCGACCATCAAGTTCAAGAAGTTCTACGAAGTTCAGTCCAACATCAATCTGACAGGCCATATCCTGAACTCCTTGCTCGTGATCGCCTCTGACAATGCACTGGATCGCATAGGTGAGGACCAGGCCATTGTGCGAGACGTATTGAAAGAAGCTGCCTCAAAGGTTTCGGATGAAATCTATCAGTCAGAACTTGATCTGGTCGCCTGGTTTCGCGAACAAGGCATCACGGTGAATGAGGTCGACAAAGCTCCATTCCAAGACGCTGTGCGCCCGATGCTGACCGGTGAGGATGTTCCCTATGCGATGGAACACTTCCGCCGCCTCGGCGAGCTGTAAGCCATCAGGCTGAATTTCAGATATGGACAATCATAAGCAGTCGATGGAGGGACGTGCCGATGAGGCGCGTCCTGACATCACCTTCACCGATTCAGAGATTGATATCTCTGACTTTGGTCTCACCGACCTGCCGGGGCTGATTGCACTGTGGTTCCTGGCAGCGATCGTTTTTCTCCAGTTCTTCACGCGCTACGTGCTCAACGACAGTTTGGCGTGGACAGAGGAGATCGCAAGATACGTCCTGATTTTAGTCGCATTCTTCGGTGCCATTTCTGTTACCCGTAAGGGGACGCACATTTTTCTGGAATTCTTTTATCGTTACCTCTCTCCGCGCGCCGGGAAGTGGCTCGCAGTCATTATGGAGC
This sequence comes from Microbulbifer sp. S227A, assembly GCF_049800935.1. NCBI lineage: Bacteria > Pseudomonadati > Pseudomonadota > Gammaproteobacteria > Cellvibrionales > Microbulbiferaceae > Microbulbifer > Microbulbifer sp. S227A. The sequence continues at coordinate 40,322 of NZ_JBNAFZ010000020.1, read as the reverse complement.
TGGTTTCGGTGGTGTTCTACGGATGTCTGACGTGGCTGGCCGTGGAACTAGCACAAAAGACCAGAACCAAAATGGCGTCAGTCGAAATTCCGAAAAGCCTGCTCTATTGGGGCGTCGTAGTGGCCTTAGCCGCAATGACTGTTTTTTCGATCTATTGGCTTGTACGAAAGATCCGCCAATCCCCAGAGGATGTCCTGCGCGAGCTGGAAGAACATTCCCTCCACGACGCTACGAACTGACAGGCGAAATTCAAATGACACTTATTCTTCTCTTTGTTCTGCTGTTCCTGTTGCTGATCTCCGGTGCACCTGTGGCAGTAGCGCTCGGGGTTTCATCGCTGATCTTCATCATGCTGGATGGGTTGCCCAACGTCATTGTGCTGCACAATATGGTCAATGGAATTAACTCGTTTCCCCTGATCGCCGTGCCTTTTTTCATCATGGCAGGCCATTTGATGAACTCGGCTGGAATCACCACGAAAATCTTTGCGTTTGCACGCGCGGCAATTGGCTGGATGTACGGCGGTCTCGGACATGTAAACGTCGGGGCGAGCGTTATCTTTGCAGGGATGTCGGGCGCGGCCGTAGCGGATGCCGGGGGGCTGGGAAATATTGAAATTAAGGCGATGCGCGAGGCTGGGTATGACACGGATTTTTCGGTTGGCATAACCGCCGCATCTTCAACGATCGGACCAATCATTCCACCCTCGCTGCCATTGGTCGTCTATGGCGTGATCGCTGATACATCGATCGGTCAACTGTTTGCCGCGGGCCTTATCCCCGGCATGCTGATGGCTTTCGCGCTCATGGTGATGGTCGCCATTTTTGCGAAACTCAGAAACTATCCTCGTGATGAGCGTTTCCAGGTGCGCCTGTTTTTGACGACATTGTGGCACGCTATCCTGCCTCTGTTTACACCTCTGATCATCGTTGGCGGCATTCTCACAGGCATCTTCACACCGACCGAAGCAGCGATCGCAGCAGTGGCATACTCCATGGTGCTCGGGTTGTTTGTTTATGGCACGCTAACGTTCAAACGCATTCTGCGGGTGTCGATGGATACAGTCGAGACCACTGCGTCCATCATGATGATCGTCGCAGCATCCTCCGTTTTTGCATGGATATTGACGGCAAATCAGGTTGCGCAGATGTTCGCTGAATCCATGTTGGGTTTCACTGACAATCGGACGGCGATCCTCTTGATTATCATGCTGATTGTCCTTGTTGTTGGATGCTTCATGGAAACCTTGGCTGCCATCACGATCTTGACGCCGGTGTTGCTGCCAGTAGCAATTGAGATCGGAATTGATCCCGTCCATTTCGGCATCATCTTGATCCTGAACCTCATGATCGGCCTGCTGACACCACCGGTCGGCTTGGTTCTATACGTCCTGGCTAAGGTCTCTGAGGTCCCGTTTGAGCGTTGCGTGACCGCGACCGCACCGTTCCTCATCCCGTTGATTTCGGTGCTGTTGTTACTGACCTTTGTGCCTGCGTTGTCGATGTGGCTGCCTGAAATCATCTACCGATAGGCTTCGCGTTTCAATCGGTCAGATAATCAATCAAGGAAATACAATGAACACGGACACTCTTTTTGACTTGCATGGAAAGACCGCCCTAGTGACTGGGTGTAAACGTGGTTTAGGGCGCGCAATGGCCGTCGCTTTGGCAGAAGCCGGAGCCGACATCGTCGGTGTCAGTGCCACGCTGGAGGCAACCGGCAGTGACATTGAGCGCGAAATCACAGCGCTCGGTCGTAGATTCCGAGCCTACGCATGTGACTTTTCCGACAAGCAAGCCGTTCTGGACTTTGCAGCGCAGGTGCAACGTGACGTCGAAAGTATCGATATTCTCGTCAACAATGCAGGTACAATCAGGCGTGCTCCTGCGGCGGACCATAGTGACGAACTATGGGACGAGGTGATGGAGGTGAATCTGTCCTCTCAGTTTCGCCTCACACGAGAGATAGGCAAGAAAATGGTCGCCCAAGGGGCTGGAAAGATAATCTTTACGGCATCTTTGCTAACATTTCAGGGCGGTATCAATGTTCCTGGCTATGCTGCGTCCAAGGGTGGGGTCGGTCAGCTCGTAAAGGCGTTTGCAAATGAATGGGCCGGCTCTGGCGTAAATGTCAACGCCATCGCGCCCGGTTACATTTCCACGGACAACACCTACGACCTGAGAAACGACCCTGACCGCTCCGCCGCGATCCTAAGCCGAATTCCCGCAGGCCGTTGGGGGACGCCCGAAGATTTCGCGGGTCCCGTCGTGTTTTTGGCGTCGGAAGCAGCAGCCTATGTTCACGGTTCAATTCTGACTGTCGACGGAGGTTGGATGGGAAGATAATCGCAGGAGTTGTGAACCGGCGTGCGAGATTGTGGCTGTGACTCAAAGTAGGGCCATGCCAAACACTCCCGTTTCAGCGCCTTCAACCGAGACACCGCTCGCATCCGGAACCAACAGGACCTTCAGCCCGCGCCCATCTCGCCGCTGGAGATGCCCTTGAGATAGAGCCAAGGCACCGCTGTCAATCGGCACGTTCCGATACTCACCTTCGAATTCAAAGGTCGGCGTCTACCACAGCTTGGTAAGCAGGCCCATTTTCCAAAAGTTTGCGACATGTATGGACATCCCCCTTTGCGCAAGAAGAATCTCTGGTTAGCAATTTGCGTAGTCGGGTGCTGACATTTATGCGGCCTCATGTTGCGGCTTTCATACACCGCGGGCCCGTATGGAGTTCTCAGATCAGGTCCAATTCAGAACCGCGTGCTCAAGGGCACTTTGTCGCAATCTGGTTTTCCTGATCTCGTCTCGTCGACTGTTGCGCCTTACCTTCCGTTTGACCTTCCTACGTCTCCGAACTCAAATCTATTTCCACGATTCAACGTGTTACGACTTGTGCTCGGTATTCTCCGCCATGTGCCATCAACGCCCAGGCGATACGTGCCATCTTGTTGGCCAGTGCCACTCGTATCAGCATGGGAGGCTTGCGCTCCAGCATCCTTGCAAGCCAGGAACCCGGACAAGGGCCAGTCCCTGCAACAACGTAGCCGTCCGGCGTGCCTGCTCTGACGCGGTTTGTAGAGTATTGATAGTGTCCACCATCGATAGTGGACACTATGAGGCACTCTATGGCGGGCAAGAAGGGCGGAAAGAAGCGGTTTTGGTCTGATGAGGAGAAGCAGTCGATTTGCGATCAGACGCGGGTTTCGGGCGTTTCGGTTGCACAGGTGGCGCGACGGTACGCGCTGAACGCCAACCTGATCCATAGATGGCTGCGTGACCCGCGTTTTACATCAGACAACGAGGCAGACGGTAACCGCCCGATTTGAACCGCCTGCTCGTATGCCCTGTTGATTGATAAGAGACGTCCATAATGACGTCATTAAAGACGTCTCCTACAGGGAGGCAGGGATGCGGGGCGAAATTCTGGGCGTGGAACGTCGGCGCCGGTGGAGTGACGACGAAAAGTTGTCGATTGTGCTTTCGGTCGGGGTGAATGGCGCGACGGTATCGCAAGTCGCGCATCGGCACGAGATCAGGAGGCAGCAGATTTATGCTTGGCGATACGAGCTGAGGAAGAAGGGGCTTCTACGGTAAGCCCGGATGCATAGTCAGCGACAACGGGACAGAGTTCACGAGCCGGGCCATTCTAAGGTGGGCCGATCAGAACGCAATTCCGTGGCACTACATCGACCCCGGCAAGCCGCAGCAGAACGCGTTCATCGAGTCATTCAATGGCAGCCTGCGCGACGAGCTGCTGAACGAGGAGATCTTCGACACCCTGGGTGACGCACGCCGAAAGCTGGCCCTCTGGCGCTACGACTACAACACCGTCAGGCCGCACTCATCGCTCGGGAACCAGACGCCGCTCGAAGCGCGCCGGACGCTTGAGCAATTTGAGGGCGCCGCGCCCGGCGCGCTTGCCCAAACCGAAACCGACGACTATCAAAACCAAACCCGCAGACTCTCGTTATGAACGAGGGACCAGCGGGGGGCAGGTCAGGTGCAATGTCTGTCATTACCGCGGCCAGCCGGTTCGGTGTCAAAAAGGGTTCCTGGCTGGAACGCCTTCTTGCACGAAAGCCCAAACTCGTGGCGGCGATCACCTTGGCCAATAGAATGGCCCGTGCAATCTGGGCGATGATGACGAAGAACGAGGATTATCGGAACCCCGAGGCGGTGGCGTAGCAGCGATATGCGCAACCGGCGCCCCGGTGTAAGAGACGTGTGAGGAGGTCACTGATACTTATGGGAGATTGATCGGCCAGATCCGGACTGGGAAAACCATCTATGTGGCATTGAGCTTACAGCTCTCGGATATGATTTGGACCCGGTTCGCGCATCACCATACCGGCCCGCGGCCATCAACAGAGCCACAATGAAGAGGCCTTATACATGACCGCACCTGATCACACACTCATAGTTTCAATAAACCCTTGCACTAACGGCGGCATCCATACATGCCACATGCGAGAGAATACCATCACCCAACTGCCTGATCCATCGGGATTTGGGACCGACCCTTTTACCGATGTCATCCGCGATGGGGCGCGCAAGCTGATCGAACAAGCGATCCATGCAGAGCTGGCGGCGCTCATGGCCGCCTTTGCCGGGGAAGCGCTCGAGGACGGACGGGCGCGGCTGGTGCGTCATGGCCACTTGCCGGAACGCGAGGTGCTGACGGGCATTGGTCCTGTACGGTCGAGCAACTCGGTTAGCGAAAGCGTTTGAGCCGCCGTTTCGACCCGCCGTCTGATCTCGTCACTAGGAATGCTTCGCCGTTTCAAGCCAAATGCGAGATTGTCACGCACGCTCATATGAGGGTAGAGAGCGTAGGACTGGAACACCATCGCGATGTCGCGATCTTTGGCGGGCACCCGGTTCATGACGGTGTCGTCAATCGATAGCGTACCCTGTGATATGGTTTCGAGGCCAGCGATCATTCGCAGTGTGGTGGATTTCCCGCACCCCGACGGCCCGAGCAGGACCATGAACTCTCCATCCTCAATGGTCAGGCTTATGTTGTCCACAGCCGCGGCGCTTCCGCCGTCATAGGTCTTGGTGATTTCTTTCAGCGCGACGACAGCCATGGCCCGCCCTCCTCTTGGTGCGTTAATTTCATTTCACGGCGCCTGCCGTCATGCCCTGGATCATTCGTTCCGAGAAAAAGACATATGCGAGGATGATCGGGACCACCGCGATCATCAGACCCGTTGCCAGCATGCCGACATCATCCAAATGGTCGCCCATGAAGCGCTGGATACCAAGTGGCAGAGTACGTTTGGCGTCATCCACCAATAGCACAACAGCAAACAAGAATTCGTTCCAGATGAAGATCATGTTCAGGATGACCGTGGTCGAGATGGCCGGAAGGCCGATAGGCAGCGTGATCTTCCAGAAGATCTCGAAGTCAGAGTAGCCGTCCATGCGAGCTGCATCGAAAAGGTCCTGTGGCAGCCGCGAAAAGAACCCTTCGAGTATGAATACCGTCAGGGGCATCTGAACCGCGATGTAGACGAGAATAAGCCCAAGCCGCGAGTCGTACAGCCCATAATTTACCAGGATTTGGAAAATACCAATAATTGTGATTTGCGGCGGCAGGACGATAGTTGAAAATATAAGAAAGAAAATCAGACGGTTACCCGGGAACTTGTAACGCGCCAGACAATACGCCGCCATGGCGCCCAGGATGCTCAGGACAGCGACCGAGACAACGGTGATAACCACACTGTTGAAAAAGTAAGTGCCGTAGTTCGAGCCGAACCAGGCTTCGGAAAACTTCCACCAATGTGCAGGAGAGGGTAAGCCGTAAGGATTATCGGTGATTTCAGTGGTGGTACGCAACGACATCACCGCCACCCAGGCAAACGGCCCCGCAGCAAAGCAGGTATAGGCCGAAAGGCCTAGGAGAACGATGGCCCGTACAATCATGTTTCCAGTGATCGGCATGTCAGTACTCCAGCTTGTTTTTGGAGCGCGTCAGTACGGTTGTGACGATCACGACGATCATCACCAGCGCAAAAGACAAAACTGCGATCGCTGAAGGGTAGCCAAGGTCAAAGCTGTCCCACTGGAATGCACGCTTGTAGGTATAAGTACCCAAAGTTTCGGTGGACCAAAGCGGGCCGCCCTTGGTCACGATCCAGACCAAGTCAAACACCTTCATCTTGCCGATGAAGGCGAGGATTAACAGGTTGATCAGCGTACCTTTGATCATCGGGACCTTGATGAAGAACAATTTCGACCACCAGCCGCAATTGTCGAGTTCGGCAGCCTCGATGACTTCGCCGGGGAGTGAATGCAACGCAGCAAGGCAGACGACCATGTGAAAACCCACCCATTTCCAGGCGTCCACAGCGATAAGTGCCCAGAGCGCGGTGCTTGGATTGCCCAACCAGACCTCTGTCCAAGCGTCTATCGGGCGAACGAACATGTGCAAGGTCCGGATTCCGAAACCGGTCGTGGCCGCGGCAACCCCCTTGGTATTGATCGGCTGGCAGAAAACGGCGTGCAAGGGCGCGGCGTGCTCGTGGATCTCGAACGCATATTCGGCTCCGGGCGCCGCTTGATCGGTGCAAAGGAGCTGCTCCATGCCCTGCAAGTGACCGGCGCGACAATCGCTGCGGGTGACATCCTATGCCTGCATACCGGCTTTGCTCGCCACCTCTGGGAAATGGGCGAGCGTCCCGACCGCGAAAAGCTGTCCGGTCTGGGATGCGAGCTTGATGGTGCGGACGAGGAACTTCTGGAATGGGTGTCCGCGTCGGGTATTGCAGCAATTGCCGCCGACAACGCGGTTGTCGAGCATCGTCCCGTCGCCCCCAGGACGGATGGGGTGCTGCTACCGCTGCATCATCACTGCCTGTTCAAGATAGGCGTTCCATTGGGCGAACTCTGGTTCTTGTCCGATCTTGCCAACTGGCTTTCGTCCCATAATCGCAGCCGGTTTTTCCTGACCGCACCCCCCCTGCGTCTGCCGGGTGCCGTCGGCTCTCCTGTCACACCGATTGCTACGGTTTGACTGCAAAGGAAACTCTCAATGGAAAACTCCGTGTCCCGCTCCGACCGTATTCTTGAAAAGGCGGACCGCACACTGGCGCGCCTCGAAAACATCAGCGCGGCCATTGGCGCCTGGGTCATCTTTGGCCTGATGCTCCTCAGCATTGCCGAAATCTTGTCGCGCAATCTGTGGGGAGCCCCAATCCGAGGTCAATTCGATCTGATCATCCTGATCGGCCCTCTCTATGGCTTACTTGCTATGTCCTATTGTTATCGAAAGGCGGGACATGTTCGCATGGATCTATTGAACCGCAAACTTTCCGGCCGCCCCGCGTGGTTGGCCGAGCTCATCATCACGCTCGGAGCGCTGTTGATCACGGTCCAGCTTTTTCAGGGCTCCGCCATGCACTTTGAGCGGTCCTTTCAGATCGGCGACACGACGCTGGCAACAAATTGGCCAACATGGCCGTCCAAGCTTGTTGTGCCCATCGCGTTCGCACTGCTGATCGCGCGGCTTTTGGTCACGATCTGGGCTTTTGGGCGGCTTGTCATCTCGCCTGACCAGCGGATCCTCGCTGTTCCCATACCGCCGAACCCCGTGACCGAGCGGATCGACTAGATAACCGTGCTGTCGGGTCGTCATCTGCCCGACCTCTCTTACAGAACATCCAGGAAAGGAAAGACCTTGGATCCTATCGCTGTGGGCGTTCTTGGCGTCGCTGGACTTCTCTTCCTCATTCTGATCGGATTTCCGGTCGTCTTTGCTGCGGCGCTTACCGGGTTTCTGGGAATGAGCTATCTCAAGGGATTTGGCGTGGCGACCAATGTCTCGGGCCTCATCCCATACGACAGCACCGCCAATTATGCGCTGTCGGTGTTGCCGCTCTTTATACTCATCGGCTTTCTCGCCAACTCTGCAGGTATGATCAACGGCGCCTATAGGTTCGCAAGGGTCTGGTTTGGCTGGCTCCCCGGCGGCCTGGGCGTCGCCACGATCTTTGCAAGCGCTGGCTTTGGCGCCGTCTCCGGGGCAAGCACAGCGACGGCGGCCGTCTTTTCGCGCGTGGCTATTCCTGAACTTACCAAGAGCGGCTACACATCGCAGCATTCAGCCGCGCTTGTGGCCGCAAGCGGTACACTGGCCTCGCTGATCCCACCCAGCACGATCTTGGTGGTCTATGCTATCATCGTGGAGGAATCGATCGGCAAACTGTTGCTGGCCGGGTTCATACCGGGCCTCTTCTCCGCACTGATCTATGCTGGGTACATTGTTTTCTCGTCTTCCGTCGGTGGCAGCAATGACGTTCAGGTGGTGCGCTCTAACTGGAAAGAGCGCTTGAACGAGATACCCAATGTCCTGCCCATCGTGGCTGTCATAGTGGTGATCATTCTGGGCATGTCTTCGGGCTGGTCCACACCAACCGAGGCGGGTGCCATGGGTGCCGGCATCGTCTTCGTTTTCTTTCTGTTTTCAAGGCATTTTTCGATACGCGAACTGCACACATGCCTGATGGACTCGATCCGTCTCACGGTGATGATCTTCGCAACGATTTGGGGCGTTCTTATCCTCGCCCGCTTTCTGGCGTTCAGCGGTTTGCCCGGGGCAGTTGCGGCATGGATCGTCGCGCTGGATATGCCAGCCTCGATCATCTTGCTCTTCATCCTGCTGGGTTATGTCATACTCGGCATGTTCATGAACGCCATCGGGATGTTGCTGCTGACCCTGCCCATTATCTTCCCCGCCGTTGTGCAGCTTGGGTTCGATCCGGTCTGGTTTGGCATTCTAGTCGTCAAGGTGGTAGAGATCGGCCTGATCACCCCTCCTATTGGCCTGAACTGCTTCGTCGTGGCTGGCGTTCGCCCCGACATTCCCCTTAGTTCGATCTTTCGGGGGGTTCTGCCGTTTCTGGCCATGGATGGCCTCACACTCTTGCTGCTCTTCATGTTCCCGATCATCGTGTTATGGTTGCCTTCGGTCGTTTGAAGCTCACTCTCTGCGCATTTCCGCCGTGTGCTAGGCACACTTCGGTAATGAAGCGCCAAGCTGATGACCCCACTGGACGCGCGTCACATGTTGAAACGCGCGATCAGAGGGACCAAAAAAGTAAACATGAGGTGCAAGATGCGCGACGCCAAGACATCAAATAGGGTTACTGCAAACGATGTCGCCCAAGCCGCAGGCGTATCGCGTTCCGTTGTCTCGCGCGTTTACACCAAGGGCGCATCTGTCTCAGCCAAGAAACGTCAGCTGGTGATGGCAGCGGCCACAAAGCTCGGCTACGAGCCCAATATCGCCGGACGTATGCTGGCAGGCAAGGCAAGCAACGTCGTCGGGATATTGGTGGGTCCGATCCTCAACCCATTCATCGCTGCCTTGCTTGACAAGCTGACGGACGGCTTGCGCGACGCAGGTTACTTGCCAACCCTTTTCAAGGTCGACACAACAGATGCGGATCCGTTAAACATCCTGCCTTTGATTGGGCAATACAACATGCTTTCGACGATCATCGTCGGCGTTGCGCCCACTGAAGAAATTGCCCGGCAATTCTTCCGCACCGCTCCATCTCCGGTAATTCTGAACCTCGGGCTTGTCCGCGACATCCAGGCGGCTGTCGTGACAACCGACCATTTCGGAGGTGGTTTGCTTGCGGCCCAAGCCCTGCTCCTAGGCGGCGCCCAACGCCCGGCGCTTATCATTCCCGAACATGGCCGCGCAGTCTATCGCGAGCGCGAGGCTGGGTTCTGGCAATGCATCGACGACGCGGGCCTGCCAAGATTGCGGCAGACCGCCGCAGACGGCTCATACGCCGACGGACACGCAGCTACACTCGCGCTCATGCAGGAAAAAATTGTCCCTGACGGGGTCTTCTACGGCAACGACTTGATGGCACTTGGTGGACTCGATGCGCTTCGGCTTGAACTAGGCCTTGAGGTACCCGAGGACGTCGCAGTTATCGGATATGATGACATTCAGAACGCCTCTCTCGGCTCGTACAAACTCAGCACAATCCGCCAACCCGTCGAACTTCTAATCCAGAAAGCGCTGGAGGCGGTAGAGCAGCTTGGGAACGACTCATCCTCTACGACGTTCGAGACAACGCTGCTTGCGCCAACGCTCGTAACGCGGAACACGACCAAACCAGCACTTAACGCGTCTCCTTGATGGCCGGGACCCTGTGCAAGAAGGGCCACATCACAATTCATTGGCGTTGCGTGTCACAAGATGAGAAAAGCTAAAATGGAAAAAAGTCCCAAGGGCATCGAGCGCGGACTAACGAACTACGGTGATCCAGCGTTCTCGAAATATCTGCGCCGTTCATTCGCCAGTTCGATGGGCTACAGTCGCGAGATGCTTGAGAGACCAATCGTCGGCATCTGTCATGCCGCTTCTGGGTTCAACAATTGCCACAGGCATTTTCCCGAATTGATCGAAGCGGTCAAACGCGGAGTTCTCGCTGCGGGTGCTCTGCCTATCGAATTCCCGACGATCTCGCTTGGTGAAGTTTATCTCTCGCCCACGTCGTTGAAATTCCGCAACCTCATGTCGATGGACGTCGAAGAGATGATTCGTGCGCAACCCATGGACGCGGTCGTGCTGCTTGGTGGCTGTGACAAGACCGTTCCTGCGCAGATCATGGGCGCTCTGTCGGCCAACCTGCCCGCAGTTCAGCTTGTTGCCGGGCCGATGTCTACGGGTCGCCATAAAGAACACCGTCTGGGGGCGTGCACCGACTGTCGTCGGTTCTGGCAGAGCTTCCGGGCCGGTCGGTTAGACAAGGTTGAAATTGACACAATCGAACAAAAGCTGGCCTCCACTGCCGGGACCTGCGCCGTGATGGGCACTGCATCGACTATGGCTGTTCTGGCAGAGGTGATGGGGCTGATGCCGCCCCTTTCTGCGGCTATCCCCGCGGTGTCGGCCGAGCGACTGCGGATGGCCGAAGCGACAGGTAAGCTGGCTGTGGACCTGATCGGAAGCGGGCGCACACCCGGGTCCATCGTGACGCGACAGGCCATCGAAAATGCCATGATTGTGCTCCTGGCTTTGGGCGGATCGACAAATGCCATTATACACCTCGCCGCGATTGCGGGGCGGGTGGGGCTTCGTGTCGACCTGGAACGGTTAAACGTGCTTAGCGACCGCGTACCAACACTCGTGGACCTGAAGCCGACCGGAGCTTTCTATATGGAGGACTTGCACTATGCTGGTGGGGTACCCGCAGTAATGCGCGAGTTGGCGGCCCTGCTTCACCTCGATGCGCCCACGATCACGGGCGAGACAGTAGGAGAGCTGGTGGCCACCGCCGACACTTGGGTCGATTCAGAGATCATCCGCCCGGCATCCGACCCCATCCTTGCGACGGGCGGGCTGGTCGCACTTTACGGCAACCTCGCACCGAATGGCGCCATACTCAAGCGAGCTGCCGCCGATCCCACTTTGTTTGAGACCGCTGGGCGCGCTTTGGTTTTCGACTCGTTGGAGGATCTTTCCAACCGCATTGATAGTCCTGAACTTGACGTGACGGCGGATGACATCCTCGTTTTGCGCAATGCCGGACCAACCAGCGATGCTGCCATGCCAGAGGCCGGGTATCTGCCTATCCCACGCAAACTCAGCCGCGCCGGTGTCACGGATATGATCCGTATTTCCGATGCGCGGATGAGTGGTACGGCGTATGGCACGATTGTTCTGCATGTCTCGCCCGACGCTGCCGCTGGAGGGCCGCTGGCGGCCGTACAAACGGGCGACCGTATCCGACTGAGCGTTGCAGAAAGGCGGCTAGACCTACTCGTCTCGCAGGATGAAATCGAGCGGCGCCTATCTAGGATCGATGCTTTGCCGCGTGCTGTTGGCCGAGGCTATGAACGCCTCTACCAAGAGCAAGTTATGCAGGCGGAGGATGGTTGCGACTTCCGCTTCCTGACCTCAGCTCCCGATTGATCGATCGCACAAACGCCGGTGGAAGCCAAACCGGCACAATAGCGTTTATACCCCGACGCCAACCACCCTGCCTGGCTCGCAGGTCGGATGCCAAGGTTCCAGAATTGCAAAAACAAACATGACTACGAGTTGAGCCGCTCGTGCAGCGCTGTAGCCGCAAGCGGGCAGTGTCAGCCCTAGTTCGCCATATTCCGCTCATGCACTATCAGGTTCAGGTCCGGAAGCAGTCGTATCGCAAGCTGAAACTGCGACGCGGCAGCTTGCTGCGCAACGGTCCATTTCCCGTCACTCGTTCAAGGCGGGCGTAAACGGACTCTAATACCAACGGCTTGATCAATTGACCTTAATCCAGCTTCTGCTGGCGATTGAGGTTATGCGGTCAGGATCGTTTACGAAGAAGTTCCTGGCGTCTTGGCATTTGTTGAGGATGTCCTCATAGCTGTCGAACACCGAAATGGCGAGTTTGTTGGCACGCAAGTAGGCCCAGACGATTTCTATCGGATTAAGTTCGGGAGCATACGGTGGCAATTTCAGGAGGGTGATGTCGTCGGGCACCTCAAGAGCTTTCGCACAATGCCAGCCAGCGTCGTCCACGATCAACAGTGCATGCGCCCCGGGCGCGACCGCCTTTGCGATCTCTTTGAGATGCAACCCCATGGCTTCGGCGTTGACATAAGGCAGTATCAGCCACGCGGCGGTGCCGTGTGCCGGGCAGGCGGCACCAAAAATTTAGCGCTATTTGTAGCGTGTATCGCGAGGCGCGCGTGGTCGGGAGCACGCCGCGCCCAAATGCGGGTCAGCGTAGCCTGCTGTCCCACGCGGCTTCGTCTTGGAACCAAACCTCCAGCGCCTTGCTCTGGGCCGGTACAAGCAGAATATCTGTTACGATACTGGCAAAAGTTTTTTTGAACACAGCCTGCGCTGCCGGGTCGGCACTGGGATGTTCCGGGCGCACCGAGAGCCTGCGAATTCCCAGCGTGGCCAGATATGTACCGGCCGTGCGCTCATGGAGTTTGACATTGAACTCCGCCTCAAGGCGCCGCGCAAGGTCTACGCGCCGCCAATGCACGACAACATCTCGCGCGGAATCGGGCCCGGCCTCAACCCAACGCGAGAAGTGCGCCATCTGGTCTTCAGACAAGAGGGGTTTCAGCTCACCACCACCACAGTTGGACAGTCTTTCGATACCTTCAGCATTGTAACGGTGAATTCAGTCCCGAAGCGTCTGACGATCCATTCCGCGGCCTTTCGCGACGCTCCCTCAATCACCAAAGCGATGGCCAAAAGCCGCCGCGATATGCGACTGTCCTTCACGCGTCCAGATTGTCTGCGCAAATCCGCCACCGTCGCGACATCGCGGGAAATCTTCACCGTCATTCCAACCTCCTTATCGGTTGGAGCGATTGAGTCAGACTTTCACGAATTTGGGCATCCCTGTCTGACGTCAGCGCCGATGGTGCAGTTTAGGGTGATTTGATAACAGAGGGTTTCTAGCACATCGTAACCACCAAGGCGTGGAGATGAGACAGAAACCCGGAACCAAACGGAGCCACGGCGTGAAGGTTGTGAAAGACGTTCGTCGTGCGACACGCCAACAGTATTCAGGCCGGACGAATTGGCTGCCCTGGAACGTTCGCCTTGAACTCGGGCGAGTGGTACTTCCGCTTCGACATCTCTGATCTCCTCGTCGTCGAAGACCAGCAGACAACAAATCATAGCTTGCGTGAGTGTCCGAATTTCTTGGGGGTAGCTCAGCCCTTCGAGCCCGACTTCTTCAGCAGCCTTTTAGGGCTCCTTTGGCATCGGGTCGGCATGGAAGGTGAAGACATCTTCGACCTCAATTTGGATCGGACGGGTATCTGGGTGGCATTGCATCAAAGGCTCCATGGCGGCCCACCAACGCCACTGTACAGGATCAGGTTCTGTCGTGACAAATGGCGTATCGCGGTCTTGCACGGCAATCAGCAACAAGCCGTGGCGATGTATCGTTAACTGGCGGATGCCGTTTTTGCACATCAGGTCCAAGAGCTCGGGCCAGATCAGGTCGTGGCGGGCCTTGTATTCGGCCTCGCACCCCGGTTTGAGGGTCATCAACCAGACACGGCGGTTCATGCTGCGGCCACGCGGTTGTCATTGATGTAGCCCCAAACGATATCATACCCCAGACCGGGAGCCTGTGGCAGCGGGTTCATTCCATCTGCGTTCATCGGATCGCAGTTTGCGCGCAGGTAAGGATGGGGCGCGTCATAGTTGACGCCTGGGGCCAGCAACCCTTTTCGTGGCATTCGCTCGTGTCCTTAAATGTTGTGCCCATTGCGTGCAGATTGTCCCAACCCGCCATGTGGATTCGCATTTAATGCCGTAGGCTTTGCAAACCACAGCCGTCTTGCGACATCCGGTCAACCCGCCGCGCCGATATCCGTAATTCGCATCAGGCCGAGCCAAGTCGCGCCCCGGTTTCGGCATCAAACGCAATTAACCGGCCCGGCTCAATTGCCAAGTGTACCTGATCACCTTGGGTCAGTTGCATACGGTCGCGGGTTGACACCAACGTCGGCGTGCCGGCCAGGTCAACGATAAACTGAATTTCAGCGCCAGTCGGTTCGACCACCGTGACCGTCCCCGCCGCCCCCTGATCGGTGATCATGATATGCTCGGGCCGGACGCCGGCGGTAAATGTCTGCCCGTTGGTCAGCCCTACCGGAGCGGGTGTCAGCCTATTGCCATCGGCGAGCACCGCCTGCCCGTTTTCGACCACGGCAGGTAGAAAATTCATCGCTGGGGAGCCGATAAATCCGGCGACAAACTTGTTTGCAGGTCGGTCATATAAATCCAGAGGCGCGCCGATCTGTTCGACGTGTCCGTCTTTCATGACTACGATCTTGTCGGCCATTGTCATTGCTTCGATCTGATCATGGGTGACATAGACAATTGTTGTTCCCAGACGCTGATGCAGTTGCTTGATCTCGGCGCGCATTTGTACGCGCAAGGCGGCATCGAGGTTCGACAGCGGTTCATCGAAGAGGAACACCTTCGGATCACGCACGATAGCGCGGCCCATGGCCACACGCTGACGCTGACCGCCTGACAATTGCTTGGGGAAACGTTCGAGCATTGGCGCAAGGCCCAGGATTTCGGCGGCCTGGGCAACCTTCTTATCGATCGTCTCTTGGTTGACCTTCGCCATCTTCAGCGGGAAACCCATGTTCTTGGCGACATTCATATGCGGATAGAGCGCATAGTTCTGGAACACCATGGCGATGTCCCGGCTTTTGGGGTGCAGATGTACGATGCTGGACCCATCAATGGAAATTTCGCCGCCGCTGATGGTTTCCAGACCGGCGAGCGAGCGCAGCAAAGTGGATTTGCCACAGCCCGATGGGCCAACCAGCACGACGAACTCGCCGTCTGCAACATCAAGGTCGATGCCGTGAAGAACCTCGACCGGTCCATAGGATTTGCGAATGTCACGAAGTTGTACAGAGCCCATGTCAGACCTCCCTCAGTCTTTTTTGGCGCTGTGGCCAAGGAATTGATGTGCGATTTTGGCAGGAGGTTGATTTCCTGCCTTGTTGTTTGGGACGAGAACGCGCCCATTGTCAAAGACCGGTTCCGCCCCCATCAGCCCGTAAAGCGGAGAGGCGTCCCCCCGGTCGACGAATTCGACGACCGGATCTGATTGCCGTGCCGCCGCCATGGCCAGCGCCCAGGGTTGTTCGCAGGTGTTGTGCAGAATGACCGGCACATCGGCGGCCCTGGCCATGTCGAGAATGCGCAGGCATTCGGTGATGCCTCCGGCCCAGGCGACATCCGGTTGCAGGATGTCGACCAGACCTTCACGGATCAACTCGGCGCAATCCCAACGGGTAAAGCTGAAATTGCCAAGGGCCAGACGGGTGTTGTCGGCAAGACCGGCCCTGAGTTTGCGCAGCCCATCCAGGTCATGGGGCGGCAAGGGATCCTCGATCCAGTAAAGGTCATGCCCGACCGCGGCTTCGGCAAAGCGCAAGGTGTAATCGGTGTCCCAGGCCATGAAGGCATCCAGCATGATCCGGCTATCCGGCCCGGCGGCCTTACGGAAGGCCGCCATGCAATCGACATTGGCCTGCAGGCCCTGATCACCGGCGTCGGGACCGAATGGCATCGCCGCCTTCAACCCCCACCAACTGTTGTCGCGATGCGCTTCGGGCTGTGTTGCGGTACAATAGACACCCAGATCCCCGGCACCGCCACCCAAGGCCGTCACCAAGGAAACGCTTTTCGTTTTCGCGTGCAGATCCCAAAGCGCGATATCGACCCCCGCAACCGCCATCATCGCGAAGCCGGACCGGTCATAGGGCAAGAGCGAATTGAACATCTGATCCCAGACATCCGCAATATCGCTGACCGTTGTCCCTTGGATCAGGCGCGACAGATGCGTCTGGATGATCAGGGCCACAACCTCGCCGCCGTTGGTACAGGACCAACCCACAAGCCCATCTTCGGATTCGATCCGCACGAACACCTTTTTCGTGGGCCACATCCACCGGGATCGGTTTTCGCCGAACTGGGGCCAGCGCGACATGGGGGAGGCTACGCGGCTGGTTTGCAGCTTTTGTGCCTGAAATCCGCAATCTATGGCGCGGGCCTGAATGGAGGCGATCTTCATCCCTTCACCGCCCCGGCCAGCAGGCCGCGTGTGAAGTACCGTTGACCAAAGAAGAACACGACCATGATCGGCAGCGCGACCAGAGAGGCAGCGGCACCCACGCGGTTGAATTCGATGGTGAACAGTTCGACAAAACTTGCCAGCCCGATGGTGACGGTCTTGTTGTCGGTGGATTCCAACAGGATCGAGGCAAAGGCAAATTCGCTCCATGCGCCGACAAAGTGCCACATCGCAGCGGTGATCAGGGCAGGCGTTGCCAGTGGCAGCACGATCCGGACCATGCACTGCAATCTGCTGGCGCCGTCCATCATCGCGGATTCCTCCAGCTCAAAGGGGATTTCACGCAGCGAAGAGGCGATGATCCAGGTCGCGAACGGCAGGCCGAATGCCGAATAGAGAAGGATCAGCCCGACCAGTGTATCCTGAAGGTTGAGCGAGTTCATCAGCCGGTAGGTCGGCAAAAGAAGCGCCGCACCCTGGAACATCCGGCTGATCAACAGTCCCCCAAGGATCAGATCGCGACCGGGAAAATGCAATCGGCTGAAGGCGTATCCGGCCAGCGTGCCAAAGATCAGCACGAGGATGGTGGAACTAACCGCGACGATGAAACTGTTGGAGATCAGCGTAGGCCAGTTGAGGATCTGGCTGGATTGTGAAGTTTCGTCGAACAGCGCCGTGTAGGCTTCGAGCGTGGGGGCCTGGGGCCAGAAGGTCAGCGGCAAGCTGGCCAATTCGCCGGTGGTTTTGAAAGAGGCCAGGACCAGCCAGAAAATCGGGAACAGCACGTAAGCTGCAATGATGGTTCCTGCCAGGCTGAGCCCAAGCCAGTAGAGCGGGCGTGATGTCGCGTTCATTTGCTTCCTCCTGCGGCCCAGGACCGGCGGTTGATGTAAAGGTAAAGGCCGACCACACACATCAGGAACACGAGGTTGACGACCGACATTGCCGATCCGACACCCCAGTTGAAGAAGGTGAAGCTCTGCTGGTAGATGTATGTGGACATGATCTGGCTGGAATTGGCAGGCCCGCCCCCGGTCATGACCCAGGGCAGCGTGAATTCGGCAGTGATCCAGATCATCGAGATCACCGTCACAGCCGTCAGCGAAAACGCGATATTGGGCAGGATCACGTGGTGGAACCGCTGCAAGGCGCCAGCCCCGTCCATCCTGGATGCTTCGATCTGCTCGGCGGGGACCGAGCGGATGGCCGCGCAAAGGATAAGCGCCACCAGCGGCATCTTGCGCCAGACCAGCACGATGACCAGCATCCACATCACAAGGTTCGGATCGCCAAGAAACGAGATCGGCTGATCGCTAAGCCCGGTGCGTGTAAAGGCGTCACCGATCACCCCGACCTGCCCGTGCAGCATCCATTTCCACGCCATCGCCGTGACCACATCGGGCAACACCCAAGGCAGCAGGATCAGCGCGCGCAAACCGGTCGTCATCTTTGAATCGATCGCCAGATAGGTGCCGACAGCCAGCCCGGTCATGACGCAAAGCAGCGTGCCGCCCAGGATCCAGATTGCCGTATTCTTGACCACCGTCAGAAAGACAGGGTCAGCCCAAAGGGCGCGAAAGTTGGTCAAGGTGCCAAAGCCGCGTTCCTGGCCCATGACAAATTGCGTGAGGCTGAGTGTGGCGACATCCCATGTCGGGCCAAGCACGAAAGCCATGACCGCTGCGACAACGGGAAGGATCAGGAAATAGGCCAGCCATCGGTCACTGCTGCGGTTCATCGTTCGGCCTTTCGATAGGGGAATGGGGTCCGCCCCCCCGGTTGCGGGGCGGAGGCTTTGATCGTCGGGCTGCGGGTCCGGCAATTCTGAAAGGACCGCCGGAGCGGCGCTGGTCAGCCGCGCAGCAGATCAATCTGTGCTTGTGCGGCCTCATTGGCGGCGTCGAGAGCCTCTTGCGGCGTCTTCTGGCCCAGAACGACTTGCTGGATGGCCGTGGCCAGCGCGCTTTCCACGGCAGAGACGCCGATGAAACGCGGCATCGGCTCGGCACCGGCAAAGAAGTTGCCTTCGTTGTATGACTTGATCCAGTTCGGCCAGACCTCTGCCAGGGCGGGGCTTGACCAGGCTTCCTTGCCGGCGGGAACGCGGGCAATTTCGGGGTTTCCGCCCCAGGTGTTCAGCTGCTCGGTCTGGGTCCAGAAATCAATATAGGCCATGGCCGCTTCAGGGTTTCTGGTGCGCGAGGAAACCATCAAAAGGGCCGACCCGTCCATGATGGCCGCAACCGGCGGGAAGCTTCCGCTGACGGTATCAGGGCGCGGGAATGGCGCGCCTTCCCAGTTCAACTCCGCCGGGACCGGCCAGGGTGTGTTGAGCCAGGACAGCCCGATCCACATTGCCGCGCGCCCCTGCCCGAACAGTTGCGCGGTATCGCGAAAATTGGTTTCGGTCATGGATGTGCCGGGTGGTGTCGACCCATCGGCGATCAGGTCGGCATAAAGCTGCAATGCATCGACCATGCCCTTTTCGTTCAGCAGAACCGTGTCGGTTTCCTCGTCGAACACACGGCCGCCATTGGCATAGGCGATGCCTTCGAAAATGTTGATATCGACGGGGGCAGTGGTAGCCGGAAAGGCGATGCCGGGGCGGCCGGGTTTGGTCATCGCCTTGGCGTATTCTCGCAGCTCGGACCAGCTGGCGGGCGGGCGATCAAAACCGGCCTCTGCGAGGGCATCCATGTCAATCGCCAGGAACGTCGCCATGTCCACATAGGTGGGCATGCCGTACAATTTGCCTTCGTGCACCCCGGACGCCAGTATCTCGGGAACGAGGCGGGTTTGCCAATCTTCGATCTGGCCATCAGCGGCCAGATCATCCAGCGGCTGGATCAGGCCAAAGCCTGCAAATTCCGGAATGTCCTGCCCGAACGCAATCACCACATCCGCCAGGCGGTTGGTCTGGAAGCCGGCCAGAATTTTCTGACGGCGGATCTGGCCGTTAAAGAACGAATAATCCAACTCGATATCCGGGTAGGTGGCCGCGAAGCGGTCATTGGCGGCTGGCCAGGCCTCGACTTCGGCCGGTGTGCCGCCGAATTTCCAGACCGAAAGCTTGCCACTTGCGGTCTGCGCCGCCCCCACGCCAAGGCCCATCGTCGCCGCCAGTGCGGTCGTTCCGATTAGAAACCCGCGTCTGCTGAGATCAAGGTTCATGATTTCTCCTCCCGTGTAAAAGCGTTGCTAGCGGCATCACCGTAATGATGTTCGAGCGTCATTGCGTATTGACATAGGATTAGGCTCATGACATTCGTATGTCAACGATCATTTTCGGCTGGCTGACTTTTTGGTGGTCGAAAGGCCGCCCACAAGAATGAGAAGCAAATGACAAACGGTGATGTCTCCGCAAAACAGGTCCGCGCCGCCATAATCGGCGCCGGGCATTTCGCGTACCGTGTGCATATTCCCGTGCTACAGGCTCGCCCGGAGGTCGTTCTGGATTCCGCCTGTCGCATCGGCGCAGACGACCTTGGGCTAATTCGCGACGAGTTCGGATTCGCTTTTGCATCCGAAGACTGGCGCGATGTCCTGGCGCGTGACATCGACATTGCCGTGATCGCAACCCCGCATCACCTTCATTTCGAACAGGCCATGGCGTTTCTGCAAAAGGGCTGCCACGTCCTAGTAGAAAAACCGATGTGCCTAGATTCGCAAGAGGCCTGGGCGCTTGTCTCCAAGGCAGAGGAGGTGGGGCGCGAGCTTCTGGTTTCTTACGGCTGGCACTACAAGCCGGGTCTGAAGAAGGCGCGCGACCTGTTGGGCCGGATCGGCAAGGTCGAACATGTGCTGTGCCACATGGGGTCGTTCACGCGGTCGGTCTTTGCGGGCAGCGGCGGATCATCGCGGTGGGACCACATCCGCATCCAGCCTGAACCCGAGACCTGGCAAAATGCCGATGCTGGGGGTGGTTTCGCCTTTGGGCAACTTAGCCATGCCTTGGGTCTGCTGTTCTGGCTGACCGACCTCCGGTGCGAATCCGTTGGCGCGATAACGCTGGACGCGCCCAATCGGATCGACCTGCATGACGCCGCCGTGACGCGCTTTGACAATGGGGCGACCGGGGTGTTTTCGGGAACATGCGGCGTGCCCCAGGGCCATGGGTTCGAGCTCGACATCCGCATCTACGCAGAGAGCGGCTCGATCCTGATCGACATAGAAACGGAGCGGATGATCCTCAAACTGCCCGATGGCAGCAGCGAGGATCATTCCGTGCCTGCCGGGACATGGGCCTACAGTTGCGAAGGCCCGGCCAACGCGCTGGTCGATGTAGCACTTGGAAAAGACAGCAACGAAAGCCCCGGCCATGTCGGCGCGCGGGCGGTCGAAACCCTGCACGCACTCGTTACCTCGGCCAGGGCCGGGGGCAGTGCCACACCAATCAAACTGATGAAGGGATAATTCAGTGACGACCTATGACTTTTCAAACCAGACCGCCATCGTCACCGGCGGCGCGCAGGGAATCGGCGGTGCGGTGACCGAACTTCTGACCGCCAATGGGGCCCGTGTCGTCATCTGGGACATGGATGTGGAACTGGCCCAGACGACAGCCGCGCGTGTGGGGGGCGGCGCGCTGGCGGTGCAGGTCGATGTGTCCGACTGGGACAGCGTTCAGGCCGCAATGGCCAAAACGCAGGAGACCAGCGGCAGTGTCGAGGTCCTGGTGAATTCGGCAGGCATCGCCGGCGCGAACGCGCCGCTGGCGGATTATCCCGTCGAGGAATTCCGCAAGATTGTCGACATCAACCTGAACGGCACCTTTCTGGTGAACAAAGCCGTTGTGCCGGGAATGACGGCCAAGGGCTATGGGCGCATCGTCAACATCGCCTCGGTCGCGGGCAAGGAGGGCAACCCCAATGCCTCTGCCTATTCGGCAAGCAAGGCAGGTGTGATCGGGCTGACGAAATCGCTGGGCAAGGAGCTGGCGGGGCAGGATATCTCGGTCAATTGCGTCACCCCCGCCGCGGCGCGCACGCGCATCTTTGATCAGATGAAGCAGGAACACATCGACTACATGCTGTCCAAGATTCCGCGCACCCGTTTTCTGGAACTGAACGAAGCCGCCGCGATGATCGCCTGGCTCGTCTCGGCCGAAAACAGCTTTACCACCGGCGCCACCTTCGATCTGTCGGGCGGACGGGCGACCTATTGATCACCACAAAAGATAAGGAAAACAGATGAAACTTCTCAGGTTTGGCCCCCGAGGCCAGGAACGTCCGGGTATGCTGGACGCCGATGGGCAATTGCGTGACCTTTCTGCGCATCTGCGTGATTTTGCGGGGCCGGATTTGCCCGAAGCGATCAAGACGGCGGCCTCCGTCGATCCGGCCAGCCTGCCGCTGGTCGACGGCACGCCCCGGCTCGGCCCCTGTGTCGGGCAGGTCGGCAAATTCGTTTGCGTCGGGTTGAACTATTCCGACCACGCGGCAGAATCCGGCATGGAAGTCCCGCCAGAGCCGATCATCTTCTTCAAGGCCACATCCGCGATCTGTGGGCCCAACGACGATGTCGAAATTCCGCGCACGTCTGTCGCCACGGACTGGGAAGTCGAGCTTGCCGTGGTCATCGGCAAGACCGCGAAATACGTCAGCGAAGAGGACGCGCTCGATCATGTGGCCGGTTATTGCGTCGTCAATGACGTGTCCGAACGTGATTTCCAGATCAAACGACATGGCCAGTGGGTGAAAGGCAAATCCGCCGACACTTTCGGCCCGACCGGCCCCTGGCTGGTCACCCGGGACGAGGTGCCGGACCCGCAGAACCTCGACATGTATCTGGAGGTGAACGGCCACCGCTATCAGAAGGGCACGACCCGCACGATGGTTTATGGTGTGGCCTATCTGGTGTCTTATGTTTCGCAGTTCATGAGCCTCCAGCCGGGTGACATCATTTCGACGGGCACCCCGCCGGGTGTCGGCATGGGACAGACCCCGCCGTCATACCTCAAGCCGGGGGACGTCATGGAGCTTGGCATTCAGGGTCTTGGCGTGCAGCGGCAAGTCACCGTGGCGGCAGACTGATCCCCCATGCGAAGCGCCCCTAATTTCGATGGTCCGATGCCAGGTACGATTGTCGATGCGCATCACCATCTGTGGGAACTGGAGCGTTTTCCTTACTCGTGGCTTGCCCCGGATGCGCCGCCGCGCCCCTTTGGCAATCATGACGCGATCAAACGCGATTTTCTTACCTCGAACTACCTTGAACATTTCGAGGGGTTGCCGCTGGCGGCGTCGGTGCATATCGACGCCAACTGCGGCGCGGCGGAGCCCGGGGATGAAACTGCCTGGCTTGCAGACCTGTCCGGCAGGTCAGGTTGGCCCCATGCAGCCGTTGGCGGCATTGATCTGTTGTCACGGACTGTCGCCGATACCTTGCAGGCTCATGCGCGCCATCCAATCGCCCGGGGCGTACGGGCCATGGTGGCCCATGATCGCACAGGTCGTTGGTGTTTTTCGGATCGCGCGCATGTCCTGAGCGATCCGACCTTCATCAAGAATGCAGGCCTGCTGAGCGAAATGGGCTTCAGCCTCGATCTGGTCATTGTCCCGGAGCAACTGGCCGAAGTCGCCGGACTGGCCGAAACCCTGCCGAACCTTTCGATCATCGTCGATCATCTGGCAACCCCGGAGACTTCGTCGCTGTCAGAGTGGCGCAATGGGATGGAAATGATCAGCCGCTTTGACAACATCGCCATGAAGCTGTCAGGTCTTTGGATCATCGACAAACACTGGCGGGTCGAACGGCTGCGACCCTATGTTCACCATGCCCTTGACCAGATCGGGGGCGACAGGCTGATGTATGGATCCAACGCGCCAATCGACACCCTACACTGCTCGGTTGTCGATCAGATTAGCGGCCTTGCCTTGCTGATTGGCGAAAAGCACCCCCAGGGGATCGACGCCGTGTTCAGCGATACCGCCCGGCGGGTGTACCGCTTTGGACCCCCCATCAACAATAGATAAAAGGCTTGCAGTCGATCCAGAGAGAGGATTTGATATTCGTGCATCATCATGCCATGATCAAACTGTGTTCGGGTTCAGAAAAAGGGATTGCGCATCATGGATGAGAAAAAACCTCGCACGCTCAAGGATGTATCCATTGCGGCCAACCTGTCCCTGATCACCGTTTCACGGGCCCTGCGCAAGCCCGAGACTGTGCGCGAGGAAACCCGCGCAAAGGTCCAGGAAGCGATCCGGCGCGTCGGCTATGTGCCCAACCTCACCGCACGGTCGCTGGTGTCCAACAGATCCAACATGGTCGGTCTGGTGGTTCCTTTCCTGCGCAGCTCGCTCTTTGCCGACCTTGCCGAAGGATTGACCGATGTGCTGACCCAGCATGACCGCCAGTTGCTGCTTGGCGTCAGCAACCGCGCGATCGAACAGGAATGCGGTGCGGTGCGCACCTTTCTTGGTCGTCAGGCAGATGCCATCGTGGTCACTGGCTTTACGCACACCGACGACTGCGAAAACCTGTTGCGCAATTTTCATGGTCCCGTGGTCGAAACCTGGAACCTCAAGCCCGATACCATCGACCTCGCCGTCGGGTTCGACAACAAACGTGCGGCGATGGAGATGACGCGCTACCTCATTGGCAAGGGCCATCGTTCCATTGCGGTGGTCGGGGGCGATTTCGACAACAACGATCAGGCGGCTGACCGTTATGCCGGATTTTCGGAGGTCATGAAGAAACACGGCCTTGCGATCAATCCCGACCACATCATCGAGATTCCCAACCCCACGACGGTCAAAATGGGCCGCGAAGCGCTTCACCGTCTCATGTCGGGTGCCGCGAAACCCTCAGCCATCTTCTTTCACGCCGAACTTCCGGCGCATGGGGCGATCATGGCTTGCCTTTCGGAAGGCATCCGGGTGCCCGAAGACGTGGCCATCGCGGGATTCGGCGATCTGAGCCTTTCGGAAATGCTACCCATCCCGCTGACGACCGTGAAAATTGACGCTGTGGGCATCGGGCGCAAGACAGGGGCGCTGATCATTGACCGGCTTGATGACAAGATGGAAGAAGACCCTGTCGTCGATGTCGGTTTCGAACTGATGGTACGCTCAAGCGCGTGAAATCGGCCGTTGCTGGTGTGTCAGCCCGGCTCAAAGCCGCCTTCATAAGGGAATACCCGGCCTGAACGGTCAATGAACTTGCCTGCCCAGTCCGGGCTTGCCTGTTCCAGCGTTTGCCGCACAAGGGCAACCGTGTCTTCGGTGCTGTAATCACCGGCATTCTGGGTCATGTCTGTGGCCGTACGCCCCGGACGCAGCGAGAAATAGATCACGCCCTCCCCCTCCAGCGCCGCACCAAGAGAGATCGTCGCCGCATGGGCCGCCGCCTTGGTCGTCCGGTAAATGACAAGCTCGGGGCCGGTCATGTGACCGAAAATACCCGATTGGCTGCCAAGCGTGATACCCAGCGGACGTACTGTGCGTTTGAGGTTGGGCAGCAGGGCACGTGTCACGATGGCAGGGCCCAGCACATTGATGCGGAACGCGTTGGTCCATTCCCCAAGGCTCGCGTCCAGCGCGGAACGCTCACGGTCCCCCATGATCCCGGCATTGTTGAGCAAAAGATCAATAGGCTGATCCCTAAGATGCTGCGCAAGCGCCTCTGCCTGCGTTTCATCGGCTGTATCGAGCGGGCATACCTCGACGCCAAGCTGGTACAGCGCCTCTGCCTGCGCAGTGTTGCGGCAAGTGGCGATGACATGCCAGCCCGCCTGCGAGTACTGCTTGCAGAACTCAAGGCCAAGACCTCTGTTGGCACCCGTCACCAAGACGGTTTTCCTGTCGGGCATCAGGGTGTTCCTTTGTTTTGGCTTTGCCTCAGGCGGCTGGCGGAAGTTTCCTGAGCCTGAGCGTTTGCAGCAACAGGGCACCGAACAGGGCGACCCCGATCATGCAAGCCCAGATCTGCAAGGACGGGACCAGCACCGTGATCGCCAGCGCGGCAAAGATCCAACGGAACACCTTGCCGACCTCGACCATGAGGTATCCGGTGGTGACAAGCAGCGCAAAGATCGAGAAGGCGCTCACAACCCCGAAGGCCATGGCGATGTCCTGCATGCTGCCGATCCCCAGCAGGCCGGGCTGAAGAACGAACAAAAAGGGCAGCGAGTAGGGCACGATGGCCATCTTGATGCCGCGCCATCCGGCTTCCCAGATCGACGCATTGGCCACCGACGCCGCCGCAATCGTCGCCAACGCGACAGGGGGAGTGATTGCCGCAAGCACGCCATAGTAGAACACAAAGAAATGCGCGGCGAGCGGTGCGACCTCCGCCTGTATCATCGCGGGTGCGACCGTCAGGGCGAGGATGATATAGACCGCAACCGTCGGCAGGCCCATGCCCAGTACGATGGAGCTGATCATGGTCAACAACAGGACCAGCATGATGTTCCCGTCCGAGACGAAAAGAACCGCGTTCACCAGCTTGGTGCCAAGACCGGTCAGCGAGAAGACCCCGATGATGATACCCGCGCTGGCCCCCAGAAGGCCGATAGAGATCATCATGTTCGCGGCCCGCATCGCCGCTTGCGCCATGGACTGGAACGACAGCCATTTGCCGGTTGCAAGCACGGTGGCAAAGGGCACGGATATGATCGCAAAGAGGGCGGCGGTCGAGGCGGTATAGCCCAGACCCAGCAACCCGATCAGCAGCACGGCGATGGGTGCAAGTAGGAACATACCGCGCGCGCTTTTCTGGTCTTCCTCCAGCGGAATGTTGACGGTCTCGGGGCCTTCGTTGCGTCGGCTTGCGTGCACTGACGCAAACAGGGTCACGTAGTAGAAAAAGGCGGGCAAGGCCGCTGCAAGCAGGATTTGAGAGAACGGAATTTGCAGGATTTCGGCCATAATGAACCCTGCTGAGCCCAACACTGGAGGCATGATTTGCGAACCCGTGGAGGCAACGGATTCAATCGCAGCCGCTTCCGACGATTTGTAGCCGGATTGCTTCATCATCGGAATGGTAATGCTGCCCGATGCGATCACATTAGCGACCGCAGCCCCCGTCATCGTTCCGAAAAGAGCGCTTGCAGCGATGGACACCTTGCCGGGCGCACCAGTGCTCTTGCCGAAAAGGCGCATCGACAGGGCGACAACCGCACCCGATCCGCCCGACACTTCCAACAGCGCCGTCAGGATGATGAACACAAAAACAATGTGCAAAATGGTGTTGAGCGCAATCCCATAGATGCCCTCTGTGCCGATGAACAGATGGTTCGACAATGTTGCCAAATCAATCGAGCTATGCCCGATGCCAGGCGGCAGGGCCGAACCCACAAGGGCAAAGACGATGAACAGACCGGCCAGAACGGCAAGCGGACGCGCTCCCCACTGCCAAGTGCAGTAGATCGTCAGAATGATCGCCAAACAGCCTGCGGCGACGTCCCAGTCGGACGGGCCGAGGACCATGATCTGGCTTTGCCGGAAATACGCCCCGAAGGTCACGACAGTGCACCATCCAACCACCGCCATCAAGAGTAGTGACAGCCACGCCAGGGGCCGGTTCTGCCCCGGGGTCATCAGGGCGGCGATCAGCACTCCGCCCCAGAAGATCTTTGTGCTCAGCTGGCCCGGCCAGGTCTCATAGCGAACCAGATAAAGGACACCGCATGTCATCAAGAACAAAAGGACATTCCTGACATGTTTCCAGTAGTCTGTATCGAACACGCTGCACATCCTTGCAGTTTGAAAAGGGTCGGGGCGCCGATCGCGCAGGATCGATCAGATCTTGCCGGCTTTCTTGAGATAGGCTTCAAACCCGTCATGGCGGGGAATGGCCGGAGCCTGCGCCGACAACGGATTGTCAGGCGTGAAGAACCCCATGAGCGGCATGATCGATTTCAGCTCATCGGGATGCGCATATAGAACATCACTGATTTCCTTGATGACATCAGCGCCGACTTCGGCAGCGCCCGCAAAGATCACTTCAGTCCCGAGCGAAGCCACCGCTTCATCCTGACCGCGATAGACACCCGCAGGCAGATCGACCTTGAGGAAGAATTCGTTCTGGCCGTTCACCTTTGACCGAATTTCATCGTCAAGTCCGATGAAGTCGATATCCATCTGGCTTGTAATGTTGAGAAGTGCGGCACCGGGAACGCCGGTGAACATCACGGCTGCATCGAGCTTTCCATCAGAGAGCGAAGCAACCTGTTCGTTGAATGAAAGGAATTGCCCGTCGACATCATCGACCGAAAGGCCGGCCGCTTCCAACGTCGCGATGGCAATCTTGGAACAGGTCGTGCCGGTAGGGCACAGGCCAACCCGCTTGCCTTTCAGATCAGCGATGGAAGTGTAACCCTTCGCGCTCGGGGCGATGAAGCTGTGGTAGTTGTAGTACCCACCCCAGATCGCCCTGAGGTTTTCAACTGCATTGCCCTCAAAGGGTCCCTGCCCCTTGTAGGCCTCGATCGCGGCGGACGGTGTGAGCAGACCAAAATGTGCCTTGCCGCGCAGAATAAAGCCAGAGGTTTCGGTTGTACCGCCCGTTGGCAGAACTTCGATCCGAACCGTGTCGGAGTGTTTGTTGACAACCTGCGCGATTGCGCTGCCCACGAAGTATGACGTGCCGCCGGTGGAACCCGTCGCGACGATGAATGTCTCGGCTGACTGCGCAACACTGCCACCAAAAGCAACGCTGGCTGCCAATGCGAACGCCCTGCCGAAGCTGTTCAGTAACATCTCTTCCTCCCCAAGATAGTTGATCTACGTATGTCACATATAGTGATGTTCGTATGTCATGGTCAAGATAATTCTCGCAAGGCACGAATTCGGCCATCATTGTCCCGTAGCGGATTGCAAATGCTCGCGAGTGGAAAAAACTTGGTGATCGACGTGGTGGAGTCTCGGAGCAAGGTGAAGTGGTCCCACCTTTTCGGACAGTTTTGCAGCTTTGCTAAGGTGTATCGTGTTTAGGTTTTATGCTGCCTTTTGCTTTTCCAGGCCTGCCCAATATGGGTCACGTCCGTCAAGGTGGTGTAATTTATCGGGTGGCCTGAGTTCATGATCAAGCGGCTTTGATGCTGATAATTGGGTCTGTCTCCTCGTTGTCAATCTGGGCGAAAGCCTCGACCATCATGTAACGGCTGGCTGTTTGCCATTTGATGGCATGGACCATCTCTTCGGCAACGTTGCGATGTAGGCTGGTCGACGCAATCAAATCAGGAGCCAGCCATGTCTGTCACAACAATCGGTCTCGATCTCGCCAAGTCGATCTTCCAGGTTCACGGCGTCGACGCACAAGGGCGCGCCGTTCTCAAGCGTCGTATTCGGCGTCGCGACCTACTTGCCTTCTTTCAAGAGGCGTTGTTGCGCGGACTGCCAGACGGCCGATATCGAGACGTTCTGTTTTTTTCAGGATGCTGTAAATGCCGCACAAATTTAACGCCGCTCGTCGTGACAAGATCCCGAAGCAAAAGTATCGGGTGACCAACTGGTCTGAATACAACGAAGGCCTGCGGCAGCGCGGTGATCTGACGATTTGGATGAGTGAGGATACTATTAGGTCATGGTTCATCTTCAGCACGGTAACGGCGGGGGTGAAGATGCGCGGGACGGACGAGACGAGCAGGTCGCTATTCAGCTATGTCGATCTGGAAGAGCGCATTCCGCCGCGACACCCGCTGCGCAAGATCAGACAAGTGGTCAATGACGCGCTCGCCAGTCTGGATGGCGAATTTGAGGCGCTTTACACCGATTTCGGTCGCCCTTCGATCCCGCCGGAACGGCTTATCCGGGCGGGTTTGCTCCAGATCCTGTTTTCGATCCGATCCGAGCGGCAGCTCATGGAGCAGATGGATTACAACTTGATGTTCCGCTGGTTTGTCGGCCTCGGGATCGACGATCAGGTATGGGTGCCGACCGTGTTCACGAAGAACCGCGACCGGCTGCTGACGACCGACATGTCGCGCAAGGTGATGGCGGCGATCCTGGCCCACCGCGAGGTCGCGCCGCGACTATCGGACGAGCATTTCTCGGTCGATGGCACGCTCATCAAGGCCTGGGCGTCGATGAAGAGCTTTCAGCCGAAGGAAGAGGCCACACCCCCTGACGATGGCGGGTCGGACGATCCGCCCACCCCGGATAACGCCCCCAAAACCAAGCCTTCCGAGACCCAAGCCGAGACCGATCCGATGCCCTCCAACACCCACCGCCACCGCAACGCCGAAGTCGACTTCAAGGGCGAGAAGCGCTCGAATGCCACCCATGCCTCGACCACAGACCCGGACGCACGGCTCTACAAGAAATCCCCTGGCACCGGGGCCATGCTGTGCTTCATCGGGCATGCCTTGATGGAGAACCGCTCGGGCCTGATCGTTCAAGGCGACTTGACCCAGGCCGACGGCCATGCTGAACGCAAGGCAGCATTGGACATGGTTCACCGCCATGCCCCGGGATCGACCCGACAGCTGACGCTGGGGGCGGACAAGGGGTATGACGCATCGGGCTTCGTGTCCGATCTGCGCCAAGCCTGCGTCACGCCCCATGTCGCCCAGAAATCACGATACTCAGCGATAGATGGCAGAACCACCCGGCATGAGGGCTATGCCCTGTCCCAGAAGCACCGAAAGAGGATCGAAGAACCGTTTGGCTGGGCTAAGACAGTCGGTGGCATGGCCCAGACCATGTATCGCGGCGTCGAGCGGGTTCGTTCTCGGTTCATCCTGACGATGGCCGCCAACAACCTCGCAAGGCTGCCCCGGTTGCTGACTGCATGACGAGGGACAAAGGCACCCGGCGCAAACGTCAAACGCGCCGACAGAACTGAGATTACGCGACCCGGCCCTGATGACGGGACAGCGTTCCGGATCAGGGACTATTTCAGCGACCTGTTAACGCCCTATTCTGCGCTGAGCCGGAGTCGACCCCATCCTGACCGATACTCCAGGAGCGCTAAAATCGCTGAGCATTGGTTGAATGATCTCATCGCAAAGGCTATGGTAGTCCAATAGAGCACCAAGGGGTGAACCAATGGGCGTCCACAAGCAAAGCGTCAGTTTCACGGACGCGGCCTTCGCCTTCGCCCGTGAGCTGGTTGAAAGCGGTGAGTATCCAAACGTCAGTGCCGCCGTATCAGGTGAGATGGCCCGCGCCAAGGCAAGCCGCGACAAGGCGCGCGCCCTGTTTGAAGCGGAGGTTCAACGCCGGCTGACCTTGCCGTCGGACAGATGGGAGCCGGTAGGGGCGCTCGATGAGTTCACGGCGGACGCTCGAAAGCACCTTGCCAGGATCGCCGCCAAAGGACGGCCAGACACAGACCCGCCCAAATGACCCGTCAGGTGAAGCACCCGCTCGTCGGGAATGACTTGATCGCATTGGTTGATCATATCATCGAGAGTACTGACGGCGACACACAAGCGGCCGCCCGGCGGCTCGGGGTGCCGTCAAGGTGACGGCATATTGCGATGCCTGCAGATGGCGGCATCCACACCATCATATCCCTTTCTCAGTTGAGAATTGACGGCGCTTCGACACCGCCATGATATGCCGCCCCTCAGGGCATCACCAACTTTCAGCCTTATCTCTTGTCAACATGACCTAAGATCCGGGAGGATTACCAACCTGCCGCCCACGTTTCATCAACCCACATCGCGATGTAGGCAATGAGTCGGCTCGCGGTGGACAGATAACAAATTTGCGGTAACGTTCCTTTCTTGGGTCGGCTGCACCGACTGGAACTACGAGGCCCTTGGACTCTGCCTTGCTGACTGTCAGAAAGGGATAGCGCTTCGTTTGCCGCTGCCAACGTTCACGAACTACTGGAAACGCGAGACGAGTGTCAGCCCCTGCAAGAGCAACTGGTGACACGCGAACTAATTATTATCAACAAGGTCGAGTTCGGGCCACTTTGCAAGGCCCTAGCCTCCCTGCGAAACGAGCGCGACGTCGTTGTAAAAACCCTAAGCTTGCTAGTTTTGACTGAAAAGTATTTTATAACAATTACCTAAAAGAGTTCACTCGTCCAGGAGGCAGGCCAGGACAGCGCTACGGTGATGTATGGTGGCGACCTTTGAATCGCTCAATGCAATACATTGCAGAAGCCCGGAACCAAGGTGATTCGGCAAACGCCAGCGAAATGGGAAGCGCCTTTCTGAGAACGGCAGCCACGCCGACACTACTCGACTTCTGCACCGCAGATAACAGTTCATCCCGCATCGTTAATGACGCATCATAGTACATTCAATTTTCGAACTTTTTTCAATTCATGCGTATACCTAGATCTGTGAACTGCACAAAAAACAGCCTGGCGGCGAACATTCATGCGTGACATGCGGGCATTTTTGTGAGAACGTTCTCGCACGATGAGCGCAGTTGACCTTGAGAGATTCCTCTTCAATGAAACACAACGTCAGACACGCCCAAGAACTGATGGTCGGCTCTCATGATTGGCCTCTTGTTGGCAAGGGCGTTCTCAACGAAGTGGGCATCTCTGCCCTCAACAAACAGCCACTTCTTGCAGAAGGCTATGGTGGCGAAACTGGCTTAAAAAGGGAGTTAGCCAATGAAAAAATCACGTGTGTTTTCCACTCTGATCGGAGCAGTTTTGTCTTTGCCTCTTTCGCTCTCGAGCGCGATTGCGGCGGATCCGGTCAACTTGACCATCATTGCTCAGCAACCAGGCTCCAGCTTCTATGCCTATGCTACAACGATCTCGCAACTCCTCAATGAATCGCTTCCAGAGGGCTCCAGCGTCAATATCGTTCCTCGTGGCGGTTCCGTTGCCAACCCAACTGCTTTGAATGCTGGCAACGGCGATCTCGCATTCGGCCTCTCTTACACCGCAAAACTTGCGTATCTAGGTGACGAAGAGGTCTATGCCGGTCGTGGCGCTCACAAAAACATCATGGGCGTGACTGGCGGTATGCACATGTCCTACACCTACGTTCTGGCTCGTCGCGACTACATTGAGAAAACCGGCCTGTCCTCTCTAGAAGAGATGCTGGCCAGTGATGACCTTCCTCGAATTGCTATGAAACCGCAGGGTTCCATCGTTCTGCCGATCGCGGAAAACATCCTCAGCACCTACGGCTGGAGCCTTGAAAAACTCCGTGACGCCAAGAAACTGACTCAGGGCCAGCCGTCCCAGATCAGCGAAATGCTTCGTGATAACCGCGTCGATGTATATTTCGAAAACGCGCCAACCAACCATGCCGGTGTAACGGAAGTCACGCTGACCAACGACATGATGTTTCTTCCGATCTCAAAGGAGGCATCGGACCTACTCGTTGAAAACGGCATGACGGCCCAAACCGTCCCTGCGGGAACCTATCGCGGCATGGAGGAAGATTATGAAACCACTGCAACCGGAATGGTTATCATGGCCAACAAGAATAGTTCGGAAGATGCGATCTACGAGTTTACCAAGGCCATCGCCGAAGGTTACAATCAACTGGTTTCCGAAAATGCCGCCTTGTCCCATTGGGATCCGAAGGCAACCATTGGCATTGAATTCACAGCTCTTCCTCTGCATCCGGGTGCAGAAAAATACTATAAGGAAGCTGGTTGGAAGTAATCTCCAGATAGAAACAGGGAATGGCGATCTCCGCCACTCCCATTGACATCCGGCCTTCTTGAAAATGCCCATGTCTCTGTCTTCACGCGCAATAAGGTTCCGGAACCGAATACACCTTTTAGGATGCGCAACAGGGCATGTCTTGGGAATACCAATTCACAAGACTTCAACAACAGAATGAAAATATCGCTCAGATCTAAACCGAAGAAATGGTTTATTGACCAAGCGCTCGAGGAAAAATGCGATGAGTTTGCGTCTAAGCGGAATACGTAGTATTTTGGCGAGCGTTACAGGTATCTTTTACGTGCTGCTGATGATCAAGCAGTTCTTTGTGCCTGATGCGCCCATGTTGATCATACCGTTTCACGTTTTTGTAACACTTGGACTTGTCTATCTTTTTATACCCTTCAAGTATAAGGGCAAGACCCCCCTCCTTTCTCATATCTTTGACTTGGCCGCGTATGCCTTCTGCCTGTTTCTTGCTTACTACTACTGGCAGAATGTAGAGCGAAATCAGCTTCGCTTTGAGAGCATCGATCCGGTCTACATTGGTGAGGTTCTCGCGTTCTGGGTTGGTCTACCCCTCTTGTTGGAGGGTGTCCGCAGAACAACTGGTTGGGGCCTTGTCTGTGTTTTGGGCGCTTTTCTCGCCTATGGAACCGGCTTTATGGACATGCCTGGCTGGTTAAATTTCCCCGGCTTCTCGCACAGTGATTATGTCGAAATTACAATGTTGGGCACCGAAGGTGTTTTCGGTGTAGCCGCCAACGCCATGGTTTCCATGGTCTTCTACTTTGTTCTTTTCGGTGCAATCTTTTCGGCGACCGGTGGCGGCAATGTCTTTATTGATCTCGCCCTTCTCGCCTCCGGACGCTTTGTCGGCGGTGCTGCGAAATCCGCCATTGTCGCGAGTTCCTTGTTTGGGACCGTCAGTGGGGCTGCAGTCGCGAACGTAACTTCCACCGGTGTATTGACGATCCCTCTAATGAAGCGCACCGGCTACACCCCAGAGCAAGCAGCGGCCACAGAAGCCGTTGCATCGACCGGTGGTCAATTGATGCCACCCATCATGGGTGTTGCCGCATTTGTGATGGCTGACCTGCTTGGAGTGCCCTACGTCACAATCGCCTTGGCAGGCATCATTCCTGCTCTTGGATATTATGTAGCGCTTTTTGTCAGTGTCGACTTGCTCGCCCGCAAGGCGAATATCGGCTCTATCAGCTACGTGGATCTCAAGGAGAATATGCACCCACTGAGACCGAGAGCCCACTTACTAATCGCACCGCTTGTTATCGTTCTCGGGCTGTTCAGCGGATATTCGGTCTCCCTATCGGCCTTGTCAGGCACCGCAGCGGCCGTTCTCTTGCCCTTCCTGCGCAAGTCTACCCGGTATCATGTCAAGGACATTATCACCATGGTCGTAGACTGCGCGAAACAGATGGCAGTTATCTCGGTTGCCGTGTCCGCGGTTGGTGTCATCATTGCGGTTTCGATCCAATCCGGTGTCGCAATCAAGTTTGTTACGCTTCTCGCCGATGTTGGCTCGGGCAACCTGCTGCTCTCACTGTTCCTAGTGATCTTGGGATGTCTTACTCTTGGCATGGGACTGCCAACGGTCGCAGCTTATATCATCAGCGCTGTCATCTTCGTGCCAGCACTCGGTCGACTGGGCGTCGATCCGCTGGCGGCACATTTCTTCGTGCTCTATTACAGCGTACTGTCCATGATCACGCCGCCCGTTTGCCTTGCTGCCTTTGCCGGTGCAGGCATTGCAAAGGCCGATGCCAATAAAACAGGCTTGTTGGCACTGTCCTTGGCCATGGTGATCTTCGTGCTGCCGTTTGGCTTTGTCAGGGACATGGCTCTTCTGGGTCAAGGCTCTAAGGGCACTATTCTTGCGGCCTGCTTTGGTATCCTGTGCGCCACTACATCTTGGGCTATCGCCCTGCAAGGTTGGCTTGGTGTGCGCCTGAAGCTTCTGCAACGTGCCATGTTTATCGTACTCTGCATCGTGATCATCTATGAACCGACAATGTCGATCATGTGGCTGGCTGCTGTTGTGATATTCGTGGCACTTTGCGGCCTCCTTATCTATCGCGGGAAAGGAAGCTTCGGGCCGAAACGCATCAGCGCGGTAGATCCGCCTTCCTAGGATGATTTCAAATCAGGGCAGAATGGCATTACTGTCTTGCTGCTTGAAGCCTTCCTCACGTGTTTTGAATGTCTGAAACGATAGGAATGGGCGCAATGATCAGCCGGCACCGAAAGGGCAGAATTTCGGTTTCGTAGGAGGCCAAAAATAACGAGAGTCGCGTGAAAGACCTTGTATCTTCCCGGATCAAGATAACACGCGCGGCCCCGGTGATTTGGTGAATGAACTGGAGATTTCTTCTCTGGTTACACTTGACAAACCCGAATGGAACGAGAGAGAAAATGCGTGAAAACAGAATTCTGAAAGTATGGTCTGAAAACGGTGTGGTCATTAACGGATGGCTGCACAATCCAAGCTCGTATAGCGCCGAAGTCCTGGCGAACCAGGACTATGACTGTCTGACCATAGACCTTCAGCATGGTATGATCGACTTTCAGGCAGCATTTGGTATGCTTCAGGCCATCTCAAGCAAACCGGTTTCGCCGATTGTTCGCGTACCATCCCACGACCAAGCCATGATGATGAAAATGCTGGATGCCGGTGCCTATGGTCTGATTTGCCCGTTCATCAACAACCGGGAAGAATGCGAGAAATTTGTGGGTGCTTGCAAATATCCTCCAGTCGGCGTGCGCAGCAATGGCGCTCACAGGGCTATGAATTATGCCGGCGCCGATTACATGCAACATGCTGACGATACCATTGTCACGCTCGCTATGATCGAGACGGTTGAAGGACTGAAGAACGTCGACGAAATCGCGTCCGTCGATGGTCTGTCAGGGTTGTTCGTCGGGCCGGCGGATTTGGCTTTCAGTCTGGGGCTCAAGCCTCAACTTGAATTGGTCGATCCTGTTTTAGATGAAGCTATCGACACCATCATTGCTGCGGCCAAACGGCACAATATTAACGTTGGCACTGTATCTTCCAACGGCGAGGCGGCAAGAAAATGCGTTGAGCGCGGCTTCAACTTTGTTTCTCCAGGAACAGAAACTGGGCTTCTTGCTGGTGCAGCCGCGTCCAACATCAAAATAGCGCGCGGACAATAAGACATCGCCAAGGTGGCGCTTCTTTTGCGGCGGGCGGTCCAGAATCGCTCTCGTAGACGTTTGAAGTTTGTCATTTTAGAAGGTCCGGTGCTCTAGTTTCGAGTTCTACAATACCGTCAGGCGGCATTCTTCCCTTGAGAAAAGAACGTGAAGGGAGGCATACTGGCACGGTCGGGTTCAGACCTTGCCGGCATGAAAATCAACTAGGACGCATCTTGGAAAAACCGCTCGGTCGTCCAGAGAACGGTGGGACCGCTTCGTGGCTGCCCTGTCTTCTTTAATTGAGAGGCGTTAGTTTATGTCAGGCCGTGTCACCATTAAGGATATTGCTAGCTCACTGGGAGTGTCTGTTTCCACGGTTGGTCGCGCATTATCCGGCCAGGACCGTATCAGTGCGCGCACACGCCGACAGATCCTTGATGAGGCTGATCGTCTTGGCTACGTAGCCAACTCCGCAGCTCGCGTTATGCGGGCGGGCCATAGCAACCTGATTGGGCTCGTCATCCCGGAAATTGAGAATGACGCCAATGCTGCCATTGCGCGCTGTGTTGCGGAAAGTTGCGCGGCGAGAGGTTATCAGATGGTATTGTTCATCTCCAGCGACGACCGAGATCGTGAATTGGCCAATATCCGCGCTCTTGCTGAAATGCGTTGTGCCGGTGCCATTGTCACTCTGGGACCTTCACCTCATCGCGAGACCATTAGGCTGCTGTCAAGCATGCCGGTGGTTCAGATCATGCGCCATACATCCAAACTTATCTCGGACTCTATCACCATGGACGACCGCAACGGGATTGCACAAGCGGTTCGCCATCTGGCTGAACTGGGGCACAAGCGTATTGGCTTTGTGGGGGGGAGTGATAAACTGAGTACCGGTGTCAATCGTATCGTCGGCTTCGACGCCGGTTTGGTCGGCGAGGGATTGGTTCGCGATGATGCACTCGTCATTACCGGTCCAGTACGTGCATCCTTTGCCCGCAAAGCAACAGAGCAGCTCCTGAATTCGGAAAATCCACCGACGGCCATTGTTGCGGCCGCTGTTCGGCTCACGATCGGGGTTTTGGAGACAGTTAACAAATTCGGTCTGAAAGTGCCTGACGATATTTCTATAATCGGCTATACGGATCCGCTTTGGCTGCGTGGTTGGGGGCCAGGGATAACGACCATTTCAATTCCTGTACATGAGGCAGGGATAGCCGCAGCTTCGCTACTTATACAACGCATACAAGATAAAGGAAAAAAAAGGGCCGTTGCTTCGGTGTATACACCCAACCTGATCGTTCGTAACAGCACAACTGTCCCTAGACCCCATGATCGGTTTCTGAACAGACTGGGTTAGCGGCCTCTCCCGCGGCATTCTCCGTTCGAGGGTTGCACCCGGCTGGCGGGCAGGGCAATCGCGTTTGGCTCAGGCGGCTGCCAGTCCATTGAGAATGCTGCGTAGGAAGGCGTCGTCCCAGCCTGCGCGCTGGAGTTTCATTGAGAGCGAGCCTTTCGACGTGTCCCTGCGGGCGACGTCCAGCGCCCGACGGCGCAGGACGGCGATGTTCGCCGGGCCGTTATCCTTTCGGTTGCGCGCCGCGTCTTCGCGAAACGAGACGTCGAGCTGCCAGTGCAGCGCGTTCTCGATGGCCCAGTGAGCGCGGACCGTGGCCATGAGGACCTCCGGCGTTGGCAGCCAGGACAGGGCGAAGAAGCGCGTCTCGGAGGTGGTTCTGCCATCGGTCTCACGGCTCGCTTCGATCCGTCCGAACCCCTTGAGCCCAGGGAATTCATGATGTTCCGCCAGCCCCTTTGGCAGATACGACCATGGCCGTCCGTGTCTCCTGCCGGCCGTGGCCGGCCTCCTCCTGCCGGACAACCGTAAGCGTAGGCTGATCACCCATCGTTTGACGGCTTGACTGCGTTTGGACGGTCGTCAGAGGTCAGTCTATCAGCTTTGCGTCTTTCGCGCGTTTGATCGTGTCCAAGACGCTTGTGAGGGTACCGATTGCGCCGAAAGTTTCGTGCTTTGTCATGTTTTCGTTGCGCTCGAATACGTCCATGCCTTGGGTCAGGAGCGCCATGATTTGTGCTTCACCGATAGCGTTCATGCGCATTGCTTCGACGATGATGGTTTCCATGAGCATCTGCTGCGCCGCGACCTGTCCCGCGATCACCTCGATGCTGCGCTCGACGTCCTTGATCTTGCTCATGCGTGCCGCGCCTCGTCTGGTTTGAAGTTCCATGGCAGGAGGTCTTGGATATCTTCCTGCATATGTCCATTCAGTATCTTTTCCAGGACGTGTTCGAGATAGGCCTGCGGGTTGATGCCGTTCAGTTTGCAGGTTCCGACCAGCGATGCCATGCGGGCCCAAGTGACCGCGCCGTCGTCATTGCCTGCGAAGAGTGCATTTTTCCTCGTGAGAGGAATCGGTCTGATCGCATTCTCGACTGGACGTGTCGCGGTTTGATGCCGCTCCTTTGATAGCATTTATTGCAACAAAGGAGACGAACTATGGGATTGAGACGGACGGATGAATTCCGGGCTGACGCTGTGCGGATCGCGCTAACCAGCGGTCTGACACGCAAGCAGGTGGCATCGGATTTGGGTGTTGGCCTTTCAACACTGAACAAGTGGGTGACGGCGCATCGTGATACCGAGGTTGTGTCAGACAAAGACCTCGACCTTGCCCGGGAGAATGAACGGCTTCGACGGGAGAACCGTATTCTCAAGGAGGAGAGGGACATCCTAAAAAACCGTTCCGGGTGACCTGCCCCCCGCGAAATCCCTCACCTTGATGTAGAGTCTGCGCCAACTCTGAAGGAGCAGACACATGCGAAAGAGCCGTTTCACCGAGGCGCAGATAATCGGGATGATCAAGGAACAGGAAGCCGGAATGCCGACTGCGGAGGTGTGTCGCCGGCACGGCTTGAGCACGGCGACATTCTACAAACTGAAGGCCAAGTATGGCGGCATGGAGGTGTCCGAGGCTGCGAGGCTGAAGGCCCTTGAGGACGAGAATGCCAAGCTGAAGCGCCTGCTGGCGGACACCATGCTGGACAACGTCGTGTTGAAAGACCTGCTGGGAAAGAGCTGACGACATTGACCAAGCGGCGAGACGCGGCGCTCCGGGTGATGCGAGATCATGACATCTCGCAGCGCCGGGCGTGTCGGCTGGTTGGTGTCGATCCCAAGACAGTCCGGCGTGAACGCCCGCCGGACAGTGCCGATATCCGCAAGGAGATGCAGGAGATCGCGGGCAAGCGGCGTCGGTTCGGGTATCGCCGGATCGGCGTCCTGCTGGAACGCAAGGGCATGATCATGAACCACAAGAAGCTGTATCGCATCTACCGCGAGGAAGGGCTGTCCGTAAAACGACGGCGCGGCCGGAAGCGAGCTCGTGGCACCAGAACACCGATGCCGTCGGCCCCGTGCGCCAACGCGCGCTGGTCATTGGACTTCGTCTCTGACAGCTTTGGTGCCGGGCGCAAGTTCCGGATCCTGGCGGTGATCGATGACTGCACCCGGGAATGCCTGTGCCTGGTTGCCGATACCAGCCTGTCCGGGGCAAGGGTTGCCCGGGAACTCAGCGCCCTCATCCGGGTCTACGGCAAGCCCGGCTGTATTGTCAGCGACAACGGGACCGAGTTCACCAGTCGGGCCATCCTGAAATGGGCCGACGAGAAGAAAGTGCAGTGGCACTACATCGACCCCGGAAAACCGCAGCAAAACGCGTTCATCGAAAGCTTCAACGGCAGCCTGCGGGACGAGCTGTTGAACGAAGAGATCTTCGACAGCCTGGACGACGCACGTCGGAAGCTGGCCCTCTGGCGCTACGACTACAATACGGACCGCCCGCATTCGTCCCTGGCCAACCAGACCCCGCAGCAAGCGCGCCGGACGCTTGAGCAATTTGAGGGCTCCGCGCCCGGCGCGCTTGCGCCAGATGACAAAGCCGAATACCCTAATCCAACCTGCAGACTCTCATTATGAATGAGGGACCAGCAGGGGGCAGGTCAC
>NZ_JBNAFZ010000019.1:0-62451 GCF_049800935.1 Microbulbifer sp. S227A | reverse complement strand
GTTGTTCTCCAGCGTCTGCACCAGGTTGGGCTGCATCGCGTCCTTGAGCAGCACGGTCATCGCGCCTTCGGCCTTGATATCACGGGCATAAACCGGCGTGCGGTCGCGGCGATAGGCGACGATCATGTCGCCCAGGCGCTTTTCCAGGTCCTTCAGGTCCTTGGCCAGGCAGAGGATTGCCATCACTTCGGAGGCCACGGTGATGTCAAACCCGCCCTCGCGCGGAAAGCCGTTGGCCACGCCCCCGAGGCTCAGCACCACATTGCGCAGGGCGCGGTCGTTCATGTCGACAACCCGCCGCCACTGGACCCGGCGCAGGTCGATCTCCTGTTCGTTGCCCCAGTAGATGTGGTTGTCGATCATCGCGCTCAACAGCGAATGCGCGCTGGTGATGGCGTGGAAATCGCCGGTGAAATGCAGGT
Organism: Microbulbifer sp. S227A; assembly: GCF_049800935.1. Classification (NCBI taxonomy): domain Bacteria; kingdom Pseudomonadati; phylum Pseudomonadota; class Gammaproteobacteria; order Cellvibrionales; family Microbulbiferaceae; genus Microbulbifer; species Microbulbifer sp. S227A. The sequence continues at coordinate 62,029 of NZ_JBNAFZ010000019.1, read as the reverse complement.
TCATGTCCTCCATCGGCACAACCTGCGCCATGCCCCCCCCGGCGGCACCGCCCTTCATGCCGAAATTCGGACCCAGCGACGCCTCGCGGATACAAATCATCGCCTTTTTGCCGATATGGTTCAGACCATCACCCAGCCCCACGGTTGTCGTGGTCTTGCCCTCGCCCGCCGGGGTCGGGTTGATCGCGGTCACCAGGATCAGCTTGCCATCGGGACGATCCTGCACCGAGTCGATGAACGCCTGCCCGACCTTGGCCTTGTCATGACCATAAGGCAACAAATGCTCCGACGGGATCCCAAGCCCGTCACCAATCTCCTGAATCCCCTTCTTACGCGCTTCCCGCGCTATCTCAATATCACTTCTGTAGGCCATTGGTCTCTCTCTTGGTCGCCGCCTGGCGGTCGGCTGTTGGAAATTGCGTGTGGCACACCCTGTCGCGGGGCAACCGGTCTTGCTCCACATACGCCGCAGCATGGCGGGGCGTGTGATCCAACCCGTCATTTCACGGTGCAAATGCGCCGTTTTGGCGGGTTGGATTCGCGGGTGCCTTCGAATTCGGCGTGACGATGGCCCGTGAGGCCACCGGTTTCATGTTGAACGCGCCGTGGCCGTGTCAGCCGCCGGCGATCTGCCGGGCCTTTTCCACCAGCACTTCGGCCTGGCGGATCGAGGCATAGTCGATCAGCCGCCCGTCAAGCGACACGGCACCCTTGCCGGCGGCTTCGGCTTCGGCCATCGCCTTGAGAATCCGCTCGGCGCGGTCGATCTCTTCGGGCGACGGGCTCATCACCTCGTTGGCCAGCGCGATCTGGCTGGGATGGATGGCCCATTTGCCTTCGCACCCGATCACCGCCGCGCGATAGGCCGCCGCCTTGTAGCCCTCGGGATCGGAAAAATCGCCGAACGGACCGTCAATGGGTCGCAACCCGTTGGCGCGGGCCGCAACCACCATGCGCGAGATCGCGTAGTGCCACATGTCGCCCCAATGGGTCGCCCGATTTCCATCGCCGTCAGGATCGGTCAGCACCGCGTAATTCTCGTTGACGCCGCCGATCACCGTGGTCCGCGCGCGGGTGCTCGCGGCATAGTCGGCAACCCCGAAATGCAGGCTCTCGTTGCGCTTGGATGCGGCGGCGATTTCATGGACGTTCTGCATGCCCAGAGCGGTCTCGATGATGTGCTCGAATCCGATCCGTTTCTTGTAGCCTTTGGCGTCCTCGATCTGGGTCACCATCATGTCCACGGCATAGACATCCGCCGCGGTTCCAACCTTGGGAATCATGATCAGATCCAGGCGCTCTCCGGCCTGTTCGACGATGTCGACAACGTCCCGATACATGTAATGCGTGTCCAGACCATTGATTCGAATCGACATCGATTTCTTGCCCCAGTCGATCTCGTTCAGGGCCTTGATGATGTTCTTGCGGGCTTGCGATTTCTCATCCGGCGCGACCGCGTCCTCGAGGTCGAGAAAGATCACATCGACGTCAGATTCAGCAGCTTTTTCAAACATTTGCGGTTGGCTGCCGGGAACGGCAAGCTCGCTGCGATTCAGCCGTCCGGGGGCCTGCTCGATCGGGTGAAAGCTCATGGGGAAGATGCTCCTGTTGGGAAAGGCGTTCAACGCGCCCAATGCAGGAACAGAGAATCGATTTTCGTCAACTCATACTTTGGTAGCGGTGCGGCCGGAGATTTCTCACTCGTCGGCATCGTCGCGGTCGGTGCCGGGAACCCGGTTCGAATAGTAGAACGCGATGGCCTGCGCGCGGTTTTTGACCGAGAGTTTTTCATACAGGTTGGACAGGTGAAATTTCACCGTGTTGGTCGAAATTCCGAGGGTCTTGGAGAGCTCGCGATTTGTCAGCCCGGTGGACAGGGCTTCGAGCATGGCGCGCTCGCGCCGCGACAGGCTGTGGATCGGATCTTTTTGCAGCTCGCGGACGTCCAAAAACGGGAACACCATCTTGCCCGCCGCGACATCGGCGCAGGTGTCGAGCAGCCCCGTGACCGTCCCGGCGCGATCGACGAAACCGGCGGCACCCGCCGCCATCGCGGCGCGGTGCGCATCGCTGCCCTGATCGGCGTAGACCACCAACCGGGGTGCCTGTTCCTGGTCGCGCAGAACCTCGATCAGCTTTGCCCCGCCCAGCACCGGCAGGTTCCAGTCGATCACCCCGACCTGCACCGGCACCCGCATCACCGTTCCCAGAAATCCCTCGGCAGTGGCGCTGGTTGCGACCAGCGAGAATCGCGGATCGCGTTCGAAAAACTCGGACATGGCCGAAAGAACCAGCGAATTGCTGTCTGCCAACATGACCGAGATTGGCGGCGCGGTTTTGGCAACTGATTGCAATTTAAGCGTTTCCTTGGATAAACTACCCAAAAGTATGGGGCCATTTTCGGTATACCATGGCATCCTTACCATAAAGGGTAGGTAATTCCCCACCCATAAAGATACCCAAAAGCAGGAGTATCTTACGTTGTCGCAAAAGTCGAGCGGGTGTTTGGTGAAGCTGAGCAATGATGACCGAGAGGAGGCCGCCGTCATGAGCGAGATGATTTTTGCGCCATTGGAAATTCCCCACACCCTGGCTGCCGGTCCCGGCCCCGGCAACACCGATCCCCGTGTGCTCGAGCGTTTTGCCAGTGCGGGCACCGCCGATCACATGCAGCCCGATGTGCTGCGGGGCATGATCGAGTGCAAGACGATGCTGCGCCAGGTGATGGGCACGCGCAACATTCACACCTTTGGCGTTGCCGGCACCGGTTGGAGCGGGCTGGACATGATGTTCAGCGCGGTGATGCCCGGCGATACGGTCGTGGTGTTTGCCAATGGCACGTTTTCGGGCATCGACGGTCTGACCGTGCGGATGAAGGCGGCCACGGCGGACGAGCTGCGGGCCAACCCGCTTGACCCGGTTGCCGCCTCGGTCACGATCATCGACGTGCCGCACGGGCAATCGGTCAGCGGCGAGATCGTCGAGGCCGCGCTTGCCGAACACAAACCGAAATGGGCCGCCATGGCGCATTGGGAAACCGGCTCGGGCCGGGTAAATGACATCCGGGGCTTTTCCGACGCCTGCGAACGTCACGGGGTCATGGGGTTGGTGGATGCGGTGTCGTCCCTTGGGGTCGAGGATTTCCGGATCGACGATTTCCCCGGCGTCGCGGGTTGGGCATCCTGTCCGCAAAAGGGCATCTGCTGTCTGCCGCTGACCTATGCGCCGGTGTCATTCACCGACCGCTACGTGGACACGCTGCGCCAGACCGGCTGCCGTACCTTTGTGCATAACCCGATCCTCGAGGCCCGCCATTGGGGAATCGTCGATGGGCAGGACGTGGACAAGGGCACCTATCACCGCACCCACAGCCCCTATGCGGTTTCGGCCTTTCACGAGGCGCTGCGGATCACATTGCAGCATGGCGTGGCCCAGCGGGCGCGGGATTATGCCTTTCACGAGGCGGCGCTGCGCGAGGCGGTCACGGCGATGGGCTGCAAGGTCACGTCGAACATGACATCATTGGTGGTGCTGAACCTGCCCGAGAGCCTCGCGGGTCGCGAGATGGAGCTTGTCCAGTCGTGTCGCGCGCAGGGTTTCGGCATCTGGCCGACATTGTCCGAACCGGTGCAGGTGCGCATCGGCATCCTGAACCTTTTGACGCCCGAGGCAATCACCGAGATCGTCACGCGCTTTGCCCGCGCCATGCAGGACATGGGTGCCAAGGTGGATATCGCGACGATCCAGGCCCAGTTGAACCGGCATTTCGATACGGCGATCGCCGCCGAATAAGCAACGCTTTGAGAGGAGGAGCTCAGAGATGGATATTCACGAATACCAGGCCAAGGAAGTTCTCAGCAACTTTGGCGTCGCGATCCCGCAGGGGGCGCTGGCCTATAGCCCGGAACAGGCGGCCTATCGCGCCCGCGAGATGGGCGGCGAACGCTGGGTGGTCAAGGCGCAGGTTCATGCGGGCGGCCGCGGCAAGGCGGGCGGCGTCAAGGTCTGTGACAGCGATGTCGAGATCCAGGACTGCACCGAAGAGATGTTCGGCAAGAAGCTGGTCACGCATCAGACCGGCCCCGAAGGCAAGGGCATCTATCGGGTCTATGTCGAGGCGGCGGTGCCGATTGATCGCGAGATCTATCTGGGTTTCGTGCTGGACCGCTCAAGCCAGCGGATCATGATCGTCGCCAGCGGCGAGGGTGGCATGGAGATCGAGGATATTTCCGCCACGCGCCCCGAGACGATCGTGCGCGCCACCGTCGAGCCCGCCGTCGGTCTTCAGGAATTCCAATGCCGCGAAATCGCCTTCAAGCTGGGAATAGAAGCCAGGTTGGTGCAGCAATTGGTGCGCACCCTGCAAGGATGCTATCGCGCCTTTACCGAGCTTGACGCCACCATGGTCGAGATCAACCCGCTGGTGATTACCGGCGACAACCGCATCCTGGCGCTGGATGCCAAGATGACCTTTGACGACAACGCCCTGTTCAGGCATCCGCAGATCTCGGAATTGCGCGACAAGAGCCAGGAAGACCCGCGCGAGGCACGCGCCGCCGATCGGGGCCTGTCTTATGTGGGGCTTGATGGCAATATCGGCTGTATCGTCAACGGCGCCGGGCTGGCGATGGCGACGATGGACACGATCAAGCTGGCCGGGGGGGAACCCGCGAATTTCCTTGATATCGGCGGCGGTGCAACCCCGGAGCGGGTGGCCAAGGCGTTCCGGCTGGTGATGTCGGATAAGAACGTCCAGGCGGTTCTGGTCAATATCTTTGCCGGTATCAACCGCTGTGACTGGGTTGCCGAGGGCGTGGTCCAGGCCCTGCGCGAGGTGCAGGTCGATGTGCCGGTGATCGTCCGGCTGGCAGGCACCAACGTGTCCGAAGGCCAGAAAATCCTGGCGCAAAGCGGTCTGCCACTGATCCGCGCGACCACCCTGAACGAAGCCGCCGAACGCGCCGTGGGCGCGTGGCAGAGCGATCTCAGCCAATCCACCAAGGTGAGGGCCATCTCATGAGCATTTTTCTGGATCGTGACACCAAGGTCATTGTACAGGGCATCACGGGCAAGATGGCCCGGTTCCACACCAAGGACATGATCGAATACGGCACCAACGTGGTTGGCGGCGTTGTTCCGGGCAAGGGCGGCGAAACCGTCGAGGGCCTGCCGGTTTTCGATACGGTCAAGGACGCGGTGGCCGAAACCGGGGCCGAGGCCACGCTGGTCTTTGTGCCGCCGCCATTTGCCGCCGACAGCATCATGGAAGCCGCCGACGCCGGCATCCGGTATTGCGTCTGTATCACCGACGGCATTCCGGCGCAGGACATGATCCGGGTCAAACGGTACATGTACCGTTATCCGAAAGAGCGGCGGATGGTCCTGACCGGACCGAACTGTGCCGGCACCATCAGCCCCGGCAAGGCGCTGCTGGGGATCATGCCCGGTCATATCTACCTGCCCGGCAACGTGGGCATCGTCGGACGGTCCGGCACGCTTGGCTACGAAGCGGCGGCGCAGCTCAAGGAGCATGGCATCGGTGTCTCGACCAGTGTCGGCATCGGCGGCGATCCGATCAACGGTTCTTCGTTTCGGGATATTCTCGAACGGTTCGAGGCCGATGACGAAACCGACCTGATCTGCATGATCGGCGAGATCGGCGGCCCGCAGGAAGCCGAGGCGGCGGAGTATATCCGCGACCACGTCAGCAAGCCGGTGGTTGCCTATGTTGCGGGCCTGACCGCGCCCAAGGGGCGCACGATGGGCCATGCGGGCGCGATCATCTCGGCCTTTGGCGAAAGTGCCAGCGAAAAGGTCGAGATCCTGTCCTCTGCCGGTGTGACCGTTGCGGAGAACCCCGCGGTGATTGGTGAAACCATCGCACGCGTGATGCAATAGGAGGGGTTTCGGATGAAAAAGCCCAAGGTTCTTGTTACCCGTCGCTGGCCCGAAGCGGTCGAGGCCCAGCTGAGCCAGCATTTCGATACGGTCCTCAATCGCTCGGACACGCCGATGACGCCCGAGGATTTCAAGGCGGCGCTGACGTCCTATGACGCGGTTCTGCCGACCGTGACCGACAAGATTGGCGCACCGGCATTGGAGATTGCACGGCCGCAGACCAGGATCCTCGCCAATTACGGGGTCGGGTTCAGCCATATCGACATGGCACGGGTGTCCGATCATGGCATCTGTGTCACCAATACACCGGATGTCCTGAGCGAATGCACCGCCGACCTGGCGATGACGCTGCTGTTGATGGTGGCGCGCCGCGCGGGCGAAGGCGAGCGCGAGGTGCGCGACGGCCAGTGGACCGGCTGGCGGCCCACGCATCTGGTCGGCACCAAGGTGTCGGGCAAAACGCTGGGCATCATCGGCTATGGCCGCATCGGCCAGCAGATGGCCCGTCGCGCGCATCATGGGTTCGGCATGAAGATCCTCGTGCAGAACCGCAGCAAGGTCGCCCCCGAGATATTGGCCGAGTGCAATGCCACCCAGGTCGACAGTATCGAAGACCTGTTGCCGACAAGCGATTTCGTGTCGCTGCATTGTCCGGGCGGCCCCGAGAACCGCAACCTGATCAATTCCTCGCGGTTGAACCTGATGCGGCCCGACGCGTTTCTCATCAATACCGCGCGGGGCGAGGTGATCGACGAACTGGCGCTCAGCCAGGCGCTGTGGTTCGAAACCATCGGCGGCGCGGCGCTGGACGTATTCGACGGCGAGCCGCATATCAACCCGCTGCTGCGCGACTGTGACAACCTCGTGATGTTGCCGCATCTGGGCAGCGCGACACGTGAAGCACGCGAGGCCATGGGCTTTCGGGTTATCGACAACCTGCGTGATTTCTTTGAGGGCCGCGCCCCGCGCGACCGGGTCAATTGAACGCGACCGGCGCGGCGCTCGCGCCCGAGAGCGCCGTCAAGACCAGGGTCGGCTATGCCGACGGGTTGCGGGCCGACCTTTATGAACTGTGGCGCAAGGTAATCGCCCATCGTGCGCCACAGGTTCTGCCGGTGCTGGAGAATGGCCAGGGCCCCTTGCCAGCCGATACCGACCCGGTGCCGTTCCTTCAGGCGCTGAACATCTGGTTCCACCTGTTGAAGATCGCCGAGGAAAACGCCGAGATGCGCGCAAGGCGGCGCACCGAGACGCGCGAAGGGCCAGACGCGGTCGAGGGCAGTTTTGCCCGCGCCATGGCGCAGTTTCCCGACATGTCCGAGGACGAGTTCTCCGGCGCGGCACGCACCCTGTCGGTAGGGCCGACCCTGACCGCCCATCCGACCGAGGCCAAGCGGGTCACCGTTCTTGAGATCCATCGCCGCATCTATCGTTCGCTGGTGGCGCTTGAAACCCAGCGTTGGACGCCGCACGAACGGGCCGAGGTCATGGCCGATATCGAGAGCGAGATCGACCTGCTGTGGCTGACCGGGGAATTGCGGCTGGAACGTCCGACACCGCAGGATGAAATCGAATGGGGCCTCCAGTTCTTTCGCGACAGCCTGTTTGACGCGGTGCCACAGCTCTATGACCGGTTCCAGGCGGCAGTCGAAGGGCGGTTTGATCGCGGATCCGGCGGGCACCCCTGTATCCGTTTCCATTCCTGGATCGGTGGCGACCGTGACGGCAATCCCAACGTCACCGCCGATGTGACCGAGCGGGCAATTGCCCGTGCGCGGGCGACGATCCTGGATCGTTACGAGGCGGACCTGACCCGTGCCGCCAGCCATGCCAGCATCAGCGCGACCATCGCGGCAGTGCCGCCAGCGGCGTTGAACGACCTGCATGCGGTTATCCAGGCGGGCAATACGGCGCGCGCGCCGCGCCATGCCAATCCCGGCGAGGTGTTTCGCCAGGCGATCAGCGCCATCGGCAGCCGCATTGCCGCCACGCGGGACCAGGCCGGGGCGGCACACTATATACAGGTTGCGGATTTCATCGCCGATCTGCGGCGGGTGGAAACCGCCCTCGCCGCGGTGGATGCCGGGCGGTTGGCGGCGCGTTTGATACGGCCGATCCGCTGGCGCGCAGAGGTTTTCGGGTTTCGCACCTTCACGCTGGACATCCGGCAGAATTCCACGGTGACCACGCGGGCATTGGCGGATATCTGGCAATGCGCCGGCGCGACGCTTGACTACGGCACGTCCGAATGGTCGCGGCGGTTGCGTGCGGAATTGGGCGGCGCGGATTTGCCCTGGGTCGATCGTGCGGCGCTGGCTTCCGAGACCCGGGAGCTGTTGCAGCTTCTCGATCTCATGCGAGAGGCCCGGCTGGGTGCCGACCGGCATGCGATCGGGCCGTTCATCCTGTCGATGACACGGTCCTGCGATGACCTGCTCGCGGTATTCCTGTTGGCCCGGTATGCGGGGTTCGGGGCGGAAAAGCTCGACCTGCGCGTGGTGCCGTTGTTTGAAACCATCGAAGATTTGCGCGCTGCGCCGCAGATCCTGGACGAGCTGCTGAACGTGCCGCTGGCACGGCGCAGCCTCAAGGCCGCGGGCGATCTGGTCGAGATCATGCTGGGCTATTCCGACAGCAACAAGGACGGTGGCTTTGTCTGCTCGACCTGGGAGCTGGAAAAGGCGCAACGCAACATCGCGCGGGCCTTGGCCGGGCATGGTTTGCGCCCCGAGTTCTTTCACGGGCGCGGCGGATCGGTCAGCCGGGGCGGCGCACCCACCGAACGCGCCATCGCCGCGCAGCCCCGGGATACGATCAATGGCCGGTTGCGCACCACCGAACAGGGCGAGGTCGTGTCGTCGAAATTCGCCAATCGGGGCACCGCGTTGCGCAATCTGGAATTGCTCGCTTCGTCGGTTCTGGCGCAGTCACTGGATTCACGTCCGCAACTGGCGCGGCCCGAGTTCAACGATGCGCTCGAGGCGTTGTCGGGGATCTCCCAGACCGCCTATTGCACGCTTTTGCGCCAACCGGGATTCATCGACTATTTCCAGCAGGCCAGCCCCGTCGAAGAGTTGGCCATGTTGAAAATGGGTTCGCGCCCCGCACGGCGATCCGGGGCACAGACGCTGGATGACCTGCGGGCGATCCCCTGGGTGTTCGCGTGGTCGCAGAACCGGCACCTGATTACCGGATGGTACGGGTTTGGCACGGCGCTGGCCTCGTTCCGGCGGGTGCGCGGGGCCGAGGGAGACAGGCTGTTGGCCGAAATGTTCCGGCATTCCCGCCTGTTCCGCCTGATCGTGGACGAGGTCGAGAAATCGCTCTATCACGCCGACATGGACATTGCCGCGCGCTATGCGTCTCTGGTGCCTGACGCGGCGGGGCGCAATGCGATTTTCGACCGTATCCGGCGCGCGCATGAGCAGAGCTGTATCGAATTGCGCGCCCTGACCGGCACGTCCGAGATCGGCGAACGGTTCCCCAACATGCGCGCCCGGTTCGAACGTGTCCGGGGCGAGCTTGGACGCATACATGACCTTCAGGTCAACCTGTTGTCGCGATCCCGGCAAACGCCGCAGGACATGGATGCAACGCCGCTCTTGCAATCGATGAACTGTATCGCGACCGGCCTCGGCTGGACCGGCTAAGGCCCGTCGCCTTGCGCCCGGCCGCCGCCTGTACAGATGCGCGCGGCGGCCGTGGCAAAGATCAACGGAACGCGATTTGCCCATTATCCACCAAGAAGGAGTCACATGATGAATGCCCCGCAGAAACCCGACGGGTTTTTCACGACCTCGCTGGCCACCGGCGACCCCGAGCTCTTTGCCGCGATCACCGGCGAACTGGGCCGTCAACGTGACGAGATCGAACTGATTGCTAGCGAAAACATCGTCAGCCGCGCGGTTCTGATGGCGCAGGGTTCGGTGCTTACCAACAAATACGCCGAAGGCTATCCGGGGCGGCGCTATTACGGTGGATGCGAATGGGTCGACGTCGCCGAGACACTGGCGATTGACCGGGCCAAGGCGTTGTTCGGTTGCGGCTTTGCCAATGTCCAGCCGAACTCCGGCAGCCAGGCCAACCAGGGCGCGTTTCAGGCGCTGATCGCACCGGGAGAAACGATCCTGGGCATGAACCTTGCGAGCGGCGGCCACCTGACCCACGGCGCGGCCCCCAACCAGTCGGGCAAATGGTTCAACGCCGTGCAATATGGCGTGCGCAAACAGGACAACCTGATCGATTATGACCAGGTCGCGGCGCTGGCGGAGGAACACAAACCCAGGTTGATCATCGCGGGCGGTTCCGCCATCCCGCGCCAGATCGATTTTGCCCGGTTCCGCGACATTGCCGATCGCGTCGGCGCATTCCTGATGGTCGACATGGCGCATTTCGCGGGGCTGGTCGCGGCGGGCGAACATCCGTCGCCGTTTCCGCACGCGCATATTGCCACCACCACCACGCACAAGACCCTGCGGGGGCCGCGCGGAGGGATGATCCTGACCAATGACGAAAGCATCGCCAAAAAGGTCAATTCGGCAATCTTTCCCGGCATTCAGGGCGGCCCGCTGATGCATGTGATCGCAGCCAAGGCGGTGGCGTTCGGCGAGGCGCTGCGCCCCGAATTTAAGACCTATCAGAAACAGGTGCGCGAAAATGCGGCGGCGCTGGCCGATCAGCTGATCAAGGGCGGGCTGGATATTGTCACGGGCGGCACGGATACGCATGTGATGCTGGTCGATCTGCGCCCAAAGGGGGTCAAGGGCAATGCCACTGAACAGGCGCTGGGCCGGGCCAATATCACATGCAACAAGAACGGCATCCCGTTTGACCCGGAAAAACCCACCGTGACCTCGGGCATCCGGCTGGGGACCCCGGCAGGCACCACGCGCGGTTTTGCCGAAGCCGAATTCCGCCAGATTGCCGATATGATCGTCGAGATCGTTGACGGGCTGGCCGCGCACGGCTCGGAGGGGAACGGCGAAACCGAAGCAACGGTCAAGGCCCGCGTCGCCGAACTCTGCGCGCGCTTTCCGCTCTACGCGGGTCTCTGACCGGATCGCGCAGTCTCCCGGCAAGGCAAGACACGAGAACCCGACCGGGCCGATCAGGAAAACCGCCAGTTTCGATTGGCGGTTTTTTCGTGTTCGACAGATCCGCGCACCGGACGCGGCGGATCATTGGTAACTGATCATGACATTTGTAACGTGATGCCCGCGCCGTGTCGGCAATCGGCATCAAGATGAATTTCAAAGCAAATTGACCGATTGTGAAAATTCGGCAATTTTGTGAACCACGAGCCATCCACCGCGCGCAGTTTCCCAACGAGGTTCACAGGCAGACAGCATCCAGGCCAAGACCGGTTTCGCGGCAAACTCAATGCGATCTCCGCGCGTTTCCGACACGGCAGGAGGTCCGGTTGTCGGGCATCGGGCGGGCCACAGAGAGAGGAAAACAATGGAACAGACCGAAAGCGGTTGGGCCGCGATTCAGAATTCCTATTATTTCTGGGATTTCGTGGCGCTTGGATGTGGCATGATTTGCGTGTTTGGCGGATTGGCGGCTTTTGCGTGGGTTCTGGGCCTGCCGGGGCGGATCGCGGTGGCGCGCAATCACCCCGAAGCCGAGGCGGTCTATGCCATGGGATGGACCGGCTTTCTGGCGGTTGTGCCGTGGATCCAGGCGTTTACCTGGGCCTTCAAGCCGACCGAGGTGATCGATATCCGCCGTTTTCCCGACGAAGAGCGCGAGGCGATCAAGGCGGATCTCGCGCGGCTCAAGAAATACGCCTATGGCCAGGACGATCAGGAGCCGCCCGCCGAACCACGCTCCGAACCACCCGCAGCGCCATCCGCTGACCGGGAGGGCTGAGGATGCTGGGCGTTGTTGCGATCACGCTGGTCTATCTGGCCTTTGTCTGGGTGGTGTTCGTCAAGCTCAAATGGTTGCGGTTTACCCCGACCTGGGGGTTGATCTCGGCGTTTTTCCTGCTGCATCTGCTGATTGTTCCGCTGGTCGGAACGCGGATGCAGGCCCCGTTCACCACCGATGTGCGCGTTGTACGCCATACCGTGCAATTGATCCCGCGATTGCCCGAACCGACGCTGGTGACCGAAGTGCGCGTCAGGGAGAATGAGCCGGTCAGGAAGGGCGATGTTCTGTTTGTTTTTGACAAGAGCATCTATCAGGCGCAGGTGGCTTCGGCCGAGGCCGCCGTGGTGGCGGCCCAGCAGAATGCCAAGATCCTCGAAGCGGATATCGCGGTTGCCCAGGATTCGGTCGCGCGGGCACAGTCCGAACTGGATTTCGCATTGGTTCAGCAAGAGCGCTTTGCGACCCTGGCAGAGCAGCGGGCCGGATCGCAGGAATCGGCGGATGAATGGACCTCGCGGGTCAATTCGGCCTCGGCCTCGCTGGCCGAGGCGCAGGAATCCCAGAAACGTGCCGAACTGGCCTATGACTCGCAGATCGATGGTGTGAACACCGCCGTGATCCAGGCCCAAGCGGCGCTGACACAGGCGCGGTATTACCTTGAGCATACCGAGATGAAGGCCCCGAATGACGGGGTCATCGTCAACCTTCAGGTGCAGGAAGGTATGGTCTCGGGGCAATTGCGGGTCGGTGCCATTGCCAGCTTGATCATCGACAGCGATCCCTATCTGATTGCCGCATACCGGCAGGAAAACCTGATGAACGTGCGGCCCGGCCAACCCGTTGTCGTGGCGATCAACACCTATCCCGGCCAGCATTTCAGCGGCAAGGTCGAAGAGATATGGTACGCCAGCCGTCGCGGGCAATACACGCCGTCGGGCGATCTGCCCCTGTTCCCGGACATTCCGCTGCATACCGAGGCGCGCCTGCCGGTCAAGATCACGCTGGACGATCCCTCGGTTCATCTTGGCATCGGCGTCGGCGGCGCGACGCTGATCCTGACCAGCGACAATCCGTTTACGTGGCTGGGGCAAATCTCGCTGCGAACCTATACATGGTCGCGTTGGGTCTATCCGTTGCCGATCTAGGGCCGTCTTGGGGAAACGCATGAAAACCGTTGTACAGAATATGCCTGCACGCCTGACCGGGGTCGTATCGGCCTTGCTGCTGCTTGCCGCTTGCGAGCTTGCGCCGGTGCCGACCGATCCCGAGATACTGGACCAGGCATTGCCGGCGGGCACAAAGATCCCCGCGGCCTGGTCCACTTCCGGCGCGGCGACCTCGGCGCTCAAGGGCAATTGGGTCGCCAGCTTTCGCGATCCGAACATGACCAGCCTGGTGCAGGAGGGGCTGAGCAACAACCGCGATCTGGTTGCCGCCGCCGCCCGTGTCGAGGCGGCGTTGCAAACCGTGGTGATCGCCGGTGCGCCGATCCTGCCGCAGGTCGGGCTGGAGGTCGGTGGCCAGCGTTCGGAACTGACCGAGCGGGACCTGACGCGCACGCTTCAGGGCGGGGTCATTGCCGCGTCATGGGAGCTGGATGTCTGGGGCAAGCTGCGGGCCAACAAGGCCGCCAGCGCGGCTCTGGCGCGGGCGATTGCCGAGGATACCCGTTATTTGCAGCAATCGATCGCCGCCACCGTCGCGCGCAGCTGGATTGCCAATATCGAACTGGCCCGGCTGATCGCGGTCAGCCGCGAGGCCACCACGGTCTATTCTGAACTGTTGGACCTGACCGACAAGAAGGCCGCCGCCGGGCAGGTTTCGGATTTCGACGTGGTGCAGGCGCGATCCCGTGTTGCCGCCGCCAGGGCCGCGACCAGCCAGATCAGGACTTCTCAGAACCAGGCAATCGGCAGCCTTGAGGTGTTGGTTGGCCGCTATCCCGACCTCACGTTGAAACCGGCGTCGCGTTTTCCGCGCATGCCGTCCAGCCTGCCGGCCTCGGGATTGCCGTTGTCGCTGCTGGATCGCCGCCCGGATGTGATCGCGGCGCGCAACAAGGTGATTGCGGCCTTCTACAAATCACAGACCGCGAAACTCGCCCGCTTGCCCGGAATTTCCTTGAGCGCGGCGGGTGGCCAGCTGCTTGATCCCGAACTGGCGCTGCTGGGGGCCAACCCCGAGTTCCTGCGCGTCGGGATCAACCTGTTGCAACCGATCTTTGCAGGCGGCGCATTGCAGGCTGACGTGGTCCGGATGACGGCCAGGCAATCGGCGGCGGTGGCGGAATACGGGCAAACCGTGCTCGAGGCCTATAACGAGGTCGAAACGGCGCTGGCGAACGAAAAGGTGCTGCGCTCGGAACTGGCAAACTGGCGCGAGTCTCTCAAGGATGCCAACGAGGCGCTGGAATTTGCCAATGATCGCTATGTGCAGGGCACCATCGACATGACTGGCCTGCTGGTGTTGCAGCAATTCCAGCTTGACCGCCAGGTGAACGTGATTGAAACCGAGGCGGCGCTGCTCAACAACCGTATCCTGCTCTACATGGCCTTGGGCGAGAGCATCTGAGCCACCGGGGTCAGGACCGCCAGCTGTTCAGCCAGCGGCGAAAGCGGCCACGCTTTTCGGTGATGCGGTCACCGGCGGCATCCATGCTGTCGCCGAAATCTTCGAGCATCGGGTCGATGCGGGCCTCGCGGAACCGGCGCCAGCGCACCCAGACCGCCCAGAAAATCGCCGCGAGCAGCGTCAGGAAGATGATGTTGAACCAGTTGATGACACGGTGATCGGGGCCTTCGACCTGCCGGATCGAGATCGCGTTGGGAAAGGTCGACAGGAATTCGTTGCGCCAGCCATAATGCAGGATCGACACCCATTCGGGATTGTCCTTGGTGGAGATCGCGTCATTCGCCTCGGTATAGAGATTGGCGGTGTCGAACTTGAAATAGAACGGCCAGCCCCACCCGGTATCCTCGTTGCGATAGACGATGGGTTTGCCGTTTTCGCGCACGCCCTGGATGAATTGCACGTCACGACCGGCGAGATTGGCGGATTGGTCATCCGGGCTTGACCAGAAAATCCGGGTCCAATCGGTCAGATCCTGGCGTTCTTCATAGGTGTTGACAATGCGCACGATGTCATATTGGGGCAGCGTATAGTGCAGCAACCCGCCCAGGAGCAGCCAGAAGGTCAATATGAACGCCCATTTGATATAGGCCATCTGTCACGTCCTCACTTGAAATTCACAACATAGATCAGCACCGAAATGGCGATCCATGGCAGGATGTAAACCCCCAGGATCAGCTTTCGCCGGAGCGAGTTGTCATAGCGCGTCAATCCGCGCTGTACAAAGGTTTCCTGATCGACCGGAAGCGCCTTTTCCGCCCAGCGATCCCTGAGTTTGCGCCGCCGCACGTTTCGCGAATAGAGCGACAGCGCAAAATAGGCGATGGTTTGGACAATCAGCAGGATCAGGACAAGGCGCAACAATCCCAGCATCTCAGCCCCGTCCCACCGCGCCCCAGGGTCCGACCCGGCGGATCAGATCGTCGGCCGGGCCGGCGGGCAGGTCGCCGGTCATGTCCGGCTCGTGCCCGAACAGGGCGGCGCGGGCACCGGCCTTGTCGACCTGGTATTCCCGGCTCAGGAAGTCGACGACATAATCCTTCTTGGTGTCCGCCCAGGCCTGGTAGCGGCGATAGAAAACCGGTTTGTTGCAGATGAACAATTGGCGGATGTCATACGGCGTCAATTCCGCCAGCATCTGGTTCACCAGATCGCGGTCGGGGGTATTTGCGGCGCGCAGCGTATAGAAATAGGCCGGATGATCCGACGCGATGCGCGGCCATGACCCGCCGTTCTCGGCCCAGTTCAGCAGTTCGGCCAACCCCTCATGTTCGAGCGGCAGGCGGTCGTGATGTTGCCGCGCCAGCCGGCGCAGGTCGGCGCGCGAAAGGCCGGTCAGGTCCATACCTCCCCCGCTGGCCGCGTCGATCACGATGAAATCCATCTTTTGCCGCAGGATCGCCGCCGCATCCAGCCCCGGTGCCTTGACGATCGGTTCCACCAGGTCGTTATAGGACAGGAACTTGGCAATGCGGTTGCGATCGGCGAAATCGAACAGGTACTTGATCGGCAGCTCACCCAGGTCGGACTTGTCCCCCGCCGCGATCACCGCCGGATGTTCGACCGACTGAAAGACGTAGAGTCCGCCAAAATGGCTGGTCCAGAAATTCCTTTGCTCGAACCCGGTTTCGCGCAGCTTGACCGGGTTGCGCGTGATGTCGCCGGATTTTCCCGCGAGGGTGATCATATCCGCGATCAGCACGTCATCGAACCAGGCGTCTTCCTGTTCGCGGAACCGATCGACCAGACGCGTCAGCTCGGATGCGTGCCTGAGCGTGCCGGCAGTGGTGTCGGCCTCGATCCGGATGGTGCGGATGTCGAACAATTGCCGCGGTTCGCGTATCTGGATGACCGAATTCACCAATTCCCCGGCAACCGCATCAACCGCCGTCAGCGCAAAGAGCGGCGCTTCGTTGGCGTCGATGAAGCGGCGCAGGATATCGTGGCTGGTGGAAAAGGTCGCGTTCAGCAGGGGCGCGCGTTTCTGCTCGGTGGTGAGCAGGATGAACTGCCGGTTGACGCCGTGCTGGTTGAGATAGAGATGATCGCCCAGCTCGTCGCCGATTTCGGGTGAATACCCTGAAATGTCGATGTGAAAATCGCTCAGCGTGGTGTGTTTGCCGGTCAGATGCACAAGCGCCCGGTCATAGCGTTCCACCAGCGCGGGCGTCGCCACGTGCACCAGGTTGCCAAACATCAGACCCCGTTCGATCAGCCGCTTCATCTGGGCGACCTCGCGCGGCGCAGGCGACCAAAGAGCGACAGGTAGATGGGCAGCCAGAGCAGCGCCGAAAGCCCGGCAATCGGTAGCGTCCGCATCAATCGGGGCAGGGGGGCATCAAGGCCCGTCACCGGATCCGGGTCGAGCATGAACAGCAGCGTCGTCGCCAGCAGGGCACATAGCGCCAGACCCAGCAGACCGGTGGAAAACGAACCCAGCAGCGACAGCAATGGCGGCTGAGCCGCGACCTCGGCGGCGACAATGGCGCTGATGATCGACACCAGCAGGATGGCCGCGAAGAAAAAGAAAACCGTCACTCCCGAGCTCCCGGCACCATGGTCACGTTGCGGATTTTAACAGCTGTGGCCGGATTTCCCATAGCAATTAGATCGGCATCGGCAGGGCGGGAAACAAGGGTCGCTTTGCGCCGGGGGGTTGGATTCCGCGCCAATTGCTTTCATGTGTGGGTCGAACTCGCCATTCACAGGACAAGGATTTTCGCGATGACGCAAACCGATGCCGCCGACCTGACCGCCCGCCTGATCCGCTGTCCTTCGGTGACGCCGCAGGAAGGCGGGGCGCTGGTCTTGCTGGAACAGGAGCTATCGGCGGCGGGGTTCCACTGCATGCGGGCGGACCGGGGCGGGATCAGCAATCTGTTTGCCCGCTGGGGCGACAAGGCACATCCGCGCAGCTTTGGGTTCAACGGGCATACCGACGTGGTGCCCCTGGGTGACGAAGCGGCCTGGACAATGCCGCCTTTCGGGGCCGAGGTGAAAGACGGGGTGATGTACGGGCGCGGGGCAACCGACATGAAATCGGGCGTCGCCGCCTTTGTCGCGGCGGCCATCGATCATGTGCGCGACACGCCGCCGGATGGTGCCATCGTAATCGCGATCACCGGCGACGAAGAGGCGGACGCGATCGACGGCACCACGGCATTGCTCGATCACATGGCGCGGGCCGGGGAACAGATGAGCGTCTGCATCGTGGGCGAGCCGACCTGTCCGGAAAAGATGGGCGAGATGATCAAGATCGGGCGGCGCGGCTCGATGAGCGCGTGGTTCACCGTGACCGGGGTTCAGGGGCACTCCGCCTATCCGCATCGGGCAAGGAACCCGCTGCCTGCCATGGCGCGGCTGATGGATCGTTTGGCCAGTCACGTGTTGGACAAGGGCACCGCGCATTTCGATCCCTCGACCCTTGCGGTTGTCACCATCGACACCGGCAATCCGGCCACCAACGTGATCCCCGCCGAATGCCGGGGCACTGTCAATATCCGCTTTAACGACAGCCATAGCGGCGCGTCGCTGACCGGGTGGCTGCAATCCGAGGTCGATGCGGTTGCCACCGAATTCGGCGTGACCATCGACATGAAGGTAAAGGTATCGGGCGAAAGTTTCCTGACTCCGCCCGGTGCCCTGTCGGACCTGGTCTCGGATGCGGTCGAGGCGGAAACCGGTCTGCGCCCGGTGCTCTCGACCACCGGCGGCACCTCGGATGCGCGGTTCATCAAGGATCATTGTCCGGTGGTTGAATTCGGACTGGTCGGGCAGACCATGCACCAGGTCGACGAACGGGTGGAGGTGGCGCAGATCCATCAGCTCAAACGCATCTATGCGCGGATGTTGGGGGCCTATTTCGGCTGACCGGACATGCGCAGGACCGTCATCGCCATGCTGAAAGAGCCGCGCCCGGGGCGGGTCAAGACCCGGCTGGGGCGCGAGATCGGCATGCGGCCCGCCGCGTGGTGGTTTCGCATGCAGGCCCTGTCGCTGCTGCGCCGCATTCGCGACCCGCGATGGGATGTCGTGCTCGCCGTGTCACCGGACCGGGCGGGGCTGCATAGCCGTGTCTGGCCGGGCGATCTGCGGCGGATCGCACAGGGCAACGGCGATCTCGGGGCGCGGATGGCACGGGCGATGTACCGACTCGCACCCGGTCCGGTCTGTGTGGTCGGCGCCGATATTCCCGCCCTCGGCAAGGTCCAGATCGCCGCGGCCTTTCGCGCGCTCGGCGATCACGACGCGGTATTCGGACCGGCACCGGATGGCGGCTTCTGGCTGGTGGGGTTGAAACACCCGCGACATGCGCCAAGGGGGCTGTTCAAGGGGGTACGATGGTCGAGCGAACATGCCCTGGCCGATAGCCTCGCGACCCTGGGCAACCTGCGCGTTGCCCAAATTCAGAGCCTGCGGGATGTCGATACCGCCGCCGACCTGCGCCGTTCGTGACAGCATTGCCTTTTCCCGATGACGGCATCGTTGGGGCGTGCTAGGGCGAGACCATGACGCGCATTCCAAGCAAGGCCGAGATCCTCGACTGGATTTCTGCCAACCCGACCCAAAGCTCCAAACGCGATATTGCCAAGGCCTTTGGCATCAAGGGCTCTGACCGGATCGATCTGAAACGGATTCTCAGGGAGCTCGAGGCCGAAGGGCATCTTGAGCGGCGCAAGCGATCCTATGGCGATCCCGACCGGTTGCCGCCGGTCAGTGTTTTGCAGGTCAAGGCACCGGATGCAGATGGCGATCTGTTCGCGCAGCCGCTGGAATGGCATGGCGAGGGGGTCGAACCCGTCGTACTGGTAATCCCGCGCGCCAGCGACCCCGCGCTTGGCGAGGGCGACCGCATCCTGGCGCGGCTCACGGTTGTGACCGAGGGCAGCCACAATTACGAGGCGCGGTTGATCCGGCGGATCGGAACCAACCCGAAACGCATTCTCGGGGTGTTCCGCAAAGGCGCCGAAGGGGGCCGCATCGTTCCGGTCGACAAGGCCCAGAACACCGAATGGACCGTGCCCGAGGCCAACCGGCTTGGAGCGCGGGACGGAGAGCTGGTCGAGGCGGAGCAGGCTGGGCCGAAATCGCGCATGGGGCTGCCGCGTGCGCGGATCGTGGCACGGTTGGGCGACCCGTCTTCGCCGCGCGCCGTGTCTCTGATCGCGATCCACCAACACGGCATACCCGATGATTTCCCGGATGCGGTGGTGG
This sequence comes from Microbulbifer sp. S227A, assembly GCF_049800935.1. Classification (NCBI taxonomy): domain Bacteria; kingdom Pseudomonadati; phylum Pseudomonadota; class Gammaproteobacteria; order Cellvibrionales; family Microbulbiferaceae; genus Microbulbifer; species Microbulbifer sp. S227A. The sequence goes on along the minus strand of NZ_JBNAFZ010000019.1, from coordinate 42,415 downwards.
CCGAGGCGGATGGCCGCAAACCCTTGGGCCTGTCAGGGCGCGAGGATCTGCGTGACATGCCGTTGATCACCATCGACCCGGCGGATGCGCGCGACCATGACGATGCCTGTTATGCCCATGCGGATGACGACCCCGGAAACCCCGAAGGGCATGTGGTCTGGGTCGCGATTGCCGATGTTGCCGCCTATGTGCATCCGGGCAGCGGGCTGGACGGTGAGGCGCGCAAGCGGGGCAATTCGAGCTATTTCCCCGACCGGGTTGTGCCGATGCTGCCTGACCGGCTCTCGGGCGATCTGTGTTCGCTGCACGAAGGGGTGCCGCGCGCCTGTGTCGCCGTGCGGATGCGGCTCGACAAGGATGGCAACAAGATCGACCACCGGTTCGTGCGCGGGTTGATGCGCTCGGCCGCGTCGCTGAACTATGCCGAGGTGCAAGAGGCGATGGACGGCGCGCCGAACGAGCGCACCGGCCCGTTGCTCGAACCGGTTCTGACGCCGCTCTATGCCGCCTACCGGGCGCTGGTCCGGGCGCGCGACGATCGCCAGCCGCTGGATCTCGACCTGCCCGAGCGCAAGATCGTGCTGAACGATGACGGACAGGTGGAGTCGGTCAATTTTCGCGAACGGCTCGACGCGCACCGGCTGATCGAAGAGTTCATGGTGCTGGCCAACGTGGCGGCGGCGGAAACGCTGATCGCGAAACGCTCGCCCTTGCTGTTCCGGGTGCATGAAGAGCCCGCGCCCGAAAAGCTCGATGCCCTGCGCGAGGTGGCGCAATCCGCCGGCTACACCCTTGCCAAGGGGCAGGTGTTGCAGACCCGGCACCTGAACCAGCTTTTGCGCGCCGCCGAAGGCAGCGACAATGACGAGCTGATCAACATCTCGACCCTGCGCGCGATGACACAGGCGTATTATTCACCGCAGAATTTCGGCCATTTCGGCCTTGCCCTGCAACAATATGCGCATTTCACGTCACCGATCCGCCGCTATGCCGACCTGATCGTCCACCGTGCGCTGATCGCGGCGCATGGCTGGGGCAAGGACGGGCTGTCGCCGCAGGAAATCGAGCGGCTGGAACAGACCGCGACGCATATCTCGGATACCGAGCGGCGCTCGATGATGGCCGAACGCGATACCACCGACCGTTACCTTGCCGCCTATCTGTCGGAACGGGTCGGCAGCGAGTTCGGCGGCCGCATCAGCGGCATTGCCAAGTTCGGTGCCTTTGTAAAGCTGGATGAAACCGGGGCGGACGGGTTGATTCCGGTGCGATCACTGGGGCGCGAGTTCTTTCACTTTGACCGCGACGCCGGCACGCTGATGGGGTCGGATACGGGCTTTACCATCGGAATCGGGCAACGCGTCACCGTGCGGCTGACCCAGGCCACCCCTGTGACTGGCGGCTTGGAACTGGAATTGCTGAGCGTGGAAGACAAGGCCCTGCCGGGCGGCGGGCACGGTCCTGCCGGTCGCAACCCGCGCCGCAAGGCCGCGCGGGGCAAGCGGAAATCGGACAAGATCAAACGCAAGGTGGCCCGCAAGCGCCGTCAGAGGTGATAGGTCAGGGCGCGGCTGATCAGCCAGCCGTGCCGCATCGGGTCGATCTGCGACGCGCCGTCGAACAGGACGGCGCGGGTACCGTCCAGCCGGTCCTGCCCCGGAAACTCTGCGGAGAAATCCGAGATCAGCGAAGTCTGGCAATGCACGAACAGCGCGATTGGCGCGGATTTATGCGGTGCCACGCGCAGGGTCGTGCCGGATTTGGTGATCGGAGTCAGATAGGCGGGCTGGCCCCAGCGAAGCGACTCTTCGATCGCCCCGACCCGGTTGTCGGCGGCGGCGGTGTCGAGGATCAACCGGCGCAGCGCCATCAGGCCCGGACGCGACGCGGCATTGTACCCGTCAAAGATGGCCGCGATTCGGGCGTCTGCAAAGGCTCTGTTCATGGCAATGGCACCGCATCCTCCAACCTGTCGATATAGTCGGACAGTTGTGCATCCTCTGCAACCCGGCGCGCCAGGGGGGTTGCCACCGGGGTCGCGCGGATCGCGGCCAGCATCGGGCCAACGCTGAGATCCGCCGAGCTTGGCCGGTTGCCCATCAGGTATGGCCCCTGCCACAGACAGGTCTGGATCGCGCGCAGGTCCTCTTCGACACGCGCCAGCCGTTCGCCGGGCGTGAAGCGGGCGATGCCATGGGTGCTCAGCCCGCGCAGCAACCTGCGCCGCAACCCGTCGGCAACGGGACGGCGCAGCAGCGCAGGAACCTTGGCGAAATACACCTCGCGAATGGTTGGCCAGACCCGGTCATCCCCCCAGCGGTCGAGCACCAGGTTGAAATAGAGATGTTCTTCCGCCATGCGGATTAGCGCATGGGACTGCGCGCGCTGCGTGTCGCCGAGATCGGCATCGAACACCGCGCCCCGGCTTTCGAGATAGCGCCGGATGTTGTGGCTGTCGGGGATCAGCCGTTGTTCGGCGTTCAGCACCGGCAGCTTGGCGAGCGGCATCTTGCGCGGGTCGTCAAGATCGCGCCGGGTCCAGTCCAGCCCCGACAGCTTCAGATAGGCCGCGGCCTTGACGCAGAACGGGCTGAGGCTGAACTGTCCAAAGCCGCGCGGATATGTGTAGAGCATGAGCATGTGATGTCTCCTGATTGCGGATTTGGGGCCAGCCTATCCGCCGCTGATGACAGAAACCGGCATCATGGTTATGCTAGACATCAGCATGTCCCGAACCGCCCGTCTCTTTCAGTTGATGCAATGCCTGCGCAGCGGAGCGCCGCCGCATACGGCACATTCACTGGCGCAGGATCTGGATGTTTCACCACGCACCGTGCACCGCGATATCGACACGTTGCGCGGGCTGGGCGCGGTGATCGATGGCGCTGCGGGGTTCGGATTTACGCTGGTCGAGGATGCCACCCTGCCGCCGCTCGGGTTCGAGAATGACGAGCTTGAGGCGCTGGTCCTTGGCCTGCGCGAGGTGGAACAGATCGGTGATCCGGACCTGGTGGCAGCCGCGCAAACCGCCTTGCACAAGCTTCAGGCGCGCTTGCCGTCACGCCAATCACACCGATTGGCCCATGCGGTTCTGACCGCCCGCCGCTTTTCCCGGCCCGAGGCACCAGCCATCTCTGTTGCCGATCTGCGGCAGGCCACGTGGGACGAGACTGCCGTTGAATTCGCCTATTGCGACGCACAGGGGGCCAAGACCCGGCGTCGCGTGGATCCGTTGGGGATAACCTATATGGACCGATCGACCATGTTGGTCGCCTGGTGCCATCTGCGCCGGGATTTCCGGGTTTTCCGGCTGGACCGGATGCGTGATCTTGTCGTGACCGACCAGAGCTTTCGCCCGCGGCGGGTTCCTCTGCTGCGCGAGGCAATCGCACGGTTCCAGGCCCAGGACGATGCCTGCCGCGAGGGCGTGAACGGCTCTTGAAATACTTCCGAATTGGCCCGCCAGCCGATTCATTCCACGGCTGGGCCATTTCCCGCAGGGCGGGGAATGCCCCCTGTTCTGAAATGCGGATTCGCGGTACCATCGACCCGGAGCAGAGCAGAAAATCGGGAAAACAACGATGTGCAACTGGAGGATTGCCGGGGTTCTTGCCCTGGCCATGGCAGGCGGCGTTCACGCGGACACAAGATCAGATACGGTTCGGCCCGAAGGCAGGCCGCAGGCCGAGGTGACGCGGCTGGCAACCGCGAGCCTGAGCTATTCGCTGCGTCCGGCGGCGCGGCCCAAGACGATCAAGGCAAAGGAAACCCCTGTGCAGCAAAACACGTCCAACGGGGATTTTCAGCAGTGGTTGCGTGATTTTCGCACGCGTGCAGTGGCGCAGGGGATCTCGCCGCAGGTATTGAACGCAGCGTTTGACGGTGTGACCTATGACGCGGATATCATCCGGCGCGACCGCAACCAGTCGGAATTTTCCAAGACGATCTGGGAATATCTCGACAGCGCCGTGTCGGACACGCGGCTGCGCAACGGTAAATCGGCGCTGGACCGGCATCGTGCCACGCTTGAGGCCATCGAAGCCCGCTATGGTGTCGAGAAAGAGGTCGTTGTCGCGGTATGGGGCCTTGAAAGTGCCTATGGCAGCTATCGCGGCAGCACCGACATCGTCCGTGCCCTTGCGACGCTTGCCCATGACGCACGCCGCAGCGCGTTCTTTGAAGAGCAGCTGATCGCGGCGCTGAAAATCCTGCAATCCGGTGACACCACGGCGCGCAACATGACTGGCAGCTGGGCGGGGGCCATGGGCCATACCCAGTTCATGCCGACATCCTATCTGGATTACGCGGTGGATTTCACCGGCGACGGCAAACGCGACATCTGGTCGGATGATCCCAGCGATGCGCTGGCGTCGACCGCGGCTTATCTTGCCCGGTTCGGCTGGACCAAGGGTCAGCCCTGGGGCGTCGAGGTGACGCTGCCACGGGGGTTCGATTTCCAACTGGCGGATCGCAAGATAAGGAAGCCCGTCTCGGAATGGGCCGACATTGGCGTAAAGGGCGTGAACGGCACGGTTGCGGATCATGGTCCGGCCTCGGTGTTGCTGCCTGCCGGGGGCAAAGGTGCCGCGTTCCTGATTTTCGGGAATTTCGCCGTGATCGAACGTTACAATTCCGCCGATGCCTATGTGATCGGCGTTGGCCACCTGTCTGACCGTATCGCCGGGGGGCCGCCGATTCAGGCGAACTGGCCGCGCGGTGATCGGGCGCTGACCCTGAGTGAGCGCAAGGAGATGCAACAGAGGCTGACCGACAAGGGGTTTGACACGCAAGGTGTGGATGGCCGTATCGGGCCGCTGACCATAGACGCGGTGCGCGCTTACCAGATGGCCTCGGGGCTGACCCCCGACGGCTATGCGTCGATGAACCTGCTTAGCCGCCTGCGCTGATAGCTGGCCGGGCAATTCGGGCCGGGCGATGTGGCCCGGGTGAATTTGTGGACGGACAACGCGCCCCGTGTCAGCCCGGGCTCATCCCGCGAAGGCGTTCCGAGCGGCGGCGGAGCAGTTCAACAACCGTCAGCAGCGCAATCGACACCACCACCAGGATCGTGGCCACGGCGAGGATCGTCGGGCTGATCTGTTCGCGCAGGCCGGTGAACATCTGCCATGGCAGGGTCTTTTGCCCCGCCGAGCCGACAAAGAGCACCACGACCACTTCGTCAAACGAGGTGATGAAGGCAAAGAGCCCGCCCGAAATCACCCCCGGCAGGATCAGGGGCATCTGGACGCGAAAGAAGGTCGTGACCGGGTTGGCCCCCATATTCGCCGCCGCGCGTGTCAGCGAACGGTCAAACCCCACCAGCGTGGCGGTGACGGTGATGATGACAAAGGGGATGCCCAACGCGGCATGGGCCAGCACCACGCCGAAATAGGTGCCCTGCAACCCGATGCGCGAATAGAAGAAATACATGCCCGCCGCCGAGATGATCAGCGGCACGATCATCGGGGAAATCAGGATCGCCATGATCGCGCGCCGGAACGGCACATGTGGCTGGCTGAGGCCGATGGCGGCAAGGGTGCCAAAGCTGACCGACAGGAACGTGGCGACCGGCGCGATCAGCAACGAATTGCGCAACGCGTTCTGCCAATCCGAATTGGTCAGGAAATCCTCGTAATGCTTGAGCGAATACCCCGCGGGATCAAAGCGCAGCATTTCCGGCGTGAAGGTAAAGAAATCTTCGGCATTGAAGCTGAGCGGCATGACCACGAGGATCGGGGTGATCAGGAACACGAAAATCGCACCACAGATCACCCGGAATGAATAATGCCACAGAACCTGGCCCGGTGTCAGATAGGGGGCGATCCTGGCGCGATAGCGGCCCTCGAACAGCCAGAAGGTGAACCAGCCAAAGAACCAGCCGAACAGCGCCCCGATCACCGCGCCCGGCAGACCGCCAATCGCAAAGCCGGCACCCAGCATCAGGATGACGAGGCCCCAGCGGGATGCCTTTTCCTGCCTGATGGTCGTTGTCATGACAAAGGCCACCGCCGCCATCAGGGCGGCACCAATGACGATGCCAAGCAACGAATTGTCCTGGGCCGTGCCGACCAGAAGCCCGGCAAACCCACCGGTCAGCGCCACGACAGGGACGTAAAACGAAACCGGGGTGCGTGAAATCGGTGTCAGAGCGGCCATGGTTTCAACCTCCCAGCTTGACGTTGTCGATGCCGACGATCTTGTCGTAGACATAGTAGAGCAGCAGCACCACCGCGAGCAGGATCGCCCCGAGCGCCGCCGCCAGACCCCAGTTCAGCGAGCTTGAGATGTGATAGGCGATCCGGTTGGAAATGAACGTGCCGGTGTTGCCGCCGACGATTTCCGGCGTGATGTAATAGCCGATGGACAGGATGAAGACGAGGATCGAACCCGCGCCGATACCGGGCACCGATTGCGGGAAATAAACCCGCCAGAACGCGGTCCAATTGGTTGCGCCCATGGATTTGGCGGCCCGCAGATAGCTTGGCTGGATCGTCTGCATCACCGAATACATCGGCAGGATCATGAACGGCAGCAGGATATGGGTCATCGCGACGATGGTGCCGAACTGGTTGTTGATCATCACGAGCCGCGCGTCATCCGCCACCAGCCCCAGCCAGACCAGCGTGTCATTGATCACCCCCTGTTGCTGTAGCATGACCTTCCAGGCCGAGGTACGCACCAGCAGCGAAGTCCAGAAGGGCAGCAGCACCAGGATCATCAACAGGTTGGACGTGCGCGTCGGCAGGTTCGCCAGCAGCCAGGCAACCGGATACCCCAGGATGATGCAGGACATGGTGATCACGAGGCTCATGAACAGGGTGCGGCCGAACAGGATCATGTAGATCTGCTGGTTCTCGGGGCGGGCCTCGGGGCCGTCGGGGCCTTTCTGCATGTCCACGGCATTCAGGAAATAGCCGCTCGTGTAGCTGGGCGAATAGGTCTGGATGGTTTGCCAGATCGCAACCTCGCCCCATTTCCTGTCGATGTCGGTGAACGCATCCTTGAACGACATGTCGCTCTCGAGGTCCATGCGCTTGACCCTGCGCCCGCTCTTGCGAAACAGCGATGATGCGCCGGTCATCTCGTAATTCAGGCGCGAGCCCAGCTTGGTATGGGTCTTGGCCTCGACCGCGACCTGAAGATCGGCGGCCAGTGCCTTGTAGACGGCTTCGTCCGGGGTCTCGCCGGTTGCCGGATCCCAATCGGCCAGCGCCTCGACCGTCTGCGGCAGGGTTTCCGACACGATCTGGTTTTCCACCGAGCGGAACAGCATGTCGGCAATCGGTGCGATAAAGGTGATCAGGACGAACAGCAGCAATGGCGCGATCAGCGCAAGCGCCCGTATCTTTTGCAGTCGCAGCGCCCGCGCAAGGCTGCGTTTGAGCGGCGTGCCGTCAGCGGCGAGTACCGGACCGGAAGTCGTTTGATCGCTCATGGTGATGTTCCTTGCTGGGCAGCGGTCGGGCGTGGGCATTGGCCGGGTATCGTTCCGGGGGCGGCGATCCGCCCCCGGACAGGTTCTGGATCAGCGGCTTACTTGGCCAGCCACGCCTGGAACTTGGCGTCGATGTCGTCGCGATAATCAGCCCAGAACTCGTAATTGTAGAGGAACGTGTTCTTGGCGTTTTCCGGATCGGTGGGCATGTGCGGCGCCATGTCGATCCCAAGTTCCGCATGCTGGCCAACCAGCGGAGCAGAAGAGGCACGGGCCGGGCCATAGCTGATGTATTTGGCCTGGTCCGCCAGACGCTGGGTGTCGGTCGCGAACATGATGTAATCCAGCGCGCGCGCCTTGCGTTCTTCGCTCAGACCGGCGGGGATGATCCAGCCGTCCAGGTCAAAGACCTGCGCATCCCACAGCATCGCAACCGGTTGTTTCTGCTCTTCGATCACGCTGAACAGGCGGCCGTTATAGGTCGAACCCATGACAACTTCGCCATCGGCCAGCAGCTGAGGCGTGTCGGCACCGGCAGACCACCAGATCACGTCGTCCTTGATGGTGCCGAGCTTGGCAAGCGCCTGTTCCTGGCCTTCTTCGGTGGCCAGCACGTCATAAACGTCGCTCTTGGCCACGCCATCACACAGCAGCGCCCATTCCATGTTGTTGATCGGACGCTTTTCCAGCGACCGCTTGCCCGGATAGGCTTCGGTGTCGAACACGTCACAGATGTCGTCCGGCGGCGTGTCACCCACCAGGTCGGTGCGATAGCCGAAGGCCGTGGAATAGACGATCTGCGGGATGAAGCATTCGGACACCAGCAGGTCGCCGAAATCATCCGCGGCGGAGGTGCCGTCAGGGGCCGCGGCCAGATGCGCGTCCGGGTCGATTTCCATCGCCAGGCCTTCGTCGCAGAGACGGATGGCGTCGGATGCGACGACATCGACAACATCCCAGGTGACATTGCCCGCCTCGTTCATCGCGCGCAGTTTGGCCACCGCTTCGGCCGAGCTTTCGTCATTGATGATCTTGACCCCGGATTTCTCCATATAGGGTTCGTGATAGGCCTTTTGCTGCGAGTTGGAATAGGCACCGCCCCAGCTGACGATGGTCATCTCGTCGGCCATGTCCTGGGCGCTCGCCATGCCGCCGGCAAGGGCCAGCGCCGTGGTCGCCATAAGTAGGTTCATCGGTTTCATACCTGTTTTCTCCCTGTAGGTTTCCCGTGGTTAGGGTGGATCGGGTCAGCATGGCGGGCCCATGCCCGCCCCCCGATTGCGCCGCCCGCCAAGGCGGGGCGACACTTCTGTCCGCTACGCGTCAAGCGCACGGCAATCCTGGGGCAACCAGCCGATTTCGATCTGGGTGCCCGGCTGGAGCCGGACCTGGTCCGGCGCGTTCCGGGTCTTGATGATGAACTCATCATTCCCGGCAACCCTGAGGCGGGTCCGGAAGATATCACCCATATAGATGAACTCCATGACCTCGGCCTTGAGCGTATGCGCGCCCTCCTGAAGGCGTTCCTTGTTGTATTCCACACGTTCCGGTCGGATCGACACGCGGGTCCGTTCCCCCGGTTTGGTGACATTGACCGGCTTGCAGTCGATCAGCTCGCCATCGTCCAGCCGCACCAGCGCGACATCGCCGTTGATCTCCTTGACGACTCCTTCCAGCGTGTTGTTCTCGCCGATGAACTGCGCGACAAAGCTGTTTTCCGGCTCTTCATAGAGCTTGTCCGGCGGGGCCAGCTGTTGAATGCGCCCGTCATCGAACACGGCAACGCGGTCTGACATGGTCAGCGCTTCGGTCTGGTCATGGGTCACGTAAACCACGGTGATCCCCAGATTGTCGGCGATCCGCTTGATCTCGAACTGCATATGTTCGCGCAGCTGCTTGTCGAGCGCGCCCAGCGGTTCGTCCATCAGCACCAGTTCGGCCTCGAACACCAGCGCCCGCGCCAGCGCGATCCGTTGCTGCTGACCGCCCGAAAGCTGTGCCGGCCGGCGACCGCCAAACGCGCCCATCTGCACCATGTCGAGCGCGCGTTTCACCTTGGCCTCGCGCTCGGATTTGCCCATCTTGCGCACTTCCAGCGGAAAGCTCAGGTTTTCGGCCACCGTCATATGCGGGAACAGGGCGTAGTTCTGAAACACCATGCCGATGCCGCGCTTGTGCGGTGGAATGTTGTTGATCGACACGCCGTCCAGCCGGATGTCGCCATGGGTGGCGGTTTCGAAACCGGCCAGCATCATCAGGCAGGTTGTCTTGCCAGACCCCGAGGGCCCGAGCATGGTCAGGAACTCGCCCTTGGGCATGACAAGGTTCAGGTCTTTGACAACGAGATTCTCGCCGTCATAGCTCTTTTGGACGCGTTCAAACTCGACAAACGCGTCAGACGATTGTGTATCGGCCAAAATTGGCTCCCCTTGGACTTTCCGCAGTTTTCTCTGCTGTCTTGTTGGGAAAAGTTAAGCACAGAGCACGCCGGTCATGCAACCAATTCACCCGGGATTGCGAATTCAGCCCAACAAAGCGGCGACAATGGATGTGTTTACTGGGGAATTGCCCGGCAAATTGACTTGTTGTTCATATCTGTTTGGATAGGCTTTGGATGAGACCGGAGCGTACGATCATGACTGACCTTTCCGGCGTGGCGGGTTTCGCGGCAACCGCCGCCCTGTCCGAATGCCGATGACACAACATCTCGAAGAGACGGTCCGCTATCTGGGACGGCTTGTATCCTATCCGACCGTGTCCGCCGACAGCAACCGGTTGATGGTTGCCGATCTGGCCGCCCGGCTTGAGGATGCGGGGGCGCAGGTCGATCTGTTTGCCACGCCCGACGGGAAAAAGGCCAACCTGTTCGCGACGCTTGGCCCCGATGTGCCCGGCGGTATCGTGTTGTCGGGGCATACCGATGTCGTTCCGGTGGCGGATCAGGACTGGACCAGCGATCCGTTTGAACTGCGCCAGGCCGGGGGCAGGCTATATGGGCGCGGCACCTGTGACATGAAGGGGTTTATCGCCGCGGCGACGGTGCTGGCGCCCGAGTTCGCCCGGCACCCGTTGCGCCGCCCGATCCATTTTGCCTTTACCCATGACGAAGAGGTCGGCTGCCTCGGAGCGCGGGCGCTGGTCCCGGCATTGCAGGCGCGCGGGGTGCGGCCCGCGATGGCGATCATCGGCGAGCCGACGGGCATGCAGGTGATCGAGGGGCACAAGGGCTGCTGCGAATACACGGTGCGTTTCAGTGGGCTTGAGGGGCACGGTTCGGCGCCGCATCGCGGGGTGAACGCGGCGGAATACGCGGTGCGATACGTGGCCGAGCTGATGCAATTGCGCGGCGATCTGATGATGCGCGCACCCAAGGACAGCCGGTTCGAGCCGCCCTGGACCACAATTAATATCGGGCGGATCGCGGGCGGGGTTGCCCATAACGTGATCGCCGGCAAGGCCGAGGTGGACTGGGAGATGCGCCCGGTGCAGGAGGGCGATGCCGAGTTCGTCAAGACGGCGATGCAGCGGGTTGTCGACTCAGACCTGCTGCCGATGATGCGCACGATCAGCCCGCGGGCCGACATCGTCACCGACGTGGTGGGCGAGGTTGCCGGGCTTGAGGTTATGGCAGAGAATGCCGCGCGCGACCTGGTGGCGTCACTGGTCGGGGCCAATGGCGCGGATGTCGTGCCGTTTGGCACCGAGGCTGGCCTGTTTCAGAAGATGGGAATGGCGGTGGCGGTCTGCGGCCCCGGGTCGATCGAGCAGGCTCACAAACCGGATGAATTTGTGAGCCTCGGGCAACTGGAAAGATGTATCGACATGCTTCTGCGCCTGGCGCGCGCGCCTGCACTGGTGAGCGAGGCGCGCTGAGAACAGGTCAGGACGCCGCCTTGAGCAGCCCCTGTTCCCTGACCTCGGCATAGCATTCATCCAGCGCGCGCTTGGCGCGTGCGATCAGCGTGTCGATCTCGTCCGGTGTGATCACCAGCGGCGGCGAAACCACCATGCGGTCGCCCACATGGCGCATCACCAGGTTGTTGGCAAAACACCGCTCGCGACAGATCAGCCCGACGCTGCCTTCATCCGCGGCGAACTTTGCCCGGTTCTGCTTGTCCGGGGTCAGCGCGATGGACCCCATCAGCCCCACCATCCGCGCGTCACCGACCAGCGGGTGGTCTTCCAGCGTGGCCCATTTTTGCTGCAGGTACGTCGCGGCCACGTCGCGGACATGCCCGATCACGTTTTCCTCTTCGAGGATGCGCAGGTTCTCCAGCGCGATGGCCGAGGCAACCGGGTGCCCGGAATAGGTATAACCGTGGTTGAACTCGCCACCGCCGATGACCTGTGCAACCTCGTCGCTGACGATCGAGCCGCCAATCGGCGCATAACCCGAGCTCAGCCCCTTGGCGATGGCCATGATGTCGGGGCGGATGCCCAGCGTCTGGCTGCCAAACCAGTTGCCGGTGCGCCCAAAGCCACAGATCACCTCGTCCGCGATCAGCAGGATCTCGTATTTGTCGCAAATCCGCTGGATCTCGGGCCAATAGCTGTCGGGCGGGATGATCACACCACCGGCCCCCTGGATCGGCTCGGCGATAAAGGCGGCGACGCGATCTTCGCCAAGTTCCTTGATGGCGGTTTCCAGCTCGCGGGCGCGGGCCAGGCCGAAATCCTCGGGCGTGCTGTCGCCGCCTTCGGCCCACCAATAGGGTTGGTTGATGTGGTGAATGTCGGGAATCGGCAGGCCGCCCTGCTCATGCATGAAGGTCATACCGCCAAGGCTGCCGCTGCCCACTGAGGATCCGTGATAGGCGTTCTTGCGGCTGATGATGATCGATTTCGACGGCTTGCCCTTTGCCGCCCAATAGGTCCGCACCATGCGGATATTGGTGTCGTTTGCCTCGGAGCCGGAACCGGCGAAAAACACGTGGTTCAGATCGCCCGGCGCAAGTTCTGCCAGCTTGTTCGCGAGCGCGATGGCGGGCACATGGGTGGTCTGAAAGAAGGTGTTGTAATAGGGCAGTTCACGAATTTGCCGCGCCGCCGCCTCGGCCAGTTCTTCGCGGCCATAGCCGATATTCACGCACCACAGCCCGGCCATCCCGTCCAGGATTTCGTTGCCCTCGCTGTCGGTGAGCGTGACGCCCCTGGCCCGCGTTATGACCCGCGCGCCCTTTGCGGCCAGTTCGCCGCCGGCGGTGAACGGATGCATGTGATGGGCGGCGTCAAGCGCCTGCAACTCGGCCGTGGGCAGGTGATTGGTGATGGCGGTCATGGCGCGGTCTCCGGGATTCAGGTTCCCGGATAAAATATGATCAAATTTTTCGCTGTCAATCGAATCAGTCTTCTTCGGCCAGCACCGCGGCGACTTGTTCCATGCCCTGCTCTACATCCTGAACCAGCGCCTGTGCCACCGCCTCGGCATCGCCAGCACGCAGGCCGCTCAGGATGTCCTTGTGCCGATCGGGCAGGCTCTGGGTGCCGAACCGGCCGCAGACCACGCGCAGCGACGGTCCAAAGCGCAGCCAGAGCCGGTCTGCGATGCCGGCCATGACCGGGGCATCCGCCAAGGCATAGAGCGTCGCATGAAACTGGTAATTGCAACGCAGATAACCGGGGACGTCGCCGCTGGCGATGGCGTGATCCAACGCCGTATCGATGGCGGCCAACTGATCGATCTGCGCCTCGCGGATATTGGCTGTTGCCCGTCTTGCAAGCTCTCTTTCTATTGTTTTTCTTGCGAAAATAATCTGTTCCGCGTCTTCTATTCCGAGTTTTGGCACGCTGACCCGGCGGTTGCCCTGGAACATTAGTGCCCCGTCCGAGATCAGCCGGCGGATGGCTTCGCGCACGGGGGTCATGCCCGCGCCAAGCGACGCGGTCAGCCCCTGAATCGTCACCGCCTGGCCGGGGGCCATCTCTCCGAACAGGAGCTGTTCGCGTAGCTGCTGATAGACGATCTCATGTGCCGGGATTTGCGCGGGTCTGGCCGATGCACGGCTTGCTGTGTTTTTCGCCATCGGCCCCTGCCCGTTTCAGTCGCATGCCGGGAAATCTTGCACCCTGCCCTGTGGCATGAAAGCATATCTGTGATTGCCAAAGAAGGCAAAACTTGATCAAATATCGCAAGCCGGACGCAATCCGGCAGTCCAAGGGGAGACATTCACGATGAAGCGAACGCTGACACTCACAGCGGTTCTGGCGCTTGGCGGCACGGTTGTCATGGCCGACGAGGTTCGGGTCTATAACTGGTCCGACTATATCGACGAAGAACTGTTGGCCAAGTTCGAGGAAGAGACCGGGATCGACCTGATCTATGACGTTTTCGACAGCAACGAGGTGCTGGAGACCAAGATGCTGGCCGGCGGGTCGGGCTATGACGTGGTGGTGCCGACCGGTACGTTCCTGCAACGCCAGATCGCGGCGGGCGCGTTCCAGAAGCTTGATCCGGAACAGCTCTCGAACCTTGGCAACATGTGGGATGTGGTTTCGGCGCGCACTGAGCAATACGACCCCGAGAACGCCTATTCGATCAACTACATGTGGGGAACCACCGGGATCGGCGTGAATATCGGAAAGGTGCGCGAACTGCTGGGCGAGGATGCCCCGGTGGATTCGCTGGAGCTGGTCTTTGACCCGGCGAACATGGAAAAGCTGTCGGAATGCGGTGTGCATTTCCTTGATGCGCCCGCGGAGATGATCCCGATGGCGTTGAAATATCTGGGCGAGGATCCGGACAGCCAGGACCCCGACGTGATCAAGCGCGTCGAAGAGGTGTTCGCGCCGGTGCGTCCCTATATCCAGAAGTTCCACAGCTCGGAATATGTCAACGGGCTGGCCAATGGTGATATCTGCGTTGCGATCGGCTGGTCGGGTGACGTGCTGCAATCGCGCGATCGTGCCGCCGAGGCGGATAACGGGGTCGAGATCGAGTATCACGCACCCAAGGAAGGGGCGCAGATGTGGTTTGACCAGATGGCGATTCCGGTGGACGCCCCGAACCCCGCCGGTGCCCATGCCTTTTTGAACTTCATCATGGATGCGCAGAACATGGCGGCCGCGTCCAACTATGTCTATTATGCCAACGGCAACAAGGCATCGCAGGAATTCCTGGTCGAGGATGTGATCGGCGACCCGGCAATCTACCCGGACGAGGCGACGCTGTCGAACCTGTTCACCACCACGCCCTATCCCGCCAAGGTTCAGCGGGTTGTGACCCGCCTCTGGACCAAGATCAAGTCGGGCACCTGATCCGATACTGGCAAGGCGGGTCCCCTGACCCGCCTTTTTTTGTGAACTCTCGATCCGGGGAGGGGCGACCTTGCAAGCCATCGAATTTGCGCCATGGGACGATCCGCAGCAGAAACCGCTGATCCGTTTCCAGAATGTCACCAAGCGTTTCGGCGACTTTACCGCCATTGACGATCTGTCGCTGGATATATTCGAACGGGAGTTCTTTGCGCTGCTTGGCCCCTCGGGTTGTGGCAAGACCACGATGATGCGGATGCTGGGCGGGTTTGAGACCCCGACCGAGGGGCGGATCGAGCTGGCCGGCAAGGATATCGGGCCGGTGCCGCCGAACAAGCGGGCGGTCAACATGATGTTCCAGTCCTACGCGCTGTTCCCGCATCTGTCGATCTGGGACAACATCGCCTTTGGGCTGCGTCGCGACAAGAAGCCCAGGGACGAAGTCGCCCGCCGCGTCGAAGAGATGCTCAAGCTCACCCGGCTGGAGAAATTCGCCCGTCGCAAGCCGCACCAGATTTCCGGTGGCCAGCGCCAGCGCGTCGCGCTTGCCCGCTCGCTCGCCAAGGCGCCGAAACTGCTCTTGCTGGACGAACCGCTCGGCGCGCTCGACAAGAAACTGCGACAGGACACGCAGTTTGAATTGATGGATATCCAGGAAACCACCGGCACCACATTTGTTATCGTGACCCATGACCAGGAAGAGGCGATGACGGTCGCCAGCCGGGTTGCGGTGATGGATGAGGGCCGGTTGATGCAAGTGGAAACGCCCGCGCGGATCTATGAAACCCCCAACAGTGTCTATGTGGCGGATTTCATCGGTGACGTGAATATCATCGATGGCCGGACGACGGCAATTGGCGAGGACCGCTATCGCATCGCCTGGGGCGATGGCCTGCCGCCGCTGGTGGCGACCTCGGCGAAACCGTTTTCCGATGGACAGACCTGCCATCTGGCGATCCGCCCGGAAAAGGTAACGATTTCAACAGATCAGCCGCAAGAGGCGGATAACGCGGTGCAGGGCAAGGTGCTTGATATTGCCTATCTTGGCAACCTGTCGACCTATCATGTCGAATTGCCTACCGGTACGATCATCAAGGCGCAAACCGCCAACACCCGCCGGATCGCCCGGCGCAACATCACATGGGAAGACCCGGTCTGGCTGTCATGGACGGCGACCGCCGGTGTCATGCTGGCGGAATGATGCGCCGGTTTGCCCTCATCGCGGTGCCGTATCTGTGGCTGTTGCTGCTGTTCCTGGTGCCGTTTGTCATCGTCCTGAAAATCTCGCTGTCGGACACCGCGCTGGCGATCCCGCCCTATACCCCGACGCTGGACTGGGCCGAGGGGATCGGCGCGTTTTTCAGCCAGCTGGATTTTGAGAATTTCATCTGGCTGACCGAGGATGACCTGTACTGGCGCGCTTACCTGAGCAGCCTGGTGATTGCCGCGGTCTCGACATTGCTGACCCTGGTTATCGGCTATCCGATGGCCTATGGCATGGCCCGCGCGCCCGAGGAATGGCGGCCGACGCTGATGATGCTGGTGATCCTGCCGTTCTGGACCAGCTTCCTGATCCGGGTCTATGCGTGGATGGGTATCCTGAGCAATGAGGGATTCCTGAACCAGCTCTTGCTGTGGATCGGCATCATCGACACGCCGCTGACCATTCTGAACACCAATTCTGCTGTCTATATCGGGATCGTCTATACCTATCTGCCATTCATGATCCTGCCGATCTATGCGGCGCTTGACCGGATGGACGGGTCGCTGATCGAGGCGGCCGAGGATCTGGGTTGTTCCCGGTTGTCGGCGTTCTGGCTGGTCACCATCCCGCTGTCGCGCAACGGCATCATCGCGGGGTGTTTCCTCGTGTTCATCCCGGCCCTTGGCGAATTCGTGATCCCGTCATTGCTGGGCGGGTCGGGCACGCTGATGATTGGCAAGGTCCTGTGGGAAGAGTTCTTTTCCAACCGTGACTGGCCGGTGGCATCGGCGGTGGCAGTGGTGCTGCTATTGATCCTCGTGGTGCCCATCGTGCTGTTCCAGCGCAACCAGCAGAAACAGGCGGAGGCAGACACATGATGCGCCTGAGCTGGTTCAACGTGGTGTCGCTGACGCTCGGCTTTGTGTTTCTGTACCTGCCGATGGTCATCCTGGTGATCTTCAGCTTCAACGAAAGCAAGCTGGTGACCGTCTGGGCGGGGTTTTCGACCCGGTGGTATGGCGAGCTGTTGCAGAACGAGGCGTTCCTGAACGCCGCATGGGTCACGCTCAAGGTGGCCGTTCTGTCATCGACGCTGGCGACGGTTCTGGGCACCATGGCGGCCTATGTGCTGGTGCGGGGCGGGCGGTTTTTCGGGCGCACCCTGTTTTCCGGCATGATCTATGCGCCGCTGGTGATGCCCGAGGTGATCACCGGCCTGTCGCTGTTGCTGCTGTTCATCGGGATCGGGCTGGATCGGGGGGTTCTGACCATCGTGCTGGCGCATACGACGTTTTCGATGTGTTATGTTTCGGTGGTCGTGTCCTCGCGGCTGGTCACATTTGACCGCTCGCTCGAAGAGGCGGCGCTCGATCTCGGCTGTTCTCCTGCCGAAGCGTTCCGGCTCGTGACCCTGCCGATCATCGCCCCGGCGGTGATCTCGGGCTGGCTTTTGGCGTTTACCCTGTCGCTTGATGACCTTGTGATCGCTTCGTTTACGTCCGGTCCCTCGGCAACCACGCTTCCGATCAAGATTTTCTCGGCGGTCCGGCTGGGTGTCAGCCCCGAGATCAACGCGCTGTCGACATTGATGATCGCGATCGTCACGGTCGGGGTTATCGCTGCGTCGCTGGTTTCCAAGCAAAGCATGATCCGGCAAAAACGCGAAGAGCAGCAGGCCGTTCGCGCACAATGAAGCGCATCTTCCCTGCCTATACCTATGGTTCGGGGCCGCGAAACGGATGTTGGTGGGATGAGACCATCGCGGCCCCCGATTGGCCGGTGCTGACGCAACCCGTCAAGGTCGATGTGGCGATTATCGGCGGTGGCTTTACCGGCATGTCGGCAGCCTATCATCTGGCCGGGGCGGGAACCGTCGTTGGGCTGCTTGAGGCAGAGACACCGGGATGGGGCGCGTCGGGGCGCAATGGCGGATTCTGCTGTCTTGGCGGGGCGAAAACCTCGGATGCGGCGCTGGAGCGAGCCTTAGGAGCGGATGCCGCGCGCTCTTATCGTGCCTCGGAATACGCGGCGGTTGACCTGGTTGATCGGCTGATCGAAACTCTGGGCATCGATGCGGACCGGCATTCGCGGGGGGAAACCATGCTGGCGCATCGCCCGCGCGACATGGAGCGCATGAAGCGCGAGGCCGACGAGATGCTGCGCCATGGCGGGCCCGAGCCGACCCTGATCGAGGCCGCCGACCTGCCGGATCATGGCATGAACGCAGGGTTTCACGGCGCGCTGACGACGCCGGTGGGGTTTGCGCTGAACCCGCGGAAATACCTGTTCGGACTGGCCGCTGCGGCGCGGTCGCGGGGGGCGCGGCTCTACCAGAACAGCCCGGTCGCCGACCTGCGGCGCGAGGGACGCACCTGGCGGCTCAGGACCCCGCGCGGCAGCCTTGATGCCGATACGGTGATCATTGCCACCAACGGCTATTCCAGCGAGGATGTCCCGGCATGGATGGCGGGTCGATACCTGCCCAGCCAATCCAACGTCACGGTGACCCGACCGCTGAGCGAGGCGGAGATTGCCGCGCAGGGCTGGCACAGCGACCAGATGGCCTATGACACGCGCAACCTGCTGCACTACTTTCGCCTGATGCCGGACCGGCGGTTTCTGTTTGGCCTGCGCGGGGGGCTATTGTCATCACCTGCCGCCGAGGCGCGGGCACGACGGCGCAGCCGGCAAGATTTCGAACGGATGTTTCCCGCGTGGAAAGACGTGCCTTCTGCGCATCAATGGTCCGGGCTGGTCTGCCGGTCGCGGCGGCGGGTGCCCTTTGTCGGGGCGGTTCCGGGACAGGCCGGGCTGTTCGCGGGCTTTGCCTATCACGGCAACGGGGTCGCGATGGGCAGCTATGCGGGTCGCCTGCTGGCCGATCTCGCCCTTTCGGTCCGGTCCGAATTGCCCTGTTCCGCGGCCATGTCCGCCCTGCCGCCCCGCTTTCCGCTGGGTGGTGTGCGGCGGCTCCTGATGCCGGCGGCATATCTATACTACGGGCTGCGCGATCTCTGAGATGTCGGGGCGATACGTTGACAGCCGTGGCGAGAGTGTCCATGACCCGCACGATATCTGAATAAGGCGAGCGTCATGAAAATTGCGATGGTAGGAACCGGGTATGTCGGGCTGGTGTCCGGCGTCTGCCTGTCCGATTTCGGCCACGAGGTCGTTTGCGTCGACAAGGATCCGGCAAAGGTTGCGATGCTGCGACAGGGCAAAGTTCCGATCTACGAACCGGGGCTGGCCGATCTGATGGCCAAGAATGTCGCGGCAGAGCGGCTGTCTTTCACCGATGATCTTGCCGGTGCAATCGATGGCGCGGCGGCGGTTTTCATCGCGGTTGGCACCCCGACCCGGCGCGGCGACGGTCATGCGGACCTGCGCTATGTCATGGATGCGGCGCGTGAAATTGCCGGCGCGTTGACGGGTTATACCGTTGTGGTGACTAAATCGACCGTGCCGGTGGGCACCAACCGGCAGGTCAAGCAGGTGATCGCCAAGGCTAACCCGGATGCCGAATTCGACGTGGCGTCGAACCCGGAATTCCTGCGCGAGGGGGCGGCGATCGACGATTTCATGCGCCCGGACCGGGTCGTTGTCGGGGTTCAGCATGACCGGGCCGCCGAGGTGATGGCCGAGGTCTACCGGCCGTTATACCTGCGCGATTTTCCGATCCTGACCACCGATCTGGAAAGTGCCGAGATGATCAAATACGCGGCCAATGCGTTCTTGGCGACCAAGATCACCTTTATCAACGAGATCGCGTCGCTTTGCGAACGAACCGGCGCGGATATCAAGCATGTCAGCCAGGGCATGGGGCTTGACGGGCGCATCGGCGCCAAGTTCCTGCATGCGGGCCCCGGTTTTGGGGGATCTTGTTTTCCCAAGGATACCAAGGCTTTGGCCCGGATCGGTCAGGAACACGGGTTGCCCATGCAGATCACGGAAACGGTGATCAAGGTGAATGATGAGCTGCGCCGGCGCATGGTCGGCAAGATCGTTGATATGCTGGACGGTTCGGTTGCGGGCAAGACCATCGCGGTGCTGGGCGTGACCTTCAAGCCGAATACCGACGACATGCGCGAGGCCCCGGCGCTGACCGTGGTGCCCGCCCTGATCGGGGCCGGGGCCAAGGTGCGCGTCGTGGATCCGCAGGGGCGGCGCGAAGGCGAGGACCTGTTGCCGGGGGTGCACTGGATCGACGATGCCTACAAGGCGTCGCGCAATGCCGACGCGGTGGTGATCCTGACGGAATGGAACGAATTCCGGGCGCTCGACCTGAAGCGGATTGCCAGACACATGAGCTTTCCGGCCATGGCCGACCTGCGCAATATCTACTCTGCACAGGATGCCAAACGCGCTGGTTTTCTGCGCTATGTCTCGGTCGGGCGCGGCGACTTCGAGGCGGGCGGTTAGGGCACGTTGCCCTAGAGCGGCCCACCCAGACCTGACCCCTCAGACCAGCAGCGGCAGCACGCGCGGGGGGGCGGGTTGTCCGAGCCGTTCAAACCCGGCGAGGCGCGGCTTGTCCGACCACAATCCGGGTATGATCGCGCGCACCACATGGGCATCGAAACCCGGGCGCGTCAGGTCGACAAAGGCGCAGGTCTTGCCCCGCGCCGCGAGCCGCGCGACGAGCCCGTCGAAATGATCGATGCGCTCCTGTCCGTTGCCCTCGGGCAGGGGCGCAACCGGCAGGGTGTCGCGCCGCACCTCGCGGTCCCAGATCGCGCGCAGGGGATCGCCCTGCTGCGCACGCTGTTCAAGGCCGATCTCGGTCTGAAACATCTCGACCACCGCAGAGCACCCGGCGCGATGCAGGGCAAAATCGCAGCCAAATCCAAGCGCAACGCTGCTGCCATCCGGCAGGAAGGAACAGCCGGCAATGACCGGCACGCCGAATTCCGTGGTCAGGTCGAGCATCAGGGTCTGGCGTTTCCGATCCCCGAGATAGCGCAGAACCGGGTCCGGCAGATCCAGCGCGGCAATCCCGATGGCAGGACGGCGCAGGCGGCGGTACCACCATTGTCCGACCGCATCCCGTTCAACCAGTTCGAGCAAGGCCCGTGTACGCGCGGCTTGCAGGGTGGCGGCGGCGGCACAGCCAGCGGTGGTTGCGATTGCCACGGCCTCTGGATCGCCCGGCTCCCGACGCCCGACCAGCACGTGATCGGCGGGAATGAAACAGGGCCCGCCCAAAGCATATGCCCCGGGCACCCAGGCTATCGGGCGTGACGTATCGTAGGGCGCGGGCAGCCAATCTATCGCGCCAAGGGGCGAGGCGTTCCAGGCTTCGCGCTCGGCCATCTGCTGTGCCGAGAACCCGCCAAGTTCCTTGGGGCCGAGCGCCGATGCGCCCAGTTCATCCTGTGATGCGGTGATCAGGGGTTCGTCGCCCCATGCACAGGCACAGGCCAATTCGACGGCCTCGCCCAGGGCGCTCGCCCTGCATTGTGCCGGGCTGAGCCCGCGACCGGCGGCGGCGCGGCCATGCTCCGGACGCGCCGCGCTCGGGAAATCGGGCCAGCTTTCATAGGCCCGCCGGTTGGGCAGGCAAAAAGCATAATGGCACGGATCGCCGTCCCGCGTGACGGGTATGATATCAAACTGGTCGATCATTTCACGGTAGTTCAAGCGCCCTGTCCGTGCTAGGTGTTATGGCATTAGCGGGTGGGATAAGTAGTTTAGATGATTGGCGCCCTGGACAAGCGCGATTCAAGACCTGTGCGAATTGCGCCGACGCGGCGGACCATCCTGTTCGCCGACCTGGTCTCTTATAGCCATCATGTTGCCCGTGACGAAGCCGAAACGCTGCGCTTTATGCAGGCCTGTTTCGTGCTGTTCGGAGAGAGCAGCCGCCGTCACGACGGGCGCGTCGTCAAGACCACCGGTGACGGTATTCTGGCCTTGTTCGGCGGCGCGCAGGACGCGGTGGATTTCGCGATCGAGGTCCAGTCGCACGTTGACACCCTGTCCGGCGACCATGCGTTTCGCATCGGCATCAATACCGGCCTGGTGGAACTGACCAATGGCGATGTGTTCGGCCATGCGGTGAATGTGGCGGCGCGCCTGGAACCGCTGGCACGTCCCGGCGGGATCTGCGCCTCGCGCGAGGTGGTCATGGACCTGTCGGACGCGACGCGGCTTAAATTCGATTCCCTCGGTCCGCAGCGGCTCTATAACCTGCCGGGCACCTACGAACCGTTCCAGTTCGACGGCGGTTCGGATGCGCCGGGACGCGGGGGCGGGCGCGATGTTCTGCATCTGTCGGTGGTTGGCGGGCTTGAACTGCACGCCCGTGGTGCCAGCCACCCGTTGCCGGCAAGCCGCGATGCCAAGTTGCTGTTGGCCTATCTAGCCATGGCCCCAAGCCATTCCGAGGCGGTCGGGCGGCTGAGCGCGCTGTTGCGCCCCGATGCGTCACCCGCCAAGGCACGCGAGGCAACGCAGCGGGCGCTGGCCACGCTGGGCGAGGCAATCGGGGGGAACCTGGTTCTCAATGACGAGGTTGTCTCGCTCAAACCCGGACATGTGCAGACCGATGTCGGTCGCATTGTCCGCAATGCCGCGCGGGGCCGGCTGGACGAGCTGCTGCTGGTCGAGGGCGATTGGGTGCCGCGTATCCTGGCCAGTTTCGGCGAGGTCAATTCGGCGGTGACTTCGTGGTTGGCGCTGGTGCGCAGCGACGTGCGCGAGCAGCTGGTCTTTGTTCTCGAGACCGAGCTGAACCGTATCGAGGATGATGCCGACGCCGCCATCAGGGGGATCGCACAGGCCATCCTGAACATCGAACCCTGCCACGAAGGCGCGGCGCGCCGGCTGATGGGATTCCTGAGCGCCACCGGCAATGTTGCCGCCGCCATCCGGGTCTATGACCGGCTGGCGCAGAATCTATCGGTGCGCTACGGGCTTTCGCCACGGCCGGAAACCCTTGCGGCGACGCGCGGCGAGCCACGATCTGCGCCCAACCTGCGCAACCCGCTGGCACCGCTGCGCATCCAGGTCCGTGAGTTCGAAGCGCAGGGCGAGGACATGCACGCGAGGCTGGCCGCGTTCCGATCCGAAATCATCTCGGGGCTGTCGCGTTTTCGCAGCTGGTCGGTGGTCGAGGGCGATCAGGGCGAAGTGTCCGAAACCAATTCGGACTATGTACTCAAGGCCCATCAACCGGCCGGGCGGGCCTGTGCAACCCTGTCGCTCTGCGCGGCGGAATCCGGGCGTATCGTTTGGAGCGAGGACCTGGATATCGGTGCGGAGCAAATGTCGAGATCGCGGTTGCAGGCGGTCAGCCGCATCGCGGCGATGTTCGAAATGTATGTTCCCACCGACCGGGCGGGCAAGGCGGGCACGCGGGCGCACCATGCCATTGTCGACGATTGGCTCAAGGGCGAGCGGCTGCTGACCAAATGGACCAAGCAGGCGTTTGAACAGGGCATCGACCGGTTCCGGGACATCATCGAGCGGGCCCCGGAATTCGCGCCCGCCCATGCGAGCCTTGCCAGCGCACTGAACGTGTTGCACGTGGTGCGGCCCGGGTTGGTGCGTGATGCGTCAATGGCGCGACGGGCGCTGGATGCCAGCAATATCGCGGTTGAGCTTGACCCGCTGGACGCGCGCAACCGGTTGGCGCTGGCGTGGTCCGCCGCGCTGCGGGGCAATTTCGACCGTGCGGCGCTTAACATGGACATGGCCGAGCGCCTGAACCCGCACAGCCCGCGCACCCTGGCGTCCTGTGCCATGGGGTTCAGCTTTCTGGGTGAACACAAGCGCGCCGCGCGGGTGCTCGAGCATTGCCTGGCCTGCGCCCCGGTGCTGCTGGATTACCAGTGGTGTTATGCGGCGTCGGTGCGTTTCATGGGGGGTGACGATCTGGGCGCGTTGCAGGCCGCGGCGCGGGCCGATGACCGGATCATCGACAACCCCGGTTGGACCGCCGCCGCGTTGGCGCGGCTGGGGCGGCGCGACCAAGCGCAGCGCGCGTTCAACAAGCTGGTGCGCGATGTCAGCGCGGTGTGGGATGGCAATGCGCCGCCCACCCGCACCGATGTGCGCGACTGGTTCGTCAACGCCTACCCGATCTGGCACGCGTCGGAGCGGTCCGCCCTTGCCGATGCGCTCAGCGAGGCGATGCAGGGCAAGGGCTGAACCGCGTCAGAGGCCCGCCGATTAGAGACAGCGCCGGAAGGTCAGCGAGGACAGCAGGTAGGGCACATCTTCTTCGGTGGACAAATCCTCGATGTCCTGGGTCATGTCCTGCAAATACTGATCCTGGAACGTCGCGAAATCGCTGGGTATCGTCACGTTCATCTTCTTGTCGTTCGTTTGTCCGGGCTTGCTGTCCGGCTGGACACGGAGTTTGAATTTCTTTGGCGATCCGACCTTTTGGATCGGGGTGCCGACAACCGCGGTTTTGACCTCTGAAACAAAGAGCTTCACAGTACGTGTGCCAAAGGCGCGCAGGGCCTCATCTTCGTCGTCCAGCGCATCTTCGTTGAAACCTTCCACGATGGCAAAGCTGTTGGCCAAGTTGCCGTCATATTGCAACCAGATCGAGTAGTCTCCATTCAGGCAATCGGCAATCGTATCGCGGACGATCGCTTCTTCGTCGGTGTCGGAATCGCTGAAATGAACCAGCATTCGGTCGCCCAGGTAAACCTGCCCATCCTGACGTTTCTGAGCGCTGGTCCAATCCCCGAATTTCGGCCCCTCTGCGTCGTTCTTCGTGGTCAATAGCGATGGCATAATGCTCTCCTTTTCAAGTCACGGGTTTCCAATGGGTCCGCACGTGATCGTGCAGGGCTTTCAGATCGAACCTGCCGTGCAAAGAGGCAATGTCCGGTTTGAAATCTCGGCGCAGAATGCCTTCCGGATCGTTCCAGATGGCGCGGTATATGGTTTCCATGGTGATGCGGCTGGCCAGCGGGCCGAAATGCTGACCCGAGGCGTGAATGTCGGCCTCGCGAAGGAAATAGAACCAGAGCGGCGTGTCGCTGCGCAGCGCCGCCGCGGACTCCGAGGCCAGGAATGCGGCCAGTTCGGGTGAGCGTGTCTGGGCCAGACGCGGCGTAGGCAACCTGCGGGGCAGGGGAGCGGCCCCCGCCGTTCTGAGCCGCGCATGGGCAAAGGCCGACAGCGATTGACCACTGGGCAGGTGCAGGTGATTGCCGCGCAGCAACGTATGTTCCGCCAGGTTGATCGTGCCGGTACCCGTGCCCTGCGGGGGTGGCGCGGATGCAAGACAATCGCCGATCGTGTCGGGCAGGGCAAACAGGGTGTGGGCGAGGTTTTCGTCGATGCTGGCGGACAGGCCGGGCGCATGATCACCCGGCAGAAGCAGCGCCCAATCAACGGTCCAGTCATCGGGTAACCGTTTCCCGTCACCGGTTTCGACCAGACGGCTGGACGCGCTGTGATGGGTGAACCGCAACAGGTCCCGCAGGCTCGCGCCGCTGCCGCCCTGTCGCCAATGGGGATAGCGATAGCGTACCATCGCATGACCAAGGCGAAAGCTGGCGGCGGCAAACTCGATGGGCACCAGCCCCGCGCCCTCGCCAAGCAGCGGCCATTCCCCCGAGGCCATCACGTCGCGATAGACCACAGGGTCGATCACGCGGGGCAGATAATCATGCAACACGATCCATTGCAGATGCCGTCGGGCCGTCAGCGCGGCGTCGGGTTGGCCGGTGCTTTGCGCGGCGCAGACCTGGTAGAACTTGGTGACGAGCACCACGAGCTGCGACAGGGTGAGGTTCTGATCGTTGCGCGTGTCGGCCAGCCTGGGGTCGCCATCCGCCCCGCGCGGCAGATCGTCGGGCCGCCCCGCATTCGTCCGTCCGAGGGTGAACTCGCCGGGACAGCCGGATGTGGTTTGCGGCGCCGGGCCGTTGCCATGTGACACCGACCCAAAGTCAAGCGTTGCCGGGCGGAACCGCGACGGGCACCCGTTTGCATGGGCCTTGTCCCATGTCAGATCATGGGCGATCAGCTGGCCCAGATAGGTATAGGCCGCCGGGATCCCCATGGCGTCAAACCGGTACTTGCCCCAACGTGCGGGCGCATCCGCCATTCGCGCCGCCAGTTCAGACAACAGGGCATCGTCATGCAGGGGCTGCGCGGTTTCGGGGTGCAAACGATCATAGGGGGTAAACCGGAAATCTGGCGGTGTGGTTTCGCCCTTTGGATGAAACGCGATTTCGCTTCCGTCGATGGTGGCGGTGAACTGCTCTCTTTCACCATTTCGCGAAATGCCGTCAAACCGTTCGTAAATGCCCGGTGTTCCAAATCGCTTGGCTTCAACAACCCGTATTCCGTTGTTCTTCAGTATTTTGCCAATCCCCAATTGAAAATTTCAGGAGGCCGCAGCGAAAAACCGTCAAAAATGCAAATTTGTTGATTGAGTTTATCACAGGTTGTGCCGATTTGATACGGGCGGCGCAATTTCGTGGCGACAGGGCGAATTGGCGCGTCTTGCCGCGGCGCGGATCAGCTTGTGGCGCGCAGGAATTGAAAACGCGCACTCTGGGTGATCTGCTGACCCGGCTCGATCCGCGCCGGGGGAAAATCCGGCCGGTTCGGCGCGTCTGGCCAAAGCTGCGGCTCTAGCGCGATCCCGGCATTCGGCCCATGGGGCATACCCTCGTGGCCGGGCCAGTTGCCCGAGGTGGTCTGACCGGCGGCATAGACCTGCAAACCGGGTTCCGTCGTGTCCAGCGTCAATCGATGACCTGAGGCGGCAATCTCGGCGGCGCGGCGCAAGGGCCCCCGCCGGTCGGCCAGGCAGAAATTGTGATCGAGCTCTGGATGCGGCGGGCGCGGTCGGCGATAGTCGAAGCGGGTGTCGTGAACCGGCCTTGGCGACCCCCGCGGAATCTGGTGGGCGTCCAGCGGCAGGTAGCTGTCCGCTGTCACGACAAGGGTGTGACCGGCCAGGTCCGGGCTGCCGTCAAGGTTCCAATATCCGTGAAAGGCGGGGTTAAAGAGCGCGAGCGCCCGTGCCTGACCGGTTATGTCGATGGTCAGGATTCGATCCGCTCCAAGCCCATAGCGCGCAGCCACCCGAAGATCGCCGGGAAATCCGCCAAGCCCGCCCGTCTGGGTCGTGGTCAATATGCAATGGGCGGGGCCGTGCTCGGCCAGTTCCCAGTTGCGGGCGTGAAATCCGGTTGCGCCACCATGCAGGGTGTTGCGGTTGTTTTCGTTCCGCTCCAGCCGATGGGTCACACCGTCCAGTTTGAATTGCCCGCCGGCGATGCGGTTGGCCACCGGTCCCACGATGGCACCGAAATGATGCATGTCGGCGAAATAGGCGGGCAGGGCCGGGCTGCCCAACACCAGCGAATGCGCCAGCCCGTCGCAGCGCAGCGATTGCAGTGTCGCGCCATAGGTCAACACCTGCGCGGTCAGCCCGCCGGCGCTGAGGGTGATCTGTCTGACCTCGGCACCGTCGGGGCTGTGTCCAAGGGTCAGCATGTGGAGCGGATGTGCCGGGCGCCGCTCAGCACAGCCCGGCTTCGCGTGCGATCAGGGCGGCGCGGGTGCGGTTGTCGGCACCGATCTTGCGATACAGGTTTTTCATGTGCAGCTTGACCGTCGGTTCCTGGATATCCAGGCTGCGGGCGATTTCCTTGTTGGTCTTGCCCTCGGTCAATCCCTTGAGCATCTGCATCTCGCGCCGCGACAGCTTGTCGGCCAGCGGATTGTCGGAGGGAAACTTCGAAGCAGTCATGAAGTCGACCGGGGCATATTGCTCGCCGCTGGCCATGAAGCGCACCGCGTTCACCATGGACTTCGCGGGCATGGATTTCGGGATGAACCCCGCCGCGCCGACCCCGAGCGCCTGTTCCGCGATGTCACGGGTCGCCTCGCCCGAGATCAGGGCGACACGCTGGCCACCGGCCAGGTTCATGGTGCGCGTCAGACCGGCCAATCCGTTCATGCCGGGCATGTTGAAATCCAGCATGACCAGGTCATAGGGCTCGTCCTTTTCGATGCGGGCACAGGCTTCGTCCACCGAACCGGCGGTGCTGGTGTAAATGCCGCCAGCGTTCTCGAGGAACAGAACCAGCGCATCGCGCATCAGTTCATGGTCATCCGCTATCAGAACCCGCATTGGGCAAACTCCTTGGGTATGCGATTTGGCTAGTTGGGAAAGCTGTCATCATTAAGGCAAATTTGTTGCAAATTCTTCCATTTAGGTCGTGATGGCGCTTCACCCTACGTCAACCTTGGAAATACCCGGCGAGACGCCAAGTGATGACCGGCTACACAACCTAAGGGATATATTAACTCTTGGCATTAATCTAATAGAGGAAATACACATACCAAGGGGTAGAGTCCTATCCTCATGCCTTGCTGCGAAATCTGCGACGATCTGACACAATAACGGTCAGTTCGACGGGAGATGCTTCATGATCCATCAGTTTTGGAAAGCTATGGCGGCCTTTCTGATGGCTGTAGCCGTCGCGGTTCCGGCGGCATCCGCGAATGGCTTTGATGCGCCCGGCGGTCCGGTTCTGCTGACGGTTTCCGGGAAAATCGCTGTCACCAATGTCGGCGACACGGCACAGTTCGACATGGCGATGCTCGAGGCGCTCGACAGCAGGACCATCGAGACCACGACGATCTGGACCGATGGGGTCCAACGGTTCCGGGGCGCGTCCTTGCTGGCCTTGACCACGCTTCTGGGGATCGAGGACGGCGTTTTGCGGGCGGCGGCGGTCAATGACTATTCCGTCGAGATCCCGGTGTCTGATGCCGTCGAAGATGGTCCGATCATCGCCTATGAGTTGAACGGCGCACCCATGTCCCTGCGCAACAAGGGCCCGTTGTGGATTGTTTATCCGTTTGATGGGAACGGCGCCTACAGATCGGAACAAATCTACACGCGCAGCATCTGGCAACTCGACAGAATCGAGGTGGTACGCTAGAGCGGGATCCGACGCACGGGTTTGATCGAACGGAACATTTTTTTGTCCACCACCACTCACGGACGCTTCAGGGCCGGCCTGATCCTCGCGATCATGGCCGGCCTTGTTGTCCTGAGCATCATCGTGACGATGTCGATCCGGGTGGCCAGGGATCTGCGGCTGCTTGAATCCGCAAGCTCGGACAACATGCAGTGGACGGTCACGCAGGGCGAGGTCGAATTTCTCGGGATGCTCGTGGAGGTTGAACTTGCACGGCTGAGCCAAGAATCCGACCTGAGCGAGCTGCGGCGTCGCTTTGACATTTTCTATAGCCGGATGGCAACCATCGGCGAGGCGCCCGCGCCCTCGGAACTGCGCGACAATGACAGCTATCGCGAGGCCTATCACGAGGCGCAGGCATTCTTGCAGCGGACGGTTCCGTTGATCGACGGTCCTGACGAGGCCCTGCGGGCAGCGTTGCCTGTGATCACCCGCGACGCCCAGCACGTGCGGCTTGCGATGCGGCAGATGGCAAGCACGGGTCTGTCGCAATTCTCGGAAATCGCCGAACACCGCCGTCGGAACGTGTCGGTCACGCTGTTTCAGCTGGCCATTGTCGCCATCGGCCTGATCGTCGCGCTGGCGCTGGCGGTGGCGCGGTTGATCCGGCTGAACAAACAGATTGCCCTGCGCCAGGCGGCGGTTGTTCAGACCGCGAGCCGTCTCAATACGATCATCGCCACCTCGCTGGATGGGGTGATCGTCTGTGACGCGGGCGGGCATATCCTTGAGTTCAACAAGGCCGCAGAAGCCATTTTCGACCGAACCCTTGCCGAGGTCATCGGCGAGAACCTGTTGGAGATGACCTGTCCGCCCGAGCTGCGCCGAGGGTTTCTTGAACGGCTGAGACGGTATCGCAACGGCGACAATCCCCGCTTTGTGCGGCGCGGACGAATGGAGCTGGTGGGGTTGCGGCGCAATGGCGACCGGTTCCCCGCCGAAGTCGCAGTGCAGGTCGCGCACACCGATGACGGGCATATCTTCATAATCTTCCTGCGGGATATTTCGGCGCAGGTCCGGGTCGAATCCGAACTGGTCGAGGCCCGCGATCAGGCCCTGGCCGGAGAACGGATCAAGACAGAGTTTCTCGCCACCATGAGCCACGAGATCCGCACGCCGCTGAATGGTCTGTTGGGCAATCTGTCGCTGTTGCGGGGCACCGATCTGGCGGGGCGTCAGGCCCGAATCCTCGACCACATGGAAACCTCGGGCAAGCTGCTGCTGCGCCACGTTTCGGACGTGCTCGACATCACGCGCTATGACACCGGGAACCTGCGCATCGAACATGTGCCGACCAATCTGGACCGGCTGGTCCGGGATCTGATCGACAGCCAATCCGCGACTGCTGCGGCTCAGGGGACCAGGCTGGACTGGCGCTGGATCGGCACGCCGATGCCCTGGGTGGCCTCTGATCCCGACCGGTTGTTGCACATTCTTCAGAACCTGATCGCCAACGCGGTCAAGTTCACCCATGGCGGGCAGGTGTCGATCACCGCCGAGGCAAAGCCCGGCAAGGGTGACACGCAGGATATCGAGTTCCACGTGCGTGATACCGGGATCGGGATTGCGTCGGATCTGCGCGCGACGGTGTTTGACGACTTTGTCACCGGTGACACGGCCTATGATCGCGAATTCGGCGGAACGGGGCTGGGGCTGAGTATTGCGCGGCGGTTTGCAACCGCGATGGGCGGAGACATCGGGCTGGACGATTCCGACGGACCCGGCGCGTCCTTCTGGGTGCGGATCCCGGTCGAGCCCTGTCAACCCGATCCGCAACTGGCGGTGTCGACACCCGCTCGCACGTCGCGGCACACGGGCAGCGGGCTGAATATACTGGTTGTCGAGGACAATGAAATCAACCGCGTGGTGGTGTGCGAGATGCTTGAATCCGCCGGGCATGAGGCCACCGTGGCCCATGATGGCAAGGCAGGAGTCAGATTGGCGGCGCAAACCCGTTTCGACCTGATTCTGATGGATATCAGCATGCCGGTGATGGATGGCCGCGCGGCAACGCGGGCAATCCGGTCCGGCAGCGGAGCCTCGGTCGACACACCGATTGTCGCGATCACTGCCAACGCCCTGGCCGAGGAACAGGCCGCGTTTCTTGATGACGGGATGAACGGTGTCCTGACCAAACCCCTGTCACAACAGGCGCTGGCCGAGATCACCGGTACTATTGCGAGTGACCGGGGCCTTGCGCCGGTGCCTTTTGTCGATGTGGACCACCGGCAACAGACCCTCGCCACCTTTGGTGCCGAGGGCTATGACGCGCTGGCCGGGAAATTTGGCGACGAGGTCGAGGCGCTGATCCGCGACCTTTCGCAATCCGCCGAGGCAGGTGATGTCGAGCTGGCACGCCGCTGTCACCAGGTTGCAGGCAGCGCGGCGGTATTCGGTGCAACGGCGTTGCAGGAGGTTCTGTGCGCGCTGCAATCCGCGCTCGGCTCGGGCGATGGCCCGGCGGTCGCGGCGGGGCGGCGCGCGTTGTCACGAACCTGGCAAGACACCGCGCCCACCCTGCGACCCTGAGCGCGGCGTGTTGGGGTTGCACGCGGCATCGGGGGTTGCAACAAGACATCTGTCAATCGAGAGGAGAGCGCGATGAAGCGGATGCTGACGGAATTCGGGATGGGGGCATCGCTGCGGCGCGGTGATTACACCGAGGCGGCACGGCGGGCGGTCAAGGATGCCCTGTGGCACAATTCCATCAACATGGCCGAACTGTTCGGCTTTCCCAAGGATGCGATGCAAATCACCGTCGAGATCGGCGTCCAGAAACCTGATCAGGTCGACGCCGACGCAATCCTCGCGGTGTTTCCCTATGGCCAGCCTTCGGTCTCGGTTTGCGAGGGCGGCCTTGATATCGCGCGTCCCGAGGGCGATGGCCACCCAACGGTGATCGCCAATGCGGCCATCTCGGTGAGCTTTGACATGGAGCGGGCAGATGTCTGAACAACGGATCATCATTGAAATGGGCATGGGCAACGATCAATACGGGATGGACTATACCAAGGCCGCGTCCCGCGCGATCGAAGACGCGATCCGCCACTCGTCCCTGTCGATCTTTGCATCGCTGGACCTCAGCACCGATATCATGCGGGTTCAGGTGACCATCGGCGTTCAGGAGCCCGACAAGGTCGATATCGCAAGCCTGGTTTCGAAACTGCCACGCGGTCACGCCGAGGTGCGCGCGGTCAAGGGCGGCCTGAATGTCGAAAACCCGGCCGGGAACACCGTGGTCATCGCATCCGCGGCGGTCGAGGCCTTTCTGCCGCCCCAGACCGGTTGGACACTCAGAGAGTAACGCGAAACGCGCCGCCGCCCGTCACTGTGCCGGGCCGGTCACGCCTTCATCCCCTTGCGTGGATCATGCGGGTGCGAGGCGCGCCTGTGCTCCATGAACCGCGCCAGCTCGTCATCGATGTCCGGCGGCATCACCACGGCGAGTTCGACCCGCTGGTCGCCGGGTGTTCCCTTGGCCGGTTTCACCCCGCGCCCGCGCAGGCGCAACACCCGGCCGCTGCTGGCGCCACTGGGAATGCTGAGATTCACCGAACCCTCGATCGTCGGCGTCGCCACCTTGGCCCCCAGAACCGCCTCTTCCATGGTGATCGGCAGCGTCAGAACGATGTCATTGCCATCCCGGCGAAAGAACGGATGCGGGCGCACGCTCAGCGTCACCAACGCGTCGCCGGCGGGCCCACCGGCAATCCCCGGGCTGCCCTTGCCCCGCAGGCGAATGGTCTGGCCATCATGGGTGCCGCGCGCAATCGCCACCTCCAGGTCCTGACCGCCCGGCAGGGTTATCCGTGTCTTGCCGCCATTGACCGCCGTCAGGAAGTCCACATCCAGCGTGTAACGCGCATCCTGCCCCTTGCTGTTGAACCCGCCAAACCCGCCGCCCGCGGTGCCCCGTGCGCGCATGAACTCGGAAAAGATGTCGGACGCGTCGGCAAAGTCTCCGCGCTGATGGGTGCCGCCGCCACCGCCTGCGAAATCGCCATACTGCCGGCGTTGCTGCTCCTGCCCGCTGGCGTCGATCTCGCCCCGGTCAAACCGCGCACGCGTGTCCGGATCCTTCAACAGGTCATAGGCCGCCGATGCCGCCTTGAACCGGGCCTCCGACGCGGCGTCATCCGGGTTCAGATCCGGGTGATGATCGCGCGCTATCCTGCGATAGGCCCTCTTGATCTCATCTATCGTGGCCGACCTGGACAGGCCAAGTGCGGCATAGGGGTCTGTGCTCATCGCTCCACGTTCACGTTGACTCCGCGCAAGGTCGGCGGAAAATTGCCAGTCTCTTGCTGGATATCAAGGTTCAACCGCCCCGGATTTCAACCCTGTCGGCGCAAACATGGCTCAGACCCACTTGGCCATCGGCGGCAGGCTCATCAACACCGCGTTGGCATCATGGCCGGTCTCAAGCCCGAACCGGGTGCCTCGGTCATAGACCAGGTTATACTCCGCATAGAGCCCCCGGTGGATCAACTGGACCTCCTTGTCGGCCTCGCTCCAGACGGTCCCGCGACGGCGCTCGATCAGCGGCAGAAAGGCAGGCAGAAACGCCCGCCCTATATCCTGCGTCAGCGCAAAATCCGCGGCCCAGTCCCCGGTGCAATAATCATCCATGAATATCCCGCCAACTCCGCGCGCCCGCCCCCGGTGCGGCACGTGGAAATAGCTGTCGGCCCAGTCCTTGAGACGCGGATAATGCGCCAGCCCGTGCGGATCGAGATGCGCCTTCTGGGTGGCATGAAAATGCGCCGTGTCGTCGTCATACTCGATACAGGGGTTCAAATCCGATCCGCCGCCAAACCACCACCCGTGCGGGGTCCAGAACATGCGGGTGTTCATATGCACCGCCGGCGCGTGCGGGTTCTGCATATGGGCCACAAGCGAAATGCCCGACGCCCAGAACCGCGGATCCTCGGCCATGCCGGGCAGCCCCTTGCGCGCCGCCATTGCCGCCTGCGCACGCTCTCCCAACGCGCCGTAAACCGTGGATATGTTCACGCCGACCTTCTCGAAGACCCGCCCACCGCGCATCACGCTCATCAGCCCGCCACCGGCATCCGAACCGTCCTGCGATGCCCGCGTGGTTTCGGTAAACTCGAACCGGCCCGCGTCGCAATCCGACAATGGCCCCGCGACATGGCTGTCTTCCAACGCCTCAAAGGCCGCCACGATCCGGTCACGCAATTCGCGAAACCACGCTGCCGCCGTCGCCTTCTGCTCCGCCATGTGGTCACTCATCGAACGTCCTGCCTTTTTCCTGCTGAAAATATCCCGGGGAGCGCGAGGGGCTGGCCCCTCGCTTGGTCAATGGGCGGGGGCCGCCACCGGGTCAAGCAACGTGCGCCCGCCATCCACCGTGATGACCTGCCCGGTCATGAACCCGGACGCGTCAGAGGCCAGGAACTGGGCCGCATCTGCCACCTCGCCGGGGGCGGCAACCCGCGCGAGCGGGGTGTGGGTCTCGATGTCCTGGCGATAATCTCGATGCTCCTTCAGGATCGACTTCAGCGAGGCGCTCATCACCGACCCAAAGGCCACCGCGTTCACCCGGATCCGGTTCGGCGCCAGCGCCACCGCCATCGACCGTGTCATCTGGTCAAGTGCCGCGGAACTCACCGAATAGGCCAGCAGGTCCGGATGGGTGCGGCGCGCCGCGATCGAGCTCAGGTTGATGATCGACCCGGCCTGCTTTTCGCTCTCGGGATCGGCCTGCTTGATCATCCGCCGCGCGACCATCTGGGTCAGGCGAAAGGCGGGCATCAGGTTCTGGTTGAGCAGCGCAATGACCGATTCATCATCGGGATCCAGCGGATTGGACGGCACGACCTGCCGCGAACCGTTGACCAGGATGTCGATCTCGTCAAACGCGTCCAGCGTCGCCGACACCAGGTTGGCAACTGTCAGACGTTCGCGCAGATCCCCGGCAAAGTACCGGATATTGCTGTCATCGACCTGTTCGCCCAACTCGGTCTTGAGCCGTTTCTCATCCATGTCGGCGAACATGACATTTGCGCCTTTCTCGGCGAACTGCCGCCCGATGGCGAGCCCGATGCCGTTGGCCGCTCCGGTGACAATGGCGGTTTTGCCGGCGATGGAAAAGGACATTGGATCTCTCCTCGTGCAGGGGAAGGCACGGCTCAGCGCCGCGTACGTGTCGGCAGGGATTTGGCCGGGGCCTTGGGGCGCGTGGCGTGGAAGATCTTGAACCGGTTGTCGCCGCCGGCCTCCTGGACCTGGGCAAAACACCCCTCCAGCGTGCGCTCATAGGGCAGGTGCCGGTTGGCGACCATCCACAGGTGGCCGGAAGGAGCCAGCAACCGCGCCGCGGCGGCAACAAAGGCCCGGCCCAGCGACGGGTCCGCCGCGCGGCCGGTGTGAAAGGGCGGGTTCATGACAATCGTGTCGGCCCGTTGATCGGCGGTCCAACCCGTGGCATCCGCCCAGTGAAACCGGGCCCTGGCATCGCTCAGATTGCGCCGCGCGCAGTCCAGCGCATTGGCATCGGCCTCGACCAGGTCGATCCGTTGTACCCCGGTATTCTCCAGGACGCGCGACGCCAGATAGCCCCAACCGGCCCCCAGGTCGATCACATGCTTGCCAAGGGTTTGCGGCAAAACCTGTGCGAGCAGTTCCGAGGCCGGGTCGATCCCGTCCGCCGAAAACACCCCCGGCGCCGTTTCGTACCCGTCGACAACCCGCGTTTGCGCCGCCCAGTCCGCAAAGGCCGCAGGTGTGGCCGGGAACCAGAACAGCTTGCCATGCGATTTCGAGATCGGCCCGGAAATCTCGACCCGCTTGCGGCAGTCCCTGAGAATGCTGTCGACGCCATCGGTCTTGGAGCCATCGACGACAACCACCCCCGTGCTGCGCGCCGAGGCGGTGGCGATCAACGCGCGGGCAAGGGCCTTGGCGCGCGGCAGGATGACCAGGGCCGCGCTGCACGTGCCGTTGCCATTCGGCACACAGGAATAGCCAAGCGCCTGGAAATGATCGAAATCCGGCTTGAACGGCTGAACCACCTCTACCCGTTCCAGCGGCAGCGCGGACAGGTCCGATGAGGCAACCGGATGCAGCACCGACAGCGTACCGGTCTCGGGCAGAACCAGTCCGCCAGTTTCAATCGCCAGAGGCAGCCGGGCGGACATGGGTGCGGCCTAGTCTTCCTTTTCCATCGTGCATTGCAAAGGATGCTGATGGCGGCGGGCGAAATCCATGACCTGGCCCACCTTGGTTTCCGCGATCTCGTGGCTGAACACGCCAACCACGGCGACACCTTTCTTGTGAACCGTCAGCATGATTTCGAATGCCTGGGCATGAGTCAGACCAAAGAACCGTTCCAGCACGTGAACGACAAATTCCATCGGGGTATAGTCGTCATTCAGCAACAGAACCTTGTACAGCGGCGGGCGCTTGGTCTTGGGGCGCGTCTCGAGCAGGACCGACGTGTCAGAGTCGTTGTCCGTCTTGTCCGACATGGTTACGGGCACTGTTGTCATTGCAATAGGGGGTCCGGTTTTCGCGATTTTCTCTCAAACTT
Source organism: Microbulbifer sp. S227A (assembly GCF_049800935.1). Lineage (NCBI taxonomy): Bacteria > Pseudomonadati > Pseudomonadota > Gammaproteobacteria > Cellvibrionales > Microbulbiferaceae > Microbulbifer > Microbulbifer sp. S227A. The sequence continues at coordinate 6,005 of NZ_JBNAFZ010000019.1, read as the reverse complement.
CATGGCTTATATAACCTTCCTGCGGGATTCGGAAAGAGCCAGTGACAAACCTAGTTTACAGCAAAACACTGACAACTGTCGCTTTTGATGCGGATGATACGCTTTGGCACAATGAACGCTTCTTTCAGGACACCCAGGCGCAGTTCTCGGATCTGCTCGCCGACCATGCGGATCCCGAGCACCTGGCAGCGCGGTTATTGGCGGCGGAAAAGCGCAATATCGGTCAATATGGCTATGGTATCAAAGGTTTCGTTCTGTCGATGATCGAAACCGCGATCGAAGTCACCGACCAGCGCGTACCGGCGCGCGTCATTGCGCAGTTGATTGAGGCGGGCCGTGACATGCTGGCACATCCGATCGAATTCCTGCCCCATGCGCGGGAAACGGTGCAGGCGGTTGCCGCGACGCACCGGGTGCTGCTCATCACCAAGGGCGATCTGCTCGATCAGGAACGCAAGCTGGCCCAGTCGGGGCTGGGTGATCTGTTCGACGGCGTCGAAATCGTCTCGGAAAAGACCGCCGCGAGCTATGCCGCGATCTTTGCGCGCCACGGCGAAGGGGCAGAGCGCGGGCTCATGGTGGGCAATTCCATGCGCTCGGACGTGGTGCCGATGATCGCCGCCGGCGGGTGGGGTGTTTACGTGCCCCATGGCGTTGCCTGGGAGATCGAACATGCCGAGCCGCCGGTCGATGCCCCGCGCTATCGCGCGCTCGACGATCTCGGGGGACTCGCCTGGCTGCTGGCCCGGATCGGTTAAGGGAATTGTAACCCTTCGGTGAATCGCTTTTTTAGTTGCACCGCGTCAGCAGACCACTACATCTTGCGCATTCTGGATGCATTTCACCGGGTAACAGCTTGCAACCAATGGGTTTATTTTAACCGACTCCTGTGCTAGGCTCACCGCAATAATCAAAGTGTCAGCCGGAAAACCGGCGGCCCGAGGCAGACAGAGGCAATGATCGTGCAGGTTCGGCGTATACGTCCGGCCCAGAGGGGCCATTCTATTTTACTCGCATTCTGGTTGTCGGTGCTGGTGCCTATTGGCGCGATGGCCGCGCCCTATGCGGCACATGTCATCGATGCCCGAAGCGGCAAGGTATTGCATTCGCGAAATGCCGATACCCGGCTGCACCCGGCCTCGCTGACCAAGATGATGACGCTCTATATCGCCTTCGAAGCGGTCCGGAACGGCGAGATCACGCTTGATACCAAGGTGCGGATATCCAAGCACGCGGCATCCGAGCCGCCGTCCAAGCTGGGCATGCGCCCGGGCCAGCGAATCGCCCTGCGCTACCTCATCCGCGCCGCCGCGGTGAAATCGGCAAATGACGCGGCGACGGCGATTGGCGAAGCGATCAGCGGCAGCGAAGCGGCCTTTGCCCGGCGGATGAACCGCACCGCCAAGGCGATGGGCATGTCGCGCACCACCTTCAAGAACGCCCATGGCCTGACCGAGAGCGGACACCTGTCGACCGCGCGCGACATGACAATCCTGGGGCGGCACGTGATCTATGACTATCCGCAATATTATAACCTGTTCTCGCGCCAGACCGCGGATGCGGGCATCAAAAAGGTGAACCACACCAACCGCCGGATGCTGCAAACCTACCGGGGCGCGGACGGCATCAAGACGGGTTATACCCGCGCGGCCGGGTTCAACCTCGTCGCCTCAGCCCAGCGGGGCAATGAACGGATCATCGCGACGGTTTTTGGTGGCAAATCCACCGCGTCGCGCAATGCGCGGGTGGCCGAACTGCTGGACATGGGGTTCCGGCGGGCACCGACGCGGGTGGCGTTGCACAAACCCGCGCGCCCGGCCTATGCGGGAAACGTATCATCGGGCGGCGGAACAGCAGCCAAGACCGTTAGGGTCGTCGCCTCGGTGCAGCAGAGCCTGAGACCCCGCCTGCGGCCCGGCCCCTCGACAGAGGTGGCCGAGACCGTCGTGACCGCCGCCGTCGCCGATGGAGACAAGGTGCAGGCCAGTGTCGAAGCCGCCATTGCCGCCGCCGCGCAAAGCGTCGCAAGCGCCGAACCGGAGCCAGAGGTCAAGGTCTCCGAAGCCAGCCTGACCTCGGCCAGCCTGTCGGTGCCCCGGCCCGAGGCCCGCCCCGCCGAACTCACCGTTGCGCTGGCCGAACCAAGCGCGCCGGCCACGCCCGAAGAACCCGAGATCGTGACCCGGTTGTCAACGTCCGGCGGCCAGCATTGGGGCATCAATGTCGGGCGCTATGGCAGCCGATACCAGGCGGAAAAAGTGTTGCTGCGCACGGCGTTGGCGGAAATGGCCACGCTTGACGGCTCGCTGCGCAAGGTGAACCAGACCTCCTCCGGGTTTGACGCGAATTTCGTGGGCTTGACCCGCGAAACCGCCGATCTGGCCTGTCGCAGGCTCAAGGCGCGCAATGTCACCTGTTTCATGATCGGCCCGTAACCCGTCCCGGCAGCGCGTATGGGCGTCAAACGCGGCGGTGATTGTCATCGCCCCGCTCGCATGACCATATCCCTCCGCGTTTCGGACAGGTCCTGAAGCTCAGGCCGCAGGACCCTTTGCGGCTGCCTGTTCGGCAAGGCCGGCAATCCGGTCGTTGGCCGCGCGCATCACCGCGTCCTGAAATGCTCCGGGCGGCGTACCGTCCGGCAACAGGTCGTCCAGCGAGACATGCATTTCCGGGCGCGGTGGCGTGATGCCTCCGGCCTGGGTTTCGACCCGTTCAAGAACGGGCCAAACCGAGGCCGGCGGGTGCGTCGCGATGATCGCGGCATGGATCAGCGCCAGCGACCGGCCCTGGCCCGCGGGCCGCCAGCGTTGCGCGGTTCCCGCGAGCTTGAGCCCCCGGGCGGTCACGTTCCAGTCGCCGTCACAAAATGCCGCATCGATGGAGCCGGTATCGCTGGCGATCCCAAAACCCGTCAACGCCTCGGAAATTGCGCCACAGATCAACCGGTAGCCATCCTGGATGGTTGCCCCTTTGGGCATGGGCGCGATCATGGCGAGGTTGAGTGTGCCCGGCCCCTGCGGCACCGCCCCGCCACCGCTGGAGCGCAATACAAGCGGCCAGCCGGCGCGCGCCGCTGCCAGGCTGAGCCCGGCGAAACCCGCGCTTCGGGACCGGGTCCGCGGGATTGCGATAGCGCGTTCTTTGGCGCTCCAGAGGAGCGTTGCAGGGCTCCCCTTTTCAAGAAGGGTGGTTTCCCGTGTGATGCCTTGGCTGGCGGATTTGGTTGTTTGTGTTTTCATTCTGGAGAGCTTTCCATTTCTTCGCCGGAGCGACCAGGAGGTTTCCGGGTAGTGCGATTGCGACGGACAGGTCGATTTGATCTGTCAGTGTTATGTCGCGGCCTTCGACCCGGCCATTGGCGTCCGGGTGTTTTTTCAGCGCCCGCACCACCGCCAGCATCAGCAGGTCTTCGACCGAGACCTTGACCCCGTCATCCGCCAGCCGCGCCTTGTGCGCCAGCAGGGCCGAGGCATCGGCGCTGGCGTGATGGGTGAGCTGCGCCGCCGTTGCCAGGCTCTTGACCATGGCGTCGGCGATCATGCCGCGCATGCCCTTGAGGGGCACCACCCTGGTCATTCCACCGCCCCGATGACCGCGCCCTTGGCGACGACGGCATCGGCCTCTTCGGTGATCTTCAGCGTGCCCGAGGCGGGGGCGAGGATCTCGTATTGCACCTTGGCGGTCATGATCTCGGCGATCAGCGCGCCCTCCTGGACGCTGGCGCCGTCATCGGCAAGCCATGCGGTGATAACACATTCTTCATCTTCTTCCCATAGATCCGAGGGGATGACGATATCGGTGGCCATTTGACATTCCTTTTCTGTTCGGGGGACGCCAGGGGCGGCCCCGTTGCTTGCTTTGCCGGTGTGAGTGGCGGGAGGTTCAGGCGGCTTTCATCGCGTCCCAGGCGGCGACGATCTTGTCGGGATCGGGCAGGCAGAACTGCTCCATCACCCGCGCAAAGGGGATCGGCACATCGGGGAAGGCCACCCGTTTGGGCGCGGCCTTGAGGACCGAGATGTCATGCTCGGTGACGGATGCGATGATCTCGCCCGAGACACCGTAGGACATGTAATCCTCGTCCACCACGATCAGCCGCCCGGTTTTGGCCACCGATGCGCGGATGGTCTCGCGGTCCAGCGGCACCAGGCTGACCAGGTCCACGACCTCGGCGCTGACGCCCTGGGCCTCCAGCGTCCTGGCCGCCTTGAGGGCATTGTGAACCCCCATGCCCAGGCTGACGATGGTCACGTCCTTGCCCTCGCGCACGACCTTGGCCTTGCCGATCTCGACGGTATAGCTCTCTTCGGGAACATGCACGGTGGCCCCGGCCTCGGTGCCCAGCCAGCCCATGCCCTGCAGCCCCTTGTGATACATGTAGACCACCGGGCTGTCGTCGCGCATCGCCGCGGTCATCAGGCCCTTGGCGTCATAGGCGTTGGACGGCGCGACCACCTTCATGCCGGGCAGGTGCGCAAAGGTGCCATAGACACATTGCGAATGCTGTCCCGCATCCGAATAGCCGCCCCCCGTCGAGGTCATCAGCACCATCGGCACCTTGAACTTGCCGCCGGAAAAATAGGTGTTCTTGGCCATCAGGTTATAGATCGCGTCAAAACACACGCCAAAGAAATCCACGAACATCAGCTCGACAACCGGGCGCATCCCGTCCTGCGCCGCACCCACGGCGGCGCCGATGAACGCGGTTTCCGAGATCGGCGTGTCGCGGATGCGCTCGGCGCCGAACTCTTCGATCAGCCCCCGCGTGTTGCCGTAAACCCCGCCCAGCGGGCCGATATCCTCGCCCATGACAAACACGTCCGGGTCGATGCGCATCTCCTGGGCCACGGCCTCGGCCATGGCGCGCGCGATGGTCAGTTTTCTTTCATTCGACTTGGTCATTGTGGTTTCCTCCCAGACAGTTACGCGGCAAAGACACGGGTGAGCGCATCCTCGGGCGCGGGGTCGGCGCTGTTGCGGGCAAAGGCGATGGCCGCCTCGACCCGCGCCGCCGCTGCCGCCTCGATCCCGTCGAGCTCGTCGGCGCTGGCGGCACCATCCGCGAGCATCCGCGCCCGCATCGCCGGGATCGGGTCCTTTTCAAACAGCGCGTCCTTTTCCCCCTCGGGCCGATAGCCCTCGGCGTCGCCCATGAAATGCCCGGCCAGCCGGTAGGTCTCGACCTCCAGCAGCGTTGGCCCTTCGCCGGCGCGGGCACGGGCAATCGCCTCGCCCGCCGCCTGGTGGATCGCGTAGGGATCATTGCCCTCGATCCGCCTGCCGGGGATGCCATAGGCCGCCGCGCGCTCCGCGTTGTTGGCCACCGCGCTCGAGGTCTCCTTGGCCACCGAGATGCCCCAGGCGTTGTCCTCGATGACGCAGACAAAGGGCAGGTTCCACACCGCGGCCAGGTTCATCGCCTCGTGCCAGCCGCCCTGGTTCACCGCGCCCTCGCCGACAAAGGCCACGGCGACGCCGGGCAGGCCCCGCATCTTGCGCGACAATGCCGCCCCCACGGCGGGGCCCATGCCCTGGGCGATGATCCCCGAACAGGCAAAGTTCACGTCGGCGTCAAAGATATGCATATGGCCGCCGCGCCCGCCGGACAGGCCGGTGGCCTTGCCAAAGATCTCGGCCGCCATCCGGTCAAGGTCGACGCCCTTGGCGATGGCCTGGTGATGCGGGCGGTGGGTGGCCGTGACCACGTCCTCGGGAGTCAGGTGCGCGCAGACCCCCACCGCCACCGGCTCCTGCCCGTCAGACAGGTGCATCTCGCCGGGGATCGGGCCGTTCGCCATGTTGAAAACCGGTGTCTTTCCCTCAAAGTAAATCCTGGCAATGGCCTCTTCGAACCGCCGGCTCGTGACCATGTTGCGATACATCCAATGCTGCTCATCCCGCGTCGGTGACATGCAATCTCCTCCCTGCTGCAATGCAATCTCATCCACCCAACGATGCCCCCCACAAACAGACCCACACAACGCACCATCCAAAGCCAAAAC
>NZ_JBNAFZ010000018.1:0-73532 GCF_049800935.1 Microbulbifer sp. S227A | reverse complement strand
AGAATTCCATCTCGTCATCGAGACCGCGGTCGCGGCCAAGATCGCGCCCCAGCTCCTGCGCCTCTTGGCTCCCGCGCAGTCGTGCCACCTCGGTCGCCTTGTCCTGCTGCAACCCGGCGGCGCGGTCGGTGAAGACCTGGTCGCCGTTCTCCTCGAAGGTCATCTCCAGGAACTCCTGCGTGACGGTGATCTGGTCGAGCTTGCTTGGCAGGGCCGCATCCAGCACCTCGTAGTTGCCACGGCGAAGCTCGGCCATGCCCTCCTCACCCAACTCCTTGAAGAGCTCGGATTGCAGGGTCCGCTCGACCGTCTCTTCCTGTTCCTCGGTTAGCTTGCCGTCCCGCAACATGTCGGCGAGGTCCTGCAGGTAGGGATTGGGCGTCCGGTCATCCTCATCGATGAGGGGCAGTGTCGCCTCCTCCTCGTCCGCGAGAGTCCGACCGATCTCGACGCCCATTTCCTTGGCGCGCTCCATCAGCGCGTCCATCACGCTGTCGACCTTTTCTAGGGCTGCATCCAGTTGGTCATCATTGGCCGTCTCGACGCTGAGACCGTCCTTGGCCAGCACCGCGTTCATGTCCCGCTCGACCCAATCCTGCGCCATGCCGTAGTTCCGCGTGCCGCCCGCAGCAATCCGAGCCACCAGATCCTCACTGTCCATTCCGGCTTCCTCCGCCCGCTCGAGCACGTCGCGCAGCCCTTCGTCCTTGCCGGACTGCAGCGCGGCGATCAGCACCTCGCTGCCCGCCCCCGGCGGATAGGGTTCTTTGAGCTGCTTGCCGAACCGCGCCCGTAGTTCCGGATCCGGCACCATCTGCGAGAGGTCCGCAATAATCGGTGCGGCCTTGACCTCGAAGGCGGCCCGCTCGGTCGGATCCAGTTCCTCGGCCTTGAGCCTCAGCGCCTCGATCGTGCGTTCGGAATAGTCGATCGCATCACCGACGGTCTTGATGTCCTTCATGTCTATCTCTCCTTCGGTGAAGTTCCACGGCGTGCCGGAACCAAGCCCCTCCGCCATACCGCGCACGGCGCGCGCCATGTGGCGCTGGTCCATCCGGTCCAGCAGGTCGGCGAGGTTCTTGTAGTCCTTGGCGAAGCCCACCACCTGGGCCTGCGCGATGGCGGATTCCTGGGCCGTCATCACGATCTCGCGCGGCAGCCTCGCCTCTTCCTTGGCGCGGTAGATCTCCTCGATCCCGGCGGGCTTCTCGAAGATGCCGCGCTCGAGCCGGGTGGTGGCGTCGAGCATCACCCCGTAGCGTTCCGCGATCTCGGCCTGCTTTTCGCGCATCAGCTGCGGCGACATCACGCCTTCGGCCCAACACGAAAACCAGGTACCCTTCTCGACGCCGCGATTGTTCAGGATGATATGGGCGTGTTTGTGCGCCCGGTCGTCATGGACCGCGAGCACATAGTCCCACTGATCGCCGTATTCGCCGCTCTCGAAGAAATGCTCCGTCCAGTCCATGGCGATATCGCGGACCTGGTCGACCGTCACGTCGGTCGGGAACGAGAGCAGCATGTGCGAGGTGAAGCCGAGCTTGGTCGAGCCGCGCCAGGTCCCGGCCCAGTCCTCGATGATGTCTTCCTTCTGCTCCTCAGAAAGCACCGCCGCATCGGTCAGCGCGTTGGTCATCGTCGAGTAGGTGTAGACCGCCTTGTCGTTGATGTAGGAGATCTGCGCCCCGAGCGAAGCACGCGTCTTGCAGCCTCCTGCCCGGATCCGTTTGAACACCGCCGCCCGGCTGTGCCCCGTCGCCGCCTTCAGCGCGTTGCGTGCCGACATCGAGCCGACGCGCGCGAAACTGCGACCCTGCCGACGCCCCGCCAGCCGCGCGTCGATCCGCACCGCGGCCTGACCCCGGATGCGCTCATCCTCCCAGAGCCGCCCCATGACCGAGGTGTAGAGGGCGAGCGGATCAGCCATTTCGAGAGTTCCGGTTCTTCAGAAAATCATCGGCTATCGCCGTTCGCGTTCGAGGCTTGCCGAGAGGCAGCGAAGGGTGATCCAATTCTGAACCGGAACTCTCACGCACCAGCCTCAGACTGCTCCCGATCGCGCGCGGGTCATCCTCCAGAACCGCGCTCTCCGCTCCCTGCCCTTCTTCCTTTTGCGGCCACTCCTGATGACGCAGCGCCTGCGCCGCATCCTTCATTCGGCCCATCTCACGGCTCATCGACTGCGCCAGATCCAGCAGTTCGATCAGCACCGCGCGGTCCGCCTCCGAGACCTCGAGCCGACCGCGATGGACCGCCTTGGCAAGCACCAGTCCGGCGTCACTCACATCCTTCGCCTGACGCCACGCGGCGCAGAATTCCTCGACCAAATCACGGGGTACATCGAGAAAACCGCACCGTCCGCGCAGCACCGCATTGAGCGCCTGCGACCGGTTGGCAAAGCCTCGTTCGCGCCATTCTGCATCGAAGGCGTCCAGCTCGGATCGACTGGCCCGGAACGCCACCGTCTCGCTCGGATCGCGCACTGCGATCCCCTCGCCCGCCTCTTCTTTCGCGAGCCGGCTCACATGGCGCGGGGAGATGCCGAACACCGCCGCCAGGTCCTTCGCGCTCTCGCCTGCCGCAAAGCGCCGCGCGACTTCTATGCGCTCTTCAAGCTTCAGGTTTTTCGCTGGCCTAGGCACGGGTCAGACCCCTCGGACAAAATGTGCAAACATTGGCCATATCCTGCCAACGTCTTCCTTCTCTCCTTCGCTTATACTTCAATACATTACATTGCGCAATATTACGTTTTGCATGATGTGTCTTTTTGATGGCATTTGGACGCCATCAAGACCCCGCGTCGCGGCGCGACATGGAACGGGTCCCGCCCTCATCAATGCAGGACAACCAGGTCGAAAAAGCTTCCGAAACTTGTGTTCAAGACGCACGTGGCGACACGCAAACCGAACGCTCGATCCGGTCACGGATCGGCGCCAGGAACACGAGAATGGCCCGCGCTGGATGGCGCGGGTCGCACCCTCTGCGAGCGTCACGATGCTTCTGAGTGTCGACGCCAGAACCCTGCGGATCCGAAGACACGCAGGGGTATCTGGGTCAGTGACCCAGTCCCTGATTTCGCAGATCGTCGTAGCGGCTGCGGGCGATCAGCGCCTCGGTCTCGAGGCTGTCGAGGGTCTCTGGATGGGCGTCTTCATCAAAGGCGGCGAGGTAAGCATCGAAGGCCATGTCGGCTTGCAGTTCTGCGAGGTCGATGGATTGTTCGAGTGTCATGGTGTGATCCTTTCCGTTGATCGTCGTTGGACGGATCGTGGAAAAGACCGGGGGCATGAGAGCGGGCTGCACCCGGCACGGGGCGGAATGAAATGGAGCACGCCAGGGGCAGGTTTGTTGTGAGCGATGCTCCGCAGCGCTCAAGGCGCAAGCCGCCCAGAAACCTGCCCCCGGCGTTGCCGACCGCTCGACCCCGGGCTAGCGATCTCTAAGGCCAACAGGTCGACGGAAACGCGCGCGGCGGTGACCCTGACGTGAGACGTTGCCCCGGGATTCATGACGATGATTTGCAATTCTGTTGCCTGCGGCGCAGGGCGAGTTCGCCGCCCCAGGGAGCTTCACCAAGAGGACCAAGGCACGGGTTGCTCGACTGAGAGAAGGGGTGCGCTTGCCTCGTTCAGTGGGCTGCCAGCTCTCCCTGCGGACGTTCGGTTCCGACTCAGGTTCGCACGATCCGCACTGTCACATCGCAGAAAGATCATGGTAGCATCTGCGACCTATCCGGACTGACCAACCGCCTCCGCATCCGCGTCCGAAAGATGCCGCATTCTTCGGACACCGATAGTGCACCGGTCGAGGACAAGTTCCCCCGGGAACGAGAAAGAGCCAGACCGCCGGAGCGGTCTGGCCGTTGGCTTAGGCGGCGTCTTTCGGCCCCCAGGGGATGACGGCCTGCAGGGACAGATCGTCCTGGTTGGCGGCCTTGCCGAGGTTGGCGTTGAAGCCGTGATCGCGGATGGTCAGCGTGTAGTAGTCGGCGCCGGTCTCCTTGTTCTGATTCTTCCAGATGCCGCCGCACTCGACCAGCTTGCCGCGCGGGGAGCGGCCGAGGACGCGGTGCGTGGGGGCCATCGGGTTCGTACTCGCGACGGGTTCGACCGTGATGTCGAGGTCGAAGGTCAGGGTCGAGATGGAGCCGACGCCCTTGGCGGTTTCGATGTCGGCGCTGGTGAATTTGATGCAGTTCGTGGTCATTGCTCTTCTCCTTGTTTGCGTTGCAATGATGGTCACCTTGCAGCTGGCCAAGGCCTGGCCACACCGAAGGCGAAGCGCAGCGGAGAGGGGCAGGCGCCGGTCTTTTTGATCCGCGCGGAATGACCCGCAGGGGCAGGGGAAAAAGATCGGCGGCAACCTTTGTGGCCGGGACGACAGCTGCGACCAGCATGTCATGCAAAGCAACACATCGGGAGAAGTGCGGTGGCCGCGAAGGAAGGTGGGTGAACTGCCGAGGGAGACGCTGCAGGGGCATGTGAAACAATAACCTATCGCCGGCCTCGTCTTCAGGATGAACCTCGAGAGGATCCAGTCCTAGGCCACTCGACCAGCCTTGGACCGGTCGGCACTTGGTCAAAGCGAGGCACTAGCTCGGGATGTCCAGGACGATAAGATGAACAAAGCCGGCTGCTCGCAATTGACTTAACGCAATTTTTGAGTCAAATTTCCCGCAAAACGCAACCCCACAGAATCGGAGCAGTCATGGGGGATTTTGTCAAAACCCGTTTCCCGGTCGCGATCTATCGCGGCCTGATCATTGATCTTGAGGACCGCCTGCGCGGAGAAGCCCTTAAAGCTCATCGAATGATTCAGGATCACTCTGGTCTGGATACACGTCGTGCACGGCGCCTTGAGGGAATGTCGCGTTTCCACATGATGGAAAAGGGGTTTCAGGAGGTCTGTGAACTTCATGGCGGCGCACTGCTCGACGGCGGCATTATCCCCGGTTCGGACTTCAAGGTTTTCCAACCGTTCATGCGTTTCGAGCATGAAGGGCAAGGCTTCATCCTTGGCCTCGCGGCAATGCCGGAACCCAGCAAGCTTCCGGTCAAGAACAAGTCGCGGAAGGCCGGTGTGACACTGAACTACAAGCTGTCTCCTCACTTCGATTTTGATGGTACTGCCCCTCAGATCGGGGACATCTGCATTCTGTTTCTCTTCGCTCGCGACCCTGAACAAGCCGGCAAGATTAAGGAGTTGGCCATCGGGCTCATTGATTCCGATTATGAGCAATACCTTTTCTACGAACGGATCGACCAGTACCTCGCGGATGACGGGGATGTGTCGGAACCCAGCTCGCCGTTTTCGACACCTCCCGCATTGCCTGCCAGCGGTGCTGTCCGCCTGAAGCGCACGATGAAGCTTTTTGTTCCCCCCGAGGCTCCATCTGTGGATGACGAACAGGATGGCAAAGCGTAAAGGGTGCCACCGGCACCAGAGGAGGGAAAAATGCGAGTGGGAACACCCGGCTTCGTGCCGGAACGTCTCGTTGAGGCGCGCGCCGCCCGGCGCGTTCAAAGCATGAAAGAGTTGGCCTTGATGCTGGGAGTCAGCCCTAGTTCGGTTTCCCGTTGGGAAACCGGCAAACAGGCGCCGGAAGCTGATGCTCTGACAGAATTGGCGAAGGCCCTGCGGGTCCGGCGAGAGTTTTTTCTCCGTCCGGTCTTCGATAGCCCGCGACCGATGTTCTATCGAAAACTGGTCAGCACGCTGAAGCGCGACCGCGAGTATCAAACTTCTCAGGTGAGCTGGCTACATGAGATCAGCCACGTCTTGCAGCACTATGTTGATTTCCCCGAACTCGACATTCCAGACGTTCTGGGTGGCTCCAGCTACAGTCAGCTTCGGGACGAAGACATCGAGGACATCGCCGGCGAACTGCGGTCCCACTGGCAATTGGGCGAAGGCCCTTGCACAAATGTCGTAGCGGTCCTTGAAAAGATCGGCTGTGTCGTCGGCTCCATCGAAATGGGAACGTCCAAACTCGACGGCGTTTGCAGCTGGTCCAAGTCCGAGGACCGTCCTCACATCTTGCTCGCATCAGACAAGATGAATCTCCCCCGTCGTCAGATGGACGCCGCTCATGAACTGGGTCATGCAGTGCTGCACCGGAATGTCAGCGCAAAAGCATTGCGCGATGATCTTCCAGAGATCGAGCGCCAGGCATTCCGTTTCGCAAGCGCGTTTCTTATGCCGCAGACGACTTATGTGCCGGAGGTCCCGAACTACTCCCTTGCAGGGTTGCTGTCCCTGAAAGAACGTTGGCGCGTTTCTGTGAAGGCCCAGATCAAGCGGTTGGTGGATCTAGAAATCATCCCGCAGGATCATGCCACGCAGCTCTATAAGACCTATTCCGCCAAAGGCTGGAACCGACAAGAGCCGATGGACAAGGAGTGGGCTGTTCCAAAGCCACGTATGTTGCATGATGCTCTTGGCCTGATCGTGGATTCCGGCACCCGCAGTAAGGACGACCTGCTTTCGGTCGAGTTCACGATGCATCCGGGCGATATTGAGAACCTCGTCGGCCTTCCGTCTGGTTGGTTCAGCAAGAAAACAGGCGACGTGGTGTCATTGACTCTCAAGACGGACGCTTCGCGTGAGACAGGTGCACCTGCAGGAGGGTCGGTGATCCCATTCTCCCGGCGTGAATCGTAATAGGGTTGGCACATGCGCGTGAAAATCGATGTCTCAGAAGAGGAACTGGATGGTGACTATGGCGCGGTTCCGGGGCTCATCATCACCTGTACCCGGTGCCGGCACTCTGTGGAGGTGTTCGGCACCGAAGAAAATTCGGTGAAACGCGGAGCGGTCATGCTTCGGGGTGAATGCCCTTTTGATGAGGACAATTACTATGAAGCATGATCTCGCAGCAGCAATTGGCCGTCATTGACAAGCAGCGCCAACCCTTGAAGCGCAAGCATTTCAGAGAGCTTGGCAGGCATTGTCGGACGGCTCTTAGAATATGTTAGATTGCGATCACTGATCGGTGCGGACCTCGGTAAACGCCGAGGGTTAGCGCATATCCCCATTTCACGGTTTCAAAGGTGAAGACATGTGGATCGCCGTTGTCATCATGGAGTACGATATCGGCACCCCCCAGTCGACCACCCCTGGCCGCTGAACAATAATCCACAACCATATTGAAGACGTCAATCTCATCGCAACCTTTGAAGCCGCTTGCAAACGCTGGCGACTGCACAAAGTGTGAACAGGGTTCTTTAGGGTCGAAGTCCGCTTCGCGTTTGATTGGATGCGGGTGTCCGGTGACCAGACCGATGATAGGCGTCGAGGCGCCCCAGATTTCGACACAACGCCAGAACGTCGTGGTGAGTGTGTTGTCAAAGCGGGGCTGGAGTGCCTTCACCGCCTCCAAACTTGGCGCATAGTCCCGTGCTTCGATGGCGAACCTATCGCGCAAGAATAGAAGACGCGCAGCAGCGAAGTTCGCCTCGGCTTCCATCTGTTCATGGCAGTTGGGCCGGAGCGTTTGCTTGTCGTCGCCGAGCATGGCCCCTTCGTGCCAGGGCAAGAGGCTGTGACCTACTTCATGTGCTTCAATCCAACGGAATTTCAGCTTGTGCAGATCCTTGTCCATTAGGATCCGTTTCTCATCCGGAAGGTAGAAGGCGCGCAGATCGAATTTCTTGACGGCATCTATGAAGAGAGTTGGTCGCCGCAAGACCTGCTTCCCGGCGACGCGCAACATGCTAATGACATCGTCCATCAGCGATGGATCGTCTTTTTGGAAGTATGCCCGATCAAGGTCGAGTGCGTCCCGGACATGCTCAAGTTTGAGCGGCGGCTCTGGATTGCCCAGTCTGTTCAGCAGCCGCTCAACGCGTTCGTCGATACGTTCCTGAGTCCGCCGGCGAAGAATGTAGTTTTTGGCCATGGGACCCGTCTCGCTCTGTTACGTCGCTTTCATCGTCAGCGCTGCAACAACAGCGTCATGAAAGGCTTGTTCGTCTGGCGTCACATCCTTGATCGGAGCGGACCTGGCGGCGTATCGTGTGACTTCTTCCAGCCAATGGCCTTCTTTTGGGACCGCAAGGCCAGCCAGTTCCATCAGCTTTGGCTGCGGCAGATCAAGCGCGTTCGACAACCCCCATACGGTCCGGAGATCGGGTTCGTAATGAGGGTCCTGTTCGATACTCAGCAGCTCGCCGACCTCGATGTCCGCGTCGTCGGCGAGCTTTTCGATTGTCAGGCGCCGCTGTCTGCGCGCGACATTGATAAAGTGGCCGAATACCAGTCGGGTTTCTTCAACACGCAGAGATACCGCATCAGGGTCAACATGTGGGCGCGTGGCAAGAGCTCCAGCTCCAGGGGTAACATGCTCGTCGAATGCGAGCATTTTCTTGGACCATTCTGCGGAGATACCGTAAGTCATTTTAGCTCTCCTTTTAGGTATGCCTCGGCGGCGCCCGGTGTGGACTCGAAATACGGCAACTTGCCCTCATACTCGTCGGGCCGGGTGCCGAGGTTGGTGAAGCCGCAGCGCTCATAGAACGGGATTGCTTGCGGCAGGGAATGCAGGCCGACACGGCCTTTGAAGCCTTCTTCGACACTGCGGGTAATGGCGGCGTGCATCAGCACAGGGCCGACCAGTCGATAAATCGGCGCGTCGGCATAAGGTTCGCGCCAGTTCCAGGGCGCGACTTCGAGATAGTCGACATAGACCAGATCCTGTCCGGCCTGAGAATCCAAGCGAGCACGGCGGGAGGCGAGATCGAGCCGCATCATGCCTTGGGTCACATCGCGGCAGACGACACTATACCCAGTATGGCCGAGCAGCCCACGAACCTCATTCATCTTGCCGCGCCAGTCCCAGTGCCAACTTTGGGGCCAAGCGGTGTCGGCGGGACCGATACCGTTGTCCACCAGACGCTTCATGTAGGTCTGGACGGCCGGACGCCACTGGAACTGCCAGTCGATCAGCTGTTTCTCGGCAATCTCGTCATGCAGCTCGGCCTCGACCATCGCACCGGCGGCGGCATCGAACAAATGGACCTGGTAGGCGGTCATAGCATCATGACTTCCGACTTATCCTTGGTCTTGTCGTCTTCGAAGAACAGCTTGTCGCCGCGCTCGAGCCGGACATCGACCATCTGATACAGACGCAGGGCCTGCCTTATCACGCCGATCTTGCTGAGATCCTTTTTGGCGCAAAGGCCTTCCAAAACGCCCATCTCCGCATCTGTGAGATTGAGCGTCATCGTTCGCTTGCTCATTTCCTTATCCTCCAAGACACGTGAGAAATAGCCATACTTGAAGCAATTGTCAACTTAAAAATAGCCGACGGTTAGCCCTTGACTGGCTATTCTTTGGCTACTATATCCACCAAATGAGGCCGGTCTGGATCGGCGAGCACAGAAAAGGAGACTGGCCATGGCGCTGGAAACGATTGAACTTGAAGACGTGGCGGCTTGCGTCGCTGCTGGACGGAACCCACGCCCCCAAGGGCCGTACCGGGTGCAGGTCGGCAATGGAGACCTCACCTTTGACGGATACCGGATCGACGATCCGGTGCCGACCGGGAGGCAACTTCTGGACCTCGTTTCGGCGCGTCCCGCGGAGGAGCACCTGGTGTTCCAGTTGCTTCGCAACGGCGATTTGAAAGAGTTGACGCTCGATGAGACGATCGATCTGCGCACGGCAGGGGTTGAGCGCTTCATCGTGTTCAAGAGTGCGGAATCCTACCGCATCGAACTGGATGGTCAGGTGAAGGAATGGGGCGCCTGCGTAATCAGCGGCCGGGTCCTGAAGCAGCTGGCAGGTGCCGCCGACAAACCGGACTACGGTGTCTGGATGGAAATCCGTGGCGCTGAGGACCGTCCGATCGACGACAACGAGCTCGTCAGGTTGGACGGAAAAGGTCTGGAGAGGTTCTTCACCGGGGCGACTACCTCGACCGAAGGCGCGGAAGCCCTCATCCTGCCTATGCGTGATCGCCGATACCTCGAAGGACGCGGCCTGACTTTCGTCGAATACCGCGAAGGAGCGCAGACCGGTGTAATCCTGCGAGGCTATTGCCTACCGGACGGCAAATATCAGGTGGCACAGGCCGACATCCTGATCCTGCTGCCGCGGGGCTATCCGGATGCTGCGCCGGACATGTTCTATGCGCAGCCCTGGCTGACACTGGCCCATTCGAGCCGCTACCCGCGTCAAGCCGACCAGCCGCTGATCTTCCATGGGGAGCGCTGGCAGCGTTGGTCGCGGCACAACAGCGACTGGCGTCCCGGCACCGATGGTATCTGGACCATGCTTAAGCGGGTCGAGACGGCGCTGGAGATTGCGGCATGAGCCGCCTCGATGTCACCTTGCAGGAACGTCACGAAGCCGAGCTTCGGGCGCTCCTGCACCGCCCCGATGGCCGTGAAGCCGCAGCCTACGTGCTTTATGGAATGAGCCGTGTCGCGATGGACCCTTGGGATCGCCAATCCCGTTTGCGACTGACGTCCTACCGCGTGATCCCAGTTCCAGACGAGGATCTGATTTCGGCCAGCGACAAGCATGTCACTTGGTCAACGAAATCGTTTCTTGACCTGTGTCGTGGCGCAAAAGCAGAAGGTCTGATCGTCGGCATCGCCCATAGCCACCCGGGCGGGTATCCCGAATTCTCCACACAGGACGAAAAAAACGAACGGGAACTGTATCGACTGGCGCGGAACCGGAATGGTGCCGGCGTCATGTTAGCAAGCCTGCTGCTGATTGATGGTGAGATCTGTGATTATGCAGCACGTCTGTGGATCGACGACACCCAGCCGATCGACAGCGATGCTGTCATCGCCGTTGGTGCACGGCTTCGTGTTCTGAATGGGCTGAGCGGGTTTTCCGGAGAAGCTTTCGAGCGGCAAGCGCTTGCCTTCGGACCTTCACTGAATCTTCTGCTGGCCCGGCTGAAAATCGGTGTCGTGGGCTGTGGCGGCACGGGTAGTGCGGTTGCGATGCTGTTGGCCCGGCTCGGCGTCGGCCAGATTGCCCTTTTCGACGAAGACATTGTTGAAGTGAGCAATCTGAACCGCCTGCATGGAGCCCGACGGGACGATGCCGATGGCATGCGGCTTAAGGTCGAAGTCGTCGCGCGAGAACTGGCGGGTCTTGGTCTTGGTGTCCGCCCGGTTGTGATCCCGCACTGGGCAGATGCAGATGAAGCACGCGATGCCTTACTCTCCTGCGATATCATCTTTGGGTGCACTGATGATCACGCAGGCCGACTGTTTCTAAGTAGGTTCGCATATTTTTACCTGCGCCCGGTCATTGATCTGGGACTTGCAATCACACCGCGTGGTGAAGACGGTCAAGTTGGGAACATGATTGGCCGGGCGACGGTCTTGCGCCCTGGCACACCTTGCCTGCTGTGCCGCGGTATCGCGCACCCACATCGGGCGGCGGAAGAAGAACTGCGTCGTGCCGCGCCGGCGGAGTATGAGCGTCAGAAACGTGAAGCTTATGTGCGCGGCGGCGGCAATCCAGCACCAGCGGTCGTCACGTTCACGACGGAAACAGCGACTATGGCCGTCAACGAGCTGCTGCAGGGTTTGACCGGTTATCGAGGCGATGGCGGCCGGGCGGCGCAGCGCATTCGGCGTTTTGATCTCGGGATTGATCGATTGCAGGGGGCAAAGCAAAACCCCGGCTGCATCCTGTGTGTCGATCAGGGTTACTGGGGCCGGGGTGATGTCGACCCTTTCATGGATCGGGTGGGTTGAGCAGATGTTTGGTGACATTGCACGACGCTTTCTGACCTGGTGCCGGTTTATCCCCCGCGTCGACCTAGTCGGCCAGGTGCAGGCCACGCATCCCGAGACCACTGCCCTAACGGCAGAAGCATTGATTGTCGTCCGAGACGGCAGCATCGAAAAATGGGCTTGCTTCCAGTGTCCGGGCGGCTGCGGCGAGAAGATCCAGCTGTCGCTGAGTAGAACTCGGCGCCCGCGTTGGTCGGTGCGGCTTGACTGGCTCGGTCGGCCGACTGTGGAGCCATCGATCCGGCAAACTAACCAGTGCCACTGCCACTTTTGGGTTCGTCAAGGGCAGGTACAATGGTGCGCGGACAGTCCGATAATCAAGTCGCACCCAAATCGAAGCCGAGAGATGGAAGCGGCCACAAAAGCAAGATAGAATGGCTGGTGGTCAGAGCAAAAGCCGCTGGATGGCCCATCCCGCACACGTTGTTCAACCTTAGGCTTGCTGGGAACACACTACCTGATCTGGAACACCCATTACACCGGCGTCTTCCAGCTGCTCTCGATCGGGGAGGTCCGCGAGAGTCTCCAGATCAAATGCAACAAGGAACTGCTCGGTGGTAACGAAGGTATAGGGCGCGCCGCGCTGAGGCGACCTTGGCCCGGTCCCGATCAAGTCGCGCGCATGTAGCCGACCGATCAGGTCACGGCTGATCTCCTTGCCGAAGATGTCCTTCAGCCCGTCGCGGGTGATCGGCTGGTGGTAAGCGATGGCGGCCAGGACCGCGACGTCGAATTCACTCAAGTCCAGCAGTTGGTCCCCGACATCCGCCGCAGCGCGGATCGCGGGGGCGTAGGCGGCCCGCGTCCGGAACATCCAGCCACCGGCGACCTGGGCGATCTCGAAGGCCCGCCCCTCCAGATCGGCGGCAAGGTCCTCGACCAGCAGGTCAACCGAAGCCCCCTGCCCCACCACCCGCCCCAGATCTTCGCGGGCGACCGGCGAAGCTGAGGCAAAGAGCACCGCCTCGATCCGGCGCATCCATTCCCGCCAGCGCAGCTCGGGTGGCAGGTCGGGCAACTCGCGATCCAGTTCGGGGTCAGAGCGATCCTTCGCCATCGCTACACACCGTAAAGCCGGAAGGTGTCGCGCCCGGTCAGCTCGCGCACGGCGCCGAGGTCGACCAGCCGGTCGCAGAGCCGCCGCGCGGCGCGATCCGGCAAAGGCAAGGCCGAGGGCGCGAACGCATCGCGGGTCAGGAACATCTCGACCGCGTCACCAGCCCCCTTGGCCCGGAGCTTGGGTGCAACCGCCTTCAGATGCGTCGCTCGACGCACGAGGTCGGTGGAGAGGCGCACAGCCTCGACCGCAGAGGAGACGAGCGCCCGATGGCAGGCGAGCCTCAAGTCGTCCCCACGCTTGCGCAGGACAGCCCGTTTCAGGCCAGTCGCCAGCAGAGGCATCAGATGATCCCAACCGAGTGCTTGGGCGAGGACTATATCCGCGAGGATCAACGCCGGCACATCGGACCGTGGCGCTTCGGTCAGCACCGCCTCCAGCACCATCGCGGCGCGGGTCACCGGAGCCCCCTGCCCTGCATCAAGCCACGCGGCGATCTGGCCCGGCTCGATGGTCGGCAAGGCTCGGCCCAGAGCCTTGATCGACACCGGCCGCTCCACCACGCGCCGCCAGGCAAGGTAGGTTTCGCCGGCCGGTCCCGGTAGATCGCCGGGACGCAGCAGGTGCACCGCATCGCGCAGCTCCGCTGCCCGCTCTGGTCGGCCGGAAAACGCGACGCAAGCCTCCGCTGCGCGCAGCGCGAGCCGGTCCCGCAACAAGGCTTGGGGCACATCCGCGTGTCCCAACACAAGATGCAGGTGGTTCAGCGCTGCGCCCGACAAAAACGCAACATCTTCAAGGGTTTCAGCGCGCGCAGAGATGACCCAAACGGGCATCCGGGGTAGCATGTCGGGATGACTGGTGTGATCCGGGCGGGCAAATGTCATGCCCAAAGCCTACACTTGCGCGGCGCTTTCTGCCAGAAAATAGCGACCTAACCGCCCCACTCTGCCGCTAACCGCTATGTCCAATAAGTTTACATTATCGGACATCAAGAGATATGCTAGGACGCAGTTTAATTTCACCACCGGATTCACTGGAAAATGCCCTCAGAGGACGAGAAGTCGACATCATCAAACTCTGGTGCGTTTTGTATCGCTCAGAACGGCGACAGCGATCAAGAAAAAAGCGACGACATCTCCCTACCCGCCCACGTCGCGGGATCCGGCAGCCTTGATCGCCTGGTCGACGCCGCCCGAGATTATGCGCGCGCCGCAGCTTCTGACAATACGCTGAAAGCCTATGCCAAGGATTGGGCGCATTTCGCGCGGTGGTGTCGGATGAAGGGCGCGGAGCCTCTGCCCCCGTCGCCTGAAATGATCGGGCTTTATCTCGCAGACCTGGCGTCCGGAGCGGGCCCCTCCCCTGCCCTATCGGTCAGTACCATCGAACGTCGCCTCTCCGGCCTTGCCTGGAACTATGCGCAACGCGGCTTTGTCCTCGATCGTAAGAACCGCCACATCGCAACAGTGCTGGCCGGGATCAAACGCAAACACGCCCGTCCGCCGGTGCAGAAGGAAGCGATCCTGGCCGAGGACATCCTCGCGATGGTCGCCACCCTGCCCTACGACCTGCGCGGGCTCAGGGACCGCGCCATCCTGCTCCTCGGGTACGCCGGCGGGCTCCGCCGCTCCGAGATCGTCAGCCTGGATGTCGGAAAGGACGACACGCCCGATTCAGGCGGCTGGATCGAGATCCTCGACGACGGCGCCGTGCTGACGCTCAACGCCAAGACCGGCTGGCGCGAGGTCGAGATCGGTCTGGGATCGTCTAACTCCAGCTGCCCTGTGCATGCGCTCGAGCAGTGGTTGCACTTCGCCAGGATCGACTTCGGGCCGGTCTTTGTCGGCACCACTCGGGGTGGAAAGAAGGCCCTGGAGACAAGGCTGAACGACAAGCATGTCGCGCGGCTGATCAAGCGAACGGTCCTGGACGCCGGCATCCGATCCGAACTGCCCGAAAAGGAACGCCTGGCACTGTTCTCTGGCCATTCTCTGCGCGCAGGTCTCGCCAGTTCGGCCGAGGTGGACGAGCGGTATGTGCAGAAGCACCTTGGCCACGCTTCGGCACAGATGACCCGCCGCTACCAACGCCGCCGCGACCGCTTCCGCGTGAACCTGACGAAAGCCGCTGGATTGTAATCTTGCGAACTGTCATCCTGTCATTAATCCTTGGCCGGTCTGAGCTGATGAAGTCAAGAAGATCTGCATCTTCAGCCTGCTCGGTGTCGGGAACGGGCTCAGGCAAGGGCTTCAACGCACCATCGTCCTCGTCGTCGCGTGCGTTCGCGCCAAGCGCTTGACCAGCAGAAGTGATTTCCGTACCGTGGCCGATACCATCCGCGTAACTCCCCGTTGAAAGCTCAGCGCCCTGCTGTCGGTTCACAGCTGAAGACATCAGCGTATTCCCGAGGCTCATCCTCGGGCCGGACAAAGCCGCGATTAACGACAAGCTCGCCATGCGATAAAGCGTCACAAAAGCCCCTGCCCGCGCGATCTCTTCATCGTCGAAGATCAACGGCCGAGTCTCGAGCTTCTCCATCGCAATTTCCAACTCGCCAAGTCGCGCGTCGACTTCCTCGGGGAATTCATCCTGGCCCTCGTATTCCTCTTCGAGCGCCCGGTATTCGGCAAGAAGCTTGGCATGGGCCGCGCCTTCGTCATCCGTCATCGGTGCCGGGTCTCCGCTCAGCCGCCGCAAACCGTGGCTGTAGCCATAGGGCAGGTCGAGCGAGACCTCGATCCATTTCCAACCTTCGGTCGCAATGGCTTCGGCTTCAGCCTGAAGCTTCTCGCTGACCAGACGATCGAACAGGGCGGGGTCTTCCAGCCAGCCGCCGTCATCGCCCTGGAAGAGGTCGTGCAACATGGTGCCGCCAGCAGACTCATAGGCATCGATGCCGACAAAGACAGCACGACGATCGGATGCCCGCACCGAGGTTTCCGTCAGCATCCGCCGGATCTGATAGGGCTCCTTGTTCCAGGACGAGCGGATCGCCTCCCAGACCTGAACCTGGCGCTCATGATCCGGGTTAACCGTCAAGGCCATCAGCTGCTCCAGCGTCATTTCATCCTCGGCATAAAGCTCGAGCAGGGCAGGGGCCACGACGGCGAGTTTCAAGCGCTGTTTGATCACCTGCGGCCTGACGAAGAAGGCGGTTGCGATCTCTTCGTCGCCCTGACCCTTCTCCTGCAGCGCCACGAAGGCGCGGAACTGATCGAGTGGATGCAGGACAGCGCGCTTCATGTTCTCGGCGAGCGAGTCGTCTTCGGCGAGGATCGTGGACTTCGCATCCCGCACGAAGCAGGGAATGGGCGTCGTCTTGGCCAGGCGCTTCTGCTTCACCAAGAGTGACAGGGCCTGGAAGCGCCTACCGCCAGCGGGTATTTTGAACTTGCCTGTCTCGGACCCATCATCCGCCAGAACGGGCCGGACGCACAGGCTTTGCAGCAACCCGCGGCGGGCGATGTCTTCGGCCAGTTCCTCGACCGAGATGCCGGCCTTGATGCGCCGGACGTTGGACTGGCTCAGCACGAGCTTGTCGAAGGGAATGTCCCGGAACGGGGACTGGGTGACTTTCTGGGCAGGTTTCGCCATCAGATCTCCTCCACGACGGGCGCCGGAAGCCACTCTTCCGATCTCACTTCCCGTCACCCTCAAACCAACAACCCTTTCCCTCTCATATTCTGACGCTCGCGAGGCAGGACTTTAACAGCTGTTAAGTCGACAGTCCCGAGGTGGCGGAAAAGTACGCAGTCTCTCAACCTTAACAGCTGTTAAGCTGCAGATCGTCGCCCAATCAATGCCATGACCATCGGCCCACAGGAGAACTCGCCGGCCGCAGCTTTGGCAGTCAGAGCTCGCAAGTATCCACCAGGCGATCTTATGTCGGCGAAGCGTTCCAGCATCGCAGCAACGACGATCGACGCTTGCTCCGGACCCATGAACCGCTGTGCTTCTTCCCATGCAGACGCACTGATCCCCATGGCTGGCCGCACATGGCCCGCCGCATCGAAAAGCTGATGCCAATGCCGGATCTCACCTTGGTAGAAGGTCTTCAGCGAGGGACATGCCGCTATCACTAGGTGAAGCGGGATCTTTGGCAGATGTCTTGTGTCCTGTTCATCAACGTCAGCCACCGGCTCATTCGTATCCACATCTGGCACACCCGCCGCCGCACCGCTTTTTTCTAAAGCCGGCTCAAAATCTATAGATTCTTTATTTGAATTATGATGGTGACGCTCAGATTGGGCATCATTGGTGTTCATTTCTTCTGTTTCAGGGCCATCAATGATGTTGCGTGCCTGGTCAAGGAGAGCTTCAAGATCGGCTCGATAGGCCGCGAGGTCCTCAATTGAAAGCTTGCGGCGAAGCGCGCGGGCTGTGAGGGCAGCCTTGTCGCGAAGCTGATCCCAGAAGCCTAGGCCTGGCTGCATCTCGTCTCCGAACTCGGCGAGGGCCGCGAGATCGCGTCGCATGAGGCTTACGACCTCTCTCAGGCGCCTGACGCGCTCCTCAGCCTCACGTACGGCCTCTGCGGCCCGTGCTATCTCCTCGGACTGGCAGTAGAGCGGGGAAAGATCGAAGCCAAAGGCGACGCGGTCTTCGCCGTGCTTGCGGACGTAGCGCTTCCCATTGGGGCTATCGCGCCGCTGGAGCAAGCCAGCCTCGACGAGACGCGCGAGGTGACGACGCATCGTTGAGCACGGCATGCCATTCAGGCGCTCGCAGATCGCCTTGTTCGAGGGGAAGACGACCATCTCGGCGTTCCCGCCAAGCGCATCGTCCGGAAAGAAGCTGAGGAGCCCCTGCAAAACAGTCAGATCACGTTCCGAGACCCCAAAGGCCGCTTGCGCCTTGGAGAGCTCGCGCAGGAGTTCCCACTTGTTAACGGGTCTGGCCGGAACAGATGCCTCGGGTCGCTCGATGACGCGCAAATGAGCGTGCGAAATCGGCCGCATAAACGGCGAAATTGGTGTGTACTCCATGAAAATGTTCACGAAGACAAAAATTCTAGGGCCCGCGAATCGCTTTGCGCTTGCGGGGTAGGGGCCAGAACGCTACATTCAGAAGTGCGAAAACTGAGATTTTGTAGCGGGCTGATCCCGGTGCGAAACCTTACAAAGGTCTCGTGAAGCTAGCTTCTCGGGGCCTTTTTCTTTTTGCCTGTATCGTGCCTCCTTCTTGTTGGTTGCTCTTCCTCAGTCTTCTGAACGCTTCCAGCGCTCATGAAGCTCGGTAATCAGCTTTGGGGCATTGCCCTCCAACCAGCTGATAAAATCAGGTTCATCCGTAGTCAGATCGAGTTTAAGCTGCTTGCCTTGGCGGCTGGTCTTGACCGTCGCAGCTCCGACACCGGGGATCGCCAAAGCAGGCACGCCTTTTCTAGACGGGCTTGCTTTCTTCTCTGCGCTCTTCGCGGCTGCCAGAACTGCGAGAAACGCACGCTCAGAAACCTCATCGACCGAGCCGGAACTTTCGGACTTGGCTGCATGAGCTACGGCTTGCAGTTGGTCTCGATCACCGTCGTAGGCACCCAAAGCCTTTTTGAGCTCTTCCCATCTCGGGCGACCAATCCCGGGAGCCGCACCAATTGCCTGGATGAGTTCCTCGCCGACCGTCCGAACGACACTCAAGAGTTGTGAAACCCCGGCTTCGTGGAGGTTAAGGACTTCGGCGACACCTCGATTGGTGCGCTCAGCCCCTTCCAAATGATCACCGTCCAGAAGTGCCGTCGCAACGAGCGCACGCTCAATAAAGCTCAGATCACGACGCTCTTGGTTCTCGAGAAGCTGATCTCGAAGCGCTTGATCACCCTCAACCTCTGTGACGATGGCTCGAACTTTGATACCGAGTTCGCGACATGCTTCCAAGCGTCTGCGGCCATAGATCAGGTTGTAGCGATCGCCTTCCAGTGGGCGCACCAAGACGGGCACACGCTGACCGTTCTTGGAAATAGAGTTCTTCAGGCCCTCAACTTCAATCTGAAGCCTGTCATCCAACCGTCCTTCGGTAAGGATCTGCGCCGGATCGATCTCAAATACACCGCCACGCAGTCGGCGCCCTTCAAGAGCGTCAGGAGCGTTGCGAAGGGTCTGCAGCGGCAGGCCAAGTTTAGGCTTTCTTGCCATTCCGACCCCATGTGTTCTGGATGATTTCAGCGATCTCATCGTTCACTGCGTTCATGGATTCGATCGCACGATCAAACGTCTGACGCGTGAAGTCCTTTTTGTCAGCTTCGTAGAGCGTTTGCTTGGTCAAGCCGGCATCAGATATTGCGGTCGATTCAACCATGTGATTGGTCAGGACCGACCTCCCAAACAGCCCGCGAATGAAGGCGATGACTTCGGTTTGTGGCGCGTCGCCGACTTTGTATCGCGTTGGCAAGAAGCGCAGCCAATCGAAGCGCAGATTTGCGCCTGCATCCCTGATCACTCCCAGGAGATCCGCAGTCATTCGCAGGAATTGAGACATCGACATGAGGTCAAGCATCTGCGGGTGAACCGTCACGAGGACACCCGAGGACGCAGAAAGTGCTGACATCGTCAAGAAACCAAGCTGCGGCGGGCAGTCGATCACAACAACGTCGTAGTTTGCTTCAACACTATCGAGTGCGTCATGAACTCTCGCGAAGAACGCCTTCGCTCCGCCTCGCTGGATAGCAGCAGGCGTCTCGTGCTCGAACTCCATGAGTTCAAGGTTGCCCGGGATAAGATCAAGGCCGCGGATGTAAGTCTTGCGGATCACTTCGGCGATCGGAACCGGATCGTCGTAGCGAACGGCATCATAGAGGGTTCCGCCCTCCATAAGGTCGAGTTCTGGCTGGATTCCATGAAGAGCCGAAAGAGATGCTTGGGGGTCGAGATCGATCGCAAGAACCCTGTACCCCTTTAGCGCCAAGCGCTGAGCGAGGTGAGCAGACGTCGTCGTTTTGCCGGAGCCGCCCTTGAAGTTCACCACTGATATGACTTGAAGCTCGTCACCGTCGCGACGCCCAGGCACGTAAGTTCCAGACTTTTTTGCATTTCCTTCAAGCGTCTGCCGGATTTCCCAGATATCGTCGAGCGTATAGCGGCGATGACTTCCCGCCGTCGTCTCGACGTCAACGATCTTTCCTTCTCGATGAAGCTTCCGAAGATAGGTATGGTCGACGCCAAGGAGCTCAGCAGCTTCGCCGCTGGTCAAAGTGCGCATCACCTTCTTTGCATCTGGTGGGAAGTGCGCAGCGCGCTGAGCATGCAGGTTCGACGCGAGAAGTTCCGCGTAGTGCCCGATGGCGATATCAAGATCCTGTTCTGCTTCGCTCATGTCTGCCCCGATCCGTGGGCGCGTTTTTTATGTGACCGCGCGTTATTTTTCGAGACTATTGCCCGACCAGCCAGATTCGTGCAAGCACTTTCTAGATATTGCGTCGTGCACCAAGTCCACCACAAGGGTAGCGTTCCATTACTCCGAGGCTGTGGTCGTGCGGGATCTCCTGCGCGGTGCGTGAACCGGGGCCTAAGCCCCGATCCTCTTGATGCGGATGCCGAGTTTGCGGGCCTTGTCGACGATATTCTCGGTGATGCCCGAACCGGGCGTGGCGATCAGACCCTGGGGCATGGTCTCGAGCATCTTGTCGTTGCGCTTGAAGGGGGCAGCCTTGCCATGGCTCTTCCAGTCGGGTTTGAACGCCACCTGCGTGACACCACGGGTATCTGCCCAGCGGGCAGCGATCATCTCGGCACCTTTTGGTGTGCCGCCGTGTAAAAGAATCATGTCTGGGTATTTCGCATGGGTGGCATCGAGGACGGACCAGATCAGGTCGTAGGCGTGATAGTCCCCGCCCGAGAAGGCGATCCGCGTGCCTTCGGGGCAGTGAACCTCGGTCTCCTTGCGCCGCTTGGCCGAGAGATAGGCCCGGCTGTCCACCACGGCGGAGGTGAGACCGCGATGCGAGACCTTGGATCCGGTGCGGGGCAGCCAGGGTGAACCGGTGGCGGCCGAGAAGTGGTCCACGGCCAGATCGCGCATCTGCTCGAAAGCGTCGCGATGGTCCCAGAGCTTCAGCCCGATCATCTGGAGGCGCTCGAGTTCGACCGAGGCGACCTCGGAGCCGTCCTGGATGGCCAGACTTTCCCGGACCTCGAATTCGTTGTCATCGAGGAGCTTCTGGATATGGGTGAGCCGGCGATGGAAGATCGAGGTCAGGGACCAGAGCATCTCTTCGAGATTGTCTTCCAACTGGCTTCCGGTGAGGAGGCCGATGGTGGTGTCAAAGAGCGTCGCCATGGCGAGTTCGACCTCGTCGGGCTGGGGCAGGGGGCGATGATCGGTCTCGCCGGGCCCGGGCGTTGCGACGTGAAGTGCGAGGTGGTCGAGGATGGCGGAGGTCACGCCGGTTTCCTCTTGGATGTCTGTCTGATGGGGCATTGTCTGGTTCCTCTGTTTGATCTGACCCGATTTGGATGGGGCGATAACAGGACCGGCGGCGACCGGGCCGCATCCGTCAGGATCGGAGCGCAGCGGAGAATGTGACCCGGACCGGAAAATTGTTCCCGCGAGGAATGGCCCGCCACGGTCATGTGGTGGGGCAGGGGAATTTTCCGGGTAGCGGGCGCATTGCTGCCCGGGCGAGGAGCACTCTGCTCCGACCCGCCGGTCCATCGCTCCCCTTGTCCAAACGGGATCAGATAGAACCGGCGAAACCTTTGCCCGGTCAGGCATCCCCGGGGAGGTTGGCGGTCACCCGTCCTCGATCTCCAGACCTTGTGCTTTCATGGCCTTTAGCAGAGAACGGCGCAGCGCATCTTTGCCAAATGCCCGCAGATCGTCGTTGAAATCGCCCATGTTTGGTACGAGATCACCACAGGTAATTCCAAGCGATTCCAGTTGGTTAAGCAATCTTATTGATGCGTCGCGTCCAGCTTCGTCATTGTCCCGCGCGATCCAGATACGCTTGATCCTCGGCGGCGGGATGAAGAGGCCGAGATGGGTGGCAGTGAGACAGGAGGCGAGATCGAACTCGGGGAGAGCCGTGCCGACCGAGAGGGTGTTCTCGAGACCTTCACCGACGATGAGATCGCTGCGCGCCTTGCCGGACCAGAAGCGGATGGCATGGCCGTGCAGCTGTCCGAGGATCCGCTTCGGGCTCTCGATCTCGGCCAAACCGCCGGTGGACGGGTCGAGAAAAACCCTTGCGCATCCGGTGATCTGGCCGCGATTGTCGGTGATCTTTGCCAGTAGGGCAGGGGCCCGTTCCAGCAGATCGGGGTCGTCCTCGCCCTGCCGCAGGAAGACACGCGCGTGATAGCGCAGGGCCGGGCCGAGCCGTGTGATCCCGCGCCCCTGCAGATAGGTGGCGGCCAAGGTGCCAAACACCGGCTTGCCAGCAGCGAAAAGTTTGCGCGCCCGCGCGATGCGTTTGCTGGAGGCTGCATCCGGGCGCTCAGCCCTTTGGGTGTCTCGAGGTACGGCAGGGCAGGGGGCTTCGCCGAGGAAGGATCGAGCCTCCCTCAGGGTCTCCTTGAGCGTGACAGACCCAAGCCGTTCATGCAGCAGGTCGATCAGGTCGCCATATTCACCCGTCGCGAAATCTTGCCAGGACCCGGCTTTACGACCAACCTGCGCCTGCAGACGGATGGCGAGGCTCTGGCCCTTTGCACCGGACGTGTCGCCGACCTGCCAATAATTACCCAGCTTGCGCCCCTCGGGGAAATACTGGCGGCAGAAACTCTCGGCATGGTCTGCCAGATCGGCCGAGAGGTCCGCGATACTGTGGCGCGCGCTCATGCGGCGGCCTCCGATGTGCCGGCGCCAACTGGATGCTCGGCAAGGACCCGTGTCAGCACCTCGATGCCGTCGACCGGAATGAACACCCGCGTCTTCCACTGGATCACTTCCGTGAAACAGCCCATTGCCTTCAGTCCGGGCAGGGCCGCGCCTGAAGCACCTATCAGCTCAAGCCTCGGCTGCCCCATGACCAGCGACCGGCGCAGCTGATAGCCGCCGAGGAGGTTCAGCGTCGTCCTGGCTTCCATCACGGCGGCGAGCACTTCCCGCGGCGTCATCTCGATCTGGCAATCGAGACCAAGGCGTGCAAAGACATTGAGAAGCTGCTCCTGGCTGACCAGTCGACCGATGGCGCGCTCCCCATCCTCGGTCTGAAGGCGGTAGATGCGCATGTTGTCAGCGGGAAGCCGATCCCAGATCGGCAGGAGAAGCCCGCAGATGAGCGTAATCTTTGAGGTGGTGAACTCCGGCACTGCCTCGACCTCGGCCTGCCAGAGCTGTTCGAATATCGCATCATCGATCTCTTCCCAGTGCGACTTCGAGAACTCGGTCAGCGCGAGGATTTCTGTGGCCATCGGACGCAGAAGCTTCACCCGCAGGATCGGCACGCCGTCCTCGTCCATGAAGGCCGGCGCATTCACCATCAGCGCCGCGCGTTTGGAGGAGGTGTTCCAGCACAGCGTCGCGCCGTCCGTATTTGCGCAGATCGATTTGATCCGGGGCAGGGTGAGCGGATCGTTGCGATCGGTACGCTCCACGGTCAGCGCAGTTGCCGTTGCGCCCGTAGCCCCGTGCTCGAAGATGACCTTGCGGTCGACGATTTCGAATTTCTCGGCCTTGAGCGTTTCGAGGCCGACATCGAGCGTGCCTGCCTGGCGCGCATCTTCGATGATGGCCGAGAGGAACCCGCCGAAGGCCTCGAAGATCGCGTCCTGCATGTCGATGCGGAGCGCGAGGCAACGATTCAGGAACTGCTGGATCGGCGGCAGGGTCTCTTTCATCGTGCCATCCGCTTCATCGAGCGTCAGCCCAGTCATCTCCTGGAATTTCGCATAGGAGCAGGCCTCGATCTTACCCGCACGCAGCTTGTAGAAGAACTGGCGCAGCGCAGCGCGTGCGTAGGGGCTCTCAAGGTTGTCCTCGGCACGGAACATGTTCTGACCGCCGGTCTCGCGCTGTCCCTTGGTGATGGCACCCAGCGTGTCGAGGCGGCGGGCGATGGTGGAGAGAAAGCGCTTCTCGCCCTTCACGTCTGTGGCGACGGGGCGAAAGAGTGGCGGCTGCGCCTGGTTCGTGCGGTTGGTCCTCCCGAGACCCTGAATCGCATTGTCGGCCTTCCACCCGGGCTCCAGGAGGTAATGCACCCGAAGGCGCTGGTTCTTGGCCCCGAGATCGGCGTGGTAGCTGCGCCCGGTGCCACCCGCATCGGAGAAGATCAGGATGCGTTTTGCATCGTCCATGAAGGCCTGGGTTTCGCCGAGGTTGGAGGAGGCGGGGCGGTTCTCGACCTTGAGCCGCCCCTCACGCGTCTTGACGATGCGCCGCTTGCGCCCCGTGACCTCAGCCACTGCATCGCCTCCGAAATGCCAGAGGATCTGGTCGAGCGCGCCCTGCACCGGGGCGAGGGCCCCAAGATGCTCGACAAGATCATCCCGCCGCCGCTCCGCCTCGCGGCAGATGATCGGGTTGCCATCGCAATCGAGGGCGGGGCGCGAGCGCAGATCGCCATTCTCGTCGGTGTAAGGCTCAAAAAGCTGCGTCGGGAAGCTGTGCATCAGGTAGTCCATGATGTTCTCCCTCGGCGTGAAATCGACCTGCAGATCGTCCCAGTCCGAGGAAGGGATCTCTTCAAGGCGGCGTTCCATCACCGCTTCGCTGGTCGAGACCACCTGAATCACGGCCGAGTGCCCTGCTGCAAGGTCCGCCTCGATGGCGCGGATCAGCGAGGGACATTTCATGGCGGTGATGAGATGGTTGAAGAAGCGCTGCTTGTTGCTCTCGAAGGCCGAACGCGCGGCGGATTTCGCTTGGGCGTTCAGCGTGCCGGTCTCAGAAGAAATACCCGAGGCCTGAAGCGCTGCCTCAAGGTTGTTGTGGATGATCTGGTAGGCATCGGCGTAGCTGTCGTATATGGCGACTTGAGCGGGGCTCAGCTCATGGACCAGCATCTCGTATTCGACCCCGGCATAGGAGAGGGACCGCGCCAGATAGAGCCCAAGCGCCTTCAGGTCGCGCGAGATCATCTCCATGGCGGCAATACCCCCGGCCTCCATCGCGGCGACAAACTCTGCACGTGTCACGAAGGGGAAATCGCCAGTGCCCCAGAGCCCGAGGCGGGAGGCATAGGCGAGATTGCCGACGACCGTGGCCCCGGTGGCCGAGACATAGAGGACGCGTGCATCAGGCACAGCGTTTTGCAGTGCGAGGCCAGCGAGGCCCTGCTGTGAGGCCTTCTTGTCGCCGCGGTCGGACTTTTCGCCAGCAGCATTGGCCATGGCGTGGCTTTCATCAAAAGCGATGACCCCGTCGAACCCTGCGCCGAGCCAGGACGTCACCTGGTCGAGACGGGAGGCTTTGCCTTCCCGCTCGGCGGAGCGCAGCGTGGCGTAGGTGACGAAGAGGATGCCTTCGGGCAGGCGGATGTCGCTCCCTTGGCGGAATTTCGAGAGCGGCACGATATCGCTTTCACGCCCCCCGAGGGCCATCCAGTCGCGCCGCGCATCTTCGATGAGCTTGTCGCTCTTCGAGACCCAAACGGCCCGGCGGCGCCCTTTGAGCCAGTTGTCGAGAATGATGCCCGCCACCTGCCGCCCCTTGCCGCAGCCGGTGCCATCGCCCAGGAACCAGCCCTTGCGCAGACGGAAGGCACCTTCGTCACCCTCCGCCGCGGCCATAAGCTGACCCTCGATCTCCCCGCGCTTGAACCAGCCTTTCAGGTGCGCCTCGTGTGCATTGCCCGCGTAGATCACGCTTTCGAGCTGCGGAGCGGAGAGGAGGCCGTCAGCGACAAGGGACTTCGGCAAGACTGGGCGATAGGTCGGCACGGGCGGCGGGACAGACGCCATGGCTGCGGATTGGACAAGTGCTGTCGGGTGCTCCGCTGCGCCGCCGATCCGCATCGCCTGAAGATTATAGGTCTCGTAAACCGTGTCCTGCAGCGCGACGCCCGGTACGCTCCAGGCTTTCGGCAGGTAGTCGAGCGGGGCCGTCACGACATCATCAAAGGGATGCCGGGCGCGCTCCTCGGCGCGGGCGCGGGTTTCCTTGCGGGCGGCGTTACGCAGAGCGTACAGGTTGGTGCGGGACTGGCGGTTCGGCACAGACAATGCCGCGCTGGTAGGGCAGGGCGGGGGGTTGCGGCGCGCGGGACAATGGGTGAGCACTGCGGAGAGAAGATCGCCCGTGGTTGCGCAGATCGGATGGTAGACGGCCTCGCTTTCGACCGATGCGATCTCATCAGCGCCAGTCGCACGCTTGTCGATCACCGTCAGCCGTGTGTCGATCGTGGTGCCATGCCGCGCGAAGACCTTGCCGTCGATCGCGGCGGAAAACACCACGTCTGCGCTCTGGCCTATGCGTTGAAACGTCGGCTGGAAACTCTTGGTGGAGGGCCGAAAGCTCTCGCCCGTGATGATGACAAGCCGCCCACCCGGAGCAAGACGTGCCAGCGCGGACAGAACATGCTGACTGGTCGCCTGCCGAAACCGACCTTCGACATGGTTCGCAGCCGAAAACGGCGGGTTCATCACGATGACCGAGGGCGTGATTGCGCGGTCGAGACGGTCGTCGATCGAGGCGGCATCGTGATCCGAGACAACAGCATCCGGAAACAATTGTTCCAGCAAGGCACGGCGCGTTTCCGCAAGCTCATTGAGAACAAGCCGCGCGCCTGCAGTCCGGGCGAAGATCGCCAGCATGCCGGTGCCAGCGGATGGCTCGAGCACCAGGTCGCCCTCGCGAAACCCCGCCGCCTGCGCGACAATCGCCGCAAGGGGCAGGGGGGTCGAAAATTGTTGCAGGCGGACGCTATCTTCAGAACGCCGTGTGTGCGAGGGCGCCAGACTGGCCAGCCGCTCGATCATGGTGAGGAAGGCCTGCGGCGAGGCCGCCTGGCGCTGCATCAGCGCGCCATAGCGCGCGAGCATCAGGATTTGCGCAACCTCGACGGCCTCGTAGGCGTCCTTCCAAACCCAGGCGCCGCTCGTGTCGCTGGCACCGAAGGCCTCCTCCATCACGGCGCGAACAGCGGCGGCGTCAATGGGTTTGCCAGCCTCGAACAAAGGGACGAGGGCATTTGCAGCCTGCATCAGGTTTTGAGCAACGCCTGCAGCCTCGGGCAGGGCAGGGGCCTCTGAAAGACATGCAAGCGGGACGGAATGGGGGTGAGCGTTCATCGGCAATCTCCGGAGTTGAGGGTTGGCCCCAGGCCCCGCGCGCACTCTCGCACCCGGGAGGGGTCACCCCTCCCGCCCTGTCTCTCGCTCTTTCATGGCAAAGCCCTGGTGCGAATTTGCCCTGCGTCAGGACGGCCGCAGATGGCGAGGCACGTCCATCGATTGATGCAGGATCCGGATCACAAATATCCTGTCCGGGTCCACCTCATAGAACACGAGGTGCCGGCCCGTGATCAGTTTACGCGCACCCTGCAGGAGATCGGAGCAGTCCGACCCCATTTGAGGATTGGCGATCAGCCCCTTCAGGGCACGCTCGATGTCGTCGAGATAGCGGTCCGCCTGCGCCGCGCCCCACTGTCGGTCTGTCTCGACCCAGATATCGACGAGATCGGATTTAGCCGCTTCAGAGAGATGGATGTCACGCATCAGAAGCGCCGGAGCGGCTCCGCGCCTCGCGCTTGATCGCATCCATATCGAGCGGACCAGCGTCGCCGGATTGCTTGCCCTCCATCAACGCAACGCGAAGCCGCGCCCGCTGACCTTCCTGTTCTTCCATCAGGCGCAAGGAGGCGCGGATCAACTCGCTGGTTGACCCGTAGCGCCCTTCCTTCAACATCAGGGCAATGAATTCGTCCCAATGGGGGCCCAGTGTGACGCTTGTGCTTGCCATGTTCACCTCCGAAATACGCATGAATAACATATATGAGTACTTCACGCATTTCAACTCGGAGGTGGGCTTGCGCCCAGTTCTTCGGCGGCGACGGCTCTGGATCTCGCCTGTAAAACGAGATGGTCTACAAACGCTCGTGCCTCGGACAGGCAGTCCAGCTCATAGTCGCCGAAGAAGCCCCAGCAGGCGTCGAGCTCCTCGCCGTCACGCTCGATGACATAGCCATAGACCCGCCCGCCAAGATAGGCGTCGTAGCTGACGATTTCAGCGCGCAGGATGTCGGCTGCCTTTTCCCGCAGTGCCTTGGTGACGCGCTTCACATCGAACTCCTTCCGAACCGCCTCAAGCAACACATAGACGTAACCGGCCTGGCCGGAATCCCACGGGCAGTGGAACCCGATGGTGTTCATCGCGAGGCCGGAATGGTCATAGAGAAACACCGGCAGAAGGATCGCCTTGCGCTCGGCGCGCTCGCGCAACTGGTCCATTGAGAGATCACACTGATCCGAGACACCCGCGAGATCGCGCAGAAACGACTCGGGGCTTGCGAAATGGTGGCTTTCGCCCAGCCGGTATCTCCGATGCCAGCAGATCAGCGTGCCGAGGTTCGACCACTCCCGTGGGCTTTCGGGATCGGGGTCATGGAAAATCTTGATGGTGTGGCCGTGATAGGCCTCCTCATAGACAGGGTCGTGCATGTCGATGTCCTTTCTTGGAACGAAATCGACTCGCCAGGCCGATTGGGCGCAGGCGAGTCGATCTGGTTGTGATGAGTTGGTTGGTGAGGTTGCCGCCCGTCGGATCAGGCGGCGGCGCGGTTCTGGCGGTGCTGAACGTGTTCGACCGAGACCTTCAGCAGCCATTCCTCGAAGCCGAGAATGGTCTGGTGATTTGCCACCGCGTGGCTCCAGACCGCGCGCGGATCGCTGCCGATCTGCGTCGGGTCGTTGTCGATCCGGCCGTTGGCCATCCACGGTTCCGGTTGGATGCGTCCAAGCCAGTCGGCCAGCGACGGGATGCGCCCTTGGCAGTCTTCGCGCACATGTTGTTCGCCGATCCAGCGGATCGGCACGACCCGGCCCGCGCTGTTGGTCAGGCTTCGCCCAAACAAACGCTCAGCTTCGAAGATCCCGAGCGTGTGGTGCCGATGTGCTCGGTGGGTGAAAAGTGCGAGGTGTTCCTTAGATGAGTCGAACCAATCGTGCACATATTGGTAATCATCTGGAACACCTCCGAACTTTCGGGCCGAGCTTTCGGCGTGGTGGAGGGGATGTGCCATATCAAAGCCCCTCATGTTCGGTGGTATTGGTCGCGATGTAGCGGTTCGAATGACTGACATCGATGTTGTCAGTCGCGAGCACCCAGGTCAGTTCGCCATAGCCACCTTCGTTGTTCTCGAACCCGGGGCTGAGCGCATAGGCGAAGTCCCAGCCGAAATCTTCGACCCGGCGGCGCAACTCTTCTGAGAGAGAGATCGTGTCTGGCGTCACGACGACATCTTCGATATTGCCGGAATCGCCGTAGCCTTCGTATTGCACCTCGATCTTCGTCACGCCGACGGCACGCAGTTCGGAGAGAAGGGCCACGCGGGTCACAACCCTCTGTTCGGCGGCGCGTTGCTGGGCTTCCAGCATCTGCGCGTAAAAATCATTCACTTGTGTCATGTCTTCGATCCTTTGGAATTGAGGGAAGGGGAGGGCGACCTTTGCATCAGATCGCCCAGGAGGTTTCCTGCGGGGGGCTTCAAGCCGCGGCGTCGCCGCGTTCGTCACCCGTCCGGTCAACCAGGTTGAAATACAGATTCTCAGTCGCGCGCTTGAACCCCGGCGGTTTGCGCGGGGCGAGGCAGCGCACTGAGGCACTGCAGCTCTCGCCATGCTCCATCGCGAACTGCGTCACTTGGTCGATCAGGTCGTCCATGCCCGCGGCCTGGATGCGCTTTTCCGGGTAATTCGCCATCATCTGGAACTGTGTGACGACGAAGGCGCCGTCGCGGTGCGCGGGATAGAGGGTGATCTGATAGTCGAGTGTCTTGGCCATCTCTGGTCTCCTGCGGCGGGCGGAACGCGACCATCGCGCCCCATGGAAACCCGCCAGCGCGAAAGGACCGCCCTTTGTGCAAGGGCGATCCGAGGTGATGTTGAAGAAGAGGGGCGTCAGTATTCTGACGGCAGAAGCAGGGTCAGGACGCGGCGGGTT
Source organism: Microbulbifer sp. S227A (assembly GCF_049800935.1). Taxonomy (NCBI): domain Bacteria; kingdom Pseudomonadati; phylum Pseudomonadota; class Gammaproteobacteria; order Cellvibrionales; family Microbulbiferaceae; genus Microbulbifer; species Microbulbifer sp. S227A. The sequence goes on along the minus strand of NZ_JBNAFZ010000018.1, from coordinate 43,682 downwards.
TGCGCGGGATCGGATGGCTCGGGAGAGCCATATTGATAGTCGACGTCGTACAAATCGAGCTTGAACCAGGTCGTGGTCCCGTCGAAGTCGATGACCCCCATCTCGTGCCAACCATGGGGGTCACTGTCAGCGTTGAACGCGTCAAACGAAGCGACGCGGCGGGTGAGAGCGAGCTGGGCGTCCGGCCCTAGTGCTGCAACACCACGGGTCATGACAAACTGGCCCTGCGGCGCATCGGCGACGGGGGTGGTCCTGAGAATGGAGCGACGAAAGGCATCATTTTGCCCGGCGATCAATTCGGTTTCCTTGACGGGATCGATATCGAGTGTGGTGGTCATGAGAATTCTCCGGGACGGGCCAGCCGATCAGACACCGGCTGCGTGAAACCCGTCAGCGGGAAAGGGCCGCCCTCTGCGCGAGGACGGCCCAAGGCTTAGGTCATGATCGGATCGGTTTTCGCCGCGTCAGGCCGCATCCTCGCTCAGGAAGGCGGGCAAGGACGACGGTTCATTGCTCTCAGCGTCGCTCAGAGAATCTTCGGCGGACAGATCTCCCTCCTCGGTCTCCGGCGCAGCGCCTGCCGTGTCGGCACCAGCCTCCGTCGCACCGGCAAACACCATCCCGTCGGGCAGCCACCGCGTCGTCTTTGCAACCGTCGCGGCGTCGAAACCTTCCGTCTCGCTCGCCGCTTCTGCGAACGCCCGCTCCATCGCGGCCGCGATATCGCCCTTGCGTTCGCGATTGCGATCCTCGGCGTAGTCGTCACCGATCAGCTTGCGCGCCGTGGCCACCGCATGCCCCTTGTTGACCCGACCCCAGTAGTTTTGGGCAGTCGGGCGCCAGCAGGCAGCCACATCAACATCGAGCCGCGCGCCGATCTCCTCGATGATCGGGGAAGGACGATTGTCGGAGGAAAGCTGGGGTTTGACCGCGAGACCCGTCGCCCAGGCGAAAAGCGCCTGCTTGTCCGCAATGGGCAACGCCGACATCGTCCGGAAGTCCTCGGGTTTCTGAAGCTTCATCCAGTCCGTGGCGAGGTCTTGTTCCAGCGCCTCGAGCATTTTTTGGGCGACGGTGTCCGCGTGCAGCACTTCGCGGTCTTGCGCCTGGAAGGGCCGGATGGAGATATCGAGCGCCTCGTTGTTGTAGGACCGCCCCAAAGCCTGCTCGCAGAGCGCGTAGAGCATCGCATCGAAAGCCACCTCGAAATCCGCCGCCAGATGCGCCCGCAGGATGTGCTGACGCGTGGCGCGCAGATCGTCGGCCAGGCTCGCCGAAATCCCGTCCGCCTTGCGCAACGTCGCGGCCGGGTCGGAGCTCGGCACCGGCGTGGAGGAGGTCGGCGGCGTCACCTGTGGGCGGGCAGGGGAGGGAGCGCCATCCGGATCTGCGGTGGTATCGTCCGGTTCGGGCGCAACAGGAATGTCCTCGGGCCGCACCAGGCCTTTCTCGACGCGCAACACCCCGTCATGGCCGATGGTCAGGACTACACCGGCGATAGCGCGATCTGCCTCGGCATAGGGTTGCCGTTCGCGCTGCATGGCTTCAATTTCGCGCAAACGCGGCTCGATGGCGTAGTATTCTTCGGTCTCCGCGTCGGTCCAGTCCTCCCCGTCGTTCTGCGCCGCCAATTCTTCCTCACGCGCGATGAGACGTTCCTCCTCGGCCAGCATGTCCGCATCCGGTTCGATGTCCTGCGGATAGACCCGCCCGAAACTGCGAAACGCGCCATAATCCACCGAAAGATGCACTTCGACCCATTTCCATATCCCTTCGAAGGGTTTGGCCGCAGCCTGCAGTTTCTCAATGGCGAGACGCTCCAAGAGGTCGGGGTTTTCCATATGAGCGGTTGCCCGGTCGTCGAAGAGATCCCGCAGCAGAACCCCGCCCGCCGCCTCATACGCCTCGATGCCGACAAATCGACCAATTGCCGAGTTCGCCGAATGTGCGGCCCCGGTCAGCTGACGTTTGATGCTCTGCGGATGGATGTGATAGCCGCCCTTCACGGCGTTCCAGACCGCGAGCTGGCGGTCATGGTCGTCGGTCAGCGTGAAAGCCATCACGCATTCGAGGGTCAGATCACCGGCACGAAACTGCTCGATGATTTCGGGTGCGACACGGGCGAGTTTGAGGCGACGGCGCACCAGGTCGACGGAGACGCCGAATTTGAGCGCAATCTCGTCTTCGCTGCGACCCTCGCCGATCATCTTGTCGAAGGCCTCGAACTGGTCTGCCGGATGCATCGCCGCGCGCTGGAGGTTTTCTGTGGCCGAGGTAAGGATGGCGTTGCGCTCGTCCTCGACAAGGCAGGGCACTGGATGATCAGCGGGGATCACACCGTCCTCGGCGAGTTGTTTCAGCGCCTTGAGGCGACGACCGCCTGCGTCGACGGCAAAACGTGTCTCGGAAAGTGCGTGAACCACCAGGTTCTGCTTGATTCCCGTCTCGCGGATGCTCGCAAGAATCTCGGCATCGTCGCTGGCGCTTGCGGCCACCTTGCGGACGTTGAGTGGGCTCGGCTCCAGCTTGTCGAGCGGGATCATCCGGATGTCGGCACCGCCGTCAGGCGCGGCCGATCCAACGGCTTCGGTCTTTTTTGAGGTGGTGGGATTCGGGCGGGTCGTGGTCTTGGCCATGGTCAGGGTCCTTGTCTCGCCGGACCCGGATGAGCCTCTCTCTATCCTTTCAAGCCCGGCACCCGGGCTTCCCTTTCTCTGGCTTTCACTGTGCGTTGACGTGTGAAGTGGTCCCATCTTTTCGGACAGGTTTGCAGCGTTTCTAAGGTGTATCGGGTTTAGGTTTCATGCTGCGTGTCGCTCTTCCAAGCCTGCCCAATATGCGTCGTCCGGCGTCTGCCGATCAAGCGCGGAATGGGGTCGGCTGGTGTTATAGAATGCCATCCAGCCCTTGATGACACGACGGGCCCGGAAGCCTTCATTGATTTCTTCGAGATAGATGGCCTCCTGCTTCAGGGATCGCCAGAGGCGTTCGATGAAGATGTTGTCGAGGTAACGCCCGCGCCCGTCCATCGAGATGCGCACGCCCGCCTCGGTCAGCGTCGTGATCCAGGCCGATCCGGTGAACTGCGATCCCTGATCTGTGTTCATGATCTCAGGCGGGCCGTACCTGGCGATGGCCTCGCTCAGTGCTTCGACGCAGAAGTCGGCGTGCATCGTGTTCGACAACCGCCAGCTCAGCACCTTGCGCGTCGCCCAGTCCATGATTGCCACCAGATAGAGGAAGCCATTTCTGACTGGCACAAAGGTGATATCGGCGCACCAGACCTGGTTCGGTCGGTCAATCACCATCTTCCTCAGCAGATACGGGAAGACCGGGTGCTGAGGATGCGGCTGGCTGGTTCGTGGGCGCTTGTAGACCGCTTCAAGACCCATCTTCGCCATCAATCGCCTGACGCGATGGCGGCCAACAACAATGCCTTCCCGGCGCAGATAGGCCGCGATCTGGCGCGACCCGAAGAATGGGTATTTGGTGAACACCCGGTCGATCTCTTTCATCATCGACAGCGTGTCGGCGTCGATCCCGGCGGGCGTGTAGTAGAACGCCGACCGGCTCAGGCTCACCAGCTTGCACTGCTGGCTGATGCTCAGCTTGGGGTGATCCCGGTTGATCATCGCGCGTTTCTTTCCAGGGCTCATCGCTTCAGCCCTTCCGACAAAAAATCGTTCTCGACCGCCAGCCTCCCGATCTTGGCGTGAAGTTCCTTTACTTCCGCCTCGGTCGGGCCGCTCTGCTTGCCACCCGAGAACACATCGGCCATGCCCTCGATGGCCTGCCGCTTCCATGTGCTGACCTGATTTGGGTGCAACTGATGCTTCGCCGCGATCTCCTGCACGGTCTTGTCGCCACGCAGCGCTTCCAACGCCACCTTGGCCTTAAACTGATCTGTAAAGTTCCGGCGCTTTGCCATGTTCGTATCCCTTCAAAGGTTCGGGAAACACCTTAGCTGACTGTCCGGTTTCCTGGGACCACTTCAGACCTCATCCGCTGACCTTCGTCTCTGGCCGCGGCTTTTCAAAATGCCATTCTTGAAGGCCAGATAGAAATTTGCACTCGGTCACACGCAAACGGGGCGAAAAACCTCTTTGATTACAGGCGGCAACCTCAAAGGTTGCTAGCTCACTGTTTGATTTTCCGAACCCACTTCCGCGAGCAAAATCTGCCGAATTGAGCTTTCAATTTTGACTTTTCCAAATGTTGAAGCATCTCGGAAAACTGACTTCGTTTCGCATTCGAAGCAAATCAAGTCATGCTGACGGCCGACAACTTTTAGACCAACTGAACTTTCCCCGACATGGACCACATAGACCTCGCATGCTAGGTTCGCGCCTGCTTTCACCGGCGCATGGAATTGTAGGTCCATAGAGACAAAAGGCATGGCCGTGTTTCTTTCCGTGAGTAGAAAAAGCCAGCCCCGGCCTGAAAGCAAATCGTCCCAGAAAGTCTCGATCGCTTCCAGCGCGAAATTCGTGATCCGGCCAGTAAAGGCGATTCCCAGCTGGTCACAGTCGCCAAAGAAAATCCTGCGTTCGAAGGCAAATCGTGGTTTAAATTCTGTTTCTGGTACATTCATTGCAGCGTTACGGGCTCAACATTTCTTTGTCTCTGGTGCGTGACAGCGATAGGAAGGAATAGTTTTCCGGTAATTATGCCATGCGCCGGAATTCGGCGGGGGTCGCGCCTGTCATTTTTCGAAAAGTTCGACTAAAATGACTCTGATCTGCAAAACCGCAGTCAAGCGCGACCACTTTCAGGGGGGCATTACCCTTTCTCAGCATCTCCTGGGCCTTCGATATTCGCTTGCGCAAAACATATGCATACGGTGCCAACCCAAACTCCGCCTTGAACTGACGCGAAAAGTGAAACTGGCTGAAACCGATAGATGCGGCCATGTCTTCCAGACTGAGGTTTTCACCTAAGCAGCTTTCAACGAGATCGATGATTCTCTGCCTTTGAGCAGGGCTGAAGTTCGAGTTTGCGTCGCTGGTCAAAGAGACCTTGGCGTACTGACGCAGAAGGTGAACGGCGATCTGGATGCGCAGGGCGTCGATGATCAATCTCTGGCCGATTCCACCGTTCTTTAGCTCATTCTCTAGCAATTGGATGCAGTTCAGGATACAGGGGTCCTTCGCAGACAGACAATCATTGATCTCAATGGACTTCGGGTCACGATCAAAGACCGAAAGGGCCGTGTTTTCGAGTTCACTGTGACTGAGATAGACGTGTCTAACCGTGATAGGCTCGGACCAACTCCAAGTGGATTCCTCTGCACGCGTGAGCAAGGAAATCCTACCTTTCTCTACGCGCGCGCTTTGCCATGGGCCGCCACTCGTGCGGCGCATAGTGGTTGGCGCGCCATCATATGCAACAATCATATAGTCGCGCATGGGGGGAATTGCCGCGTCTTGTCGCTCATAACGATAGCCCTTCAGGGTAATGCCGTTCCAGTTGCACCCGGAACTGTCCAACGTAGTCGTGCCGGGAATCCATTCGGGTATCCGGTCCGGTGATATGAGCAGTCTTTCCATCTTGGCCTCCCTGAACTTTTTCACGATCGTCCGCTTGAGCTGAAATTTCGGCTTAGGTCGTCTCGCGCATCCGCGGTTCTTCTCGAACGATATTCGCTTGAGTCAATCTATCGATTTCAGCTTCTGTCAGTCCAGCCTCGCTAAGCAACTCCCTACTATGCTGCCCGAAGCGAGGCGGTGCCGCGCGAACCGCTCCGGGGGTACGCGACAAGCGTGCTGGCACGCCGGTGCCGCGGTAGGTGCCAACTGATACCACCATGCCGCGATGTCGGGTGTGTGGATGCTCCAACGCTTCATTCACATTCCGAACGACTCCGGCGGGAATCCCAGCTTTCAAAAGCACCGGCTCAAGTTTGAAGGCGTCATGTTGCACCAGGCACTCTGACAAGACCTCTGTCATCTCTGACCGATGCGCAAGACGCGCGGCATTGTCGGCAAATCGTGGATCGCAGGGCACCTCAGGTAGGCCAAGCACGTCACAGAGTTTTGCGAACTGACCATTGTTACCGATAGCCAGATAGAGTTTGCCATTACTTGTTTCGAACATGTCGTATGGTACGATATTTGGATGCCCATTGCCGGTCGCCATTGGTATCTGTCCGGACATGAGGGAATTAGCCGCTTGGGGATGCATCATGCTGATCGCGCAATCATATAGCGGCACTTCGATGGCTTGGCCCAATCCGGACCGGCCCCGTTCCAAAAGTGCGGCGAGAATAGCGTTACAGGCGATCAGACCGGTGCCGATGTCCACGATGGGCGTACCCATGCGTGTCGGGCCTTCGGAGGGATTGCCGTTGATGCTCATGAGGCCCGTCATAGCTTGTACCACGGCGTCATAGCCGGGAAAACCGCCAAGTGGGCCATCGGAACCAAATCCAGTCACATGGCAGAGTACCAGTCTAGGAAAACGTGCCCTGAGAACATCAGCATAACCAAGCCCCCATTTTTCAAGAGTACCAGACTTAAAATTGTGAACTAAAACATCCGCATCCTGAAGAAACCGCAAAATCAGGTCGCGCCCTTCCGGTTGCTGCAGATCGATAGCGATGGACCGCTTGTTGCGGTTGGCGCCAGAGAAATAAGCGCTGAGTTCATCATTGAAAGGCGGGCCCCAACTGCGGGTCTCGTCGCCCAGAGGCGGCTCCACCTTGATGACCTCAGCGCCATGATCCGCAAGCATTTGGGTGCAGTAAGGCCCGCCCAGCACGCGGCTGAGGTCGACCACCTTGATCCCGTCCAATGAGCCAGCCATCAAAGCGCCTCCTGATAGAGGCGCGACACATCTTCGGCTGTCATGTCGCGCGGGTTGGTCTCCAGCAATCGCGTGATACCGGTCACGACCTCATTAGCCATTCCGGGAATGGCTGCCTCGGTCACTCCGACACCAGAAAGTCGAGACTCAAGTCCGCTTTCGACTAGCATCCGTTCCATCTCGTCGATCAGGCCATGGGCCGCAGCCGCATCAGAGTTGAAAGGCCGCGAGGGCAGTAGTAACCGCGATAGACGAGCATATTCAGCTTCTGCAACGGGCATGTTGAACCTCATCACTGGTCCTGCGACCAGAGCGTTTGCGTGCCCGTGAGGAACCTTGAAACCTGTTCCAAGTGGGTATGACAAGGCATGAATCGCCCCCACGCTGGCATTAATGAAGGCCATCCCAGCCAGTGTCGCCCCCAACAGCATGGCCTCTCGCGCTGACAGGTCCGAAGGCGTTTCCATGACGATTGGTAAGTTCTGACCGAGAAGCACCAGCGCTTTGTCCGCCATTCCATCGGAAATGGGATTCTTTCTGGTGCGACTGGTTACTGCCTCAATGGCGTGAACCATTGCGTCTAACGCCGTGGCCGCTGTGATGTGACGAGGCATTCCCAATGTTAGCTTTGCATCTAGCAAGGCAACGTCAGGCAGAAGCTGCGGTGCATATACCGCTTTTTTTTCGTGGCTTTCCGAAGTCAGCACGGACACCCATGTTACCTCTGATCCGGTCCCTGCCGTGGTTGGCACCTGGATCAGTGGCAAGCGTTTATCGGTGACCTGATTAATCCCGATCATGTCCGTAATCGGTTGATCGTTGGCTACCGCCGCTGCGATGACCTTGGCAGTGTCCAGTGAACTGCCGCCGCCAAGTCCGATGATTCCGTCAGCACCAAAGGCCCGCGCGACCTCTACCGCGGCCTCGACGACAGCGATCGGGGGGTCCGCTTCGACTTTATGAAAAATCTCAACCTCGATGCCAGCAGCCCTAAGTGAGGCGGCTGCCTCGTCCGCAAAACCACAGGCCAATATGCCCGGGTCCGTCACGACCAGCGCACGGGTGCAAGACAAATCTTGCATCAGGCTGCCGATCCGGCCAAGCCCACCGCTCTCGCAGACGATCCTCGGGGTGGAAAGGAAATTGAAGTCCATAGTTTGTCTTCGCTCCTGTTAAGCTGCTGCAGTGCGGATCATATTCCGCGCGATCAGTATTTGCTGAATCTGGGTTGTCCCCTCGTAGATGCGGAAGAGACGCACATCGCGATAGAAGCGCTCGACCGCATATTCGGCCATGTATCCTGCACCGCCGTGGATTTGCACTGCGCGATCGGCCACTCGACCTACCATCTCACTGGCAAACATCTTGCAGCAGGCAGCATCAGTCGACACGTTCTGACCAGCGTCCTTGCGGCGTGCTGTTTCTTCGATCATGCAACGCGCTGCGAAGGCCTCGGCGCGACTGTCAGCCAGCATGGCTTGGATCAGTTGCTTTTCAGCGATGGGTTCACCGAATTGTTTGCGTTCCATCGCATAGGATAGGCTGTCACGGATCAGCCGTTCGGCGGCGCCCACACAGACGGCAGAAATATGCAGTCGGCCCCGGTCAAGGACTTTCATTGCTGTCTTAAAGCCCTTGTTCAGACGGTCCGGCCCGCCGATAATGTTCGCGGCAGGCACGCGGACATTGTCAAGGATGACGTCGCATGTGTGCGAGCCCTTCTGCCCCATCTTCCTGTCAGGCTGGCCAAGCGTTATGCCTGGCGTCCCTGCCTCGACGAGAAAGGCGCTTACGCCGGCAGAACCTTCCGCCTCTGGATTGGTCCGGGCAAAAACCGTGAATAGATCGGCACGCGGTGCATTGGTAATGTAGCGTTTCGTGCCGTTCAGAAGGAAATCGTTACCGTCACGCCGCGCCGTAGTGCGCAGACTGCCAGCATCCGACCCAGCATCTGGCTCGGTTAGGGCGAAGGATGCGATCATATCTCCGGACGCGAGAGCTGGTAGATACTGCGCCTTCTGCTCGTCGGTTCCATCGATGATGATTCCCTGAGAGCCGATCCCGTTGTTGGTGCCAACTAGCGACCGGAACGCAGGCGAAGCCTGGCCAAGAACGAAAGCGGCTTGCACTTCCTCTATCATCGACAAGCCGAGCCCGCCGAAATCTTCCGGGATCGACATGCCGAAAAGGCCCATCATGCGGATTTCATCGACCAGCATCGGCGGAATCACATCCTCGTCGGCGACGCGATCCTCGTAAGGGATTAGTCGCTCTTTCACGAAGCGGTCGAGCGCGTCGAGAAACTGGGAAAGGGTATCTTTATCAAGGGCCATGATGCTCTCTATTGTTCAGGGTGCGACCGCCGCAACGCGGCGGACAAGATCGACAAGGCGGTGCGCGACGTCGCTTTCGATCCAGTCGCGCGTAAGGGTTTGCGAAGGGCCACCGCAGTTGAAGGCAATAATGGGTGAGCCGTCCTTCGGCACGAAGGGCACCGCTACAGCGTTCACATCACGTTTCCACTCCGTGAAGGACGTGCAGTAACCGTGCTGTTGGTAGTCTGCGATAGCTGCTTCGATTCCGGGCTGCACATTCGGCCAGTTGTCGCCTTCATGTTCCTCCACAAGGGCCAGAATTCTGGCCCGCTCATCCGGGTCGTGCGCCGCTATGCAGGCGCGACCAACCGCGGTCGTGGCCAGTTTAATATGGGCACCAACCTCGATCGCCAGCGTGACGGCATTAGTGCCCTTGCACCGCTCCAGATAGACCATCGATAGCCGGTCACGACTGGCCATGGCCACCGGCATGCCTGTGTAATCAGCCAGCTCCTGCATAAAGGGCTTCGCCAGTTGCCGCAGCGGAATCCCTGCAAGGCAGGAGAAACCCAACGAAAGCACTGGAGGGGCCAGTCGATAACGTGCTGTATCCGGGTCGTAGCTGAGGTATTCCAGCTTGTTCAGTGTATAGGCCAGCCGGGAGACCGTCGATCTGCTCAGGCCAGTGCGCTCGGCCAACTCACCGTTCCCCAGAGCCTCCCCTTCCCGCCGAAAGGCCCGCAACAGCTCCAAGCCGCGCGCCAACGCCGTGACAAAATCGCGATCCTGTTTCTCGGCATCCTTGGTGCGGTCTTTCCTTGGTCTCACGATATCCCTCCTCGGAAAGAATTATGCGTCTTGAAACACACCTAAACGATCGATAACGTCCGAGTCAATACTGCGGTAAACTTTCCCGCTATGCGGAAAATTAAGGTCGTCCACCTAGTCCCATTCGTGCCGGATCCTGCGGATGACACAACTAAGCGAGGGCATAATGCCATGAAAGAAATGAATTATCCGACCATCCAGCACCTCATCGGACGAGACTGGATCGCTTCTCCCACGCCAGAGGATCGTGCAGTCATAAACCCTGCAAACGGGCAAACTATCGGACAGATTCCGCAGGCTAGCGCCGCAGATCTAGACCATGCGGTTCACTCGGCCGAATCAGCTTTTCGCCGATGGAAAAACAGCTCTCCCATGGAACGAAGTGCGATTTTGCGGCGGTTTGCCGACCTGCTGCGCCAAAATGACAGACTGATCGCTGGCTGGATCACTCTCGATGAAGGCAAGCCGCTGGCTGAGGCTTTGGCTGAGGTCCGCGCCTCGGCTGACCACGTTGACTGGCACGCCGAGGAATGTCGGCGCATTTATGGGCGCATCATTCCATCACGCAGCCCGCGGGTACAGCAGCTTGTCGTGCGCGAACCGATAGGCGTCTGCCTTGCCATCACGCCTTGGAATTTTCCGCTGAGCCAAGCGGTACGCAAGGTCGCGGCGGCGCTTGCGTCAGGTTGCACGATGATCTTAAAAGCCCCGGCAGAGGCTCCGGCGGGTTGCATGGCAATTGCTCGCTATCTGCTGGATGCAGGATTGCCCGAAGGCTGTCTGAACCTTGTCTGGGGTAATGCGGCCTTCATTTCGGAAACTCTAATTGCGCGCCCCGAGGTGCGCAAAATCACCTTCACCGGTTCGGTCGAGGTGGGCAAGCATCTGGCAGAATTGGCTGGCCGCCATATGAAGCGGGCGACGATGGAGCTCGGCGGTCACGCGCCCGTATTGGTGTTCGACGACACCGATGCCACGGCCGCGGCGCGCGCCTTGGCGGTCAACAAGCTGCGCAATGCAGGCCAGGTGTGCATCGCCCCAACCCGGTTTTACGTACAACAAGGCATCTACGATCGATTTCTGTCCGAACTAGTTTCAGCATTTGAGAGCGTAAAGGTGGGCGCTGGTTTAGCCGAAGGCACGCAGATGGGACCATTGTGTCATCGCGGACGCGTGAATGCGATGGAAAAGCTCGTCGAGGATGCCCGCGAAAACGGCGCACGGGTGTTGACGGGAGGCAAAAGGCTTGGAAATCATGGTAACTTCTATGCCCCGACAATCGTCGATACGCCCAACGACGACATTGACTTGATGCGCGAAGAACCCTTCGGCCCGATTGCTGTCGTCTCGTCTTTTCGTGACATAGAGGACGGACTGTCGCGGGCCAACGGGCTACCCTTCGGGCTGGCGTCCTATGTCTTTACCAATTCGTTAGAGCGTGCAGATAAAGCAGCTGCGGGTTTGCAGGCAGGTATGGTAAGCATCAACCAGTTCGGCCTCGCTCTGCCCGAGACTCCGTTTGGAGGCGTGAGAGACAGCGGCTATGGGACTGAAGGCGGGACGGAAACCTTCGAAGGCTATCTCATTACCAAATTTATCTCGCGCAATCGCGCGCCAGTGCTGTGAGGATGCCCATGCCTGTTGAATTAAGCTTCTCAAATGACGCAGCAATTCTGACCATAGACAATTCGCCGCTTAACCTAATCAACGCGGAGGTTCGGGCTGGAATACAACACTGTATCTTCAAAGTCCTCGAAACTGGGGCTACCAGGCTGATTATCACCGGCACAGGAACGACCTTCGTCGCGGGCGCGGATGCGAAGGAATTCGGTAAGTTGCCTGTTGATCCACAACTAAATGATGTGCTGATGCAACTTGCACACCTCCCGATTCCTACTATCGCAGCAATCAACGGGGCTGCGCTTGGTGGGGGACTAGAGATTGCTCTGGCTTGCTGCTATCGCATCGCCTCAACTTCTGCCAAACTGGGCTTGCCAGAGGTAAACTTGGGGATCGTGCCTGGCGCAGGGGGAACCCAAAGACTGCCGCGACTTATCGGTATTGAAGCTGCGCTTGACATGATTGTCACCGGGAAGGCTGTTTCCGCCGAGCAGGCACTGAAAATGGGACTGATCCAGCTGCTAGCCGATGACCCGCTTGGCGCGGCCATAGCTCTCGATGACGATGTACTTGAGGCGGCACAGGCACCCGACAATCTTCCTTCACCAAAGCCAAACCACGTCGCAGCGGAAGTCGCCCGAGCGCATGTAGCGCGGCGTATGCCTGGCCAGAATGCCCCGCAGGTTGCGGTGAACCTAGTCGCGACCAGTGCGACGACGCCGCTGCACGACGCACTAGCCAGCGAGCGCTCTGCGTTTTTGGACCTTCGTACCTCGGATCAGGCGCGGGCCCTTAGGCACGTTTTCTTCACCGAGCGTACCGCAACCAACAAGGGGCGCGCCTACCCCCGACCTTCCCGAGATGCTGAAACCGCCATCGTGGTCGGTGGTGGCAATATGGGCGCAGCTATTGCGTACACGCTGGCGACCGCAGGGATCTCGGTGACTGTCGTCGAACGTAGTGCCTCGTCCGCCGAGTGGGCCAGTAAAAACCTGCAAAAGCTGATTGATCAGGGTATCAGTCGCGGTATTCTGTCCGTCGATGCGGCAAAGACGGTTGAAGACCGGCTGGTTACGGTCTCAGGCTATGACGCTCTGCCACCAACCGATCTAGCAATCGAGGCGGCCTTCGAGGATTTTGCGGTTAAGACCGCGATCCTGACCGAACTCGAAGGCGCACTGCCACCCGAGACCATCATTGCCACAAACACATCCTATCTCGATGTAAATCGGCTCTCTGATGGGTTGAAACACCCGGCACGCTTTGTAGGGATGCATTTCTTCAGTCCTGCGCATATTATGAAACTTCTGGAAGTCGTCAGGAGCGACCGAACGTCAGACGGAACATTAGGTGCAGCACTTGTGCTGGCGCACAGGCTTGGTAAAATCCCGGTACTGTCTGGTGTTTGCGATGGCTTCATCGGAAACCGAATTTTGTCGAGCTACCGTCGCGCCGCTAATCGCCTTCTGGTGGAGGGGGCTAATGTCGACGAGATCGACGCGGCTATGCGCGGATTCGGTATGGCGATGGGTCCATATGCTGCACAGGACATGTCGGGGCTGGACATCGCCTACGCGAATATCCGTCGCAAGGCAGTTGCCGAAGGGAACTGCTGTGGTCACGTGCCCTTGGTCGAGCGGCTGGTCGAAAAGCACAAACGCCTAGGACGCAAATCGGGCGCCGGATGGTACGACTATGGGCCAGACGGCAAACCCTCACATTCGGAGCTGGTCGCTAGCGAAATACTCCGTGTCTCAGAAGAAATGAACTTCACTCGCCGCGAGTTCTCAGCTGACGAAATCGTAGAAAGGCTCTTGCTCACAATGGTGGCGGAAGCCTGCGATATCCTTGACGAAGGCGTAGCAGAAAAACCGCAAGACATCGACCTAGTAATGATTCACGGCTACGGATTTCCCCGCTGGCGGGGAGGCCTGATGCACCACGCCAAAAATATCGGCAAGGATCGGTTGACCGCGCTCTTCAGCGCGCATGTCAAAGAGGATCCTTGCGGCTGGAGGGTGCCTCGTTATTTAGAAAGAGTTTTCGCGACCGGGGAGGAACATGTCAGCATGTTTCCCACGATCACCGGCAGATAAGTTGTCTTTCTGTGGTAGAGGGAGTCTGTTTTGCAAATGGGGTGATGGCCGTGGTTGCCCTTTCCCCGGATAAACTTATCCCACAGCTTCCGTAACGGGTATGCCGAGTGCAGTGTATCCGTTCAGGACGGCGATGCGGACTGGGAGTGCCGCGACCTGACGGTCAAAGTCCCGCGCTATAAGGCGATGCCCCAGCGACATGACACAGTTCATTTTCGTCTCGACACTGCTTCGGCGGTGGTATCCGCTCCATCGTCGCCAGAGCGCGCGAGCCAGGCACTTCGCCGCGCGCAGGGCCTCGTTTCGCGCCACGGCTCCGGCGGTGATGGTCTTCCATGGCTTTGCGTTCTTGCGTGGCGGGATAACGGCGTGGGCACCACGGTCAGCAATTGCGTCGTGGCATTTCCGTGTGTCGTAGGCACCGTCAGCCATGACACTGCCGATCTACTGGTCCGCCGGGATCTGGTTGAGGAGGTCGGGTAAAACCCATGCATCGCCGATGTGGCTCCCTGTGACCTCGTCACTGCGCGAACCTCCAGTGTTTCCTCGTCAACCCCGAGATGGATCTCGGTCCAGACGCGCCGTTTGGGTCCACCATGCTTGCGGGCGTGCCACTCGCCTTCGCCCGCGACTTTGATACGCGTGCTGACAGCAGGTGCAGCGGCCCCTTGGAGCCGCGATTCGAGATGTTCACGGCCAGGGTCTTCTGACGCCGGGACAGGGTGCTGAAGTCGGGCACAGTCCGGACGAGACCAACCAGCTGCAGCAGGCTCTAGACGAACCCAGTCGTCTACCGGAGCGCCATGCCGAATAACACCTTCATGGAAAGGCAGGTCTGGCTGGAGGCATCGCTGTAGGTCTGCTGCCGGCCACGACTGCCTATCGGCGCGGCCTCCCAGCTCATTTCGGGGTCGAACCAGATTGCCAGAGCGCCCCGGCGCTTGAGCGCTTCATTGTAGGCTCGCAAGTTCCTGGTGTTGTAGGTCGGGGGTGCAGTCTGCTCATGCACCCCGGCTACCAAGCCGGGTTCATAAGATGGATCCCGCACGGAATTTGTTCAACAGAGCCTAGTAGCAGGCATATCTGCCTCACGACAGGCTGAGCAAGATCATACAATTTCCAAAGCAGGTATGTTCAATACACGGTGCATTCTTCGCCCTTACTCTGAGATCATTGGCGTACGCCTCAGACCGTTTGACGCCTCCGAGATTGGCGACGTCAGGTGGTGGCTTTGCCAAATGTTACTCTTGGGAGGATAAATATGGAAATCAGTAGAGAAGCGGATACGCTGCGGGCGCTTTATCAGAATTGGACCGATCAGATGGTCGAGAACCCAGACCTGACGATCGCGAACTTGCGCAGCATGTTCGATGAATGGGGGCAGCCTGCTCTAGAGCCGGAAAACGTTAGCTACAAAAGCGATCATATCGGAGGAGTCGAGGCTATCTGGGCACTGCCTGTCGGGGCCGATACCTCGCGTGTAATTGTTTACACTCATGGTGGCGGCTTTGCCGTCGGCTCAGCCGATAGTCATCGGAAAATGGCAGGGCACCTCGCTAAGGTGCTTGGGGTTACGTCGGTGATCCTGCACTATCGACGCGCACCCGAGCACCCATTTCCGGCGCAGATCGAAGATGCGGTAGCCGCGTACACAGCATTGCTGGATAAGGGCTTCAAGGCAAGAAATATTCTGACCGCTGGCGACAGTGCTGGCGGCAATCTTGCCATCGCCAGCGTGCTGAAATTTCGCGAACTTGGGCTGCCACTGCCCGGAGCGGTCATCGCATATTCGCCCTGGCTAGACATGGCGATGCGCGGGGAAACACTGGAAACCAACGCGGAAACCGATGCGCTAGTCGGGAAACCGATTCTCGAAGCGATGGCGGGAATGTTCCTCGGTGAAGGCACTGATCAGCTAAATCCGTTGGCCAACCCTCTGGAGAACGATTTCACCGGTTACCCGCCGCTTTATATCAATGCCGGAGGGGCTGAGACGCTTAGGAGCGATGCCGAGCGGTTGCACGAAAAGGCCAAGGCACAGGGCGTAAATGTGACCCTGTCTATCGTCGAAGGCATGCAGCATGTCTTTCCCGCGCTTTCGGGACGCGCGCCCGAGGCGAACGAGGAACTTGGTCGCATCGCCGCATGGTATCAGGCCCTCTGACACCTGTACTCGCACTGCATTGCGGTGCGGTGCGGTGCGAGAGAAACCCCTACGACACATTCATCTGCCATCTCACCCGCAAACTGCGGGGCGGAGCAGTCTTACTCTGGGAGGAGTGACATGAACATTCAGACTGAGATTACTAAAACATCCGGAGCGGATTACGACGCAGTCGTCATTGGCGCGGGCTTCGGCGGGCTTTACGCCGTCCACAAACTTCGCAACGAGCAGGGACTGAACGTCCGGGGCTATGACAGCGCCAGTGACGTTGGCGGCACCTGGTGGTGGAACCGATATCCCGGTGCGCTGTCGGACACGGAAAGCTATGTCTACCGCTATTCTTTTGACAAAGAGTTGCTTCAAAAAGGCCGCTGGAAAACGCGGTATCTGACCCAGCCCGAGATCCTCGAATACATGAACGAGGTGGCGGATCATCTCGATCTCCGACGCAGCTACAAGTTCGACACCAAGGTGGACGGCGCGCACTATAATGAAAAAACCGGTCTCTGGAACGTGATCACTGATAGTGGTGAGACAGTTACCGCCAAATACCTTGTCACTGGCCTCGGTCTCTTGTCCGCAACGAATGTTCCAAAATTCAAGGGCATCGATGATTTCAAAGGCCGTATCTTACACACAGGTGCCTGGCCCGACGGCGTGGACTTGAGCAACAAACGCGTGGGCATTATTGGCACTGGCTCGACCGGTGTGCAGGTTATTACAGCAACGGCACCAGTTGCAAAACACCTGACTGTTTTTCAGCGCTCTGCACAATATGTCGTGCCGATTGGGAACACCCCGCAAGACGATGCTACCATCGCAGAGCAAAAGGCAAACTACGATAGTATCTGGAATCAAGTGAAGAATTCTGTTGTGGCCTTCGGCTTCGAAGAAAGCGTCAAGCCCGCCGAAACCGCCTCCCCCGAAGAACGGGAGCGGGTCTTCGAAGCCGCCTGGCAGCGCGGCGGTGGTTTCTATTTCATGTTTGGCACCTTTTGCGATATTGCGACCAGCCAAGTGGCCAATGATGCGGCCGCTGACTTCATCAAGGGCAAAATCAAGAAAATCGTGAAGGACCCCAAGGTCGCAGAGAAACTGACGCCGAAGGACCTTTACGCCAAGCGCCCGCTTTGCGGAAACAACTATTACGAGGTCTACAACCGAGACAACGTGACCCTCGCCGACGTTAAGGCCGATCCGATCGCAGAGTTCACTCCGAACGGCATACGTCTCGAAAGCGGCGAGGAGCATGAGCTTGACATCGTAATCTTTGCCACTGGCTTCGATGCGGTCGACGGCAATTACGTCAAAATGGACCTCCGCGGACGCGGAGGCGTGACCATGCGCGACACTTGGAAGGAAGGCCCGCTCGGTTACCTCGGCATGATGGAGGTCGACTTCCCGAACTTCTTCATGATCCTTGGCCCTAATGGCCCCTTCACCAACCTGCCCCCCAGCATTGAGACGCAAGTCGAATGGATCGCTGACACGATTTGCACGGTGGAAGAAGAGGGGGTTCGAAATGTGGAGCCAACCGTGGAAGCGCGCGATGCTTGGGTTCGCACCTGTCGTGAAATCGCCGACATGACACTCTTCCCCAAAGCTGAAAGCTGGATCTTCGGCGCAAATATCCCCGGAAAGAAGAATGCAGTAATGTTCTACATGGCCGGGATTGGCAATTACCGAAATGCCATTAATGCAGTGAAGGAGGAAGGTTATACATCCCTGATCCGCAACCGCACTGCCGAGAAGGTGTAAAGAATTCCGCCGGGCATCAAGAATCCCCGGCGGAACCAATTAAATTTGTTCATGAAAACTAGGGAGAGAGATTTGGGAAGGGTATTCGGAAAAGTCGCACTGGTAACAGGTGGAGCGATGGGCATGGGAAAAGCCCATTGTGAAACGCTGGCACGTGAAGGTGCGCATGTATTTGTAACCGACCGTGACACGGAAGCGGCTGAAAGCGTAGTGAAAGGTATCATTGAAGCCGGAGGGAAGGCGGAATTCATTCAACATGACGTGACGCTTGAAGAAGATTGGAAGAATGTCATCTCTACGGTGCAATCAAGTGCTGGTCGGCTTGATGTGCTAGTGAACAACGCTGGCATTCTCATTCTTAAGCCGCTCCACGAAACCTCGCCTGACGAATTTGACATGACGTTCAACGTCAATGTACGCGGTATTTATCTCGGCATCCGAGCCGCGGTTCCATTGATGAAAGAGGCCGAAAAGGCATCTATTATCAATATTTCTTCAATCTATGGGATTGTTGGAGCCGCTTCGGCGGGAGCCTACATTGGATCCAAAGGCGCCGTACGGATGTTGACGAAATCCTGCGCAGTCGACCTGGCTGAAAGTGGCATACGCGTGAATTCGATCCATCCCGGTGTCATCGATACTCCCATGACAAAAGATCTGCTACACGCCGACGAAGTTACCCGGCAGGCAATTCTGGGGGCGACGCTGCTCAAGCGACCAAGCAAACCTGAAGAGGTTTCGAATGCGGTCCTGTTCCTCGCATCGGATGAGTCATCGTTCGTTCACGGAGCAGAGATTGTAGTAGATGGCGGTTATACTGCGAATTGACAGGGACCCATCCCGAGTAACGGCTCGGAATCCGGGCCGTTACCACCATTGCAAATTTTGAAAACGATAAAAGCCAATGAAAATAATTGCTCCTATAAAACGCCTAATTGACCACAACGTGAAGGTTCGCGTTAAGGCGGACGGGAGCGGAGTTGATCTCGCGAATGTGAAGATGTCGATGAACCCGTTCGACGAGATTGCGGTCGAAGAGGCGATCCGGCTGAAGGAAGCGGGCAAGGCGGACGAGGTTGTCGTCGTCTCGATCGGCGTGAAGCAGGCGCAGGAAACGCTGCGCACGGCGCTGGCGATGGGCGCGGACCGGGCGATCCTGGTTGTGGCCGCCGATGACGTGCACCAGGACATCGAGCCGCTGGCGGTGGCCAAGATCCTGAAGGCCGTGATCGACGCCGAGGCGCCGGGCCTGGTGATCGCGGGCAAGCAGGCGATCGACAATGACATGAACGCCACCGGCCAGATGCTGGCGGCGCTGCTGGGCTGGGGCCAGGCGACCTATGCCTCCGAGGTCGGGATCGAAGGCGATCATGCCGTCGTGACCCGCGAAGTGGATGGCGGGTTGCAGACGATCAAGGTCAAGCTGCCGGCGATCGTCACCGCCGATTTGCGCCTGAACGAGCCGCGCTATGCCTCGCTGCCCAACATCATGAAGGCCAAGAAGAAGCCGCTGGATGAGAAGACCGCCGCCGATTACGGCGTCGATGTCACCCCGCGCCTGGAGATTGTGAAAACCGCCGAGCCCGCCGCACGGTCGGCAGGCGAGATGGTCGGCTCGGTCGACGAGCTGGTGTCGAAACTGAAAGAAAAGGGGATCGTGTAATGGCTGTTCTTCTCCTTGCAGAAATCGCCGGTGGCGCGCTGGCGCTGGACGCCACCGCCAAGGCGGTGACCGCTGCCAAATCGCTGGGCGATGTGACCGTTCTGGTTGCGGGCCCTGCTGCTGCGGGTCAGGCCGCGTCGCAGATCGACGGCGTGGCGAAGGTTGTGGTCGCGGATGACGCGGCCTACGCCAACGGCCTGGCCGAGCCGGTCGCCGATCTGGTGGTCAGCCTGGCAGGCAATTATGAACATATCGTTGCTCCCTCCACGGCAAGCGCGAAAAACATCCTGCCGCGCGTTGCGGCGCTGCTGGATGTGATGGTTCTGTCGGACGTGACGGCCATCCTGGACGGGTCCACGTTCGAGCGCCCGATCTACGCGGGCAACGCGATGCAGACGGTAAAGTCCAACGATTCCAAGAAGTTACTGACCGTCCGCACCACCGCCTTCGACGCGGCTGGCCAGGGTGGCTCGGCCGCCGTCGAGGCCATCGCAGCAGCCGGCAACGCGGGCCTGAGCGCCTGGGTCGAGGACAAGGTCGCGGCGTCGGATCGTCCGGAACTGACCTCGGCCAAGGTCGTGGTCTCGGGCGGGCGCGGCGTCGGTTCCGAGGAAAATTTCGCGATTATTGAAGCACTTGCGGACAAACTGGGTGCTGCCGTCGGCGCCTCGCGCGCGGCTGTGGACTCTGGGTTCGCACCGAACGACTGGCAGGTCGGCCAGACCGGCAAGGTCGTGGCGCCCGAGCTGTATATCGCGGTCGGGATTTCCGGGGCAATTCAACACCTTGCGGGGATGAAGGACAGTAAGGTCATCGTCGCCATCAACAAGGACGAAGAGGCCCCCATCTTCCAAATCGCCGATTACGGCCTCGTCGCAGACCTCTTCGACGCAGTCCCGGACCTGACAAAGGCACTCAAAGAATGACAAACGTCTATATCTGCGATTACATCCGCACACCAATCGGTCGCTATGGCGGCGCGCTTTCTTCTGTGCGAGCCGACGATCTTGGCGCAATCCCACTCAGGGCCTTGGCCAGCCGAAACCCGGGGCTAGATCTAGCGACCATTGACGAAGTGATTTTTGGCTGCGCCAACCAAGCGGGAGAGGACAACCGTAATGTTGCTCGCATGTCGCTTCTACTAGCTGGATTTCCGGATTGTGTACCGGGGACAACAATGAATCGGTTGTGCGGGTCGGGCATGGATGCGATAATCACGGCCGCCCGCGCTATCAAATCAGGAGAGGCCGATCTCATTGTCGCAGGTGGTGTGGAAAGCATGTCGCGTGCTCCGTTTGTGATGCCAAAAGCTACAACAGTATTCTCGCGCGAGAATAGTGTGGAAGACACCACCATCGGCTGGCGCTTCGTCAATAGACTGATGAAGAGCCAATACGGCGTCGACAGTATGCCTGAAACGGCCGAAAACGTGGCTGAAGTCTTCGGCATCAACCGCGCCGACCAAGATGCTTTCGCCCTACATTCCCAGCAAAAGGCGAGCGTTGCTATGGCGAACGGTCGTTTGGCCCGTGAAATTGTCCCGGTAGAGATTCCTCAGCGAAAGGGGGAGCCAAAGATCGTCGTACAGGATGAACACCCTCGCGCGAGTACGACTTTGGAAGCGCTCGCCCAACTGAAAACTTTCGTAAAAGCGGATGGCACGGTAACCGCAGGGAATTCTTCAGGCGTGAACGATGGTGCCGCAGCATTGATCCTTGCCACCAGCGACGTCGCAAAAAAATTTGGCCTCACGCCGGTCGCAAGGGTCTTGGGCGGCGCAACCGCCGGCGTTGCACCGCGCATCATGGGTTTCGGGCCGGCACCGGCGTCGAAAAAGCTGATGGCGCGACTTGGACTGAAACAAGAAGACTTCTCGGTGATCGAACTTAACGAAGCCTTTGCTTCGCAGGGTCTGGCCACACTACGGCACCTGGGGATCGCGGATGATGATGCCCGCGTGAACCCAAACGGCGGCGCTATTGCTCTCGGCCATCCGCTTGGCATGTCGGGTGCCCGCATCACCGGCTCAGCGATGCTGGACCTCAAACCTGGAGAAAAGTCGTTGTCGACCATGTGTATTGGCGTGGGACAGGGAATTGCAATCGCACTCGAAGCTGTCTGAGGTGCCGTGACAGCCTAAAAATTACCATAATCATGATTACGCGATTATTGGTCGACCCCAAATTTTCCGTGTAGAATTCGCCCTCTACCACCTCCCTGTGGGCGATACCCTGGCGGTACCGGAACCTCTCTCCGGTGCCGCCCTTTCCTGAAAGAACGATTGAACGGCCCATAATGTTTGCGAGACGGATCATCACGTGACCTGCGTTTCGGCAGGCATTCCATTCCGGCGATCTCGCGCCATCCCAAGATTTCTTCTCTGCACTTCCGAATGTAACATATATCGCGTGGCGATATTTCGCGCATCGTGTCCGTTTCAACGGCATGAACTTGCGGGACCGTGTAGCACTAAACATCCAGGAATTGAGACGCGCCCGCAGCCTCAGCCAGGAGGAGCTTGCTCATCGGGCCGATGTGAGTCGCGGCCATATGGGCAAGCTCGAGAACGCCAAGTTCGCGGCCTCCCTCGACCTTCTCGAACGTATCGCCAAAGCACTGAACGTAGATCCAGCAGAGCTCTTCACAAAACGCTAGCCAGTTTTTGCCAGCCCCTGATGCGTCCTGGAGCGGAACGTCTCAAGAGGTAGTCAAATGGAGTGCAGAGAGTTCGATGGGTAAGAAGAAGACAGGCTGGCCCTTCCAGAACGGGTTTCTGAACGACGGTGCGCAGGAGATTCACCTGTTCACCGATTACCGTTGGAATGATGGCTCGGTGAGCCGCCGCTGGCATGTCGATCCAGAACGCTTTGATGCTTGTCTGGTCGAGCTTCGCCCAGTTTCCCTGAAGGCATCAGACCGTTCGGATCAGTAGGAGAACCACTCCGAGTGGCCCATGTTGCCCTCGTAGTCGCCGTATTCAACCATGATACTGCGCAAATAGAAGTACGAGGAACCTCCGCCGGTCGGATAGGCGATCTCCTGACCGCCTTCCGATACGAATGCCTCGGGCCAGGGCGTGTGGGATCGGTAGACCCGCTGGATGTACCGGCAGGTGCGGTTCTCTCGGTCGCAGGAACGGAGAGACCAGTCCCAATACTGTTCACCTCCCCTTTCTCTATAGGCTTGACCGGTGAACCAGATCACATGGGTGCGGTTCAGCCATTCGTATTCGGGCAGAGTGGTGTCGAGCTCGCCCTCCCCGCCGGGCCCGCCCAGCTCGACCGGCACATGTGCGAAGGTGCAGACCCCGAAGGGCGGCAGGCTCGGCCAGGGCGTGATGCGGCGGATCATAGTGCGATAGGCCCGTGCACAGACTGCGCTCGGGGGGAAGCCGCCAGCCATGCAGAGCATGATGGCGCAGTCGATGTCATAGGCCTGCGCCTTCCCCGGGGCTCCGAACACCGCCATCACCCCCATCGCCGCTGCCATCGCCTGTCGCTTCATGTCGCTCTCCCGCAAAAGTTGCGCAGACTATCGCGCAATATGTATTTTTCTGCAATATGTCGTATTGACTCCATATGACTTTATGGCCTTAGTGTCGTGCAGTAGAAGGGCTCTCGTGGGGAGAGTCCGAACATGCCGATAGCGCGCAACCAGATCCTGATCACCATCGATGGTGTCAAAGACCTGTCCGAACAGGGCATCGCGTTCCGCTGCCGGTATGAACTCGTGGGGTTCACGGACGATGGCAAGCCGCGCTACCAGTGCATCTACCTGCGCGAGGGTGAGCCGGAAGCCATTCTGGTCTCGACCCGGATCACCCCGCACGGGCCTGAGCCGCGGTATTTCAACATATGGCCAGGGCTCTTCAAACATCATCTCGAGTTCGGTGACGGGCGCGATCTGCGCTTTGGTCCTGACTACAGCATCACCCTCGAGGAGCGCGGCTGACGTTATCGCCTTCGGCCGCGACGGCACAGCCCGGACTTCGGGCTGGACCTTTCACGGTGAGCGCCCTGCCTGGGCTGGTTTGGAACATAGCGCTGAAGCCGAGGTCGTTCTGGCCTCGTTGGACGCCACGCCGCCTTCCAGTCGCGACGACACCCTCTCCCTGATCCGCACGACTGCCGTCCGCCACCAGGGGAACCGTGCCCTGCGGCAGGTCAGCCTTGATGCGGACGACTGGCAAATTCTGTTCCGCGCCCTGGTCGAGGCTGAAAGCAGCTACAACCCGACCGCCGTCAGCCCGAAGGATGCCTATGGTCTTGGCCAGCTGATGCCGGATACTGCCCGTGCGCTCGGCGTCGATCCGCGCGATCCCTCCCAGAACCTCGACGGCGCGGCGCGGTATCTGCTCGCACAACTCGGAACGTTCAAGGACATCGACTTGGCGCTCGCGGCCTACAATGCCGGACCGCACCGGGTGGTCGAGTATTCCGGCATCCCGCCTTTCATCGAGACCCGCGACTACATCGCGCGCATCCACCGGATCCGGTCCCGACTTGCGGGTACACCTGTTTCCGCGCCGGACATCCGCGTCGCAGACCGGGTTCCAGCCCGCGCGCCGGTCCTCATCGATCTTCAGTAAAACAAGGGAACTTCGCATGCTTCGACATCGCCTCAGCCGCCTCTTGCCTGCCACCACAACCTTGGCGGCTCTCGCAAGCCCTGCCTTCGCGCAGGACTTGTCGCCGATCCAGACCATGCTGGAAACCGTCGAGGCCGCGCTGACCGGTCCGATTGGGATCGCGGTTGCCACACTCGCCGTCATCGGCACTGGTTTCATGTGCATGATGGGGCGGCTGAACTGGGGCTGGTTCGCCTCGGTCATCATCGGGATCGTGCTGATCTTCTCGGCCGGCACCATCGTCGACGGCTTCTCCTGAGGTTGGAGAATAGAGTTGGCAGAACGATCCCCCCTTTTTCTGGGCCTCGCCCGACCGCCCAAGTATCTGGGCCTCCCTGTCGGATACCTCGTGGTGCTGGCGACCGGGGTCGTTCTGCCGTTCATCTGGACCAAGTCCATGGTCTTCTTCCTGATCGGCCTCGTCGCCTATCCGATCCTCTGGTTCGTCGCCGACCGCGAGCCGCATTTCTTCGAGGTCCTGCGCGTTTCCTACGGCTCGGTGCGCCCGACGAAGAACCGCGCCCTGCATGGAGGCGACAGCTTTGGCGCTTGATGCGGGCACACTTTCCACTCACGGAACCGCTCTGCTTCAGGCTGGCGGCGGGGAGTTCGCGCGGGAGAGCTATCTCGCTGATCACCTGCCGTATTTCGCGCTTGCCGATGACGATGTGATGGTGCTGCGCGAGGGCGATCTGATGGCGACCCTGCGCCTTGATGGTCTGAACCCGATGACCAGCGAAGACGCACGGCTCGATGCGCTCAAGCGCGCGGTTGCCGCCATCGTCGCCCAGACCGGCAATGCCTTCGGCTTTTACATCCACCGCATCTCCGTGCCACAGGATCTGGGGATGCGCCCCATCGAGGGCGACAGCTTCGCCGCCGCGATAGATGCCCGCTGGCAGGCCCATGTGAAAGACCTGCGCCCGGCCAAGCGCCAACTCTATCTCAGCGTGATCCGGCGCCCCGATATCTCCGCGCGCATTCCATTCCTTCGGACGCTGGCCCGCAAAGCCTGGGTCAAGGACCGCGCGACGCGCCTGCAGGAGCTGAACGAGGTCATGGGCTTTTTCGAGGTGGCTCTGTCTTCGGCCAACCCTGTGCGCCTGACCCGCACGGGTGGTGAATGGCTGGGCTATCTAAACACGCTGAACGCGGGCAGCTTCTCCCCCATAGCCTTCGGACAAAGCGCTCTGCCTCTTTCACATATTTTGAGCAATTGCCGCGCGACCTTCGACGGCGACGTCGTCACCCTGACCGACGCCGTGACTGGGCGGGTCAAATACGGCGCGCTCTTTTCGATGAAGACCTACCCGGCATTGACCGATGTGACGCTGCTCGACGCGCTCGACCTGCCGCTCGACATCGTGCTCACGAACTCCTTCAGCCCGATCCCGAACAACATCATGGCCGAACGCATCCAGCGCATCATCCGCCAGATGCAGGCCTCCGACGATGCGGCCGTCTCCCTGCGCGAACAATTGGGCCAGGCTGCCGACGACCAGGAGGCAGGACGCATCGCCTTCGGGGACCATCACCTCTCCATCGCGGTCTACGCGCCGGACCGCGACACGCTCGAACGGGCCGCCGCCCAGATCAAACGCGTGGGTCAGGAGATCATGTCCGTCATCGTGCGCGAGAACATGGCGCTGAAAGCCACCTACTTCGCACAATCCCCCGGCAATTTCGGCTACCGCGCTCGCAAGACGCCGATTTCCTCCATCAATTTCGCCGACTTCGCAGCTCTGCATGGTAGCGTCGAAGGACGCGGTCCTGATCAGTCGCCCTGGGGTCAGACCATTTCGGTCCTGCCCACGGTCGGCACCTCTGGTTATCGCTTCAATTTCCACGAGGCGGGAGCCCCAGGCAAGGAACCGACCGTTGGCCATACGCTGGTTCTGGGGCGCACCGGGACCGGCAAGACGCTCACCACTGCCTTTCTCGCAGCGCAGGCGCAGCGGGTCGGCGCACGGCTTTTCTTCTTCGACAAGGATCGCGGCCTGGAGATGGCCGTGCGCGCCCTCGGCGGGCGCTATAACGAAATCCGGGCTGGCGTGCCGACAGGTCTGAACCCGCTCGCCACCGAAACCGACGAGCGCGGCCGCGCCTGGCTCTCGGACTGGCTTGCGACACTTCTCACACGGAATGGCACGCTCTCGGGCGAGCAATCCCGCCATATCCAAAGCGCGGTCGGCCAGAACGCCGATGCGGGGGCGGCGCTGCAGCGTTTCGCCAGTTTCGAGACCCTGTTCCAGTCACTCGATGATGATGGCGAGCTGCAATCCCGCGTTGCCGAATGGGCCCCCGGCGGGCGCTATGGCTGGGTGTTCGACGAGCCCGAGCGCGGCGCGGGCCTCAAGCTCACGGGCGACATCGTCGGGTTTGATATGACCGAGATCCTCGACATGACGACCGAGCGCATGGCGGTACTCTCCTACATCTTCCGCCAGATCGAACGCGTGGTCGAAGACCGCCGTCCCACCATCATCGTGCTCGACGAAGCGTGGAAGCTCTTGGACGATCCGTATTTCGGGGCGCGGCTGGAAAACTGGCTGGTGACGCTTCGCAAGATGAACTGCGTCGTCATCATGATGACGCAGTATCCGAGCCAGTTGCGCGACAGCCGCGTCGGCAAAACCATCGTCGAGACGGTGCCGACGCAGATCCTCTTCCCGAACGATCGCGCCACCGTCTCCGATTACGATTTTCTCCGCGTCAACGCCAAGGAGGCTGCCCTTCTCGTGCAGCCGACCATCGGCCAGCGCATCGCGCTTATCCGCTCGGCGGGCGACAGCGTCTTCGTCGATGCCGATCTCTCCGCACTTGGCGACCTCCTTCCCATCCTTGGCGGCGGCGCCACTGGCGAGGCCCGCGTGCCTGCCGATTGGCGCGCCAATCCCGATTTCTGGAGACATGTGATATGAGTTCGAAACCCCTCCTCGCGCTTTGCGCCGCCGCGAGCCTTCTTTCCGCTTGCGAGAAATACACCGAGAAAACCTCGCCCTGCTTCGGACGCAATGGCGAGCCGCAGGTGACGCGGTCCGCGCTTTCCTTCTCGACCATGGGCGCACCGGCTCAGGAGACGGCCAAACCCGACTGCACCTTCGAGCCCCTGCCCCGTCCGGAATGAGCCGTGTCGCGATCATATCCGCCGGGCTTTGCCTTGGCCTCGGCGCCCTGCCCGCACATGCCCAGGGAGTGCCGACACAGGACAATTCCGCGATCGGTCGCGCCATCGCGCGGGTGACGGCACTGGCCGAGGATCTGGGCGTCCAGCAGGACAAGGATCGGACCGAGTCCACGCTCGCCGATGTCCAGGCCGACCAGCTGCGCGTTCTCGAAGAGATGACGGCAGCGATCACCGGTCCCGGTTTCGATATCCGCGCGCTCGAGGGCAATGCGGATTTCGGAGTGGCGGCGGTCTACCCGAACAATGATCCAAGCCCGATGAACAGCCGCCTTTTCGGAGAGGGCCGCGAGACGGTCGAGATGATGATCGTCGAGGTCGCGGGCGAGTTCGCTGCCGCGCCCGGTGTGGCCCGCGCCGGTCTCTCGGCTACCCAGTGGCGCTGCCTCTTCCAGGCCCTGATCAAGCAGGAGAGCCGCTTCAACGTCGCCGCCGAAAGCCCGGTCGGGGCCTATGGCCTGACCCAGCTCATGCCTGGCACCGCCTCCGATCTTGGCGTCGATCGCTATAACGTAAAAGACAACCTGCGCGGCGGCGCGCGCTATATCACCACGCAGCTCAACCGCTTCGGCAATATCCCCCATGCACTTGCGGCCTATAACGCGGGGCCGGGCCGGGTCATCGAATACGGCGGGGTGCCACCCTTCACTGAGACCCAAGGCTACGTGCGCAACATCTCGAAGTTCTACAACGAATACCTCGCCGTGGTTGGTGGCGCCGACGCGCTCGGCACACTCTCTCCCTCAGACTTTGCGCTCGCCGAATATGCCAGCATCTCTGAGGCGGGCGTCTATTACGCCGCCGACAGCTCCGCCACGACCGAACAGGTCATCAATCGCCTGCGCGCGATCATCCTGCAGATCGATGCGCAGCCCAATGCCAAGGCGGCCTGGGAGCTCAACACCTACGCCAAGGCCGAAATCGGCCGCATTCTCAACCTTCGCTTCAGGCTGATGGCGGCCAACCAGCAGCGCGAGGCGGCCTACACGCAGCACCTCGTGGCCGACCGTCTGGCAGAGCGCGACTTCATGCAGATGGGAGTTCCCGAATGAGACATCTTCTCCTGACCGTGGCCGCAGTCACCACACTCGGGCTCACCTCGCCCGCAGCGACCCAGGGCGTACCAACCTTTGATGGCTCACAGCTTGGCCAGCTTGTCGCCCAGCTCGAGCACATGGCCGAAGATCTGAATGTCCAGATGCAGCAGCTCGCCACAATGCGGCTGGAACTGGAAACCCAGCTGTCGCAGCTGACGAACCTCGAGGCGCAACTGACCTCGCTCATTGAGGGCAGCGGGCTCGGTGAACTCTTTGCCACAGTCGAAGAGTTCCGCGCCCTTCGCGGCAAGCTGGTGGCCCCCCTCAATACCGCGCAGTCCTTGGCCAGCGGCGATTTCCTGAGCGGGTTCAATCCGGGCGCAGAACTCTCGGCCTCGGTTGAGCGCGTGCTTTCGGGCAGCGGCTTCACCTCGGAACGCCTGAGCACGCTCTCGGGATCGGATCAGCCCGCCGACAACCGCATCGCCGCCTCTGCCGGGGCCAGCGCTATGCTCTCCGTCGCCGCGCAGGAAAGCCACGAGGAGGCGGGTCAAAGCCTCGAACGGCTCGAGACCATGGTCGGGCTGATCGACGATCAGGACGGGCTGAAGGCCGCCGTCGATCTCAACACCCGCGTCACCGCCGAGCTCGGCATCATCTTGACCCAGATCTGGCGGCTGGAAGCGGCCCAGGGCGTCAGTGCAGGCCAGCTGGGCGTTGTCGATGCCGCAACCCTCGCGGATGAGCGCAAATTCCGGTCGATGGCGGTGGATCCATGAGGCAATTCATGACCCGCAGCTTGGCACCAATCCGGTCTCTTTGTCTCGCAGCACTTGTCGTGGCCGCCCTACCAAGTGTTGCGTTGGCCCAAACTCCGACCGCGCAGCCCTCCGGTGACACCCCCTTCAACTCGATGGCCATCGCGCGGGAAAAGGCCGACGCATGCCGTGTCCCGAAACCGCCCATCGATCTGGCCGAGACCGCCTATCTCCGCAACGGCTACCGCGCGATCCTGCGCATCCTGATGGCCGAGGAAGCCCTCGCCTCGGAGAGCTGTACATGCTTGCTGGACGAGTTCACCTGGGATCAGGCGCTCACCGCCCTGCCCCGGTTCCAGACCTCGGAAAATCCGCGTCTGCCCTTCAAGGTGCTGGACCTTTACGCGCTGGCCGACGCCCTCGAGGCCCGTGTTGTGGAGGCCTGTGCGGAATAGATGGGCGTTATTCGCGACATCCTGAGCCAGGTCGACGCCGCGGTGGATACCGTGGCGCAGGACGGCTTCGTCTCCTCGGCGGGCGCGGTCGGCGACGTGATCTCCGCCGGGGCCGCGCTCCTTGTCGTGCTTCTCGGGATCAACGCGGTGATGCAACTCCGCCCCCTGCCCTTCGGCACCGGCTTTGCCTTCGGTATGAAGATCGCGCTCGTGGGTATTTTTGCGCAGAGCTGGGACAATTTCAGCGTCATCTATGACATCGTCACGCGGGTGCCGGACTCTGTCGGCGCCTCGATCCTGGCGCTCACCGGCTCGGGCGACGAGGCCGGGGTCTATGAGAGCCTCGACAACATGGTCGCCCGCATCACCGCCTATGGCGACACGATCGGCGACCGCGCAGGCTGGGTCTTCGGCGCGGTGCTGGGTGCGATCTTCTTCGTCCTCTCCGCCGTCTTCGCCGCCGTCACCGCCGGGATCATCGCCTTCGCCCGCATCGTCTTCGCGCTGATGATCGTGATCGCCCCCTTCATGATCGTGACCTCGCTCTTCAAGCCGACCCAGTCCCTTTTCGAGGCCTGGACCCGCGCCACCATCGGTTACGCGCTCATGCCCGTCGCCGCAGCAGGCGCCGCGGGCATCATCGTCGCCATCGCCGAGGCCATCGGGGACGCCTCCGCCGATCCCGGCGATGTCGAGACTGTCAGCCTCATCCTGCCCTTCCTCGTCATTCTGATCCTCAGCGCCGGGATCATGGCCTCGGTGCCATATATCGCCTCCAACCTCACCGGCGTCGTCGGCATTGCCTCGAATGCCGTGGGTCTCACCGGCCTTGCACGTCAGGGCTTCGTCAACACGCGCCAGTACGGCGCGGGCGCGACCGCACGCGTCGTCACCGGCAAGTCCCCGCAGGAACTGAACCAGATGGCCAATGCGGGCGTCGTGAAGACCGGCGAGATGATCCGGCAAAGCCCCGGCGCGCTTCTCTCCGCCGCCAAGGCCTTCCGCAAACCTTGATGTGAAAGACGACTACTTTGAAGAAGCTTGTGACCAGTTCGTCCGCGCCTGACCGCGACGCTTTTGAAGCGGATTTCATATACGGGCCAAGACGGCGCGAGCGCTTCGCCTGGTTCGTCGCGGCGGCGGGCGTGCTGGTGGGCGTGACCGGCATGGTCGCGGGCGCGAGCCTCTTTCCCCTCAAATCGACCGAGACCTTCGTCGTTGTGGTCGATAAGGAAACCGGCGAGATGGACCGGGTTGCGGCTGTCCAGGCGCTCACACTTTCCGAGAGCGACGCCATCATCCAGGCCAATCTCGTGGCCTACGTGGATGACCGCGAGACCTATGACCTGACCGATGGCGAGCAACGCATCAACTCGGTCCTCGACCGCTCGGACGGCGATGCCGCACGCACGCTGCGCGATCTCTGGTCCTCCACCAATGAGGATTACCCGATCACCGTCTATGGCCGCGACGCCAAGATCGAGGTGGTGATCAAGTCGGTGAACCAGATCGAGCGCGGCGTGGCGCAGGTCCGTTTCACCCGGACGCTGCGCCGGCCGCGCGACACGCGCACCGTCACCCGGTCCTACGTGGCGACCGTCGGCTACGACTTCCAACCCGAAACCCGCCAGCGCCTTCAGGACGTCTGGGCCAACCCCTTGGGCTTCGTGGTGACCTCCTACCGCGTCGACGCCGAGACCCTGGAGAACTGACCAAGATGAAATCCCTGCCCGCGCTCCTCCTGGCGCTTGTCCTCCCTGTTGCCGCCAATGCCGAGGCCACGCCGCAAGGCGGCCCGCTCGATATCCGCATCCGCACCGCCGTCTATAATGAAAACCAGGTCTACCGGATCGAAACCGATCTCAGACATTCGACGACGATCCATTTCGGGACGGGCGAGCGCTTCGAGGCGGTGATTGTCGGCGACACAGAAAGCTTCCAGGTCGACCCGATCCCCGAGCTCGGCAACGTGCTGACGATCAAACCGCATGTCGCGCAGGCCTCGACAAATATGACCGTGATCACCAACCGACGCACCTATTCCTTCCACCTGCGCGAAGGTTCGATCCCGAACCGCACCGGCATGTTCTTCGAGGTGCGCTTCCGCTACCCCGACGAAGAACGCCGCGCGGCGAGTGCCACCCAGCCCAAGGGGTTTGAGGCCCCGCGTAACTACAACTACCGTATCTCAGGTGAAGGAGATTTTCGCCCCAGCCATATCTACGACGACGGGCGCTATACGTATTTCGTCTTCCCGGAAAACGGTCGCCAGCCCGCTCTTTTGAAAGCAGATGACCAAGGCCGTGAGCGCACGGTCAACTGGACCCAGCAAGGCAACACTGTCCGCGTGCTCGGGGTGAACACCTACTGGACGCTGCGCATCGGCGACGAGGCGATCTGCGCCTGGCGCGACGAGAGCGCGATCTATGTGAGCAACTGACAATGGCCGATCAAACCCCTCCCGACCTGCAGGACCGCCTCGATCAGTTCAGCCAGCGTGGCAAATCCAAACGCCGCGGCAACAGCCTCGGGGTCGGCGCGCTCGCCGCCGCTCTCGCTCTTGGCGGGGCCGGAGGGGCGTATTTCCTTGCCACAGGATTGCAAGAAGGTGACAGCGCACTCGAGACCTCAGATGTCGAGACATTCCAGGACCGCCGCCCCGGCACCGGCGGTCGGCTGGAGTTCCCGCCCGACGAGACCGAGCAGCGGGTCAACGACGCGCTGATCGCCGTCGAGGAGGCGCTCGATGTGCCCGCCGCCCCTGCCGCGGAACCGAGCGCCGAGGTGCTGGCCGAGATCGCCAAGCTCCGCGAGGCCCTCGCCGCCAGCCAGGCCGCCCGCAATTCGGAAATCCAGTCCGCCGTTGCGGACCTGCGCGAGGCCTTCGATAACCAGAAGGCGGCCTTGGAAGCACTTATAGCGGAGAAGGAAACCGAGCTGGCCAACCTCCAGCGCCAGACCGAAACCCGCATCGAAGGGCTGCAGGCCATGCTCGATGCCGAACGAGCACAGCGCGAAGGGCTCGAGGCCGAGCTCGATCGCGAAGGGCTGATCGCCGATCAGCGCCTGCTCGAAGAACGCCGGCGGCAGGAAGAGGAACAACGCCAGCGCGAGGCCGAACGTGTCGCCGAGGAGCTTCTGACCGCGCAGATCAAATCCCCCGCCGTGGTCTATGCCGACGGTCCGCGTGGCGGTGCGAGTGGCGCGGCAGTGGCCGATCCGGCGACCGCTGAAACCGGCGGGCCGGTGCTCTCGGGCAATGAGGCGTTCCTGCAGAGCGCGCGGCCGCTCGAGGTGCAGGAGGCCGCCCGTCTTACCCATCCTGAGCGCACGCTGACCCAAGGCTCGGTCATCCAGGCCGCCCTCCAGACCGCCATCAACAGCGATCTGCCGGGCTCCGTGGTCGCGGTCGTCTCCGAGCCGGTCCCGGCGTTTTCCGGGGACCGGATCCTGATCCCCCGGGGCTCCCGCCTTTTTGGCCAATACCGCTCCGGCATCGAGATGCATCAGGAGCGCATCCTGATCCTCTGGACCCGCGTCCTGACCCCGGACGGCACCTCGATGGAAATCGCCGCAGTCGGCGGAGACCAGCTTGGCCGCTCAGGCCTCACCGGTCTCGTTGACACCAAGTTTGCCGAGCGCTTCGGCGGGGCGGCCCTGATTTCCGTGATCGGGGCGGCGCCAGCCGTCGCGGCCGAGAGTGCCAGCAATGAAACCGCAAGCATCGTCCTGGGCGATGTCGGCAGCGACCTGCAGGACGCGGTGGGGTCCGTCATTGCCGATCAGGTCTCGATTGCGCCGACGATCTATATCGATCAGGGGGCCTCGGTTACCGTGCTCGTGGACCGGGATGTAGTAATCTATTGACCAGGACAGAAAGCCCAGCCTCCTACCTCGAGCGTTATCTCGACCCGTTCCGTGACCTTCTGCGCCGTGACGACGTGGTCGAGATCGCGATCAACCCGGATGGCAAAGTCTGGCTCGAGGTGGCGGGCGACGCCACCATGCGCCACGAAGGCCAGACCGTAGACCGGACCACAGCCCTCAACATGGCCCAGACCATCGTCGGTGACGCCAAGGCCCGCGTCTCTGAAAAGAACCCGCTCGTCTCCGGCAAGGTGGAATATGCAGGCCGGCCCCTCCGGGTCCAGGTCGCCGTGCCGCCCGCTATCGATCGCGGCGCTTCGATCACCATCCGCCTCTTCGCCTCGGGCAGCGTCCGGGACTACGCGCCCACCTATCTCTTCGGCAAGGCCGTCTCTCTCGACGCGCTCCGCGCGGAGCAGATGAAAAACATCGCCAGTCTCGCCGAAGAGAACCTCGAAGCTGCCTTACAGACCCTGGTCGAGGCGCGGCTCAATGTCCTGATCAGTGGCGGCACCTCGACCGGCAAGACCACCTTCGCCCGGCACCTTCTGACGCATGTAAACGAACACGAACGGCTGATCACCATCGAAGACGCCTTTGAGCTTTTCCCCGGCCAGCCGAACACCGTCGCCCTCTTGGCCGACCGCGGTGCCGGGTCGCAACGCAGCGCCAACTCCCTCCTGCAGGCCTCCCTCCGCATGCGCCCCGACCGGATTATCGTCGGCGAGTTACGCGGGGCCGAGGCCCTGACCTATCTCGAAGCGATCAACACCGGTCATGGTGGGTCGGTTTCCACCATCCACGCCGAAACCGCGGAACTGGCCATCGACCGGCTGGCGATCATGGTGCTGCAGGCTGGCACACCGCTGACCTTCGCCGAGGTGCGGGAATACATCCGGAAATCCATCGATGTGATTGTGCAGCTCGGGCGGGCCGACGGGAAGCGGGGGATCACGGAGTTTCATCTACCTGGGAGCAGAAACCAGCCGCCGCCTTGAGGCTCGTAGGCAGAACTGGGCCCCGGCACCATAGTGCGTGGGCACCGCTTGTGTCACAGTACTTTAGGCGGTTTCGGCATCATTCCCCGTGGAAAACGGAACAATCTTGCATAGCGAACACAGATTCACTCGCGGCTCAGCCTTACCCTCGGTCAATCTTTCAACTGAAGGTTCCTTGCCAGCCATCAGGTCTGAAACCGCCAACATGAAAGCATCCTTGTCGGCTGCTTGCATCGCCCCGCGGGCACCTTCAAATCCGCAGTTTAGGGCCGCCGCCGCTTGCCCTCGTCGAAGTGCGTCAGAAATTAACCTCGGCGTCCAGGATACGGGATTCAAATTTCCCTGATTGCCAAGTTCACTCAAGAGCAGTGCGGTACACCAATCACCTGATCCTGCAGCATCAAGAAAATATGGCGCCTCGAATGCATCAAGTTCGAACCAATCCCAGCCAAGGCGAAATTCCAAGCCTCGCGGCCCTAAGGTTTGGACGATAATATCTGGCCCAGTGAGATCACGGATTTCGTTAATGTGACCCAGCCTGTCTTCGGCAAATTTTAGGACGTGACAAACATCGACGGCCTTCTGGAACTGGCTTTCATCCCCGATCGAAGACGGCTCAAAGAGGACTAGACCTCCACTTTCGCGCACCCAAGAGGCTAGCTTCAAGGCGCTCGGAGACACACGGTCAAAGAAAAAGATATCGGGAACGCAATGACTATCCAATACCGGCTGGATTTGCCGTATAGTCGTTGACCTGAACCTTGGAAGCCAGCCGCCGCAATCCGGGCAAGTCAACACATAACGATGTGACCTGTGGCCTTCGGCATCTACTTTGAATTTCTGAACGACAACGGGCGTGGAGACCGACTGTTCCTGCCATACAAAGTCAGTGTTCACGCCGTCGAACTGAAGATCGTGAACAACAAAGTCT
Organism: Microbulbifer sp. S227A; assembly: GCF_049800935.1. Taxonomy (NCBI): domain Bacteria; kingdom Pseudomonadati; phylum Pseudomonadota; class Gammaproteobacteria; order Cellvibrionales; family Microbulbiferaceae; genus Microbulbifer; species Microbulbifer sp. S227A. Next base: position 8,580 of record NZ_JBNAFZ010000018.1, on the reverse strand, counting down.
CCCGGTTCATCACATCCAAGCCGCGCCACAGGATACGAATCCCAACCCAGCCAGCTCAACAAAGCCATGACATTCCCACACGAACCGCCTGCCGAAGCAAAGGTCGCGTCGAGGCCCTCCACAACATCCATGGCCACGAAGCCTGTTCCCATGGCCCGCAACTCGATGGCATCCTGCTTCCTGTCGTCGATCATCGTTCCCAGTCCCCGCGAAGCCACATCGATGAGAGCTGGTACTCCGTACCTGCATCTATGACAGGATCGGAGTAGTCCGCTGTTTCTACATACAAAACGCCCACTGACATGCGATCTCCTGCGATGGCCCCGTACTTGTGATCATAGCACGCCAACAACGCACCGACCGATAAAAGCTTGGAAGATAGTGGTGACACGAAAGCCTTGCAACCACCAAGCTCGCTCAGCGCCCGCCGATACCGGTCCATGGCGGCGAATATCTGCTTGTAGGCTTCGAACGGATTATACTCTGATGCTCTGAGAATGTTGCCTGGTTCGACTTGGAACTCTTCGAACAAGAGTTGCCGATGTTCCCGAATGATCTCGTCTCCGCGACGTGGTTCTCTCGTCGGGAACGGGATCACCGGGCAAATCTCGTCAGGGTTCAATTTGTCGCGGATGCGTGACAGCCTAATTCCTTGCTGTTCGCCGAGCACCGGAAACCATACCCGAGGAATCTGATCGGTCGATTCACTATCAAGCTGCCCGGTGAAGCCGATTACGTTGGTGACGTCATCACGGAGCGTGCCTCGCGCGGCGCCGATGTCCGCCGACACGCTCTCGGCGGTCGTCACATGGAGATTTACGTCCGGTCCATCCACGCTCATTTTGTCAAGCTCGTGGAGCAGAGATGCGACCGCCGTAAGCGCCACCATCCTTGGCATTGCGCTGATATCTGCCACGACGTCCGTATACACGTCCAACGAACCCGCGGCACGCAATGCCTGCCGCACGTTTCTAGAAGTGGCGTTGCCTTGTCCGGAGCGTCCGAGTGAGACCTCAATCTCGCGAATCTTCGATGCGCCGACCAAAGCTTCAAGTTTTCGAACGTTTTCGAGCGTGAGCTGGATTCTTAATTCGCTATCTTGGAAGCCGTTGTCGAAGGCAAGCAGCCAAATATCGACCTCCCCACCAAAACCCACGATCTTATCTAAAACGGACAGAGCCCTCGGATCATAACCACGCCCAAGCACAAACAAAAAACGCCTGGAAGGTTGATTTGCGAAATTCTTCCAAAAGTTATCAAAATCCTCACCCTGACGGAAGATATAGGGATCCCAACGCATGATAGTGACCTCGCTAGACAAGCCGCGGCTCCCTGTCCGACTGCTCCCCTATGTCGCCGAGCTCCATCCAGCGATGGAGTGTTCCAAGTGATTGTTCACGCCAGCCGCCATATCCAAGCGGCAGGCCAAATTTCACGCATAGCAATCTGTTCAAATAGAAAACCATGTAGGACTTCCCCTTCGCCCTCCGATCCAAGTGCGGGGTGATCAAATTATGTGCAACTAGAGACGTGATGACATTTCGCAATTGGAGAAAATGCTTAATTTTTTTTTCATCTTCACTTGCAAGCGTATTTCGGTCCTGCATTGATATCGCAAACCCCGTAACTCCCGGCATATAGGGAGCGGTTGGGCGAAAGGTCTGATCGCGGCAGTATTTACCGAGAGCTTCTAGAAATCTCTTTGCATCGTAGCCTTGGGGCAGGCGCCGGACCAAGCCTTCCCATCTTAGCTCGGCCACTTCACGAATTATCGCGTCCTGTCGTTCCGCTGACAACGAACGCGGAATGCTCCTTGGACCGGTGATCTTTGCAGAAATCTCTTCGAACAACGCTCCGGCAATCTCAAGATACTGGTCGATGTTCGAACTCGCCACAGCAGCTAGCGTGTCTTTTCCAAAGTACAGTGGAGTTTCCATTTCGGTTCTAAGAAAATGCTCAGCGGCCCTCGAAACGGCTTTTTCCTTTTCATCGAGCTCATCAGCCGGCAGAACGTCAAATGCGAATGATGCCTGGCTCCGCCTTAGGTCCCGCTCGATCAGGATCTCCGTGGACCGCCATTTTATAGCTGACAAAATCGCATCTCTGCCATCTTCTCGAGCGGCGGCAATCCATTCTTCATAGCGGCTGTCACCGGCGGTCTTCTCGACAAGTCGCATTTCGATGTCGGATGACTTCTCGCCGTATCTAGTGTCGCCTTCAGCCAGCTCTTCCTCGTTCGCAACTAAAGGGAAAAACTCTCGCCCTTCAAAACCGTCCGCCTTGGATGCCCTAAGATTGGCAATTTGCTCGGCAAATCGCGTGAAACCAGATGACCGCTTGCCGGACCACTGTGTTTCAAGCTGGATAACGGAGTCGTAATCGCGTTTCTCCAAGGCGCCTTCCGTCAACAAGTCTTGGTGGCTCATCGCATCGAGGCGCTCGGCAATCCAAATACCGCACGGCTCCCTTGCATTGGTTACTAGGTTTATTAGACTTTTGCGCTGCGTATTATCCAAGAATTGAAGTTCGTCGAAAAGGAGAATTCGCCGGGACCGAACCTCTCCGCGCCCATCGAACATTCTCGCCCTGGCAAACCACTTGAGACTGTCGAGCCTTGTATGGCCGCCTTGGAGTTCATCTGGCTCCCCTAGGTCATCCATCGTGTCATAGAAATTGCGTTCGATCTCAGAAGCCCATTCAAACAGCTCTGTTCCGCTCGCGGATGCAGGCACAGTTGCACCAGACTCTGGTTCCCAAGTGACTCGCAATGTGTTCAGATCATCCGGGTATAGTCGTCCGCTTTGATCAAGGAGTGATCGGAGCGTCGCGATGACAATTCTAGAATCCAGAAGCGATCTGAATAACCCATTTCCGCGATCGATCTGTGCAAGATCCTGATACTCTGTCGAGAATGAAATCATGGCACCAAGCAAATTGGCTCCGTTTTCATCCACGGCACCGAGATTATTCAAGACATCGAACGTTGGCTTGACCTGCTGATCTTCCCGCAACGACACAACGAGCTCGAGCGGGCGCGGCAGCATCATTCGCAGCAAGGTTGTCTTTCCGCCCCCAGGAGCGCTTCGAAAGAAGACAAGTCCGGAGAACGGATCTTCTTTGTCGTCGACGACATCCAAAGCACCAGGCCCGAACAGTCTGACGAACTGTTCATCACTCACCGAACGCTGGGATGCTCTTATGCGGAATGGGTTTCTCACTGCTACTCAAACTTTCCATGGCGACTGACACGAGGGAATAGACCGCGCACCCTGTGCACATCTTCAGCCCACAGAAGGAAGATGGAGTTGTTGGGTGTATTGTGTGCGAGAACTACCGGCAACTTACACCCTGCATAGCCGAAACGTTTGGACGTGCCACCAACCTTCGAATGTTCATCGTCTGCATCAGGGTCAAAATAGCGGTCTTGGTCGGCAAGAGACAAAATTCCATCGTCCGTTGGCGGCGCCAGTTTCACGCCGCTGTTGAGGCGATGAACAACCCTGAACTCGATTGATCCCTTTGAAAAGGGCAGCCGTTCCAAACGCTTCTCGATGTGTTCTATCGCCTGATCAGCTGCGATGTAGATCACGACGAGAACAGAAACTCCGGACTGAGCCACGAGACTACCCAAAAGCTCGTCGCTATCGAGTTCGCGGATAATCTTCGCAATTTTTCCGTCCCAGTCTCCATTCTTTCCCTCTCGAAGGTAGCTGGTCCCACTCGCCGTAAAATCATCCAGCAAGACTACATACTCGAACTTGGCTTGATCTTCCGGTACTTCCGCGCCAGCGATCGTCGAGAGATCCTTTTGTAATTTTTCCGTAAAGCCTTTAGCCTTTGGCGAAGACATATCATACGCGTGAAACACTTGCTCATGAGTGATGTCTTGTGGATGCGCTCTTCGAAACTGGTCGGTACGTGCACCGTCGCTCAATCCAAGAAACAGCGTCTTTCGCAATCTTGTGCGATACTCTTTGGATTTAACTATCGATTTCACGCGATGAGCTTCCAAAGCTGAATGGCCTTCCGCTGTATCAGCAATCAACTTCGGACGAACAAAGGTCGGGAAGGCCAATCCAACAAGACTGTTTATCTCGGCATTTGAAACAAATATTAGCCGCTCCTTCACGAAGGCATAGGCAATATCTCGTTCGCCCTTGGTTTCAAATTGCTGCAACCACAGCGCTAGACTCTCCAGAAAACGGCGCCCAGGAGCGAATTGCTGATATTCGTCGTATTTGTAGGACGCAAAGCTTTCCAGCAAAGCTCTTTCCTCGGCCTTCTCGGCATCGGACCACCCCATTATTTTTGTAAGCAGTGTTTCCGCCAGTTCTCTCTTCAATTCGTCAGACCTCGATCGGAGGGCTTAATAGCCATAGCCCAAGCCTCTTCAAGTTTTACAAGGCTCTCAAGGTAGAATACCGTCGCTTGAACACCACGGATGCCCGCGGGAGCCAATGCCCAACCTGTTTTCGGATGTCCGCTCGCCTGATCGACACTTAGACCAAGTGGATGATCCAAGAGCTGAAAGTCGTTCCCCGCTGGATCGGCGCGGTCACCAATGCGCAAGACCGCGCCACTGTCCACTTTTGCCCAGTTGCACAGCTCTTCGACCAACATGAGTTTGCTTTGCCCCCCGATTAGTACATCCACTGAGTGGCTGGAAATTACTACTCGGCTATCAAGTCCACCTACTCTCAACGCCTCACGAATTTCTGTAAGCGCCCGAGATATGTCTCGTCTCCTGGGACATTTTATTGAAATCTGTCTTGAGTTCGCACGAATTTCGCAGAAAGACAGAAATGCACCTTTGCGCAGTTCTACGAGTATCGGTTCAACCGCATCCAATTCTTCTAGTAGGGGATCACGATCGTCGCTCAAAGAACTAATTACTGCGCCATTATAGTACCCAACGAGTACTCGCCCCCAGAGCTCTCGCTTAATGCTCGACCTTAGAGACACGCCTGCACTTGGTCCCCGACCCGTTGCAATGCCTATGGGCAACCCACCTTCAAGGAGCCTGTTCAGTTCTTCGGCTACCTTTGGCCGGAGGCCAACTTTGAACCGATCGCGGTCATCAGAGAGCGTTCCGTCATAATCCATAACCAAACCCTGAATGGGAGCATCTCTGACAAAATCAATTGCTCTGGAATAATGCTCAGACCAAGTCTCCTTGTCTGCGCCTGAGAGATCAACTCCCTTCCGCGCGAGCGCAGCATTCAGATTCAGCTCCCTCTGAGATTCCGAAGGAAGCATCGGACCGATCCGATAGAGCCGCCTTCCGAACTCCGGCACACCTGGCTTGGCGGGGTCTATTTCTGAGGCCTCGCCAGCTCCAAGGCTCAGATGCAAACCTGCTACGATTCCCGCAATTGCCTGTAGGTGTCTGGGTCCGCGAAAATCTATTCTCAGTCGCGGAATTTCTTGCGGTAAGGCCTCAAGGGTCTTGGTTGCGAGCTGCTCCATTCCGTCGCCCACCAAACAGACGATACCCGTGGATGCCTTATGTTTATGCATCCAGAAATGTCTTCCGTGCCCAAAATTTCGCAAGTCCGCAGCATGCAAGTTCCCCAGACCTGCTTCAACGAAGCGAGACTCAAGATCGACAGATGTTGCTCGTAAAGAGTTCGTGAACAATAGGCTGACGGTCCGGTTCAAGCACAGTTCTTTTGCTTGACTGGCGATGACCTCCGCGCTCCATCCGAAAACGGTTTGGTGCATGAGTTCCTCAAGCGAAGAAGGCAAGTCCTCGCTACCAGGTCCCAACGCTTGGTACGCACGCGTAATCAGGACGGAAGATGCGACCAAAGATGCGACTGCCAAGAAACCATCTTTGAAGCTGTCAGACTGAAAGTCGACGATATCCGCGTACTGAAACCTTCGACCCAAAGCGTGAAGGGGGCTCTCATCTCTTAAAACCAGCGCGGAAAGCGGAGAGAACTCTCGTTGAGCTGCGGCCTTGAAAGCCACACCAATATCTCGGTTTCGACCACTTGCCGAAAAGCATGCAATACCAGCGTTCGTAGTCGGGCCGGAGATGATTTCGAGCGGCGTGACAGCTTTGGCAGCTTCGCCTTCCATCAGTTCATGCATCTGAGCCGCGAAGCTAGCCACAGAGTAAGATCCTCCGGAGCCAACCATCATCATGGGGCTCTCTCGCCAACCGTCCACGACGCGACAGAGTTCGGAGATATCCGCCTTAATGGCTGACTGATATGCCTTCTCGGCGCTGCGTAGTTCCGTTCGGTATCTCTCAGACACTGCAAGCCTGCCTTTTTTCTGTTTTTGCCCCTAGGGCTCCACTGTGCCATTGCCATCGAACTTTCGTCCGAATGGAGGAGCTCTGCTTGTGGGAGATTGCGGGGTTGAATAGACACCCACAATCCTTGTTTGCGACAGAATTTTCAACCGTATATCGCACTGGATCGTCAGACATTTCCAGATCAGCTCGTGATGAAGTGACCAACAAAAACGGGTGCGAAACCGCTAGTTCGTTGACTAGCACTGAAACACATTTCGGTCATCACCCACCCAACAACTCCTCGATGAAATCTTCCTGCCGGTCGAGCGCCGCCTCCCATTCCTTCGGCACCGCAGCTTCCCGCTCGAGCGTCTCGGGCTCGGGCTGCCCGCGCCCGGCCTCCATCGTCCTTAAGCTCATCGCGCGCGCTTCGCGGCGCTGCGAGCGCTCCCGCACTGGCGCGCGCTCGGCTGGTTTCGCCTGCTCGTCTGCGCCGGCCTCATCACCAGCATCGCCTCCCCAAGGCCCCACGCCCTGCACGCTCGGCGGATAGGGGAAGGGCTTGCCTTCCTGGCGGGCGAGCATGTCCTTGAAGAAGGGATCGTCGTAAAACTTGATGCGGCTCGCCTTGATCGGATGCTGGGGCGAAGCGAGAATTATGACCTCGTCGGGATCCATGAGGCGCGCTTCGGTTTCGGAAAGCAGGGGCCGCTCTTCGAGCCGCGCCGAGGTCGAGGTCGCGCCCAGGAAGCCCTTGTTCCGGCCGTACATCCGGGTCACCGCCTCGCGCGTGGTGCTGCCGACGGCGGCCGAGACTTCCTTCACCGTACGCTGGTCGCGCGGTGTGATGTAGAGCTTGAGCCCCGCTCCGTTCTCGAGACTTTCGCGGCCTTCGGGGCCATAGATCCGGTCGAGCGAGGCCAGCGACTGCGCGATCATCGCGACGCGGCCGCCATAGCTTGCCAAGGAATGGATCGCGCGTTCGAGATAGGGCATCGCCCCCATTTGCTGGAATTCGTCGATCATCATCATGACTGGCCAGGGCTCGTCCGGGCCTGGTTCGTTCAGACGGACCGAGGCGATGAGATCGGCGAACATCAGACGCAGGAGCGGCGCCAATGTCGCGATGTGATCCTCTGAGACGGCGATATAGAGCGACTGCGGGGTCTTCCGGAATGTCGAGAAGTCGAAGTCGCTCGCCTCGGTGGCGGAGCGCACCGCCGGATTGTCCCATTGCTTGAGACCGGCGGTCATCAGCGCCTGAATGTTCGAGGTCAGGAGCCGCGAGGAGGCTGAAGCAGCGTTGGTCCAGAGTTCGCGCAGAATGTCTTCCTCGGCCTCGTCAGCATAGGTCTTGTACTGGGCGTTCTTGTACTCGCCCCCGGCGACGATCTTGTTCACCTCGCCAAGGTTCGGCGTGCCGCGCTGGATCGCCAGTAGACAGGCCGCGACAAAGATCGACTTGCCAGCCTCGGAGAAGGTGTCGAGGGTCTTGTTGTCCTTGTCGAGGAAGAGGTCGGCGAGGATCGAGACCTCTGTGAAACGCTGCGCGAATGTCGGGGCCTTAGCGATCCGGGCGAGCGGGTTGTAGCGATGCGTGGCATTGGCCCAATCGAAGGGGCTGAAGCGATAGACCTCGTCGCCATTCAGCGCCCGGAGCCGCGCGGTCTTCTCGAAGTTCTCGCCCTTCACGTCGAGCACCACCACCGAGCCCGCAAAGCTCAGAAGGTTCGGGATCACGAAACCCACACCCTTGCCGGCCCTGGTCGGCGCCACCATCATCACATGAGGGATGGTGGTCGAGGAGATGAACTCGGCATTGGACGTCGGGGAACCGAGCTTGCCGCAGACAAAGCCCTTGCCGGGGGCCTGCAGCATGTCGTTCTTCTTCAGTTCCGCCTTGGTCTGCCAATGGGCCGAGCCGTAGTCATCGCGCTCTTTCTTCCAGGTCCACGCCAGCGCCAGGGCGCCGAGTCCGATCGCCCCGAAGCCGACTGCACCGAAGCCGACCTTGAAGGCTTCGGGGTGCGCCAGCCGAGTACCGGCGCTCGCCTTCCAGAGCGCCAACATGTCGAAGCTCTGAAACCCTGTTTTCAGGGCCAGGGTCAGGTAGAAGGCGGCGACGATGGTGCCGATGACGGCACCGCAGATCACACCGAAGAGGAGCGCGGCCCAGAGAGGAAGTGTCTTGGTCATGGTGGTCATCCCCCTCAGAATTCCATCTCGTCATCGAGACCGCGGTCGCGGCCAAGATCGCGCCCCAGCTCCTGCGCCTCTTGGCTCCCGCGCAGTCGTGCCACCTCGGTCGCCTTGTCCTGCTGCAACCCGGCGGCGCGGTC